>JAFTVC010000027.1 GCA_017465925.1 Clostridia bacterium | reverse complement strand
GTAAGTGAAAGAGAAATTAGGCCAAATATACCATTTTATACAAGTTCAAGTGATAGAACAGTAAATAGTGCAACAGTATATGCAAATAACTATGAGTACAGCACAATTAGAGCATATTTAAACAACCTTAATGGAAGTAGTTATAGCGTAGCAGATTATTCATCAAATGGTTTCTTAAATAGTGCATTTACAACAGAAGAACAAGAATTAATTTGTACAACAACTGTGGATAACTCTGCAAGTACTACGAGTAATGATGCAAATAAATACGCTTGTGCGAATACAGAAGATAAAGTATTCCTATTATCTTATCAAGATGTAAAAATAACATACTTTTCTAGTGATGCAGAAAGGGTAAAATATCCAACAGACTTTGCAGGTGCTACGTATGCAAATAAGGGTGGGGGCGAATCTGGTGGACAATATTGGATTCGTACTCCTGACTACATGATGGGTGGTCTTATGGTGATAGTAAATTATAGCGGTGATATTTATGATGCTATTGTGAGTACTAGTTGGTTAGGAGTTGTTCCTGCTATGTATATTCAGTTGTAGAATTTTGAAAGTTATCAATTAAAGAATTAATTCAACATTAAACAACCGTTGAAACAATAAAGGAAAGTTTTAATAAGAATTAAAAAGAAACAAGTTTAATAAAATAAATAAAAAAGCAAGTTCAAGGACTTGCTTTTGTGTTTTAAGATATGTGAAATTAAAAACAAGTCATTACTAAATAACTTGTTTTTTAGTATTTTTAGCGGATAAAATATTTTAAAATCTTACTTAAAATAGCATAGTAATATTGCAATATCTGCTGGACTTACGCCACTTATTCTACTTGCTTGACCTATGTTTATTGGTTTTATTTCGTTAAGTTTTTGTCTTGCTTCAAGTCTTAAACCTTGAATAGTATTATAGTCAAAGTCATAAGGCAGTGATTTATTTTCTTTATCTTGTGCTTCTTTTATTTGTGCTTGCTCTTTACTAATGTAGCCTTCATATTTTAACTCAATAGAAAGGTAGTTTAAAACTTCATTAGAAATACCATTAAATACTCCTAGATATTTACAAGCATCTTTTGCATCAATATTATTTCGCTTTATTATTTGTGATAAACTTATACCGCTTTTTGGTAAGTTCTCATATTTGTCTTTGAATAAAGCCTCAACTGCATTTGGACTGAAATTTTTATTTAATTCATTTTTTGCATTTTCTAGTTCTTGCAATTTTTTATTAAACTTTTCTATTCGCTTTTCGCTTGCAAGTCCACAGGTTATACTATAAGGTGTTAATCTCATATCTGCGTTATCTTGTCTTAAATGAAGTCTATATTCTGCACGACTAGTCATCATTCTATAAGGTTCATTAGTGCCTTTTGTTACTAAATCATCAACTAGTACACCTATATAACTGCTGTTCCTTGGTAAAATTAAAGGTTCTTTGTTGTTAAGTTTTAGTCCTGCATTTATTCCTGCTATTAAACCTTGTGCACCTGCTTCTTCATAACCGCTACTGCCATTTATTTGACCTGCAAAATAAAGTCCCTCAACTAGTTTAGATTCAAGTGTTGGTTTTAATTGTGTGCTATCAATGCAATCATATTCAATAGCATAGGCATCTCTTAATATCTCACAATTTTCTAAACCTATAATACTACGATACATTTGCTCTTGCACATCAATAGGCATAGAAGTGCTTACACCTTGCACATAAAACTCTTTTGTTTCTAGTGATTCTGGTTCAAGGAAAACTTGATGTCTTTCCTTATCAGTAAACCTTACAACTTTTGATTCAATAGATGGGCAGTACCTAGGCCCAACACCTGTAATCTCGCCACTAAACATAGGGCATCTATCAAGATTTGCCTTTATAATGTCGTGAGTTTTTGTTGTTGTGTAAGTTAAATAACATTCCGCTTTATTTTCTAACTTTGTTTCCGTTAAGAAACTAAAACTTTGAATATTGTCATCTCCCTTTTGCACTTCCATTTTTGTAAAATCTAAACTATCTTTGTGTACTCTTGCTGGTGTGCCAGTTTTAAATCTTCTTATTGTAAAACCTAAATCGTTTAAACTGTCTGTTAAATATGTTGCATTTGCAAAGCCATTTGGACCAACGTCTTTTGTATAATTGCCTACAATGATTTTAGAGTTTAAATAAACACCTGTGCATACTATTACTGCATCTGCTAGATAAGTAGCACCTTGTGCAGTTTTTACTCCTAAAACTTTTCCATTTTCGGTTATTATTTCACTAACTTCTGCTTGGCGAATATGTAAGTTTTTAGTGCTTTCTAGCGTGCATTTCATCTTATTGTGGTATTTAATTTTATCTGCTTGTGCTCTTAAACTTTGCACTGCTGGACCTTTACCCATATTCAACATTCTTAATTGTATTAATGTATTATCAGCATTTATTCCCATTTGCCCGCCTAGTGCATCTATTTCACAAACTAAATGTCCTTTTGCTGTTCCGCCAATTGATGGGTTACACGCCAAAAAAGCAATACTATCTAAATTTAAAGTTAGTATTGTAGTATCTATTCCCATTCTTGCAAGTGCTAGCCCTGCTTCACAACCTGCGTGTCCACTTCCTATAACAATAGCTTTTTTCATTTTTTAAAGTCCTTTTAAATTATAGAAAATATTATATATGTTTTAACTTAATAAATCAATACTTTAAATTAATTAAATTAAAATTTTATAATTTTGGGTTTTGTTATTTATACTATAAACAAATATCTATGTGTAAAAGTGGATAACTTGAAATGATATTTTTAATAGTTTACTTGCTAATGATATTAATTTTTGCTTTCTTTCGGTATCTTTGTTATGTAAAACTTTTTTGTAAATTTAATAAACTAAAATAATTATAATATTTCCTTTTTTAAATGATGAGTTTTTCCTAACCTATGTAATTGAAGTTTTTTACACATTAAAATTGTGCATTAAAATAAATTTTTTGCACACTATAAAATAAAAGGATTATATGCTATGAAAAGATTTTTGTTTATATTTTTAATGGGAATTTGTTTTGCTACTTTTGGTGCAGGATTGCATCAATATTCAGTTTTAGCAGATGTTTCTAATGATACAACAATTTATGTTATTTACGATGAAGAAGGCAATTATTTATTTGAAAGATATAATGTTGCAATAGGTGATGAATATATTGATAAAAATATGAATAGTTACGAAGTGGTATTTATTGATGAGTCAACTAAAACAGGTACTGCAAAGTATGTTAAAACTTATAAAATGCCTAAATTAAAGGAAAAGAAAGAAACCAGTGTTAGTGTTGCTAATTCTAATTTGGTTCGTGGTTCAATAGGTCTTTATATGTCGCATAATGATGAAAGTTATATAAGTGGCGATGGTTATGATAGTGTTTATGGTAAAGGTGGTATTCACGATATAACTAAATCATTAGCAACTTGTTTGCAGTCAAAGGCTATTAATGTAGTTGTTGATGAAACTTTACATTTGCCTCATGATACATACGCATATTCAAGAAGTAGTAGTACAGCGAAAAGGCTTCTAAATAACCATAATTTAGATGCTCTTTTTGATGTTCACAGAGATGGTACAAGTCGTGGTTTTTATATAACGAATGTAAATGGTGAAGAACGTTGTATGGTTAGAATGGTTATAGGAAAATCTAATCCTAATTATGATATAAATAAGGGATTTGCTTTATATTTAATGAGTATATCTCAAATTTATTGTCCTTGGCTTTTTGTGGATATTTATATGGGTAGTGGTCATTATAATCAAGCACTTAAAGACAATATGGTATTGTTTGAAATGGGTTCTCATTTAGTGGAAAAAGACCTTGTACTAAAAACTGTTCCAGAACTAGCAGAAGTTGTAAGCGTGGCGTTGTTTGGTGAATTTGAAGAAGTTGAAGAAAGTGAAAATAATTCAGCATCTAATAATGGTGAAATAGACAATGGAATAGGTAATAATGATGCAACATCATCAAGTGGAACAGATACAAATACTGGAACAGATAATAATGCTAGTAGTGGTAATGGTAACATTCAAAATAATAGCGGAAATTCTAACAATAATATAAATAATGAAAATCAAAATTCTACCAATAACCAAATAAATTCTAGTCAAACTGAAAATAGTACTGGCGTACAAAATAATACTCAAATTAATAAAGATGATAACGAAAGCAATAGCAATAATTTAAATGAAAAGAACCAAAGTAATATTATTAGTGGAGAAAAAAGCGGAGTCATTGTTGTTATTGTAATTGTTTTATTGGTTGGATTTGTTTTTGTGGTATCTTATTTAAGGAAAAAGAATAAAGACAATTAATTTATTCCTACTTAAATTTGCCGGTGCTTCAAATCAGTTTTAAGTTAATAACAAAAGGTTTATTTAGATTTTATTTATTAATGGTCAATAATAGAATTTGCTTCTTTAAGAATACTAATTTTACTTGCATATCTTAACATTTATAGTTATAATATTTCTACCAATGAGGTGGTTATGAAAGTAGGATTAGTAGAATGTTCATCTTATGATGATGAGTTGGTTAAATCAAAAGTAGAAGATGTATTAAATTTGATAGGCGGACTTGATGGTGTTATTAAAAAAGGAATGAATGTAGTTATTAAAGCAAATTTGGTATCTGCAATCAATCCAAATAAATGTGCAACTAGTCATCCAAGTGTTGTTAAAGCAGTAGCAGAAAAAGTAATGACTTATGGAGCAAATTGCATAATAGCAGATAGTAGCGGTGGGCCATTTAATAGTGCATATATGAATACTGTTTACAGGGTAACCGAAATGGCAAAGGTATGTGAAGAATCTGGTGCAAAACTAAATCAAGATTTCAGTTATAAAATGATAGAAAATCAAAATGCAGTAATGCATAAAGAATGGCCAATTATAAATGTTTTAAATAATGCTGATTTAATAATTAATATTGCAAAACTAAAAACACATACTTTTATGGGATATTCTGGTGCAGTAAAAAATTTATACGGTGCTATTCCGGGACTTATGAAAGTTGAAATGCATGGAAACTTTAAAGACCAATATTCATTTTCAAATTACATCATAGATATTTATGAGACATTAAAAGATAAAATCTGCCTTAATATTATAGATGGGGTGGAAGGAATGGAAGGCGATGGACCAACAAGTGGCACTCCTATAAAGATGAATTGTTTGTTAGCAAGTGTAGATGCTTATAGTCTGGATTTTGTGATGTTAAAAATAATGGGTGTTGATTATCTAACAATGCCATTAATGCAAAAGCAGATAGAAAGAAATTTAATGAGTATAGATAATATTGAAATTGTTGGCGAAGACTATAAAAAATTTATAAAAGCAGATTTTAAAAATACAGAGATAGAAATTTATAATAGCAATACTAAAAAAGTTCCATTATTCTTAAATGGATTTGTGCATAAATTATTGACAAGAAGACCTGTCATCAAGAAAAAACATTGTAAAGGCTGTAAAAAGTGTTTTGAACATTGCCCTGTAAAAGCTATTGAGATGAAAGAAAAAGCGGATAAAAAACAATATGCTAAAATTGATTGCAATAAGTGCATAAGATGTTTTTGTTGTCAAGAATTATGTCCGTTTAATATTGTTAAAATTAAATCAGGAGTGGTTTATAAAATAGTACATAGAAAAAGAAAAAATAAGTAATAAATAAGGCATCAGCGAATTGCTGATGTTTTAATTTGTTCGGTTTGCTGATGTTTTTATTGAATTAAATGCAAAAAAATAAATAAATTTTAGAAAAAATGCAAAAAATAGTTGCAAAAGATTAGTGAAATATGTAAAATTACAATGTGAAAAGGGTTTTAATCTAAAACTCGTACTCAATATTGTAAAATAGGAGTGGTAAAATATGAATTT
>JAFTVC010000008.1 GCA_017465925.1 Clostridia bacterium | reverse complement strand
TGAGAAGTAGTTGTAATAAATAAATTTATCACAACAAAAATCATACGATTTTCAAAGAAAAATAAATTTTTCTTTGCTTCTCGTTTGAAATATCATCAGTTATTAGAAAATGGAACTGCGTTCCGCTTTCTTCTAACTTCCTATATTATTAATTTTGATTTTTTGATTAAATTTCTTTGCATATTTATGCAAAATCTTCTTGCATAAAATTTTTAATTGATGTATAATGCTTCAATAAAGTATTATGGGAGTGTTATAAAATGCCAAGAAGTTTAAGACAGTCAAAAATATTAGAATTAATAACTACAAGAGAAATTGAAAAGCAAGAAGAACTTGTAACACTTTTAAGAGAATCAAATTTTGACATAACCCAAGCCACTATTTCAAGAGATATAAAAGAACTAGGACTTATAAAGATTTTAACAGAAGATAAAAAATATAAGTATGCCTGTATTGATGCAACAGAACAAGCGTTTTCAAATAAATACATAAATATTTTTAAAGAAGCAGTGATTAATTTAAAAATCATAAATAACATTGTATTGATTAAAACTATTAACGGTTTAGCAAGTGCTGTAAACTCATTTTTAGATAAACTAGGCGTAGAAAATAGTTTAGGTAGTACATTTGGTAACGATACAGTTACAATTTATTTTGAAAATGATGTTAAAGCAAATATTGCGTGTCATTCATTAAATAAAATTATTTATGGTTGAGGGGAATAGTACAAATGTTAAAGAATTTAATTATAAATAATTTTGCTTTAATTAAAGATTTGGAAATTGAGTTTGGCAATCAATTAAATGTTATTTCAGGCGAAACTGGTTCTGGTAAAAGTTTGATAATGAAAGCACTCAAATTTGTATTAGGCGATAGAGCGGATAAATCTTTTGTGAGAAATGGCGAACAATATACAAAAGTGCAATGCGTTTTTGATTCTATTAATGAGAATGTAAGGGTGGTTTGCAATGAATTAGGTATAGAAGTTGGTTGTGATGAGCCTTTAATAATATCTAGAACATTAACAATAGATGGCAAAGGTGATATTAGAATTAATGGGAATATTTCAACTTTAACTAATTTAAACAAAATCACAAAACTAATTGTTGATTTTTATGGGCAACAAGAACATTATTCTCTGTTAGAAACTTCAAAGCAATTAGATATTGTAGATAATTTTAAGTTAGATAATATAAGAGAGTTAAAAGGTAGGTTATCTACATTAATTGAGGCAAAGAAAGATATTGAACTTAAATTAAAGCAAAATTTTGGAGATGATAAGGACAAACAACTTAAAATTGAATTGCTTGAATATGAAATCAATGAACTAGAAAACAATCAATTTAATGATGATTATGAAGATGATTTGCGAGAGAAGAAAACAAAATATCAATCAATAGAAAAAATAAAAGCAGGGCTTGATAGTGTTAAAAATATTTTAGGTTATGGTTACTCAAATTCATCTCTTGCAAATGCTTTTAAAGATATTTGCACTGAATTAAAAATGGTTGAAAGATATGAAAATGATGCAACTAAATTAATTGAACAAAGCGAAAGTTTAAGATATGAAGTAGAAGATTTAGAGTTTAAGATTGAAAGGTTAGACAATTCATTATTTAACGAGGATTTAAATATAGATGAAATAGAGCAAGAATTAGAAAAAGTTAAATCTATAAAAAGAAAATATGGACAACGAGAAAGTGATAGGCTAGATTATCTTGAAAATTCAAAAATGGAACTTGATTTTATTTTGAATAATGAAAAAGTTGTTAAAGAATATACAGCAAAACTTGATGCTGTTAAGGCAGATATTTTTAAAGTATGCAATAATTTATACAAGGAAAGAGAAATTTCAAAAGTAGAAATAGAAAAAGGACTTGTACAAAATTTAAAAGATTTAGAGATGAAAAATGCACAATTTAAGATAAGTCATAATTATAATGAAAATTTAGAAAATTTAACTGTAAATGGGTTAGATACTATTGAATTTATGTTTTCTTCTAATTTGGGACAACCATTAAAACCGTTGTCTAAAATAATTTCTGGTGGCGAATTAAGCAGATTTATGCTTGCGTATAAAAATGTGATAATGCTAAAAGATGATATTGACCTTTTAATCTTTGATGAAATTGATTCTGGAATTAGTGGGGTTGTGGGGCAAAAGGTTGCAAATAAAATTTGTGATATTTCAAGAAATTGTCAAGTAATTTCAATAAGTCATTTACCACAAATAGTTAGTATGGCGGATAATAATTTGCTTGTATTCAAGGAAAGTAAAAATAATGAAACTTGTACAAGTTGCAAAGTGATTAATGAAAATGATTTATTAAAAGAGATTGCTAGACTATCTGGTAGTAAGGAAATAAAAGATTTAGATTTAAAGTATGCAAGCGAATTAAAAGCATATTCCAATAATTACAAATTAAGAAAAGACAAATAAATTTTAAAGGCATTAGTAAAATTTGTAATGTATAAATATTTGAAAAACAAAAAAACTACTTGTAAAGGTGGTTTTTTTATGTTTAAAAAAATTGTTGTTGCTTTTGTTTTACTGTTTGTAGCTTTTTTTGGAATAGGGTTGATTTATGTTTATTCTTTTGTAAGTTCTTTCAGTGCTGGTATGCTTATTGCTTATGATGAGATAGAAATGCTTAATAAAAATCCTGTAATAAAATCTTCTATTACATCAATAAAAAGTGTAAATAATTCTAATAATACACTAAATGTAGTTGATGCAATGTTGGACATCAAATTATTTAACATTATAAATGTTGCTTCTTTTCAAGTCAATATGGTTGAAGACGAAGTAATAGTTTGCGGAAATACTGTTGGAGTATTGATGAATACTGATGGCGTAACTGTTGTTGGATTTAGTGGGGTTACTTCAAAAGATGGAGTTGTTTATCCTTTTAAAAATTGTAATTTAAAAGTTGGAGATAGAATTAGAACTATAAATAATATTGAAATTACTAGTATAGATAAAATTGACGAAGCAATCAATATGAAAGACTACAATGGCGAAGAAGTTGAGTTTAGTGGGGTAAGAGATGAAAAGGAAATTAAAGGCACTGTTAAACCTGTTTATGATATAACAGCAAAAATGTATAAATTGGGTTTATGGATAAGGGAAGATGCAAGTGGGATAGGTACTTTAACATTCATTAAACCAGAAAATAATAGGTTTGGTTCACTTGGGCATGGAATTTGTGAAAATGGTAGCGAAGAACCGCTAAAAATAAAGTCAGGAACTTTACATCAATGTGAAGTGCTGGGAGTGAATAAAGGTGAAAAAGGTAGTACTGGTGAAATAAAAGGTTTATTTGTACCTGGTAAAGATTGTGAAGGAATTATAGATAAAAATAATAAATATGGTGTTTATGGTTATATAAATAATGGCAGTGAATATCTAACTGCAAATAAAATGAAAGTTGGCGGGCGTTTAAGCGTTAAACCTGGCAAGGCAAAAATATTGTGTTGTTTAGATGGGAAAAGTGTTAAAAGTTATGATGTTGAAATTATAAAAACCAGCCATCAAAATAAATCTAATCAAAAAAGTATGGTTTTAAGAGTTATTGATAAAGAGTTATTAAAAACAACGGGAGGAATAGTGCAAGGAATGAGCGGAAGCCCTATTATTCAAAATAATAAACTAGTAGGGGCGGTTACTCATGTTTTTGTAAATGACCCAACAAAAGGGTTTGGCGTGTATTTGGACTGGATGATAAAAGAGTAATTAAATTTATATAAAATGCATATATTGATATATGAAGAACTTTACAAGAAGAAATAAATACGAAATATTGGATTTGATTTTTACGCATCTTAAAACTTATAAATGTTATTATCTTATTTGTTTGGCGGTTGTGATTTTTGGGGCAGTCTTTGGAGTGCTGACAATTCAAAATACAAGTGTTGATATTGATATAGAATGTTTGACAGATACATTACTGCTTGATTTTTTAAAAGCGGACAGTTCTTGGATATCCTTTATCTTTTATAAATTAATTGAATCCATAATTTTATTTGCAATAATATTTTTTTGTGTATTTAGTGTATATTTGATGCCGATTACACTAGTTATATTGGCTTATAAAAGTTATTATTTCTTCTTAAATCTTACTATAATGTTTAAATGCTTAAATGTATTTGGCATTTTCAATACTATTATAATTATTCTTCCTGTATACATTTTGAGCATTGTTTTATTTGTAATTTTTGCTTGTATAATAATGAAGTTGTCAGTGGACTTCAAAAAGTGTCGTGCTTGTCATGTGGACGAGAGTGTGAGAAAAGGTATTGTAAAAACAATTTTATTTTTATTGCTAATTAGAGTTGTTTTACTAATTTATCAAGTACTTATGTTGTCTATTTTCAGTAACAAATTTATCATTTCTTAATATTTAAGTTTGTTTTAGAAGAGTAAAAGTTTTAATGTATATTTAATAAATATTAACAAATAATAAAACCAAAGGAGAATGGCTTATGAAAGTAAAATGTTTAACTTTGGTTTTTTGCTTAATTGTATTGTTTAGTATGTTCTTATGTACTAGTACTAATGTTGTTAAATTAGGATATGCAGATGAATACAAATGTAAATCTAGCATTTTAATTGATGCTGGTAGTGGCAAGGTGCTTTATCAAGAAAATATTAATGAGAAGTTACCTATTGCAAGCATTGTCAAATTAATGACTTTGTACTTAATATTTGAAGCTTTGGATAATAACCAAATAAGTGAAAATGACTTAATGCAGGTTAGTGAATATGCTAGTACAATGGGTGGTTCGCAACTATTTTTAGATGCTAATACATCTCATAAAGTAAGTGATTTAATTAAAAGCGTTGTAATAGCATCTGCTAATGATTCTGCGGTAGTCCTTGCTGAAAATTTAGCGGGTTCAGAAGAAAATTTTGTAGTTAAAATGAATGACAAAGCAAAAGAGTTAGAAATGGATGATACATTGTTTGTGGATAGTACGGGATTAAACGAAGAGGGGTATTCAACTGCAAGTGATGTTGCTATATTGTCAAAAAATGTTTTAACTAATAAACATTATCAAAAATATAGTAAAATTTGGCTTGATAGTTATACTCATCCAAGTGGTAGAGATACAGAACTAGCGAATACAAATAAGTTGTTAAGAAAATATGAGAATTGTATTGCAGGGAAAACTGGCACTACTGAAAAGGCTGGTTTTTGTTATACTTCTTTAAGTAACAATAATGGATTTGAATTGATTTGTGTTGTACTAGGTTCAAAGACGACTAGTGAAAGGTTTGATATAGCAAAAGAAATGTTTTTAACAGGATATGCAAATTACAAGTATCAAAAACTTTATGAAAAAGATAGTTTTTATAAAGATATAAAAATTAATAAAGCAAAAGAAGTAAATGTTAAAACCTATTTTAAAGATGATGTGGGTTTTGTGGTTGGTAAAAATCAAAATGTGGAGTATAATGAAGTTTTTGAGAAATCTAACATAGAAGCACCATTGAAAGCAGGGACTATTATAGGAACGCTTGAAATCGTTATAGATGATGAAGTTGTTGCAAAAAGCGATGTAATTGTTAAAGATGATGTTAAAATGATGGGTTTTGTAGATGTTATTAAGAAAATCACAGAAAAATGGTAAAAAGAAATCAATAATTTCCTAAAATGTATGGGATTTTATTGATTTTTTTTTAGGATTAAGGTATAATACTTTTATTATGTAGAAAATTTCTTCCTTGCGGAATATCTTAATTTATTTGAAATTAAAATTGAGATGATAAGAAGAATGTTTATATAAAATTTTTAAATAAGTAGGTTAAAATGCTTTTTCAAATATTCAATTCGGGTTTTGAAGGTATGACTTTGTTTGCAGTAATAGTTGCTTATGTTTTAGCATTATTATTTGCATTGTCATCACACGAATTTGCTCACGCTTATGTTGCTTATAGACAAGGCGATAATACACCAAAATTAGCAGGTAGATTAACGTTAAATCCACTTGCACATTTAGACTTTTTAGGTGCTGTATTTTTATTACTTGTTGGGTTTGGTTGGGCTAAACCTGTGGAGTGTAATCCGTTAAATTTTAGAAAATATAAAAGTGGAATTGTTAAGGTTTCAATAGCAGGCGTTGTTACTAATTTGATAACTGCAATATTGTTTTCTTTATTTTATGTGCTTGCATTAAATTTTGCTGATTTATCTACAACTTTTGGAATCTTTTTAATGAAATTTTGCGAGTATATGTGTATGATTTCATTTGTATTGGCAGTCTTTAATATTTTACCTATTCCGCCTTTGGATGGTTTTTCACTTTTAAGTGCATTTGTTAGAAGGGGAAATCCTTATATTACATTTATGCAAAAATATGGGATTTTTGTTTTGCTTTTAATTCTTATAACTCCTATATTTGATATTATAGTAAATTTCTTATGGGCATTTATTTTAAGTCCATTTATTCAGTTATGGTTAATGCTATTATTTTAAAAGGTTGGAATTGATATGGATGATTTGCAACAATCAATTATAGAAAATGATTATAGGTTTGTCCTTGAAAATTTTGAAGGACCAATAGAAATGTTATATAATCTTATTAAAGAGTCAAAGATGAGTATTGATGAAATAAGATTAGGTGATTTAACATCACAATACATTGAACATATGAAAAAATTGCCTGAACTTGACATTGAAAGTGCAAGCGGATTTATTCAAATGATGGCCATTTTATTGGAAATAAAAACTAAAATGCTACTTCCAAGAGATGATGAAGATGAAGGTGCGCCAGAAGAGGACCTAGAATATCTTGCAAAACTTATGATTAAAGAATATGAAATTATTAAAGATGCAAGTTTTGAATTGGAAGCATTAGATAGTGTTGATAGATTTTATAAAGAGCCTGACAAATCTGCTGGTGATTATAGATTTGTCCTTGGCGATATGACTCTTGAAAGTATGCTTGATGCCTTTGCTAAAATGTTGGTTAAACTAAATGAAAAGGATAGAGAGCAAATAGTTCAAAAGCAAATTGCAAAAGATAGATGGACGGTTGCAGAAAAAATAGACAATATTAAAGATGTAGTTACAAACAAGAAAAAAGTTAAGTTCTCACAATTTTTTGAAGATGATTTTACTAGAAGTGAAGTAATAACGGTGTTTTTAGCACTTTTAGAATTATTAAAGCGTCATATTGTGAAGATTAACCAAGATAATACATTTGATGATATTGATATTTACTTTAATGAAGAATCAGCAAAGGAAAATTTAAAAGAAGAATCTATGCCAGTAGATGAGTATAAGTAGTGGAGGAATAATGCTAGATATATTAAAAGGGAAAAAGTTAGAAGAAGTACTTGCTAGTATTTTATTTGTTTCAGGTGATGGTATTGAAATAAAAGACATTAAAGAAAAACTTGATTTAAAAGATAAAGAAATTGACAATGCTATTGAAAAATTAAAAGAAAGATATTGTGGCGAATGCGGTATTAATGTAATTACTTATAAGGGTAAAATTCAATTAAGTAGCAATAAATCTTATGCTGAATGTGTTACAGAAGTATTAAACCCAATTAAAGAAAAATTACTTACTAAAAAAGCACTTGAAGTTATTGCAATAGTTGCATATAAACAACCAATTACAAAACTGGAAATAGAGCAAATTAGGGGTACAAATTCTGATTATTCAATTCAAATGTTATTACAACATAATTTAATTGAAGTAGTAGGTAGAAAAGATGCAGTAGGCAAGCCTTTACTTTATGGTACTACGGAAGAGTTTTTGAAAAGATTTGGTTTGGAAGATATAGATTGTTTGCCTGATTATGAAGAAATTTTAGAACGTATTAAAGTTGTACATAGAGATGATAACAGTCTTTACAGGACTTTTGAAATTCCAGATGATGAAGTTAGTGAAGAAGGAGAAGAGTCTTTACCAGAATTTCTAGAAGGTGAGGAAGATTTAAGACTTGTAGAATAAAATAAAACTAATCAATAAGATTAGTTTTTTAATGGTGGTTTTACTTTCTAGTAATTGTTATTTTTAGTCGTTTTAAAGCATATTTATAAATATGAAATATGATAAATTAGTTGGGCAAGTAAATAGGAAAATGTCCAAGCGTAAATATGTCATTTTTATTACAAGTATAACTATTATAATTTGCCTAATTTTCGTGTTTTTTAACAATATTGTAAACCCTGTTATTTTGTCAACTAGTGAAATTAAAGTAAGAAGTTTGACTCTTAAAGCGGTTAATAGTGCTGTTGCGGAAGTAGTGTCTGAATCTGTACTGTATAACGATTTAATTAATATTACAACAAATGAAGAGGGTGATATTACAATGATAACTGCAAATTCAATTCTAATAAATAAACTATCAAAAGAATTAGCAAAAACTGCACAAGCAAAACTTGAAATAATGGGAAATGGTGGTTTAAATATTCCTATTGGTACTTTTAGTGGAATGCCCATTTTTGTAGGTAGAGGACCTGACGTAAAAATAAAACTTATTCCTATTGGCTCAATAACTTGCACTTTTGATTCTTTTTTTGAGTCTGCTGGAATAAATCAAACCCATCATAGAATTTATGTCAATATTGATGCTAGTGTTAGTATGGTATTGCCAATAGAAAATAAAACAGTTAAAAATCGGTCGCAAGTTTTGATTTGTGAAAGTATTATAATAGGAAAAGTTCCATCTACATATTTACATTCTGATAATTTACAAGATATGTTGGACTTGATTCCCTAGTAATTTGAATTGTTCTAAAAAGATTTTACGTTTTATTGTGATGTTCTTTTTTAAAATAGGGTGATAAAATTTTAAATAATAGCAGTTTAGATACATTCTATCTGCTTTTTTAGTTCCATATAAATTATCGCCTAGTATTGAATTGTTGATTGAAGATAAATGCACTCTTATTTGATGAGTTCTTCCTGTATGCAATTTTATAGTGGCATAACTCATATTGTGTTTTCTATTATATTTAGTACACAATATTTGGGTTATTGCGGGTTTTCCATTTTTACTGATAATCCGTTTAATTTCATTTCTATCATCATTCGTTTTTATTGTTGCAATACACTTGTTTATTATTTGTTTTTTTAATTTTCCAGTTGTTATAACTTCATATTTTTTTATTATCTTATTTAATTCAAGAAGATTATAGACTACTAAATCTTTACAAACAAGAACAAGTCCAGATGTTTCTTTGTCAAGCCTATTTACTGCACGAAAAAGAAAATCCTTTTCTTTGTTTTGCATATAATAAGTTACATAGTTTGCAAGTGAGTTTGTATAATTACAATATGAAGGAATAGTGGCAATTTCATTAGGTTTGTTTATAACGATAAAGTAATCATCTTCGTATGTAATGTCAAGATTATAGAGAATAGGTACTATTAAATTTTGTTCTTGTTCTTTAAAATGTATTTCAATAGTATCATTCTTACTTATTCTCTCATTAACTCTTATACTTGTGCCATTTTTTATGATTTGACCCATTTCTTTGGTTATACTTTTTATTAGATTTGATGATAGACCTATTTCTAGAAGAAAATATCTTGCCTTATCATAATCTTTGTTGGCTTTAAATTTATAAATTTTCATACTTATATTTTATATAATTTTCTACAATTTGTAAAGGTATTTTGCTTTATTTCTTGACACTTCCATAACTATTATGGTAAACTATTTTATTATAAACTATGAGAAGTTGTTGTAATAAATAAATTTATCACAGCAAAAATCATACGATTTTCAAAGGAAAAAATAAATTTTTCTTTGCTTCTCGTTTGAAATATCATCGGTTATTAGAAAATGGAACTGCGTTCCGCTTTCTTCTAACTTACGATATTATAAACTATGTGATGATAAAATTAAATAAAATTTAATTTTGTGTTGCGTACCGCAACCACCACAACAAGTTGTGCATCACAGTTTGAATTATGTTTGTTGGTCAAATGAGAAAGTGAACTTTCTCACTATCCCAACTTCGCATAATACAATGAAATGCTAAACAGAATAAAAATTATCTTTTTTCAGTTTTTAAATTTATAAAATTTTGTGTGCGTAATTGCTTACTGAATGAGCGGTTGTTTTACTTAAAAGATAATAATGCTATTTATTTTTTTTGCGTTTTATTTGGTTTTACTTATATGATATGGAGGAAAAAATGAAAGACAAAATAGTTGAGATGCTAAATAAAGGTTTAAGTGATTTAGTATCAAAAACATCAAGTAGAGAAATTGAGGAAGTAAGAGTAAAGTATTTAGGAAAGAGTGGTGAATTAACTGCTATTTTAAAAGATATGAAAAACTATGAGCCAGAACAAAGAAAAGAAATTGGTGCAATAGTTAATTCTGCCAGAAAAGAATTAGAAGATAAAATAGCGGAGTACAAAGCAAAATTTGAGCAAGAAGAAATGGATAAGAAGTTAAAGGAAGATGCCATAGATGTAACAATGCCTGCTAAAAATGTTCGCATTGGTGCTTTAAATCCTATAACAATAGTACAAAATAAAATTATCAACATTTTTAAAGATTTGGGCTTTGATATTTATGATGGCCCTGAAATAGACTTTTATGAATACAATTTTGATAAGTTAAATATTCCTGCTGACCATCCAGCAAGAGAAAGTCAAGACACTTTTTATATAGATGATAAGAGATTGTTGCGTTCACAAACTTCTACAATGCAAATTAGAGTAATGGAAAATTCTAAACCGCCAATAAAAATGATTTCTACTGGTAAAGTTTATAGGGGTGATGAATTAGATGCTTCGCATAGTCCTATTTTTTATCAATTAGAAGCACTTGTTATTGATAAAAATGTAACTCTTGCAGATTTAAAAGGTACATTAGATTATCTAGCAAAGAGTTTGTTTGGTAGCGATGTTTCTATTAGAATGCGTCCTTCATTTTTCCCATTTACAGAACCTAGTGTTGAAGTAGATATTACATGCAGTAAGTGTAAAGGGAAAGGTTGTCCAACTTGCAAAAATAGCGGTTGGGTGGAAATTTTGGGTGCAGGAATGGTTAATCCAAAAGTGTTAGACAACTGCGGTATTGATAGCAAGGTTTATTCAGGCTTTGCTCTTGGTATTGGTATTGAAAGAGTTGTTTTAGGTTTAAGTGAAATTAGCGATATAAGGATATTGGTTGAAAATGATGTAAGAACATTAAACCAATATAAATAAGGAGAAAGTTATGAAATTATCATTAAAATGGTTGAATGATTTTGTTGATGTTAAAGACGTAAAACCAGAAGAACTTGCAGAAAAAATGACAAATGCAGGATTTGAAGTTGAGTCAATAGAATATAAAAGCAAGGGAATGGAGAGAGTATTTGTTGGAGAAATCTTAAAGTTAGAGAAACATCCAAATGCTGATAGACTACAAGTTTGTAGCATTGATGTAGGCTTTGAAAAAGTACAAATTTTAACTGCCGCTACTAATGTTTTTGAAGGAGCATTAATTCCTGTTGCGTTAGATGGTGCGGATTTGCCTTGTGGAGTTTTAATTAAGACTTCAAAAATGCGTGGTTTAGAATCACAAGGTATGCTATGTAGTGGACAAGAGTTAAAGATTGACAACTCTGTTTATGATGGTGCTGAAATTGACGGAATAATGATTTTGCACGAAGACTATAAATTGGGTACGCCTATTGCAGAAGTTTTAGGTTTAGATGACGTTGTTTTAGATGTTACTGTTCTTTCAAATAGACCAGATTGCAATAGTGTTTTAGGTTTAGCAAGAGAAATAAGTGTTATATTAAATAGAGAATTAACATTACCAGCACTTGACTATGTTGAAAGTGATAGAAAATGCGAAGATTATATTGATGTAGATATTAACACTGATAGGTGTTTGCGTTATATGGCTAGCGTTGTTACCGATTTAAAAATTTGCGAATCTCCCAAATATATTAAGCAAAGATTAAATGCCGTAGGAATAAGGTCAATAAATAACATTGTAGATATCACCAATTATGTATTAATGGAAATAGGTCAACCTATGCATTCATTTGATTATGATAAAATAGACGATAAAGTAATAGAAATAAGAAATGCAAAAAATAATGAAAAAGTATTAGCATTGAATATGGAAGAATACGAACTTGACACAAAAGACACTGTTATTGCTGATAGTCATAAAATTCTAGCTATTGCAGGTGTCATGGGTGGATTTAATAGTGGAATTAATTCAATGTCAAAGAATTTAGTTTTTGAATCTGCAACATTTGTAAAGGGTGGAGTACGTGCAACTAGTAGAAAATTAGGTTTGAGTTCAGATAGTTCAAATAGATACGAAAAAGGTGTTGAGCCTGCATTTTGTGAAATTGGTTTAAAAAGAGCGTTACATTTAATTTCAAGCTTGGGTTATGGAAATATCTGCAAGGGAATTGTAGAAGAAACTTTAATTGATATAAAGCCTAAGAGATTAAGTTTTGATATTAAAGACATAACAAAACTACTTGCAGTTGAAATAAGCAATGAAGAAATTACTAATATTTTAGAAAGGCTAGATATAAAAGTAAATATTGAAAATGATTCAATTTTAAATATTGAAGTTCCAGCAGTTAGAAATGATATAGCGAACATTTCAGATATAGCAGAAGAGATTATAAGGATTTATGGTTTTGATAAGGTTCAATCTACATTGCTAAATACAACATCATACTGTAAGAGAAATAAGAATTTGAAATTGGATAACATTTCATTATTAAAAAATAAATTAGTTGACTGCGGTTTTGTTGAGTTAAATACATTTACTTTATCAAATCTAGACTATGTAAAAAAACTTAATTTAAGTAATTTTAATAGGGAAGAAGTAATTGCTATTTCAAATCCATTAAATGAAGATTTAAAATATATGAGAACAAATTTAGCAGATAGTTTGCTAAATGTTATTCAATACAATGAAAGACATGGAAATAAAAACTTACAAATATTTGAAATTTGAAGAACTTACAAAAATAAAACCACTGAAAACGATTTGGCAATAGAAAATACTGTTTTAGGATTTGGAATCAGTGGTAAGAAATTAGATTTCTTTGAAGCAAAATGTTGTGTAGAAATTGTTTGTAATACACTAGGGGTTGAATTTGATTTTGAAAAAGCAAATAGCACATTTTTAAATAACTATAAATCTGCTAATTTAATATTTGAAAATGAAGTTGTTGGTTATTTAGGATTTGTCCATCCAAGTGTTGTTAAAAATTATGAAATTGAAGAAGATGTTATTTTATGTGAAATTTGCTTGGATAAATTTATTGAAAAAGAAAAAGAAATTCCTTTCTTTAATGCGTTTAGCAAATTCCAAAGCGTAAATAGAGATTTTTCGTTTGTAGTTTCAAAAGAACTTTCATATAAAGATGTTTATAATGAAATAAAAAATTCAAGTGGAAAATATTGCAAAGAAGTGCTTTTAATTGATGAATATGAAGGTGAGAATATTCAAAATGGATTTAAGAGTTTAACTTTCAGAGTAAAATTTGAAAAAGATGATGCAACATTTACTGATGAAGAAATAGACAAAATAGTCGCTAAATTGTTGAAATCATTGCAATATAAACTAAATATAAATTTAAGAGAGAATTAATAAATGATATTTTTAGATAATGCATCAACTACAAAACTTGATAGAGAAGTGTGGTCAATAATTGAAAAATACAGTTTTGATGAGTTTTATAATCCATCAGCACCTTATTATAGGGCGAAAGAGATTTCTAACAAAATTAAAGATGCAAAAAACTTAATTATAAAAGCGTTAAATGGTGCAAGTGGGAGTAACTTTATTTTTACAAGTTCAGCAACAGAGTCAAATAATTCTGTTCTGTTAGGTCAACTGAACAAAAGATTTAAAAAGGTTCTAATATCAAGTGGAGAACATAATTCTATTTCATCAACAATAACTGAAATAGAGAGAAAGGGTTTTGAAGTAATCCTTATAAACTTAAATAAAGATGGTCAAGTTGATATTGATGATTTTAAAGCAAAAATGGATGATAATGTTGGTTTAGTTTCAATAATTCACGCTTCTAATGAAACAGGGGCAGTTAATGACATTGAAACTTTGGTTAAAATAACAAAAGCAATAAATCCTAACTGTTTATTCCATTGTGATGGTGTTCAGGCATTTGGAAAGATAAAAGTAGACTTAAAATCACTTAATGTTGACTATTATACAATTTCCGCACACAAAATACATGGTCCAAAAGGTATTGCTGGTTTGTATGTAAAATCAAACTTTAAACCTTATATTTTGGGTGGTGGACAGCAAGAGGGATTGCGTTCTGGCACTGAAAATGTGCCTAACATTTTTGCCTTTGCTAACATTTGTGAAAGGCTTGATTATGCTAAAAATTATGATTTTATTGTTAAATTAAGAAATGAATTTATCAAAACAATTCGTATTAATGAAAACATTATAATAAATAACTTTGCAAATTCTTCGCCTTATATTTTAAGTTTAATCTTAAAAGGTGTGAATGGGGAAACAATAGTTAATGCATTAGAAAAGTATGACATTTTTGTTGGGTTAGGTTCTGCTTGTTCTTCTAAAAAGGTTGGAAACGCCACTTTGGAAGCAATAGGATTTAATAAGGAAATAGTAAAAGGTAGCATTAGAATAAGTTTTGATGCAAGTAATACAGTTGAAGAAGTAGTAGAGGCAGGGAAGAAAATTTTAGAAATTTATGAGAGTTTATACAACCAAGTTAATAGGAGAAAATAATGGAAAAAGTAATTTTGTTAAGATATGGTGAAATATATCTTAAAGGTAAGAATAGAAAGTATTTTGAGGATGTATTAATTAAAAATGCTTTTGAAAGAATTAAGGAATATGGAGTTAAAATAGAAAAAATTGCTGGCAGATTTGTTGTTACAAATGTTGATGAAAATCAAGATATTATTGTTGAAAAACTTAAAAAGGTTTTTGGGTTAATATCAGTAAGTATTGCTTATGTAATGGAAACAAATCTAGAAAAAATAAAAGACTTTTGCAAAACGATTAGTTTGGATGGTTCTTTTAAGGTTGAAACTGCAAGAGCAGATAAAAGTTTTCCTATAAAATCAATAGAATTTAGTGCTATTATTGGTGAAATTATCTTAAATAATAATCAAAATTTAAAAGTTGATTTACATAACCCTAAACACATTGTAGATATTGACATTAGGGAAAATGGAAAAACTTACGTTAGTTTTGAAAAAATTAAATGTTTGGGTGGAATGCCTGTTTCAACTTCTGGTAAAGGTATTTTAATGCTTTCAGGCGGTATTGATAGTCCTGTTGCGGGGTATTTAATGGCTAAAAGGGGACTTGAAATTAATTGTGTTTATTTTCACAGTCATCCTTATACAAGTGAACAAGCAAAGCAAAAGGTAGTTGACCTAGCAAAAGTAGTTAGTGAATACAGTGGCAAAATCAAATTATTTGTAGTGCCTTTTACTGAAATTCAAGAAAGAATACATTTTAATTGTGATAGCGAATTTACCATAACAATAATGCGTAGATTTATGTACAAGATTGCTGAAATGATTGGCAAGCAAAACGGATGTTCTTGCTTGATTACAGGTGAAAATTTAGCACAAGTAGCAAGCCAAACTGTGCAAGGTATTACTTGCAGTAATAGCGTAATTGAGCAAATGCCTGTTTTTAGACCATTGATTAGTTTTGATAAAAATGAAATTATTGAAATAGCAAGAAATATAGGAACCTTTGAAATTTCAAATTTGCCTTATCAAGATTGTTGTACAGTATTTGTACCTAAAAAGCCTATAATAAAACCAAAAATTGCTGATTGTATAAAGCAAGAAAGCAAGATTGATGATATAGAAGAATTAATTGAAAAGGCTATTTCAAATGCGGAATGTATAGAAATTTAAAATTTAACTTTAATTTATTTGACAGATTTTAGTAAATGATTTATACTATATTCGTGGACTAAGTAGATTAGAGTATATACTCGTTTAATATAATCCTTTTGAATAATGTTTTAAAACTAAAAATGCATTACACGTTTATTCAATAGGAACTATTTTCTCTGCAAATAATAAGGAGTTTAAAGAAATGGAACCAGTAGTATTAGGGATAGTTGTAGGTTTAATTTCTTTAATTATTGGTGCTGTTGGTGGAATTGCTATATCAAAAGCGATAGATAAAAAAAATACTGCAATAGCCAAATCTAAAGCGGCAAAAATCATTGAAGATGCTTATTCAGAAGCAAAAGCAGTAAGAAAAGAATCTGTTTTAGAAGCAAAAGAAGAAGCACATAAGATTAAGCAAGAATTAGACAGTGAAATTAAAGAAAGAAGAACTGAAATTCAAAAACTTGAAGAAAGATTAATAATTAAAGAAGAAAATTTAATAAAAAAAGAAGAGATGCTTGATAAGAAGCAAGAAAATTTAGAAGTTACTAAAAATGCTTTATTGCAAAAGGAAAATGAACTACAAGTTAAAGAAGGCAATTTAATAGAAGAACAAAACAAGTGCGATTTGGAACTTTCAAGAGTTGCAAAACTTACAATAGAAGAGGCAAAAGCGGAATTAATTCAAAAATATGAAATTGAAGCAAAGCAAGATGCTGTTAAATATGTAAGAGAAATAGAGCAACAAGCGAAAGATGAAGCCGATAAAAAGAGTAAAGAAATAATTACAATGGCAATACAAAAATGTGCAGTAGACCACGCACAAGATATAACTGTTTCAGCAGTTGCCATTCCTAATGAAGAGATAAAGGGTAGAATTATAGGACGTGAGGGTCGTAATATACGAGCTTTAGAACAAGCAACAGGAGTTGAACTTATTATTGATGATACGCCTGACGTTATAACTTTATCTAGTTTTGACCCTGTAAGAAGGGAAATTGCAAGAATTGCTTTGGAAAAATTAATTCTTGATGGAAGAATTCATCCAACAAGAATAGAAGAACTTGTTGAAAAAGCGAAAAAGGATGTAGATTTGTCTATAAGAGAAGCAGGTGAAAATGCACTTTATGATTCAGGTATTCATAATATGCATCCAGAACTTGCAAGGATTTTAGGTAGATTAAAGTTTAGAACAAGTTATGGTCAAAATTGTCTAAATCACTCACTTGAAGTTTGTCATTTGGCAGGATTAATGGCTAGTGAAATAGGTGCTGACGTCAATACTGCTAAAAGAGGTGGTTTACTTCATGACATTGGTAAGGCTGTAGATTTTGAACAAGAAGGAACGCATGTTAGTCTTGGAGTAGAAATTGCAAAGAAATACAAAGAAAGTCCTGCTGTTATTCACTGCATAGAAGCACATCATTTTGGTGTTGAATTTCAATCAGTAGAGGCAATTTTAGTACAAGTTGCAGATGCGATTTCAAGTGCTAGACCTGGTGCTAGGCGTGAAAGTTTAGAGAGTTACATTAAGAGGTTGGAAAATTTAGAAAATATTGCTAAATCTTTTGATGGAGTTGATAAAACATTTGCGATACAAGCCGGAAGAGAAATTAGGGTAATAGTAAAACCTGATGAAGTATCTGATGAAAAAGCATATTTTCTTGCAAAAGATATTGCAAAGAAAATTGAAAATGAACTACAATATCCAGGTCAAATAAAAGTTAATGTTATAAGAGAGATTAGAAAAACTGAAATAGCCAAATAATATGATTTATCAAGGTTTATTTAGGTTGAATTATTTAAAATTTACTGCCATAAGTTAAACAAATTACTATTTGGGAAAATTTGTTAAATTTATGTAATAATAAAAACTATATTACACATAATACAATTATGAATATAGTTTTTTTTATTTTGCTTGCAATCATTATACTATTAATTTTGCCTTTGAAATTTAAAGTACGCTTTAATTATAATGTTTTGAAAAATAGGGGACATATTAAGCTTAAAGTTTATAATTTTAAAATGTTTTATTATAAACTAAAATATAGAAATAAAAAAATTGTCCTTAATAATTTTAAAACAAGCAAAGAAATCAATCTTGAAATAAATAAGGAAAATATTGATTTTGTTAATGAACTTCAAAAGCAAATAAGAAAAAGACTTTATTTAAAGGATTTGAAAATATATTTAAATTTGGGAGTTAAAGATAATCCTTTTGCTAGTGCATTATTAAGTGGGGGATGTGAAACCTTTTTATCAATAATTTCTAGTTTAATCAAGTTTCAAAAGCCAACAGCAAAAATTTATTATAATGTAACAACCTACTATACAAAAGATATGGGAATCGTAAATATAGATTTTGATATAGCATTATCAATTACAAATCTCTTACTTTCCTTAATGGTAACAAAGAAAATAATAAATAAGAAGGAGCAGTTAAAAAATGATAGAAGGAAAGCAAAAGCATCCAATAGAAGATGTAATAACAGATACATTAAAGAATATTAAGGATATTATAGATATTGATACAGTTGTAGGAAGTCCTGTAAAAACGGAAAGCAATAATACTATAATTCCTATTTCAAAAGTTATAGTTGGATATTTAGGCGGTGGTGGTGAATACTATGATACAAAAGTAAAAAAAATAGACCATCCTTTTGCGTTGGGTTCTGGTGCTGGAATGTGTATTAAACCCATTGGCTTTCTAATTGAAGAGAGAGGGATTGTAAGATATATTGAAACAGAATCTAATAGTGGCTTTGAAAAAGTGGTTAGTATAATTACCGATACGGTCAAGAGTTTTAAGTTGTCAAATGAGGAGAAATTAAATGATGAAATCAAAAATAAAGATTAGTTTTGTTTTAACAATTTTAATTTTATTTAGTGTATTATTTCTTTTAAGTACACAAAGTTTAGTTTTTGCTGATACTAATCTAAATTCATCAAGTGCAAAATCTATGTGTGTAATTGAAGCTAATTCAAAAAGAGTTATCGCCGAAAAAAATTGTGATTTAGAACTTGCAATGGCTAGTACAACTAAAATTGCTACCGCAATAACTGCAATAGAGCATTTAACTGGGGATTTAGATACAAAATACGTAGTACCTGATAAAGCGGTTGGTATTGAAGGTACATCAATGTATTTAAAATATGGTGAAGAAGTAACTAAAAGAGAACTCCTTTATGGACTAATGCTTTCATCAGGCAATGATTCAGCAATGGCGCTTGCACTTCTAACTAGTAATACAGAAAAAGAATTTTGCGATTTAATGAATGAAACTGCTAAAAAGGCAGGAGCAACTAATACTAATTTCGTTAATCCTCATGGGTTAGATGTCCAAAATCATTACACGACAGCAAAAGATTTAGCGTTAATTACTGCCTATGCACTTGAAAATGAATTATTTGCTGAAATTTCTGCAACAAAAAATTGTGTAATTGAAGCGACAAATAAATATGGTACTAGATATTTAAGAAATAAAAATCGTTTATTACATTCACTTGAAAATTGCATTGGTGTAAAAACAGGCTTTACAGATAATGCAGGAAGATGTATTGTGGTTGCAACTGAAAAAGATGGGATGAAAATGATTTGCGTTTTATTTAATTGTCCAGATATGTTTGAAGAAGGGGCTAGAATATTGAATTACATTAATAGTAATTATGATATGTTAAATGTTATAGAGCAAAATAAGTATATCACTTCTATTCCAGTTTCAAATGGTGATAAAAGCGTAATAAGATTATATGCGCAGAATGGATTTGCGTATCCGTTAAACAAATATGAGCAAAGTGTTCTTAAAGTTGAGTACGATTTTCCAAAATCAGTTGATGCACCAATAAAACAAGAAAATATAATAGGTAAAATTAATATTTTTCTTGATAAACATTTGCTTTTTTCAACGAATATATGTACAATAGATAATGTTGAATTAGTTGATAAGAAAAACGAATTAAATCAAATTATTCAACAATGGTTTTAAAATACAATGTGAGGGAAAATGAGAATCAATAAATATTTGGCACTTTGCGGTTTAGATTCGAGAAGAAAAGTAGAAAAATTTATATTAGAAGGAAAAATCAAAGTTAATGGTAAAGTTGTAACTAATCTTGCAACTGAAATAAATGAGAATAAAGATGAAGTTTATTATGAAGATAAATTACTTAAATTTAGCAAGGATGAGTTTAAGTATTTTATGCTAAATAAACCCAAAGGCTATGTAACTACTGTTAGTGATGAATTAGGCAGAAAAACTGTAATGGATTTAGTAAGTGATGTATCTTGTAGAATATTTCCTGTTGGTAGATTAGACTATAATACTGAAGGACTACTTATAATGACTAATGATGGTGAACTTGCCGAAAGATTAACAAAGCCTACTTATGGAATAACTAAAACATATATATGCACCATTAAAGGCAAAATAAAAGAAAGTGAACTTGCTATGATTAGAGCAGGTGCTGTTATAGATGGTGAAAAACTTAATAAATGCAAAGTTAAAGTAGTAGATACTAATGATGAAAAAACTAGACTTGAAATTGTAATTGACCAAGGTAAGAATAGGCAAATTAGAAAAATGATGGGATATATACACAAGGAAGTTATATTCTTAAAAAGAACTAAAATTGCAGATTTAAAACTAGGTGGTTTAAGTAGAGGTAGTTATAGAGAATTAAAAGATTATGAAGTAGAGTATTTGTATGGGCTTTGCTTATTATAAGTCCTACTTTTTTGCTTAAAAGGAAAATAAATGGATAAAATTTATGATGCATTAATTGTTGGTGCTGGTGCATCAGGATTAATGGCAAGTGTAGGGTTAAAATCTGTAAACAAATCACTAAATGTACTAATATTAGAAAAGAATGAAAAAATTGGTAAAAAGATTTATATAACTGGAAAAGGAAAATGTAATGTAACTAATAATTCAACTACACAAAATATAGTAGAAAATATTGTACACAATGGCAAGTTTCTTTATGGGAGTTTAAATAAGTTTTCACCAAGTGAAGTAATAAATTTCTTTGAAGATAATGGTTGTAAATTAAAAACTGAAAGGGGGAATAGAGTTTTCCCTGTAAGTGAAAAGGCGAGCGATATAATAAAAGTATTTCAGCAATTTATTAACAAAAATGACGTAGAGTTAAAAGTTAATTCAAATGTTTCCAAGGTTAAATTAGATGCCAATTTATTTGAAGTTTACTCAAATAATGAAGTTTATAAGTCAAAGAATCTTATAATTGCGACAGGTGGCAAATCTTATCCTTTAACTGGTAGTAATGGAGATGGTTATCAATTTGCTAAAAACTTTGGTCATACAATTACAACTTTAAGACCTGCATTATGTGGTTTTAAGGTTAAAAAGATTGATGAATTACAAGGTTTAACTTTAAAAAATATAGAATTAAAGGTGGTAGTTGATGAGAAGGTTAAATTTAAAGAATTTGGTGATATAACATTTTATAAAAACTTGGTAGCTGGTCCATTATGTTTAACTGCTAGCAGTCTTTTAAATTCTTATAATAAATTTGATTTTGTAATTGACCTTAAACCGAAAGTTGAAGAAAATGAATTTAAAGAGAGATTCTATAACGTTTATAATAGTTCTAAAAATGAAAGTTTTATTACATTTTTGCAAAATTTTATGCCTTCTAAACTTGCAGAATATATTGCGCATAAATATTCTATTAATAAAAAGGAAAGAATTAAAAATTTATCATCAAATCTCATAAAGGAAATACAACAAAGCATTAAGAATTTGAAATTTAATAATCTTACATTAGATGATATTGAAAATGGAATAGTTACCGCTGGTGGCATAAACATAAAGGAAATTAACCCTAGCAATATGGAGAGCAAAATTACTGACAACTTGTACTTCGTAGGCGAAGTACTGGATTTAGATGCGTTTACAGGTGGTTATAATATGCAAATTGCATTTACAACAGGTTATATTTGTGGAAAGTATATTGCAGAAAAGAGTTATTAGTTCTACGATAATTTATGGCTTATTTACAATGATGTACATAGCATTAAAATCTATAAGGAAAGGAATTTTAGATGTATAAATTTTTAAGATTTATTTGTTATCTTCCTGTAAAAATTTTATTACCTACCAAAGTAATTGGTAAGGAAAATTTAGATAAAGAGGGAAGAATAATCATAGCGTGCAACCATCAATCAATTTTAGATATTGCCATTTTGATTATAAATTTAAAAAGGAAAATACATTTTGTAGGTAAAAAAGAAATTTTTAAAAATAAGTTTTTAAAATGGTTTTTCACAAAAATGGGAGTTATTGAGTTAGATAGGGATAATCTTGATTTATATACAATTAAAAAGATTATAAGTGTTTTAAAAAATGAGGAAGTATTAGGTATTTTCCCCGAAGGAACTAGGAATAAAACCGAAGAACCTCTTTTAAGTTTTAGAGATGGCACAACATTATTTGCTGAAAAAACAAATGCTCCCGTTGTTCCTATGATTATAACAAGAATGCCTAAAATATTTAGAAGAAATAAATTAATAATTGGCGAAAAAATATATTTTGAAAAAGGCAATGAAGATAACACAGAAAAATTAAGAGAGAAAATGTTAGATATGAAAACTAATACAATTAAGGAGACTAAATAGAAATGGAAAAACTAACACAAGAGATGATTGATGCAACGTTTGCAACATATACAAAAGGAAAAACTATTGAAGGTAAAATAATTAGAATTGATGATAAAGGTGTTCTAGTAAATATAGGCGGAAAGAGAGACGCTTTTATATATAATGAAGATTTAGAAAGAAAGGAAAATTTAAGACAAGGTGATAATATTACAGGCATAATTATTGAATCAAAAGATGAAAATGGTTATGTTAAATTGTCTAATTTAGATTATATTGCACAAGTAGAGAGCAAGAAAGTGGCGAGTAGTCTAGATATTGGGAAGAAAATTAAGTTTAAAGTCCAACAAGTAGTAAAAGGTGGGATTGCAGGAAAAATAGCAGATTACAATGTATTTGTACCACTTTCACAAATTGATTTTGCTCATAAAAAGAACATTAACTTACTTATAAACACAATGATTGAAGTTTACATAATACAAATGGATTTAAGAGCAAAGAAATTAGTTTGCTCATTAAAGAAAGTATATGATGAAATTAAGGAAATAAATGAAAACAATTTTTGGAGTGAAATTTCAGAAAATCAAATCATTAAAGGTAAAGTAAAAAGATTTGCTGAATTTGGTGTTTTTGTAGAAATAGAAAATAGTGGAGTAGATGGTTTACTTCATAATTCTAATGTTGGTTATTTAGGAGAAGAAGCTAAAAATACTTTTAATAAAGATGAAGAATATAATTTTATCATTTTAAGCGTAGATAGAGAAAATAGAAAAATTGAACTAGGTTACAAGCAATTACAAGATGACCCTAGAATTGAGTTACTTAAAAAATACAATGTAGGCGACGAATTAACAGGAAAAATAATAAAAGTATTACCTTTTGGTTTAGTTGTTGAATTAGAGAAGAGAGTAAGTGGATTTTTGCATATTTCGCAAGCAGAATATGGATTAAATGATATGCGTGATGCTTATAAATTGGGCGAAGAAATTGAATGTAAAATAATTGATATAGATTTAGACAATTTTAAAATATCACTATCTCGCTTGTTTAAATATGACTATGAAGTTTTATAATTGATACTATAATTATATTTCAATAATCAAATTTAATTTTGTATTGCTGGTTATACTATCAATCATCAAATAACGCATTATAATTTGAATTATCTTTATTAGTCAAATGCGAACATAAAAGTTCAAGAAGGAACAACTTTGCATTATATTTAATTATAAATAGCAATGGATAATTTATTAAATGATAATTTGTTAAAACTAAATAAAGATTAATAAAAAAACTTGATTGGAAAATCAAGTTTTAATTTATGGCAGGGGAGACGCGATTCGAACACGCAACCTACGGTTTTGGAGACCGCTACTCTACCGTTGAGCCACTCCCCTAAATAAGTGATTTAAAATTATTACCTTTATAGTATATAATTTTTTGACAGATTAGTCAAGCATTTAGAGATAAAATTTGGAGAAAATATGAAATTAATAGAAATTTATACCGATGGTTCGTGCTTAAACAATCCTGGCAACGGTGGCTGGGCTGGAATATTAATGTATAATGGCATTGAAAAATGTATTTGCGGAGCAGAGCGAAATACAACAAATAACAGAATGGAGTTATTAGCTGTTATAAAATCTTTGCAACTTTTAAAGGAAAGTTGTGAAGTAAATTTGTACAGTGATAGTAGTTACGTTATAAATGCTTTTGAGCAGGGTTGGCTTGAAAATTGGAAAAGCAACAACTGGAAAACATCAGCAAAAAAAGATGTATTAAACAGAGATTTATGGGAAGCACTATCAGCATTAACAAAAGTGCATAAAGTAAATTTTAAAAAAGTAAAAGGGCATAGTGATAATATTTACAACAATAGATGTGATGAAATGGCAAGAAAAGAAGCATCAAAATTAGATTAAAAATTGCAATTAAATAAATCATTTTAAACCGTTAAAATAGTTAAAAATAGGGTAAAACAAATTATAATCAACATAGGTAAATTTTATTATAATTGATTTGACACTAATTTTAGAGGAAAGAGCAAATCAAGATTTAAATTTATAAAAAAACTGAAAAATATTTTCAGTTTTTTTATTTCTATGCTATATCTCTTCGTTTGAATACTTGATAAGTTATTATTAATAAAACCGCTATTGTGATACATATATTTGTGAAACTAAACATAAATGATGTATCAGGAAGAATTGGAGAAGAGAATATTGATGCAATTACATTTGCATCATCAGTAGGGAATCTTCCACCACCAAAGTATTTAAATAAATCTAAATTATTTAATGGTAAATACTTAAAGAATGTTGTACCAGTTAAGAAAATTCCAAAAATCGATGTTACAAACAAGCATAAGATTGAAACAGTAGTTGCAACTATATGACTTTTAAAGATAGTTGAAAGTGTAAATGCTAATACAATGTAGACAAACATTTTTAATATTAAAGTACAAAGATAAATAAGTAGTGCAATTACAGGAGATGTTACAATAGGGATTGATGCATCAAAAATTAGTAATATTGGCATTGACTCTAAACCAAACAATACACTTCCTGCAATCATAGATATTATAGTACTTAATAATACGAAAATCATTACAAAGAACATAGTTGCAAAGATTTTAGAAAATAATATTTTTCCTCTTGAATAAGGTCTAATCGCAAGCATTTTAAGTGTACCATTATTTTGCTCTCCTGCAATCATATTAGAACCTAAAACTACACAGTAAACTATAATTAGAAAACTAAAAAGTTCTAAAACATAGAATGTAAAGTCATAAGCATTAGGAGTAAAATTTGAAACACTGCCAAAAGATAGGGAAGTAGCATATTCGTAATCGGCTTTATTGTTATCAAATAGATATTCCTGTCTAACCTGAGTTTGACTATACTCATATCTATTAAAGTCGGCACAATTTATAAAATTCCTAAATTCTGTTTCTGAATATTCTTTTGCAATTTCAAGTTGTATTTTTGTAGATAAAATATCATACATTTGATTACTTGTTGCATTGTAAAAACTAATTAAAGAATTTAGTTCTTCTTTATTTTTTGCTGATATTTGTTCTTCTTCTGAAACACATAAACTAGTATAATCTCTTATTTTATTATTTGTTTCTATTAATCTGCTACTAGCAACATCATAATAATCAATTTTTAATGATTCCAAGAATGCACTTGAAATTTTTACATCACTAATTGAATTAATATTTTTTGAAATATTGTATTCAAATTTATTGTCATTGCCTGATATATTAATCTCTAATATATATTCATGCAGTGAATCATAAGCATTTTCACTGTTTAATTCTATTGCATTTGATATTTTTTCAGCAAAGGTAGATAAACTTGAATCTATCGTACTGTAATTAGTTACAGACTGTAACATAACTGGATTTGTTAATTCGCTTTTATCTTTATAAAAAGTATGTAAATTTTCAATTTGTGTTAATAAAGTCTTTGATAAATCTTGCAATGGAGTAAATGACACTGAACCAGTATTAGCAGTAATTGATATATATTTATTTAGCCAAGAGTCAACTTGATTTTCAATTTCGTTCAAGTCATTTACTATCTTATTTTTAGGAGATATTTCTTCACTTTCAATAACAGATGAACTGTAAGACTCAATTAAAAGCAGAGAAGAATTTAAAATATTATCAGCATAATGTTTTGAATATATATCTGTACCTGAATTAAACTTGTCATAAATTTCTGTTACAGTTGTACCTTCAATTTGTATTTCTGAATTTGTTCTTCCATTAGGCATATAAAAATAATAAGAAAAAGTTATTACGATTGCAAGTAGGGCAGTCATAACAAATAATGAAGGTTTTAAAAGTATTTTTTTTAATTCACCTTTAAATAATTTAAACACGTGATATACTCCTTAATAAAAGTATGAAAAGTTGATTTTACCACAACAAAAATTTTTATAATTCATAAAGAAAGGCAATTTTTCCTTTTTTATTTATGGCAATAAAAATTATATTTAGTTAATGCTAGTTGACTTTTTATTATTTGAGTTAGATTTTAGAATATTTACAAATACTTCTTCTAGTGATTTCTGTATTGTAGATACACCAAATATTGATAAATTTTTAGAAGTTAAATATGATATAACATTTGGTATTATATCTTCGCTACAATGCAATATTATATTTGAACCTGCTAGTTCTACTTCAATATTATATTTTTTATAAACTAACATTCCTGCATAATTTGGATAGTCTACTTTAATAGCATAAACTTGTGAGCCTTCAATTCCTTTTCTAATCTGGTCAATAGTTTTAATTTCAATCAATTTTCCATTTTCAATGATGCCAATAGTATCGCAAAGTTGTTCCATTTCAGATAATATATGGCTAGAAATAAGTACAGCAATATTTTCTTTATGTGCAATTCGTTTCAAGAAAATTCTCATTTCTTGAATTCCATTAGGGTCAAGTCCATTTGTAGGTTCATCTAATATCAACAATTTAGGACTATGAAGCAACGCTTGCGCAATTCCAAGTCTTTGTTTCATTCCCATAGAGTAGTGCTTTACTTTGTCGTTTATTCTATTTTCAAGTCCAACTAATTTAACTACCTCATTAATTCGCTTATTGCTTATGTTATCATACAAATTTGCAAAATATTTTAAGTTTTCAAAACCAGTCATATAAGAATACATATCTGGGCTTTCAATTATCGCACCAACATTCATTATTGCATCTTCAAAATCAGTTTTTATTGAATAACCATTAATTAAAACATCGCCGTAAGTGATTGTTGCAAGTCCAGTTATCATTTTTATAGTCGTACTTTTTCCTGCTCCGTTAACGCCTAAAAATCCAAAAATTTCACCAGCAAACACTTCAAAATTAAGATTATCTACTGCAATACGGTTTTTATATTTTTTAGTTAAATTTTTTATTTCTAAAACTACGTTAGCCAAATTAGTCTCCTTATTAACAATTAAATTTTTTAGATTTAATCAGTAAATTCTTAAAAATAGGGTAAGCAATCACACATAGAGCAATTATAGAAGGTATCAACCAAAAGAAAATATATTTTGCTTGATTCATATTAGTCATTCCACACAATAAACAAATTGCAATTACAAATATCATAGCGACCAAGGAACCTAAAAACGATACAGTTATAAGATATTTAAAATTAAAACTGTTTCTTGATTTTTTATATGGATTAAATAATAAAATGACTAATGAAGCAATAGGGTAGATTGCACCAATGCCTAATGTTGTTAATAAAATGGTTTCGGTGTTTGCTATTTGTGAACCGCTTAATATCAAATTTGCTATAAATAACAATAATGCAAAGAAAGAATATGTAACAATGCTTAAAGCAAATTGCAATTTATTAGACTTTATATACTCATCAGAATTGATATTTACTTGATATAATTTATTATGTGATTTAACTTTAATTTTATAATTAGAAAAGTTATTTACAATGCTTTTCAACTTAATTTGCTGAACTTCTTCTTTACTTGGTTGTTCTTCAAAATGATTTTGTTGTTCACTTACAATATCATCAACATATTGTGTATTAGAATATTGATTATTATCAATTTGTTGTTCTTGTATTGATTTAGCATTAAAACTTTCTTTATCACTGTAAAGTTCACCTAAAATGTTTTTGTAATCAATATCTGTTGTTGCCACTGTGTTAATAGGTCTATTTTCCATTGAATATGCAGCGTAACTTGATGGAATAATAGTATTTTGGTCTAATAAAACAGCATCACGTTTAGAACCAACTTTTTCTTCTTTTATCTCTTCTTTAACTATTGGTTTAATAGTTTTTTCTTCTACTTGCTTTGGCTCATCAATAATAACAGCTTCATTTTTTTGTGTAATTTTTTCAGTAGGGTCGTTGTCGTTTCTATTAAGCATTTTAGATGCAAAATACTTATTTTCAGCCCAAAATGCCTTTGTAGAGTTGCTGTTTACTGTTTGAATATCTATAATTTCAACATTTGACGGTTCTTTAACTGGAATAGGTTCTTGCGTTATAATCTCTTTATGAGTAGAGATATTATGGTCATTATCTTGTAAATATTTTAATCCGCTGTCAGTAATATAATAGTAATGTCTTTTACCACCAATTTCACTATCTTTCCAATAAGAACTAATTAATTTCTTTTGCTCTAATCTTTTTAGATTAGAATATAAAGTTGCTTGCTTTATAACTAATTTATTGTTAGAAATAGAATTAACAGCATCTATTATTTCATAGCCATATTTTTCGCCACTTTCTAACGCCTTTAATATATACAAATTAGTATTTAAGGTTTCATTTTTTGCTTGTTTTTCCACCATAAAATCACCTCACACATTATATAATACAATTTTTTCTAAAAAATGTCAATAAAATGCTTTCATTTTCATTTAAAATATTATATCATATTATAGGTAGTTTATGCAAGCACAATTACTTGATTTTGTATTTGTTATAAACAACACCTAATTCAAATTATAACGCTAAAATGCTATTATATAGAATTAATAATCTAAATAGGAAATACTAATGGAATTAATAGATGAAATAAAATTAATAAATGGTAAAGCAAGAATATCAATAACCATTGATAGTATGGGGAAGGTTACACTTAAACATTCAAAAGATGTAAGCAAAAAAGCATTAGAAAACTTTATTGAAAACAAATCTTCCTGGATAGAAAAAAAGAAAAGTGAAAAATTAAAATCTTTAGAAATAAACTCTAAAATTTTAAATTATGAAGAAATTGAAATTTTGGGAACTAAATATACTTTAATTAAATCAAAGCGAAATAGGGTAGAGGAAAACAAAATATTTTATACTACTCACAAATATTTAAGCAATTTAATTAAAAAAATTGCTCAATGTGAATTTGAGGAAAAAGTGCAATTTTACAGCAAAATAATAAATGTAGTTCCTAGTAAAATCTTGTTAGATAATACTAAAACAAGATGGGGTGTTTGCACATCTAAAAATGAAATTAAAATCAATTTTAGGGCATTACTTTTACCTTATGAATTGTTTGAATACATAATTATACATGAGTTATGCCACTTGATACAATTCAATCATTCAAACTTATACTGGCAAGTTGTAGAAAAATTTTGCCCAAATTATAAGAAATGCAAACAAAATATTAAAGAATATTCTTTCTTGTTATCATTATTTAGATAAAATAAGCACCAATTCTGGTGCTATTTTTTTATATGGAGAAGGTATAAAATTAGAAAATTTAAGTCCTTATATCTATGCGTAAAATACAGATTTTGTGCATAGATGACAAAAATAAGGCTAATTTAACTTAAAAAATGAGTTGAATTTCATAATTTTAGCTGAATTTTAATGTAATTATCTTAAAGTTTTCATTAGCAATTCATATTCTTTATATATATTGTAAATTGAATTGCAAGTAAAAAAATCTTCGCTTACAGTTTTTTTATCGTTTAACAATGAATTAAAATTTGATATATTAGAAAAATTGATATAATTTAACGATTTTATAAATTGTTCTCTTAAACTGCCTGTAAAATAATTATTTGGTACATTATAAAATAATGTTTCAATTAAAAACGGCTCTTGTAATACATTTGTCTTTTGACATAAGTTTTTAACAATGTTTACAACGCGAACTATTTCATAATTTGTTTCTTGTGCCTTTTTTAAAAATAATGATTCAAAATTTTCTATATTTACTTCTAGTAATTTAGAATTATTTGTATCTAACATTATACAATTTTCAAAATTAGAGGCAAAAATGTAAATTCTAGAATTAAAACCATAATTATGATAGCAATCAATTATAATACTATTTCTAGCAATATTTACACTGCCATTTTCATCAAAATATTTATCCAAATAAATTGCTAAAAGCATTTTTATAGAATCTGTTGTTATATATTTTGCTTTCTTATTTTTACTTTTTACATTTTCATTTTTAATAATATTATCGTAAATTTGTATATCAAAAATCTTAATATAAAATGAAATTGGTTCAAATTGTGTTGCTAATGTATTCAAGTTATAAGCACCAAACACCCCTATTTCATAGTTAAAATTCATATTTAAATGTTCCATAATTATTTGAATGCCATATTCTAAAACAGACTTGAATTCATCAATGCTTGAATTTTCTTCTTCAAAGTCAATAAACTTTGAATAAGATGACAAGATATTATCATTTAAAACCATTTTGTGCCTCTTTTTACTTTATTTTATATAGATAATTTTAAACTCCCCTAGCCTATTAAGGAGATACTTTAACTTGTTCATAGTACGCTAGATTTTATTATTATCAGATTAAGTTTACCATATTTGATATTAAATAGTCAAATAATTTAAAAATAATTGATAAATTTTATTTCTTATGCTATAATATTTTTATGGAAAACAGTGATTTTTATTTAGAAAGAGATGAAAATTTACAAAAAAGAATCAATGATATAGTAGCAGAATTGCCTAAATTTTGCGAAAATTATTTTGTAAGCATTGAATCATCAACCTCTACCCTAACTAGACTTAATTATGCCTATGATTTAAGGTTATTTTTTAACTATTTAGTAGAAAATTTGCCGAAATTTAATGCTATCAATGTAAAAGACTTTACAATAGATAATTTTATTGAAATTTCATCATTTGACATAGAAAAATATTTAAGCTGGTTAAATGTTTATAGAAAAGAAGGAAAAAAACGTTACAATCAAGAAAAAGGCAAATCAAGAAAATTATCTAGCATTAAATCCCTATACAAATATTGCTTTAAAAAGGATTTAATTCCTGCCAATACAGCGGAAAAAGTTACTGCACCCAAAATTCACGAAAAAGCAATTTTAAGATTAGAACCAGATGAAATGGTTAAAGTTTTAGATGAAGTCAACATAAAAGGCGGATTTTCTAAACATCAACAGAACTATATTAGCAATACGAAAAAACGTGATGAAGCAATTTTCTATTTGTTTTTAGGAACAGGAATAAGAATTAGTGAACTTGTTGGAATTAATATTGAAGATATCAATTTTGAAATAAATAGTTTTAAAGTTACAAGAAAAGGTGGCAACTCTACAATTCTATATTTTACTGATGAAGTGAAAGAAAAGTTAATTGAATATTTACCTGAAAGAAATCAAATATTGAAAGATGATGAAATAGAAAATGCATTTTTTATTTCCCTTCAAAAAAAGCGAATAAGTGTTAGAGCGGTACAAAATATAGTAAAAAAATATTCTCAAATAGCAGTACCACTTAAAAATATAACCCCACACAAATTAAGAAGTACTTTCGGTACAAATTTATATAAGGAAACTAATGACATTTATATGGTTGCTACCCTACTTGGACATAAAGACATAAATACAACAAGAAAACACTATGCAGCAATCAATGATGATATGAAACGAGAAGCAACAAAATCAATCAAATTAAAAAAATAGCAAAAATTCGTTTGACATTTTGAAATAACTATGATATATTAAAATTGAAATGTGCTAAAAAGTACATTACTCTTATATCAAATTAAATAAAATCAAATTGATTATAGATTATCATAATTTAAGGAGAAATATTATGAGAAGAACAAATGCAAAACTATATGATTTATTAGAATATATTGATGATTGCCAAAAAAGAGATTATTACAGTCCTAGTATAAGAGAAATGTGTGATTACATAGGAGTTAGTTCAACTTGTACAGTTGCGTACTATATAAAGAAGTTATGTGATATTGGCTTGTTAAGCAAAGAAAATCTTAAAAGCAGAGCATTAAAGATTTTAAAGCCAAAAGAAGAATGGGCAAAAATCTTAAATATAAGTTCAACTAATTTTATCAAATGTGATTTTTCGTTGCCAACAATAGAAAGTGATGCAGAAATTGCTGATACAAAATTTATTCCAGTACCACTTATAGGGAAAGTAACTGCTGGACTGCCAATTCTAGCACATGAGGAATATGATGATGTTTACAATCTACCCTACTCATTATTTTGCAAGCATGATTTATTTATGTTAAACGTTAAGGGTGAAAGTATGATAAAAGCAGGCATTAATGATGGCGATAAAATAGTTGTAACAAAGCAAAATACAGCAGATAACGGAGATATAGTAGTAGCACTTGTAGAAGATTCAGCAACTGTAAAAAGGTTTTACAAGGAAAATGGGAGGTTCAAACTTCAACCAGAAAATGATACAATGCAACCAATATATTGCGATGAAGTAACCATTCTAGGCAAAGTTGTTGGATTAATAAGACAATTCTAATTTAAATTTTAATAAAAGAACCTGTTTCTAGGTTCTTTTGTTTTTTTATAATTGTTAAATTTTCTATATATAAATTTTGTAGATATAGAATTTTTTTATTTATTTAAATGCTAATAAATTAGACTTATAAGTTACTTTAAAAGTAGATTACTATTTACCTGTCTTCTTTGTTCTACTTCTAAATATCATTGCAAAAATGTATGAGAAGAACACAGCCGCTGCAAGACCAGATGCAGTTGCAGAAAGCCCACCTTTTAACACTCCTAAAATATTGCCTGTTGCAGCACCTTCTATTGCACCCCTTGCAAGTGTGCTACCAAAACCACAAATTGGAATCATTGCTCCTGATTTAGCAAATTCTGCGAAAGGTTGATATAATCCAAAGGCTTCTAGCACTACTCCCAAAAGTAAGAATAAAACCAAAATTCTAGCAGTAGTCATTTGTGTTCTAATAACCAATATTTGCCCAATTAGACAAATTCCCCCACCAACTAAAAAAACTATTAAATAATCTAATAACATTTTAATCACTCCTTATTGAAATAGCGTGTGCAATTCCAGGTATACTTAAACCCTGTTGTGAAGATAAAGGACTTAATAATGCGCCTGTTGATAAAAACAAAACGGACTTTACTTCTTTATTTAACAATTTTGTAATTACATAAGAATTGAGTACTGATGCACTACAACCACATCCGCTACCGCCCATAAATGTCTTTTGTTCTTTATCAAATATAAGACAACCGCAGTCATTATAATTTACACCTAATTTATAGCCTTCTTTTTCAAGTAAATCTATCAAAATTTCACTACCCAATTTTCCTAAATCGCCTGTAAATATTAAATCGTAATCTTCGGGAGTTCTTTTCATATCAATAAAATGTGCTTTTAATGTATGCAATGCAGATGGAGCCATTGCAGCACCCATATTATTTACATCTGTAATGCCATAATCACTTACTTTACCAAAAGTTACTGCTTCAATGTAAGGACCTTTGCCTGTGCACTCTAAAATAGTAGCACCAGCACCAGTAACTGTCCATTGAGCAGTTGGTGGTCTTTGCGTTCCTAATTCAAGCGGATATCTAAATTGTCGTTCTGCACTTGCAAAATGGCTACAAGTTGCGCATAATACATTGTCCACATAGCCACCATCTACCAAACAAGAACCTATCGCTAAACTTTCTGTCATCGTTGAACAAGCACCAAAAAGTCCAATAAAAGTTGTATCAAACTCCCTTGCAGTAAAAGATGCAGAAATGATTTGATTAAGCAAATCACCTGATAAAAACATATCAATATCTTGTGGTCGCATTTTTGCTTTGTCTATTGCTCCAAAAACTGCTTTTTCCATAAATTTTTGCTCTGCCTTTTCATAGGTATTTTGTCCACACATATCATCAGGCATTATCTTGTCAAAATATGCAGACATTGGTCCTTTCCCTTCTTTTGGACCTACAATAGAATAACTACTTATTATATTAGGCTTATTTTTTAATATTACTGTTTGTTTACCTATCTTCCCCATATTTCACCTTCTATATCCCAAATATTAGGTATATTAACCCTACTGCTATACTAGATACAATACCATTTACTATTACAGGACCTGCTATTGTAAACATCTTTACGCACATTCCAAATATCCAGCCTTCCGTTTTAAATTCTATTGCCGGACTTGCTATTGAGTTTGCAAATCCTGTTATTGGAATAATAGAGCCCGCACCAGCAAATGCCCCAATCTTATCATAAAGCCCTAAACCAGTAAAAAGCGTACCTAAAAATATCATAGTACATAATGTGTACGCCCTTAAAATATCTTTTGTGAATTCAGGAAATACCGCACTGTAAATATCATAAAATACTTGTCCTATTACGCATATTGTACCACCTACTAAAAAAGCCCATATTAAAGTAGGAAAAGGTTTAGTCATAGGACTTTTACTTTTTACATATTCATTATATTTCTTTTTTGTTTCAATATCTGCCATTTTAACCTCGCTTTTTAATGATTGACAGTTATTAAAATTTAATACACATAAATTTAAAATATTTGTGCAAAATAATTATAAAGGAGATTAGTAATGAGGAAATTATCAATTTTAACAATGGCAATTTTATCTGTTGTTTGCTTTGCAACAGGTTGCAACGAAACGCCAACTTTAAACACGCAAGGTGCAATTAATTTAGTACAATCGGATATGACCAATATTGCAACTACAATTAGAAGTTTGGATAATTTATATTTAGAAGATTATGCAATAAGTGAATTAAGCCCATTAATGAATTATTCTTCTTATAATAATATGGATTATTCAACTAATAATGTTGCATCAAATAATGTCATAGCAAGCGTATCAGCAGAGCCATACAGCGAAACTTACAATTTAAACTATTCATATTCACCAAAATATATAGAAAACATAAATAGTCTTGACACATCATCGTTGATTGCTTATATTCAATCTATGCAAGATTTATTCTTGATAACAAGCGACATAACAGCCGCTAATCAATTATTAAATGAATTAACCTACTCTATTATTAACGATACTATTAATGTAAGAAATAATGCTTATTTGCTTAACTATAATATGAATGAACTTACAGAAGAGCAAATTGCTGTCCTTCAAGAATATAGTACTAGTATAAATAATTTGCTAGAAAATATAAAAAACACAAGCGGATATGTTAGCAATGAATTAGAAAACCTAATAGAGTTAAGAGATAACTTTTACAAAAATGCCGAAACTTTGAATGCTAAATATATAAACATGTTAAATATTTTAGAAAACCGAATTGTACAATTACAAAACATACAAATTGTTCTTGAAAGACTTAATAATCAACTAATCCTAATGAGTGATGTTAATACTTTAAGAAATAACCTAAATAACAATTATGAAAGTTCTACTCAAAGTGAAGAAAATTTTGAAGATAGTACAAGTTTAAATACAACTGATGAAATTAATCAACAAGAAAATATGGTAGAAGAAATTTGTCATGATTGCCAAATTTGTGATAGTTGTGAAAACTGTATTGAATGTGATATTTGTAAAATATGCCCATCATGCGAACTACCATCAAAATGTATAGGAGATTGTGGAAATTTTACTGAAAATAATGACAATAACTTAAATAACAATGCAGTTAATAATTACAAAAATTACTCTAATAACTATGTAAATAACGAGTTAAATAATGTGGAAGAAACAGAATTTTGCCACGATTGTATGATTTGCAATGACTGCAATAGTTGCACAAATTGCGATATATGTGAAAATTGTGAAATATGCGACTTGCCATCTTCTTGCAATGGAAATTGTAATAGCGTGAACGATATTGCAAATTATGGAATAAACAACAATAATCTAGTTAATAATGAAACTGGCATAAATGATTGTGAAACTGGAAATTGTCCTAATACTCTACCTAACCCAACTCAAAACAACAATAATTTACTAAATAATAACACTAATGGTTATAGTAATTATAATGGAGCAAATAACAACCCAATAATTAATGATGGCGCAAATCTAAATTACGAACCTTATAGCATATATTAATAAAATAAAAAATATATTAGTCAACCTAATATATTTTTTGTTTACTAGTAATTTTTTACATCCAATGCAAAATATGATTGCGGATGCTTACAAGTTGGGCAAATTTCTGGTGCTTCTTTTGCAATTATTTTTCTGCCACAATTTTGACAAATCCAAACAACTTCTTCACCTCTCTTAAATACTTTGCCTTGTTGTACATTTTCAAGTAATGCTAAATATCTTTCTTCATGTTGCTTTTCAATTTCAGCAACTTCTTCAAATTGTTTAGCAAGTTCTTCAAAACCTTCTTCTCTTGCTTCTTTGGCAAACGTAGCGTACATATCAGTCCATTCTTCTCTTTCACCATCAGCCGCTTTCTTTAAGTTATCTATTGTAGTACCTAATTCGCCTAATGCCTTGAACCATAGTTTTGCATGTTCCTTTTCATTTCCTGCTGTTTCTTCAAATATATTTGCTATTTGAACGTAACCTTCTTTTCTTGCAACACTTGCAAAATATGTATATTTATTTCTTGCTTGACTTTCGCCAGCAAATGCATACCATAAATTCTTTTCTGTTTTTGTTCCTTTCAAATTCATAAGTTTACTCCTTTATTAATGCTTAAATTTATTTTATCATATTATAATATTTTAAGCAACTATTTTAGTTTCTTTCTAATAATATTTTTTTCTTTACCATTTTTACTTGGCACATAATAAATTCTATCTTTAAGTTCCTTAGGCAAATAATCTTGCTTGACATAACCACCATAATTATGCGGATATTTATAACCTTTTGGATTTTCACTTTCCAAGTTATCTTGATTTTTTAAGTAAGAAGGAATATTAATATTCTTATATTTAACAACGTCATCTTTTGCTCCATACATTGCATTAATTACACTATTTGACTTTTCTGCTTCACAAACATAAATAATTGCGTGAGATAAAGGAATGTTACCTTCTGGCATTCCTATTTCTTTCATAGCAATTAATGCAGAAATTGCTAAAAGTAATGCGTTACTGTCAGCCATTCCAACATCTTCACTTGCGTGCGCTATAAGTCTTCTACATATTATTAATGGGTCGCAACCAGATTCAATAAGTAAATTTGAATAATAAAGTGCAGCATCTGCATCAGAACCCCTTAAAGACTTACAAAATGCAGATAATATATCATAATAAGTATTCTCATCTATTGAAGCAAGCCTTTTTTGTATGGAATTTTCCATTATTTCATTATTTAGGACTACTTCTCCATTACTCCCCTTTGGAGTACTTAAAACGGCTAATTCTAGGGCATTTAAAGCGTTTCTTAAATCTCCACCAGCCAAATTAGCAAGACAACTTAAATTTTCCCTAGAATACTCAATTTTTAAGTTACCTAAACCATTTTCTTTGTTTTTTATTGCATTTTCTAACGCATCAGTAATATCAGTAACACTTAAAGGCTTGAACTCAAAAACTGTACATCTGCTAACTATCGCTCTTGTCATAGAAAAGTAAGGATTTTCAGTTGTTGAACCAATGAAAATAATACTTCCATCTTCTAGTGCTTCTAAAATTGAATCGCTTTGAGATTTATTCCATCTATGACATTCATCAAGTAATAAATATGTTCTTTTGCCATATAGTTTAAAATTATTTCTTGCATCTTTAATTACTTCTTTTGCATCTTTTACACCATCAGAAATTGCATTTAATTTAACAAAATATGAATTACAACTATTAGCAATTATGTTTGCAAGGGTAGTTTTTCCTGTGCCAGGTGGACCATAAAAAATACAGTTATTTAAACAATGAGATTTTATTGCCCTACTTAGCAATTTCCCTTCTGCTAATATGTGCTTTTGTCCAAAAAAACCTTCCAAAGTTTTAGGTCGCATTCTAAAACTCAAAGGTTGATGCTCTTTATTTAAATTATCAAATAAATCCATTTCACTTCTATTCCTTTATTTCTCTATTATATCATATTATAGGAGGTTTATGCAAGCACATAAACTTGTTTTTATATTAGATATAAATGATGTCTAATTCAAATTTCTATCGCTTAAAATAGTAGTTTTAGCAAAAAAGCAAAATAAATTTGTTACAAGTATATTATCTATTAATTAAGCATTTTGTTTTTTATATCTTCACTGCTAATAATTTTAAATCCTTCTGTCATATATGTTTTTAGTCCATTTTTATAATATAAATCCCTTAAAACATTAACTAGGGGTTTATCTTTATATTTGATTTCATAAAAATAATCATAAGCAACTTCCGTATTAGAAAAATATTTTAAAAGTGGCGAACAATTAACTAATGTATCTATGGCAATTTCACTAAATGCCCATGTCAATGTTGGATTTTCCATTTCAAAATCTTTTAATTTATATAAATGCTCGTTCCAATAATCAAACCAATAAAAATGCAATAATTCATGAATTGCAATAGGAATACAACTTTTCTGTTTGTAATTTATATCAAATGATTTTTCTTGTATATATCTAGGACAAATTGGATTTACTCCTATATTTACTTGACAATGTTTATCTTCATTAAATTGCAAATTAAATATTTTAGAATATATATTAAAAATTTCAGCACTCACACTATTCCATTCTTCTTCAAAAGCCTTTGCCTTTTCACTTAAATACTGCTGATTTTGATTTAACTTATTCTCTATTTTAGATAAGATAAATTTATATCTATCACTATTATTTAAATATTGCAATTTACTTTTATCAATGCCTAACTCATCTAAAATTGTTGTACTGAACCAATTATCTAAATCACTATTGGTATGTAAAAATTGAAATATATTTTTTGCATTTTCTTCAACACTCATTATATGAAACTTTAATTTGTATTTATTAGCCATCATCATTTTTAGCCTTTTTATTTTATTCTATCAATTAAAAAATCAAAAGTCAATCATAATTACATATTGTGAATATATAATTCAAATAAATTTTATAGATTCTAATAATAATTAAATCAATATCAAATTTACGTAATTTAATAAATTTTAATTTTTCAAATATTACAGAAATATATTTATTGTAAGACAGTATAATAACTAATAATTAATAATAAAACTGTAATCAGAATAATAAATATTTTTAATAATCAGCAAGCAAACGAAAAAATTAAAACATCATACAACTTGCCTAGTTTAAACCTTTTTAAACTACAACAAACATAATCATGTAAAATATTCGTTCCTAATGCTACTATTACCTTTTCCCTGTTAGCAAAACTTTGTTAATATTTCCCCACTATTATGATAGTGTCAACTTTTTTACATATAATTCAATGCTTGTAATTTACAATTTGAAGAATAACTAGTTTTTAAGTACAACCACACAATTATTTTTACTTACATAACTAATTTTTTAACTCCAATACTAAACAGAGAGCCAATATTTTCTAATTAGCGGTAGCTTCATACATTAACTTCACATAATCATATATTGCAATAATATAGAATTAAAAAACATTTACATAAAAACACATAAAAAAGCACAAGCCATAAGACTTGTGTTTTAATTGAATCTGGCAATGTCCTATTCTCACACATCGTTGCCAATGCACTACCTTCGGCGATAAGAAGCTTAACTGCTGTGTTCGGTATGTGTACAGGTGGGTCCTTC
>JAFTVC010000007.1 GCA_017465925.1 Clostridia bacterium | reverse complement strand
TTAAAACAATTTAACAAAAAAAGAAATAAAGAAAGATAAAGTTTAGAAAAATAACAATTTAAGAATAAAACAAAAAAATAACAAAAAATAATAACTAAAACATAATAACAAAAACCTAAAACAAGTAAAAAGCAAGTCCAATGACTTGCTTTTTATTGTATTGATTTGTCTTTTTTATAATTATTATTTAAACTATTATTAATAGTTGAAAGTTACTCTTCAATTTCACTTTCTGCAATTTTTACCATTATTGCACATTCCATACGCTTTTTAAATAGTTGACAGCCATAGTCATAAGTGCCATCAATACTTCCACTTGCGTGGTAAGCATTTGCTGCACAACCGCCACTGCAATATAATTTTGCCCAACAATCTTTGCATTTTTCTCTTGCATAAGCATTACAGCATTTAAAGTTGTCTTGCATTTCTTTATTTGTTACGCCTTTGAACACATCACCCATACTATATTTAGGGTCGCCAACAAATTGGTGGCAAGGGAATAGTTCGCCCCACGGAGTAACTGCAAGATATTCAGTACCAGAACCACAACCTGCAATTCTCTTATAAATACAAGGTCCGCCTTTTAAATCTATCATATAGTGATAGAAAGTAAATGGATTTCCTTCTTTCTTTCTCTTTATCATTTCTTTTGCTAGAATTTCATATTGTTCAAATAGAATAGGTAAGTCTTGTTCTGTTAATGCGTAAGGGTCGCTTGGCTTACAAACAACGGGTTCCATAGATAATTCAGTAAAACCTAAATCTGCCATGTGGAAAATATCTTTTGTAAAATCTGTATTGTTGTGTGTAAATGTACCCCTTATGTAATATCCTTTATTATCTCTTGCTTTAACAAACTTTTGGAATTTAGGTACAATTACATCATAACTACCTTGTCCATTTACAGTTTTTCTTAATCTATCGTGAATTTTTTTTCTACCATCAAGGCTTAATACAACATTATGACATTCTTTATTTGCAAATTCAATTACATCATCATTTATTAAAACACCGTTTGTTGTTAGTGTAAATCTAAAATTTTTATTCTTTTCTTTTTCTATTGACCTTGCATAAGCAACTATTTGTTTCACTACTTCAAAGTTCATAAGTGGTTCGCCACCAAAAAAGTCAACTTCTAGATTTCTTCTAGTTCCGCTATTTGCAACTAAAAAGTCTATTGCTTGCTTACCAACTTCAAAACTCATTAACGCTCTGTCGCCATGATATTTACCTTGACTTGCAAAGCAGTACTCACAATTTAAATTGCAAGTGTGGGCAATGTGTAAACAAAGTGCTTTTACTACTGTATTTCTTGCTTTAAAATTAAATTTTTTATCAGCATAAACATCTTCTGTAAATAATTTGCCATTTGCTTTAAGTTCTTCAATATCTGCAAATACTTCTTCAATTTCTTGTCTGTTTACTGTGCTATCATTTTTATACTTTTCAAGCATTTCAGTTATTATTAGTTCTTTATCTTTATTTTCATAATTTTCTATAATATCATAGGCTAAATCATCAACTTGATGCACAGAACCGCTAAAAACATCAAGTACAATATTTTTGCCATTTAATTTATATTGATGAATCATTTTTTCTCCTTAAATTTTCTTTTGTTTTCTGCATTATAAATAATCTTTGAAAGTGCATTGTTTAAAATTTATAAAACTTTAATTTATCTATAAATGAAAACATAATATTTATTTTGTATCTTATAGTTAGGTTTACATTTTATCTTTATTCATTTGTTAACTTAATAAAGTTAAAAAATGCCCTTGACCCTTTTAAAAGGGTAGGGCTTGCAATTTAAAAATTACTTTTTGTTGTTTTCGCAAACTTGGTTTGCAACACCGCAAGATGTTTTGCACGCAGATTGGCAAGAAGTTTGACATTCGCCACAACCACCAGTTACTGCACTTGCTTGTAAGTTACGAGTTTCAATAGTTTTAATTCTCTTCATTGTATGTACTCCTTTTTAAAGCATTCGCAAATATTATAAGATAAAAAGTAAACTTTGTCAACTAGTTTAAAATTTTATTTTCATTTAGATTAAATAATTATGTACAAAGTTTGATATTGCTTGCTCTTTTTCTTCATTTGCGCAAAGTAAAAACAAATCAGGTTCATAACCAACATTTTCTAATTTTAAATCATTTAAATAAAAATAACTACTTCCTAGTTTTATACAGGCACCGCTTTTATTTAAGTAGAACTTTTTGCAAGGGCAGAATTGAAAACAACCACCAGTATAGTCGCCTAAAAATATCACATTTTTATAAGGCAATAAATTTATGTAACTTTCGCTAGCGGATAATGTGTTGCGTGAATTTAAAACAATTACAACATTATCTGGATTCGGTTCATTAAATCTTATTTTTGCCTGTTTATATTTTAGAATGTTTGGAGAATTTGAATTTAAAGTAGATTCATATAATTTCATAAATTTATTAATAACAATATTTTTCTCTTCATTAAAATTGATGCCATTTATTGTAGTACTAACTTCGTTTTCAATTAAATCAATATTATTAAAGCCTAATGCTTTTAGGATTTCAAAAACAAATTCATCATCTCCGCCTTGACCATCTATTGCATTAATAACAAATATTTTATTTTTTGCATTTTTTAATTCTGCTAAATTTTTTAAAAAATATTTCTTTTCATCTTTGCTATTTTCATAGCATCTTTGATTGTGAATTAATGTAAAATTTTCTTTCTTTTCAATATCTAGTAATTCATTATGTTTTGTGCTTATTTCTAGCGTTTTTAGCGGGATTTTTAATGTTTTTCTATTTCCAAGTTCCATATTTAAGAAATATTCTTTTTGTGTAGATTGAATAACTAGTGCAGACACAATAATGCCATTATTATTTATGCCCTTTTTTAGAAAACTTTCTATATTTTCATTTCCATTTATAGACTTAATTAAATATTTTGCTCTATTAATCGTTATATAGAATTTATTAAATATTTTTAAAATTTGATAGTCTGCATTATAATAAGTTTTATATTTTGGCAAATTCAATTTGTAATGTTGTCCACAATATTGAAAGCAAAAGTGTTTATCAATAATAAAGTTTAGTTTTTCCAATATTAATTTTATGAAGTCAGTTGTTTTTATTTTTTCTTTATTTTGCAAAATTTTATTAATGTCATAAAATGCTTTCTCAAAATTCATTGTATTGAAAACAAAATAACCACTATAAAAATTATGGATATAATATTTAAATTGATTAAAATCTTCTAATGCTTCTTCATAAGTTAAAAATTCTTGTTCTTCTTGTGGGAATATACATAAATGTTTTTGTAAGGTACTTTTAGTTATGCTGTTTTGATATTTAAATACAAATTCTTTATTGGAATTATTAAAAACAGAGTTAAATCTTATTTTTCTTTTATCAAAATTTTCTTCAAAATTAAACATAGAACTCCTTTAATTAAAAATTTATTTTGATTTAACAAATATTTGTTTAGGGGCTTTTTTGTAATCGCTTTTAACTTCTATTCCACTTATTTCAAGTGCTAGAAGTTGCTCTATAAGTTCTTGCGTTATAATTTCTCCGGGGACTAATAGGGGAATTCCTGGCGGATATGCCCAAACATATTCAAGGCTTACTTGCCCAACACATTTTGACAATTGCATAAAATTACCTTTTAAAGTAAGTGCTGATGAAATTTCATATTGTTTATTAGGTAAATTTAATTTTATGAAATCAAATTTATTAATATCAATATTTTTTTTGATTGCAAAAACGTTGTCAATTTCTTTAAGTGCATTTGCCAAAATTTCAAAATTTTCTTTTTCATCACAAATTGAAGTCATTGCAATAATGTAATTTGTTGATGCCATTTCAATTTCTATATTATAATTATGCCTTAATAGGTTTGCTAAATCTGCACCGCTTAAATTTGTATTTTTTGTTGAGATTATTAATTTGCCTTTATCATAATCAAAGACATTTTCTTTGTTGTTTAAATTCAATACTTTGATATTTTTTAATTTTGCTGTTTCATTATAAAAATTATTTAAATTTTTATCATATTCATTGAAAAGTTTATCACTTTCATTTTTAATTAGATTTACACAATAATCTATTGAACTTATAAATATATATGATGGGGAACTTGTTTCAAACATTGAAAGTGCTTTTTCAAATTTACCTACATTGACAAGGTCAGTACAAATGTGAGCAATAGCACATTGGGTTAATGTCGGTAAAGTTTTATGCATACTATTAATTACTATATCTGCTCCTAAATTCCTTGCACTTTTTGGGAAATGTTCGCTAAAACCTAAATGTGCACCATGTGCTTCATCTACAATTAGTAGAGTATCATATTTGTGGCATATTTTTGAAATGCGTTCAATATCGCTTGCAACACCTTCATAAGTTGGAGAAGTTAAAACTACGCATTTCACATCTTTATGAGCAATTAACAATTTTTCAATTTCAAAGGCGTCATAACTTGTAGTAATTCCTAATTCTTCATTAAAAGTTGGCATTAAATAGATTGGTTGTAGTTGTCTTATTTCTATTGCATTAAAAATTGCTTTGTGACTGTTTCTTGCAACAATAATTTTATCATTAGTATTTGTTTGGCTGTATATTGCTGATAGTATTCCGCCAGTACTTCCGTTGACTAAAAAGTACGAACTTTTAACATTAAAGACTTTTGATGCATTTATTGAGCGTTCTTTTAATATTCCTTGCATATTGTGTAAATTATCAAAACCATCAATTTCTGTTATATCAATATCATAAGGCAAGGGTAAAGATAATTTGTTACTTCTTTTATGCCCTGGCATGTGCATAGGAATAACTTTTTGTGCAGTATATTTTTTTAGTTTATCATATATTAATTCTTCCATTTTCTTTCCTTTTGTTGTTTTTAAACTTGTCGTTTTAAATAACGTATGCGTTAAATCATGGCATATTTTAGCATAAATTTTGTAAATATTCAACTAATTAGTTATTGTGCTTATATAAGAGCAGAAAATAATGTTAAAGATTAGGTTAATAATTGCATTTTACATAATCCTTATTTTTAATGGAATTATTATTTTAAGTAGACAAATTTTTGTGTCATTAAAAGTTGATTTTTTTTGTTTGAAATAGTATACTTAAAAGGTATCATACAAAAGGGGCTTTATGGAATTAAATAAGGACAAGGCCACCATATTAAGATTAGATGAAATAAGGGAATTGATTTTAAATCTCTCTTTATCATCTAACTCACAAGCATTTGAAACGCTTGCTACCACGATTGTTTCAAGGCTAACTGTAATAATTGATAGTTTGAAATCTGGATTAATTACAACAACTGATGGAGAAGAAACCACTAACTCTCTTGAAGATAGGCTAATTATTAAAATAGATGAAGTTTATCAATTATTAAATGATGCGTTATTAGATGTTTCGCTGACTGCGGAACAAATTGAAATTCTTAACACCACATTGCAAAATACTAATGAAATAAAAGAAAGTTTACAAAGTTCAAGTAGTGCAGGGCTTACAAGTGAGCAAGACGAAAAGTTAACCCAAACTTATGATAATACAGTAGCACTTTTAGATAGTGTTGGACTTTCTGAAAATGCTAGTAGTATTATTTCTAAATTGAATAACTTAATATTAAATACTGAAAGCATTATGGAGAAGTTGGCATTACCAAATAATGAATTTCAAGAAACTGAACCATACGACCCACCACCAGAAACTATTTATAAAACAAGAGATAATTATAAAAGTTTATTTGATTATGAAGTTGTTGCTCCTACTGATTGTTTTAGAGAGTACTTTACAATCAATACAGGTGTAAATGCAATGTGTAAGGTTGAGTTTGATGTTGATGCGGAAGAAGATGTTGAAGATGTTTATATGAAATTTACATTAAGCGGAACTCAAATTTTGCATGAAGAAACTTTAACAATGACTGCTGGAACTAAACATTTTTGTCTTTATGGAATGTTTATAACTGATAGAACAGATTACTATTTGCATTTAAGTTTTGTTAATAATGGAAAACTATTTAAAGTTTACAATATCAGTTATCAAGTTTTAGGAGATAATGCAAATTTTATAGAATACAAGCATACTTATCATACATATAACATTAACTTTGAATATTATATTATGAGAACGAGAGATGATAAAGTAGAGTACATTATTGCAAATGCTTTTGAGCCTGACCTATCACAAAATTATACAACTTTTATGGAAGGGAGTGAGTATATTTATTATCCGCTTTTAGCAAGTACAGTAAAAGATGCCACAGATACAATGTCAGTCAATAAAGGTATGAAAGTAATTGCAATGGATAAAACTACGAAACGAGCATCGCATTATAATGAAAATGCAGAGTTTGTCTATTCTGCTGACCATACAAAAGCCATAACATGTAGATTACTTGCTACTTTAACAACAAATGAAGATAGGGAACCAGTATGGGTTTATAGATATGATGATGTAACTAAAAGTTTGTATAGTAATTATTTTAATGTCGCATGTACAAGTTTGATGTTGACAAGTACAAGTAAAGACTTATCGGGTAGTGATGAGATTATAAACATAGCAGGTTGTAAACCGATGCGTTCATATAACCAGAAATACTTTTTCGGTGATTATGTAGTTATAACAACCAAAAAAGGCAACAATTATGCAACTGCTATACAATCAAACAAAACTGAAAATAGTTTGGGTTATGGAACCAGAGTAACAGTAGGAGAAGTGCCTAACTATCAAGGAATTGAAGGAAGTGCAATAACAGAATATATAATGCGTGCATTTTTATATGTTTATGACCATTGGAAAGTAATATATTTCAAATTAAGTACTATTAATTTTGAGATATTGGGAGTAAAAACAATAAGTGGCGAATATGATGAGTTGCATCCGGGTTTTAATGGAGATTATTTTGCTGTAAAAGATGGTCAATTATTAAGATTCAGCGACCCAGATGTTATAGCTGTTGAATTTAATCAAGATTAAAGTAGTAATTATAAATTATTTAATAGGAGTAAATTTATGAAAGATATAGATGTTTTAACAAATAATATAAAAAAGCAATTAGGTGAATTTAAAATAGATATTGCAATAATATTAGGAAGTGGTTGGAATGGCTGTGTTTCAAAAGTGGAAACTTATAAAGAAATAAATTATGCTGATATTGATGGATTGCCACAATGCACTGTGAAAGGTCATAAAGGTAAGTTTATTTTTGGAACTTTAAGCGGTAAAAATGTGGGAATTATGCAAGGAAGATTTCATTTATATGAAGGTTATTCAGCATTTGAAACTACAATAGGTTTACAACTATTAAATAAATTAGGTGCAACAACTTGTATTTTAACAAACGCATCTGGTGGAGTTAATTTAAATTACAAAACTAATGATATAGTGATTGTGAATGATGTGATTAATTTAAGTGGCAGAAATGCACTTGTTGGATTAGTCCCAACAGAAGAAAAACCTGTGTTTATTTCTATGGGTGATTGCATAGATAAGAACCTACAAGAAAAAGCAAGACTTGTTTGTGAAAAGCAAGGCTTAAATTGTCAAAGTGGAGTTTATGCTCAAAATTTAGGCCCTACTTATGAAACAAGTGCAGAAGTAAGAATGTTAAGAAATATGGGCGTTGATTGTGTGGGAATGAGTACTGTACAAGAAGTTATTATGGCAAGATATTTAAAAATGAAAGTTTTATGTCTGTCTTATATTTCTAATATGGCACAAGGTATTAATAATGAAGTGCTAACTCATGAAGAAGTACTTGATAATGCAAAAATATTTCAAGAAAAAGGCACAAATTTATTAGTTGAAATTGTTGCAAATATTTAATAGTAGAGTATTTGAATTGAATTAATAGGAGTAAAAATGGAACTAAAATTTATAGGTACGGGTAGTGCGTTTAGTGATGATGTAAATAATAGTGCTTACTTAATAAAAAATGGCAATATGTTTTTAATTGATTGCGGAGAAACAGTTTTTGCAACGCTTAAAAAATCAGGATTGCTTGATAAAGTTGAAAATCTTTATGTGTTTATAACGCATACGCATAGCGACCATATTGGCAGTTTAAGTTCGCTTATTCATTATATGTATTACATAAGACAAAAACAAGTAAGCATTTTAGTAGATGAAAACTATGAAATAAAAGAAGACATAAATACATTGTTAAAAATTAATGGAAATAGCAATGAGCAATTTAATTTTGAAAATTTTGAAAAAGTTGGAATTTTATTAGGGTTAAAAAGTATTAGTATATGTGAAGTGAAACATTCACTCAACTTAAAATCTTATGCGTTAAGACTTGAAGAGATAGTTAATGGGAAAACTGAAAGCATTGTTTTCACTGGTGATACTTGTGATGAAGAATTTATTTTAAAATCTTTACAAGATGAGTACTTAAAGAAAATTTATGTTGATGTTTCAGTTTATGGTGGTGTTCATTTGCAACTTGATAGAGCATTGCATATTTTAAAGAATTATAAAGATAAAGTTGTTTTTATGCATATTGAAAACGGATTTGTAAAAAATAGATTACAAAGCGAAGGCTTTTCTTATGCTGTACAAGATATAAGTATGAGTGCAGATAAAATTCTTTAAATTTAACATAAAAAACGAAAAAAAATTTTAGTTTCACTTGACTATTTTTTAAAAAATTAATAAAATTATATTAAAGGAGTGTGTTTATGTCAAAAGGTAAAATATTTTTATTTACAATTTTAGGAATTGTTTTAGTTGGACTTGTTACAGCATTAATTTTGCTTAATATTGGAACAGAAGAAAGTAAGCCAACATCAACAGTAGAATTAAGTGTTAATCCAGGAGTTGAATTAGTGCTTGATGCGGATAATAAGGTAATGTCAGTAAAATATAATAATACTGATGCTGAAATAATTTTTAGTAACGAAGAAATTATAGGTGAAGATATTGATGAAGTTGCAAAATTGTTTGTTAAAAATGCAACAGAAGCAGGTTATGTTGATGTCAATACAACAGGTACAACAGTTGAAATTACTGTAAATGGTAAGTCTGCAAGAAGTGTTGAAGATTTAGAAAATACAGTAATTAGCACAATAAACGAATATTTTAGTGGAAATGGAATAATTGCAGGTGCAGTTGCAAGCATCAAGGAAGATGTTCAAGCACAAGCAGATGCTCTTAATGTGTCAGTTGAAAAGTATAGATTAATGTTAAAGGCACAAGCAGAAGATGCAAGCATTAAACTTGAAGATTTAGCGAAAAAGAATGAGCAACAATTAATGGAACAGATTAATGCCAATGTCCAAGAATTAAGAGGTGTTGCGGTTGAAAAGAGAGAAGATTTAGAAAATCAATATCAAGATTTATATAATGCTTGTCTTGCTCAAAAAGAAACTATGTTATCATTTTTAAATACAATTCCGGGATTGAGTGAGGATTTAGCACAAAATTCTATAAAAGAAATAAAAGCATTTATTAATGATATAGAAAACGAACTTATCAAAGAAACTATGCTTGACGCTTTTGAGGCTATTGAGCAAGATTTAGTTGATTTAGACAAAACTCTTGAACAAAACTATTCTGCATTAAAAGAAACAATTAGAACTCAAAGCGAATCTTTGTATGAAACATATAAGGCTGAATTCCAAAATAGAATTAATAATGCACAAACTGCAATAGAAGAACACAGAGTAAATTTTGAAGCAAACAAAGAAAGTATTCAACAACAAATAGAAGCTTATCAACAATCACTAGTAAATAATAATGCATAATAGAAATGCACTAATTCAAGGCAAGGAAATATATTCCTTGCCTTTTTAGTAATCCATTGCCTAAATTAAAAGATAAAAAATTAGTATAAAATAAATAATTTTATAAAAATATGCAGAAAATAGTTGCAAAAGAAATAAAAATTAGGTAATATTAATAAAGAAGTTATCTTTCATTAATGATGAATCGATAGAAAAAATAAACAAAAAGGAGTAAATTAGTATGAAAGTTGATGGTAACATATTTAAAAAGGCGGGGGGGGGTATACTACTAAAAGTAATATATCAATAATTTTACTTGTACTATTATTAGTTATAAGTACAGCATTTGGGGTAAGTTT
>JAFTVC010000006.1 GCA_017465925.1 Clostridia bacterium | reverse complement strand
TGATAGTAGTGTTATAGCATTAAGTGGTAGCATAGGGCTTGAAGATGGTTCTTCAAATGCGTATTTAAGAATTAAACCAAATGTTGCTATGGAATATAGCGATGGTACAGCAGTTGATGCTGATGCAGTATGTGAATTTAAAACTTTGCTACTTACTGGGTTAGCGGATGCAGATAGTACTGGCATAATGCAAAAGGTTGGCAACTACGTTTATTATGCTGGGGAATTTACTGATAGTACAACTTACAATTTTGCAAGTAAATCAATCAATTTAGCATCTTATGCTTTTAATGATGCGTGGCAAGGAGCAACTGTAACAATTAGTTTTACAATTCAAGCAATACAATCAACTGGTTTAGGACTTGATTTGTCATCTTATTCTAGTTATGCAGATAAAGCAACTGCTATTTCTAATTTATCTGCGTGGAACACTTTTGGCATTCCAGTTTATACAGATAGTCTTGCAACATATACATTAAGTGCGGATGAAACTTATTATTCAGTTAAAGCGAATAGTACAAGTATTAGTGGAGAGTTAAATATTTTAAGTGAAATTGTGGGTATTCCTGTAACGACAATAGAAGCAAATGGTTTTGAAAATTGTTCAGGCCTTACAACTATTCGTATTCCTAGTTCTATTACTACAATAGGGGCTGATGCATTTAAAGATTTTATTGTGGCGGAAACAGATATAAGACCTGTTGTTTATATTGATTGTATTGTTGACCCCGGACTTAATAATAGTGGGATTCTAGATGAAAAGCATGTTAGTGGGATGGGTGATGATTCTCTTACAACTTCGGCGACTATATATATTAAGCAAGATTCAACTATTCCAACCACTAATTCTTGGTTTAGTGGCTCTTATATTACAAAAACAGCAAATGCAGTTGCTGGATATGATGAATACCAATATTATTGTACTGGCCCAGGCAGTAATTGATTATAAATATTTATAATGTATTTAAATAAAAAGCACAACGATAAGGTTGTGCTTTTTGTGTTAATCTTCATTTTTACCAATGTATTTTCTACCTTGCATATATGGGCGAAGAACTTCTGGAATTAATATGCTTCCATCTTCTTGTTGATATAATTCAAGAAGAGGTATCATAAATCTAGGAGATGCTAGTGCTGTGTTGTTTAATGTATAACAAAATTGTAGTTTGCCGTTTTCATCTCTGTATTTTATGTTGCTTCTTCTTGCTTGGAAATCTCTAAATTCACTTGCTGAATGTGTTTCGCAGTATGCGTTTCTGCTTGGCATCCATGCTTCAACATCATATTTCTTTACTTGTCCAATTCCTAATTCGCCTGTACAACAAAGTACTACATGATAAGGAATTTTTAAGTCTTGCAATATTTCTTCACTATTTTTTAGTATTTCTTCGTGAAGTCTTGTCATTTCTTCATCATCTGCTTTGCATATTACTACTTGCTCAACTTTTTGGAATTGATGCACACGATACAAGCCATAAACATCACGACCAGCAGAGCCTATTTCACGCCTAAAACAAGTTGAAATTCCAGCCATTTTTATAGGTAATTCTTCCGCGTTTAAAATTTCATTGCTATGAAGTGAAACTAGTGAAACTTCACTTGTTCCAACTAAATATAAGCCATCTTCTGTTATATTGTATGCTTGTTCTTGTCCAACAGGGAAGTAACCTGTGCCATACATTGCTTCGCCTTTTACCATTACTGGTACACTGTGCGGTTCGTAACCTTTGCTTGCAAGTTTGTCTATGGCATATTGCATTAGTGCCATTTCTAACTTCACTGCATCATTTTTAAGAGCATAACCTCTTGAACCTGCAAACTTAACTGCTTTTGTTGTTTCTACCATATTTAAATTTTGCATTAATGTTAAGTGGTCTTTTGGTTCAAAATTAAAGTTTGGTATTTCGCCAACTTTTCTAATTTCTACATTATCATTTTCATCTTTTCCAATAGGCACTTCATCAAGGGGTACTGATGGAACAACTGCAATAAGTGCATCAAATTCAATTTTTGCGTTATTGTATCTTTCTTCTAACACTTTAAGTTCTTCTTTAATTGCTTTAACTTGATTTGCTTTTTCTTCATTTGAAATATCTTTTGATTTTGAAATAGCATTTCTTTGAGTGTTTAGTTTTTCAATTTCTGCTAAATCTTTTCTCATTTGATTGTCAACTTCAAGTAGTCTAGCAACATCACATTTTATTAATTTGTTATCAGCACCTTTTTGTACTAATTCAGGATTTTTTCTTATAAAATCTATACTTACCATTGTTTAATCTTCCTTTAATTTTTTCCTTATATATTTTGCCAAATTAATGTGCCTTTGTCAAGTAAATTTTAACTTTCAAACATTGTTCACATTAAGTTTACTTTTAAAAAAATGAAAACAAAAAAATTGAAGAGAAATTTTTAAATAAAGTTTAAAAAAGTGCTTAAAACGCTTGACAAAAATCGGGGGGGGGTAAAATAGATAGTAGTAAATTAATTATACTATCATATTAGTATTATCTAATAGATTTTTTATGTTTTAGTAAGTAGTAATAAGTAAGTGTTAACAACAAGAAGTAGGTACAAGTAAAATTATTCATAAATGAATAATGCTATTTAAAATTAATGAGTTTTAAAGTGGAATATTTATTTGTGCATAATGATTGTTGAAGTTACTGCTTATTATATTTAAAACTACAACAATATTATGCGAAGTAGGGAGAGCGAGAGAGTTTACTTTCTCATTTGACCAACAAGCATAATTCAAACTGTGATGCACAACTTGTTGTGGAGGTTGCGGTACGCAACACAAAATTAAATTTTATTTAATTTTATCATCACATAGTTTCTAACAAAACATATTAAAGGAGTAATTATATGAAAGGAACAAAAAGACAAAAATTAGCACTTACAATAATGATTGCAATGCTACTAATATTTTCACTGTCTGCAGGGATTAGTTTTGCATATTTTTCAGCAAGCAAAACTAGTGCAGAGCAAATATTAAAGTTTGGTAAACTAGTTGTTACAATAAATGATGGGGCAAGTGATGTTATTTCAATTACAAGTGATGCTGAAATGAGTGATAGTAGTGTTATAGCATTAAGTGGTAGCATAGGGCTTGAAGATGGTTCTTCAAATGCGTATTTAAGAATTAAACCAAATGTTGCTATGGAATATAGCGATGGTACAGCAGTTGATGCTGATGCAGTAAGTGAATTTAAAACTTTGCTACTTACTGGGTTAGCGGATGCAGATAGTACTGGCATAATGCAAAAGGTTGGCAACTACGTTTATTATGCTGGGGAATTTACTGATAGTACAACTTATAATTTTGCAGGCAAGTCAATTAATTTAGCATCTTATACTTTCAATGATGCATGGCAAGGGGCTAGCGTAACAATAAGCTTTACTATTCAAGCAATTCAATCTAGTGGATTGGGACTTGATTTATCATCTTATGGTACAAATACTGCAAAAGCAACCGCTATTTCTAATTTATCTGCGTGGGGAATTTTTGTAATTCCACTTTATACTGATAGTATTGCAACTTATACATTAAGTGATGATGGAACATATTATTCAGTTAAAGCGAATAATACTGGTATTAGTGGAGAATTAAATATTTTAAGTGAAATAGATGGCATCCCAGTTACGACAATAGAAGCAAATGGTTTTGTAGGTTGTACAGGACTTACAACTATTCGTATTCCTAGTTCTATTACTACAATAGGGGCTGATGCGTTTGTTGATTTTCCCGACTATAGTGTACAGGCTTATATTGATTGTATGGATGACCCAGGGCTTGCTGGTAGTGGATTACTGGAAACAGTAGAAGTATCAATAAGTCCTGTGCCTATTTCAGCTTATATTTATATTAAACAGGGTTCTAATATTCCTACTACTGTTGATTGGTTTAGTAGTGCAGATGTTAACAAGATAGAAAATGTGGTTCAAGGCTATGATAGATATTCGATTGGATAGTAGGAGTATCTTTTAATAGTATAATTAAACTTATTGCTATTGCAGTAAGTTTTTTCTATTAATGGTTTTATAATTAAAAAAAGGAGCAAATCCCTCTGCTCCAACCATAGCTAACCATAAATGCTAGACCACCCAAGAATTTGGGCTTAAATATATTATACATTAAAAACTCCCAAAATGCAATAGATTTTATTAAATTATTTGATTTACATCTTTGTATATTTTTTGCTATTTTTCATATTCTAATTTTAAAGGAATAGATATTATGGAAGAAATGCAAAAGGGAAATAGATTACAGTTTGTTCAAGATTTAATGGAAAAGATGCAAAATAGTAAGGACTTGATTAGTCGTGAATTTATGGTTTGCGGTAAAAGGGCAAACATAGTTTTTTTGCAAGATTTGACCTCGTATCCTATTATAAGTGAGTACTTGATTAAACCACTTTTAAAGTTGCAAGAAATGCCTAGTAATGAAAATGAATTAATTACATATTTAACAAAAGATGTTATTCAAGGTAGAGAAGTGCAGACAGTAAATGAAATAGATGAGTGCATTTTTTTGATTTTAAAAGGTAAAGTTTTGCTTGTTTTAGAAAATGTACAAACTAAAATTATACTTGATGCTACTAAATTTAATATGCGTGCAATTACTGAACCACCTACAAGTTCGGTTTTGCAAGGACCAAGAGAGGGTTTTATTGAAAGTATAAAAACTAATTTAAGTATGGTTCGGCGTAGGTTGAGTACTCCTAACTTATCCATTGAAAATATGGAAATAGGAAGACATACTAAAACTTCTGTTTCTGTTATGTATTTAACAAATATTGCAGATGATAAAATAGTCAAGCTAATTGTTAAAAAACTGAAAAGTATTGATATAGATGGAATAGTTGATAGTTATTATCTTGTCAACTTTTTGCAAGAGCATAAAAATAGTATTTTTAGGCAAATAGGAACAACTGAAAAACCTGACATTGTTACAAGTAAGTTACTTGAAGGTAGGGTTGCTATTTTTGTAGATGGTTCTCCTATTGTTTTGACTTTGCCATTTTTGGTTTATGAAAACTTTCAAAGTTCGGAGGACTATTATTCAAATCATTATCACTCTACTTTTGTTAGGTGGTTAAGGCTACTTGGTATTGGGCTTGCAATTTTACTTCCTGGTGTTTATGTTTCACTGCAACTTTATCATTATGGCATTATTCCGCTTAAATTTTTGGTAACTATTGCAAATTCAACTGATGGTTTGCCTTTTACTCCGCTTTTTGAAGTCTTATTTATAATGCTACTCTTTGAACTTTTAAACGAGGCAAGTTTGAGAATGCCTAAATATTTAGGTATGGCTATGAGCATTGTTGGCGCATTAATTTTAGGTGATACTGCGGTTAAGGCTGGCGTTATTAGTCCACCTGCTGTTATGATTATTGCATTATCAAGTATGACTATTTTTACAGTTGCTGACCTTTCTAATCAGTTATCACTTTTAAGGCTGGGCTTCGTGCTTTTAGGGGGAATGATTGGTATTTATGGCGTACTTTTAGGCATAGTATTTTTAATTGGCTATTTAAGTACATTAGATAGTTATGGTGCACCTTATCTTGCACCTATGACTCCAAAAGTTAATCAAGATATGAAAGATTTTGTCAATATGAAAAATATTTTAGATATGAAAAAACGACCAAAAAGTTTTCCTAATAAAAATCCTACTAGATTAAAGGCGGTTAAAAATGAAAAAACTTCTAACAACTAATCAAATATGCTGTCTAATTATGCTTGTTACTATTAGCAACAAGTTATTAGTTTTGCCTGCACTTATGTATCAAAATGTAGGGGTAGATGCTATTTGGGTGGTCGTTTTAAAGTTGATTCTTGCTTTGGTTGTATTTTGGGTTTTTGCTCTTATTGCAACTAAATTTCCTAATAAGACACTAGAAGATATTTTAGTTCCTTATATTGGTAAATTCTTTTATGGTTTGCTACTTTTGCTGTTTGGTGTTTTCTATTTTCTAAAAACTGCTTTAACTCTTGTTGAGGGCGAAATGTTTTTGCGTGAAACCATTTATGTTGATTTAACAAGTGAATTATATGCTATTCCTACTTTTGTGGTCGCTGGGTACTTTATTTATAAAGGAATAAATACTATTGGCAGAACTAATGAAACGCTAATTAAAATCATTCTTTGGGGAGTGTTTTTAACTATTCTTCTAACTTTACCAAATTTGCAACTTGAAACTTTGCTTCCTATGTTTACATCATCCGCTGATGATTTTACAAGGGCTTTCAGTTATATAAGTATGTGGTTTGGTAACTACTTTGTTATTTTTCTATTTTTAGGCAAAATACAAATGAGGGAGCATTTTATTTCGCAAGTTATAAAATCCTATGTTAAATCTGCAATTCTTGTAATTATTTTCTTTGCTGTTTATTATGCTGTTTTTGGTACAAGTTCGCCTATGCATAATTATGCTATAAGTGATGTCGTAACTTTAACACCTCAATTATCTTCGCTTATCAAAATTGATTGGTTTACTGTTATCTTTTATTCCTTTGCGCTTATTATGCAAGTGATTTTGCAACTTTATATGGTTTTCTATTGCTTAAAATGGATTTTAAAAATACAGCACACAAAACTTACGGTTTCTATATTTATAGGTCTACTCGCATTAATGTATTTAATAATGCCTTATAGCGTTCAACATATTATTACTTTTTGTAGCGAAACAATAGGATTTTATTGCTTTTTATTAAATTTGATATTTCCAATTTTAATAACAATCATTTATCTAGTTAAACGAAAATTAGAAAAAAACAGAGAAGGAGAAAAGGTTTATGGTGGCACTTTGGAAAAGGAATAAAATAATTTTTGTGTTTATAATTGCAATTTTTTTAATGTTTCCTACGGCTTTATCAAAAGAATCTATCGCTTATACGCATTTGATTTGTGTTGCTATTGGCATTGATAAACAAGAAGAAGAGTACGAAATTTCACTCCAAGTAGTTGTACCTAAACAATCAAATGCATTTAATCAAACTTTAAAGGTTGTGTCTGCCAAGGCTGAAACTGTAAAGGAAGCGGTTGATGAAATAAAGTATCATGTTGGTAAGGAAATAGGATTTGCACAATGTGGTTTTATTGTGTTTAATGAAGAAGCATCAAAAGAAAATATTCTGCTTCCTATTGACTATTTAATTAGAACGCACAATTTAAATTATAATTGCATTTTAGTAACAACTGATAAATCTGCAAATAAGATTTTAGAATTAAATGGTAATTTTGGACAAAGTTACAGTTTTGACTTAAATAGAATTTTGGAATATAATGAAAGAAATTTATTTGCAACTAATTCTAATATTGAGCATGCTTATCGTTCTTATTTATCACCCAATAAAGCATTTGCAACTAGTTTAGTCAGTGCTACTGATGATAAAAGCGAAGGTGTTGAGGGTGAAAAGTCATCAAGTGGACAAGGTTCTGGAAGTGATTCTGAAAGTGGCGGTTCTTCTGGTGGTTCTAGTGGTTCTGGTTCAAGTAGTGGAGGTAATGACAAAGAAAAGTTTTTAAGCAATCAAGGCAAACTTGCACTTTATAATGCTGGTAAGATGGTTGAAATTGTAGATAATAAAGAAATAAACGGAATAGAATACTTAAATCCTTATGCCAACGATTTAGCAATTAAAGTAGAAGATTTTACAAGTGGCATTTTCAATAATGCAACTATTGAAATTGAAGTTATAGGGAAAAAATGTTCTTATCATCACAAAATTGTAGGAGATAAACTGAAATACAAGTGTAATGTTTTGCTTTACTTAAAGTTAAATGATATTAATCAAGAAGATGGCTATGAAGAATTACTTGACCCTAATAAAGATTATTTTACAGAGGAATTAGTTGAGCAAATCAAAAAGCAAGAGGCTGAAAGAGTACAAACAAGTATAAATAAATTAAAAGAGTTAAATTTAGATTTTGTTAATGTTTACGATAGTTTCAATAGGTGGCTTTATGATGATTTTCAAAAGTATCTAAAACAGCAAAATCATAGCGAAGATTATTTTCAAAATACTGATTTTGAAGTTGATTTTACTATAATAAGCGATTAATCATTTTATTTGTTTAACTACTAAAATAAAAACTGTTTTCCTTGTAAAAATTTAATAAAAAACTGAAATAGTTAATAGTATTTCAGTTTTTTATCTTTTTATAATTCATCTTTCTTGACTATATTCAATTTCTTGGTTTTGAATTTTGTCCCTTCTTTTTAACTTGTTTAGTATTCTATCCTTTAATTTAGGTTTTACTTGCTCTGTTGTACTATCTTGAACAAGTTTATAGTAATTTATTAGTTCGCTTAAATATTCTTTTGAATTTTCATCTTCTAGTATTGTTTGATAAGAAATTAGCGACCTTGTAGGGTTGTCGTTATATGCCCAGTCTTTTACTTGTGCAATGCTTGGTAATTTGTTAACTTCAAAATCACCTGTTACACAGTACATTATTGTATCTTGATTATAAATTTCCTTAAATAATCTATCATAATATTCAATGCCCATAGCATTAAGTCTATCAATAACTTCATCAGGCTTATAAACAAATTCGTTTCTCAAAACCATTTCTGCATTAAATGATGCATCTCCGCAATCAATATTTTTATTATATTGACGTGCTAAATTTGCTTTGTAGATTTGGATTACATCTTCAAAATCTTGTTGTGTGATACCTTCAACTCTTGATTCCCTTATTATATCTGCAACAGTTAAAATACATTCATTTAACTTGCTAGGGCTTGTTTCTACATTAAAAATAGTAACAAGCGTGTCAGGACAATTTGTATATGTATAATGTGATGAATAGGCTAGTTGCTTATCTAGTCTAGTTTTTTTGTATAACTTTCCGCTAAAACTATTAAATTTTGTGTTTTCAAACTGTCTTAATATATCTAGGTCAATTTCAGGTAAATATTCAAGTGCATTAATATATTTTGCTGTTACTAGAATATTTAATGATATATTTTCAATTCCATAACCATAAGTTAATAAGTAACTATCGGTATTGTTGTACGGACTAGGTATGTAGAAAGGAACTTCATTTTCTTTTATGCTGGGAAGTTCTGCTATTTTACTCGCATTAAACTTTTCTACTACTTCTTCTAAACTTAAATTCGTTACTACTGATGCAATTAAATTTTCTGCAATAAATAAATTATCTGCATATTCTTTTATCTTTTCAGGAGTAATTTGTAAAAGTATTTCCTTTGTTCCTACTATGTCAGGAGAGTTGTACTCTTTATTAATAAGTCCTAGTGCTGAATCAAGCGTTGTTGCGTTTGTATGAGTTAGCAATATTTCTTCACTTATTACTTCAATTTCTTGTTCTATACGTTCTTTTGTGTAATCTCTATTTAGCATTGCTTCTGTGTTATATTCAAGCATTTTGTCAAAATTATCTGTAACGCAATCTAGTGAAGTTTGCACAAAATTATAACTTGTACAAGCACCATGAATTGTGTTTGTATTTTTAGTGAATCTAAACATTTCTTCATCACTATATTTGTTGTTACCAGAGAACCATAAATGTTCCATTAAGTGAGTCATTCCTTTAAATTCTCCATCACAACGAGAACCCGTTTTAAATCCTATTACTGCTTGCGTTGTGTTGTTTAAGTTTTGATGCTGATAAATTAGTGTAGCACCATTTTTAAGTTTTACGATTTGCATTTCTGACATTTTATCAGTCTCCATTAAATATTATTTAGCTCAGTTATCACAATAATAGCATATTTTTATGATTTTTGCAACTAAAAAGGTTGGGTTGTTACAAAATTGAAAATTACTAATTTTAATGCGAATTTTTATTATTTAAACTGATTAATGTGTTAATTGGTTTAATAATTTTTTATTTTTTTAATTTGCTTTTATATCAATACATAAAAATTTAATTTGAATTATTTGATTTTAAATACTTTTTATGTTATCCTTAAAAAAAGGAGCATTTTATGGTTAATATTTTAAAAATGTTAGATGAAGTTATGGAAAGGTCTTATAGTCCTTATAGTAATTGTAAGGTTGCGTGCGTTTTAGTATTTAGTGATAGGCTAGTTTGTGGTACTAATGTGGAAAATGCAAGTTATGGCTCAACTATTTGTGCGGAACGTAGTGCTATTGTAGGTGCAATATCAAATGGTGCAGATATGTCTACTTTATCCGCTATTTATATTAAATCAAATAAAGAGCAATTTTTTACGCCATGCGGTGCGTGTTTACAAGTAATAAGTGAATTTGCAAGTGCTGATGTAGATGTAGTTGTCTTAAATAAAAATAATGAACATAGAGATTTTAAGTTTGCAGATTTGATGCCTAATAAATTTGATAAGGATAAATTAAATTGAAGTTAAAAAAACTTGCCATTGCTGTTTTTGAATTATTGTTAACATTTCTAATAAAAATTTATATTATGAATGTTGTGCAAATTACTGGAAACAATACTGTTGATAAAATAATTTTTTCTTGCATAAGTATTGTCCTTATAATATTGACAATAAAAAATTTCATTGATATTTCCATTTCAAAAAAAGAGAAGATTAAACTTTCGGTTTGGTTACAATTATGTATTTTTATTGCATTTGTGATAGGTGCTACTATTATTTGGTTCTTAATGAATTATGAATTGTTTTGGATTATAATTGGTGCGTTTGTCATAAGTTATATTATTTTATTTTTCAAAAATTATAAGGAATTGCAGGTTGAATTTGGTGTAAAGCAAAGGCTTAAAAAGGCTGTTTTATATAATTATGGATTAAAAACAAGTAAAATTAAGCCACTACACAAAGGGAATATAAGCGTTTACGAGTGGGGAAAAGATGAAAAATATCATTTGCTTGTGGCAAAATGTGATTTTATAGATGAAAATAAAATAAATGAAATTTTGCAAATTGAAGATTTTAATATTATTCAAAATGAAGATGATAATTTAATTTCAAATCTTAAAAATTATTATTTAGTGATAATATCAAATGCTTCAAGAAGTCAAATTTTGCGTACAGTTGGAAAAATTCAAGATTGCGATTAGTAAAATAATTGTTTTATTTATTGCTAAATTCTATATAATATGATATAATGATTTTATGGAAATTATATATCTGATAGGTTTAGCAATTTTTTTATGTGTTATAACAGCGGTTACTTTCAAACTGTTTAATACAAATGCGTTATATGTTATTGCAATAGGTTGCGCTGTGGCTTCAAATGTTTATAACATAAGTGAACTATCAATTAATCTATGGGGACTACAATTTGGTATTGACAGCATAGCATACACATATTTTGTTTTTTGTGTTTTTTTAATGCAGTTCTATTATGGTAAAAAAGATGCGGTTGTTCTTACATTTTGTACAGTAGGTTCAATATGCTTAACAGGACTATTTGCTTTTGTGTCTGATTGGATAGCAACTGGCATTGATTCAAATATGGTTTGGGGCTTTGTATCTTATATTGTTAGTGCTGTGGCAACTTATATTGCTATGCTTATAAGTGGAATGGTGTTAGAAAAGTTAAAAATCAAAATTAATGTTGTTATAAATTTGCTAATTTTTATTTTAATTGCAAGTTTAATAAATTCATTTATATATTTTGGGCTTATGTCAATTATTACATTAAGCATTACTACAAATTTATTGCCAATGCTGTTAGGGTCATATATTGGTAAAGTGGTGGCAATTATATTTTGCTTATGTTCTTATGGATTGTATGTATTGTTTGCAAAGACAAGTAGGGTTGAAGAAATGGAAAAATTAAATTATGATGATTTAAAAGATTGCTTGCATATTTGTGATGAGGATGAAGTATTTGTTTTAGATGAATTAAGTGGAAAAGATTGTAGCGATGAAAAAAACGAAGTTGAAAATGTTAGGAAACATTTTCTTAAAGTTTTGCCAGAAGGATATACTAAAAAAGAAATAGAAGAGTTGAATGATGATGAGATAATGCAATTAAAAGAAGTTTATGCAAATCATTGTTTTACAAATAAAATAGATAAGTAGATTTTTAACAAGAAGGTGAATAATGGTTAAAGGGAAAGAAGGAAAGGATTTTAAAGGTAAAGGAAAGTCTAATTATGGTAAGAAACCTACTAGGGAAAGGAAGGAAGAGTTAGGCACTCCTTTATATGATGGGAAGTTATTTGTAGGTAAGATAATGGCGCATACAAGGGGCTTTGCTTTTTGTCAAATAGAAAATGATGAAATTGAAGATGTTTTCATTGCACCGCCAAAATTAAATGGTGCATTTAATAATGATAAAGTTGAAATTCAAGTTTATGAAGGTAGAGATGGTGAAAGCCACGAAGGAAGAGTAGTTAACATTTTAGAACGTGGAACAAATATTGTTGTAGGCAATTTTATGGCAATTAAAGGTGGCGGTTTTGTGTCGCCAGATAATCGCAAATTTAATAAAGATATTTATATTCCGCAAAATAAGATAAATAATGCAATGAATCAAGATAAAGTTGTTGTTAAAATTTTGGATTATGGTGATTACACTAAAAACCCAAGCGGAGAAATTATTGAAGTTATAGGGGATATGAGTAATAAGGGTGATGACATTATTGCAATCATTAGAAATTATGAATTATATCAAGAATTTCCTATAACAGTAAGTGAAGTTGCTAGAAAAGTGCCACAAAAAGTTACTGAAAAAGATTTGGTTGGAAGAGTTGATTTAAGAGATGTTTTAACTTGCACTATTGATGGCGAAGATTCAAGGGACTTTGATGATGCAATTTCTATTGAAAGACTTGAAAATGGTAATTTTAAACTAGGAGTCCATATTGCAGATGTTGGGCATTATGTAAAAAGGGGAAGTCCTATTGATATAGAGGCATTTAATAGGGGTACAAGCGTGTATTTTCCTGATATGGTGCTTCCTATGATTCCAAAGGAGTTAAGTAATGGGATTTGCTCTCTTAATCCAAATGTTGATAGATTAACATTATCTGTTATTGCTGAACTTGATAAAAAAGGCGAAGTAGTAGATTATAAGATTTGCGAAAGTGTTATAAATTCAAATGAAAGAATGACTTATAATGATGTTTATGCAATTTTACAAGGGGATGAAGAGTTAACTAAAAAGTATGCACACATTAAAGATAGTTTCTTTTTAATGGCTGAATTAAATGAGATTTTAGAGAAAAATAGAAAAGATAGAGGCGCACTTGACTTTGAAATTCCAGAAGCGTACATTAAAGTAGATGAAAATGGTAGGACTTGCGATATTGTTCAAAGGGAAAGAAATACTGCTCATAGATTAATTGAAAGTTTTATGGTGTTAGCTAATGAAATAGTTGCTAAACATTTTGATATGTTAAAAATACCTTTTGTGTATAGGGTGCATGATAAACCTACTATTGAAAAAATGGCAGACTTTTTAAGTTTTATTTCAGGCGTTGGAATAAAGGTAAGTGTTAAGCCGGAACAAGTTACAAGCAAGGCACTTCAACAAATAACTAAACTTGCAGAAGAAAAGGAAATTAGCAAGACCGTAAATGAAGTTATGCTTCGCTCTATGCAAAAAGCATTGTATGAAACAAATTGTAGGGGACATTTTGGTTTAGGTGCTAGATTCTATTGTCATTTTACTTCGCCTATTAGAAGATATCCAGATTTGACTATTAACAGAATTATTAAATTAAGCATAAATAATAAATTAGATGAGCATGAAATAGCAAGACTGCAAGAATTCGTACATGAAAGTGCTGTTAGGTCAAGTGAAAGAGAAAAGTTGGCAGAAAAAGCGGAAAGAGAAGTTGATGCTTTCAAAAAGGCAGAATATATGCAAGCGTTTGTTGGTTGTCAATATGATGCAACTATTACAGGTGCAACTGCAAATGGTATATTCGTTGGGCTTGCAAATACATGTGAAGGTTTTGTTTCAATTTCAAACTTGCCAGACGATATTTATAACTATAATGAAAAAACATTTACTCTTCGTGGTCAAAGAAATGTATTTATGTTAGGTAAGCCTGTAAAGGTAGAACTTATAGCAGTAAATTTAGAAGAGCGAAAACTAGATTTTAAATATATAGAAAAATTTGATAATGAAGAATAATTGAAAAAGGAAATAAGATGCTAATAAGATGAGTATCTTATTTTATTTTTGAGTTGCAAATTAAAATTAAATCATAAAAATAAAATTGTTTTATATGCAATTTAGTCAAGTGAATTTAAGTGGTAAAAATAGGTTGAAAATTTTTAAATTTTTTAAAAGTAATAAAATTTCATTAAAAACATTAAAAAAACTTGAAAAAAACTTGATTTTGAGGTAAAATAATTAAAAATTTAGAAAAAGTTTTAATTTAGGTCTTGAAATATAAAAATAATGTGATATAATGTAAGTACAGATTAAACTAGTGTTATGAGAGTGCATTAGATATTAATTTGTGATATTATGCGAAGTTGGGAGAGCGGGAATGCTTGCATTCACATTTGACTGACTGACGAAGTTTCAAACTAGAAGAAGTGCTAGTGCGTTAGCAGTAGCAGATGCGTTAGCAACAAACATTTTACTTGTTAAAATGTTTACTTCTTATAGTTTATATTACTATTTGCTTATTTTAATATATTTCAAATTAAAATTAGTATTAGGAGTAATATGAAAGTAGTAACTAAAAACAAACGAGCGTACTTTGATTACTTTATAGAAGAAGAGTACAAAGCTGGCATAGTTTTAGTAGGTAGTGAAGTTAAATCTATTAGAAGCGGGCATATGAGTTTGGAACAAAGTTTCATAAGTGTTAGTAATGGAGAAGTATTTTTAAAAAATGCTTACATTAAAACTTATGAATATGCAAATTCATTTGCGGTTGATGAGCATAGGGATAGGAAACTATTACTTAACAAAAGTGAGATACAAAAAATTATCAATAAAGTTAAGGTAAAGGGTTATACCATTATCCCAACAAAAGTGTTTATTGAGAATGGTCTAGTTAAGGTTTCAGTGGCACTAGCGAAAGGTAAGAAAAACTATGACAAGAAAGAGTGTATTAAGCAAAAAGATATAAAGAGAGCAGTTGAAAGAGAAATTAAAGCAAAATTTAATTAAAAAAAGCATTTTTTAAGGAAATTATTTAAATTTGAATTGAAAATTTGCATATTTAAGTTATGTGAGATTGAATTTATAAATTCATTATGGGGACGACTTGGCTTTGACGGGAATGATTTAGAATATTATTTTGCAAGTAGGTGCGTGCCGACCTTGATAGGTGCAACAAAATAAATGCAAACAATGCAAATAATAGTGTAAGTTTTAATACTGCACTTCCAATGGCTGCGTAGTTTATCGTGGCACTGCTTTAAAGCGGTTAGCTTTTAACGGTTTAAAAGTGGTTAATATTTTAAAAGCCTAAATCTATCATTGCCTTATGTTAGAATTTAGTATAAAAGGCTGGCTTTAATTTGATTTGTTTGTTTTCTTGAATTGAAGTAAGACTTTAAACAAACTAAACTTGTAGTAGGATAGTGTTTTACATTTTCGGACGCGGGTTCAATTCCCGCCGTTTCCACCATTATTTGTTCCTACCTTTGCTTTAAGAATATTAAAGTAAAGTTAAGATATAGCGAGATTTAAAATGGTTGTGCTTTAAAATTATCAAAAATATTAAAATATTCGGTAAAAATAGGCAAAAATCAGGTATTTTCTTGCATTTGCTAGATTATCTAGTGTGAATTTAAAAATTATAAATTAAATATATAGGAGAATTAAGATATGTTAAATTTAGGTGTGTCAAGTGTTTTAGCTGTAAGTATTGCCGATGCAGTATTAAATGTATTAGCGATTATTGGTATTGTATGTCTTGGTGCATTTATAATTGTTTTTATATGTGATTTAATATTATCAATTTCTGGTAATAAAAATGGCATTTTCTTTAAAAAGAAAGAAACAATTTATGAAGAAGAACCAAAACAAGAAAAAAGTGTAGAACCTGAAATGGTTGAAAACTATTCATTCCGCGAAGACAGAATGGCTACTATTGAAGAAAGACAAACTGCAATAGATATGCAAAAAGCTGAAGAAGAGGAAAGAGAATTAAGAGAAAAATTAGCTTTAAATGGACAAAATGATTTTGACTTTGAAGATGATGAAGAAGAGCAAGATGGCAGAAATACTGATTTAGAAGAAAAGAATGCTGAACTTTTAAGACTTTTAGAAGAAAAAGATGAAAGTTTTGATGATGAAGATGAAGAAGAAACAGTTAAATCTAGTTTCCTTTCAGATATTCAAGATGAAGAAGATGATTATGATGATATTATCGCTGCTATTAACAAGATGCGTGAAGAGGAAGATGCTATTGTAGATGATGGTGTTCAAGAAGAAACAATTATAGATAATAGTGATATTGATGAAGATACAATTATCTTTGAAGAACTTGAAGCAGAAGAAAATGCAACTGTTATGCCAACAGTTGAAGAAAGTACAACTGCTAGTGATGTGAGAGATGATGTTTATTACAAGACTTTAAGTGAAGAAATTGCTGAACTTAAAAAAGAACTTGAAGAACAAAAACGCATTATGGAATTAGATAAACTTGAAGCGCAAGAAAGAGAAGATGCTTTAAGAAAAGAAAACGAACAATTAGCAGAAGAATTAGAAGATGCTAAACAAGTTCAAGAAACAGTTGCAGTAGAAGTTAGTTCTATTCTATTAACAGAACAAGAATATAATGAAAGACTTGAAATGTTAAAAGAAAGACTAAAAGAAAATGATAAGCAATTAAGAAAGATTAAGAAAGAATATAAGCCACTTGAAAGAGTTGTGAAGACACTTGAAAGGGATAAAGAAAAGTTAAGAAGAAAAGAAGCAATCGTTGCAAAACAAAAGATTGTTTTATATGGCGTAAATAACTACATAGATATTGATGAAGAAAAAGCACAAAAACTTGCAGAAGATTTAGATTTGCTTGATGGTTTAAGATTATCAGTTCAACATTGTGAAGAAGTTATGGAAGCAAACAAGGATAGATATCCAATTCTAGAACAAACTTATAACATTTTACTTAACAATAGCGAACAAATTAATGCTGATATTAAGCAACTTGAAGAAGATTTGGCTAAACTAAAAGCTAATGAATCTAATGGTGATGAAGATGCTCATCAAGAAATGTTTGAAACTGCTGAAAATGTAGTGGCAAGTGAAGAATTTGCAGAAGTTGAAATTGATACTGAAAATCAAGATGCAGAAATGTATACCGAAGAAAGTTCTACTTTAAGTGAAGAAGTTGAAGTAAATGAAAATCAAGAAGAAGCGGTTGAAGAAACTAATGAAGAAGTAGTTAGTGAAACTGTTGAAGATGAAGAAGTTGCTTCTAGTGAAGATGTAGATATGCAAGAACAAGAAGTTGAAGAAGATGTTTTGCATGACCAAATATCTATTGAAGAACTTGAAGAGCAAATTGAAGCACAAGAAAACATTAATTTAACAAGCGAAGAAGCTATTCTTGAAATCAATTTTGACGATGAAGATGATGAAGATAAAAGAAATTAATCTTCATTAATAAGTAACACGTGGATTAGATTTTAATAAGTAAAAAACAGCAACATATATAAATTATGTGTCGTAGAAATTTTAAGAAATTAAAATTTCTTATAAAATCCAAGATTTTATTCTAAAACTGACGTTTTAGCGACACAATTTGAATTAGGCGTCGTTTATATCAAATACAAAAACAAGTTTTTGTGCTTGCATAAACTTCCTATAATATAAGTTGTTGTTTTTTTGTGCGTTTTTTGCACGATTTGAGTCAATAATATCGGGTTTGTGTGTTAAAAATTTTAAAAGGGTATTGATTTTGATATAATATTATGTTATAATATTAAAAAAGAAAGTTTAAAATTAATCATTTTTGGAGGAGGTTATATGAATAAAGTTGTTCAATCACTTAACACATTAAAATTGGTGCGTAATCCTAAAATTGGTACAAGTTTAGAAATTTTAGAAAATATGAATAAATTAAATCTTATTCATAATGCAGATATTTCTGCTAATTATGCAACAGAATTAATTTTATCTATGTGTTTAAAGACTGATAGTGATGTTAATGCTTTTGCAAAACAGTTTGGTGCAAAGGGTAATTTTACGCTTGCTACTTTCTTTGAAGAATTTGAAAAAGTAAGAATGTTCAAGGATAAAGAAAATAGAGAAGTAAGTAATATCAAATTTAAATCTGAATATTACGATGTTATTAATGAAATCTTAAAAGACAGTGAAGGTCTTAAAGATGTTGCTATAAAAAGTAAGGGTTTAAAAATGCCTACTATTAATGATTATTTAAGGGTGGCATTAAAAGAAAATACTCAGGCAAAAGCAAATAATGCAAATTTAGACGCTGAAATTGATAATGAAGAAGATATAACAGGTAATGAGCATTTAGGATATTCAAAATACATTAAAGACAATTACAAAAAACAAATTTTAAGCGTTACAAAAGGCTTTAATGTTAAAATGGTTATGGTAACTTCTAAAAATTTAACTGATAAGCAAATAAAATTAATGAGCAAATTTAAGAATGTAAAAACTTCTGCTACTGCTAGAATTACTAATAAATTAGGCGGAAAAGGTTATTTATGTTCACCAACAAAGGAAAGAAAAGTTACTTATTATTGTCTTGATAAGCGTTTTATAGGTTCAATTAAGACTGAAAATCCAAAAAAATTATCATTTAATGATATGTTGCTTTATAGTTTAACTGATTTAAATGCTCGTGCTTTAAAATATAAAAAAGGTTATATTGCAAATGCTATTGCAAAAAGCAGTGGGTTTAAGGCTAGTAAAGAAGATATTAAACTTGTAACTGATTTAACTAAAACTCTTGCAACTAGATATATGTTGTTTGGTTTAGATTTGAATAATGGTACAAACTTTGACCCTAACATTGCCTATGATTACAGATTAGAATTGTTATTTATCAATAAATTAAAAAATATTCAAAATAAAGAAGAAAAGGCTTGGCTTTTACCAGTTGTACAAGAACTTGCAAGCAATATGGCAAGTGAATTCTTCAAAAATGCAGAGATAACGCCAGAAGTTATAAAAGGCAATTTGGCTAACGCATCTAAAATGTTACCTGAATTTAGTAGAGAATTCAAAGATAACAAAACTTACACTGGTGTATTATTCAATTCGGAAGTTAGTACTTACAATCAAGGTAAGAATAATGTTAAGGTTAGAAGACCTAGAAAAGAAACTTGGAAAAATAAAATATCAAATTTATTTAAGGCAAAATCAAATAGCGATGAAAAAGTAACAAATTCAACTGAACAAGAAGAAAATAATAAGACTGTGAGAAGAACTGGTAATACTATTGAATTTATGCTATTTGGTCAAAAGAATGAATTTAAGGTTTTCAGTTTTGAAGAATATTGTGCAAATTATGTAGAAAATATTTTGATTCCTTGTAGTAATGAAGATGGTTTAACAAAGGCAAAAGAAATCTATGCTAAATATTCTAGTATAACCGATGATACTTTATCAGTTCAAGATAAATTGACACAAGCAATGGGTGAAGACTTATTAAATAAATTCTACAACAGATATGTGGATTATGCTGAAAAAGAAGCGGTTAAAAGATGTGCATATTGTGAAGGATTTGTTGATGTAGTTAAAGATAAACTTGATAATGCTATTGTTGATAGATTAAATAGAGAAAGCACTGATGTAAATGGTGTTGTTAATGTAAATAATGATAATATTGCTAAACTTGAAGCATTAAGGCAAAGAGTTGAAGAAGATGCATCACTTTCAAATATAAGTGAATTAGAAGAATTGATTGGCGTAGTTGTTGATGCAACAAAAGAAAAAGCAACAAGCAAGGCGAGAGTTGAAGATTCTGTTATGTTAGATAAGCATTGCAAAAATAAAACTAATAAAACTATTGATGAATATTTGGAAGAATTTATAGAAAAAACTTTAAATCCTCAAATTAAGAAGAGTACTGCGACAGGTTTAATGGAAAAATTGGTTCCTAGTCATAAAGTTGTTAATCCTACTAAAAATACAAACAATGAATCAACTGAAACTAATAATACTAATCAAACTGAAATAAACAATCCAAATGTTAACACTGGAAATTATGGTTCATATTTAGATGTTTACAATAATATATGGAAAGATAATATTTGTAGACTATGTGATAAATTTAGTGAACAAGAAATGGAAATGTACGATGAAATTAAAAATGAAGAGTTCTTAAATAAGAGTAAAGAGTACATTGAAATCAAAAAAGTATTTATGGATAATGATTGGGAAAGCAATATTTACTTAAAAGACTTAAAAGAAGAAAAAGAAAACTTGTGGGATAATGTATGTCAAACATTAGGTTCTGTAAGTGCTATTGAAAATATGGTTAAAGATAATTTTGACAATAATGAAATTCAATATAAAATGTACTTACAAAATATTTTATATCATAATTTAAAAGAAAAGGGTTTGTTGGTGGAAGATGAACCAGAAGTTGTTGAAGAAGCAGTAGAAACTACTATTTTAGAAGATAGATTTACAATGTTTACAGGTGAAATACTAAATGCAGATGTAAAAAGAGTAAATTTAAATTGTATCTATGATACTATTTATGTAAGAGAATTTGATGAAACAGCGAAAGAAGTGTACACAGTTAGTAAGTATAAAACTCCTGAAATGAACGACGATTTTAATAAGCTACAAGAATTTTACAATGGTATTATAAATGTTTACAACCAAGAAAATTTAAATTCTTTAAATATGAAAAGAGTAAATAATGACTTAACTCTTGAAGAAGAAACTGTACTTAATATTTTAACTTTGAAAAATAAATATATAGAAGAATTTAAGGTAGAGGATTTTAGTTCATCTCAAGAATTTAATATTCAACTTGATATGAATAAGTATTTTAATGCTAATAAACAAATGTATGAGTACGAAGTTGCTAAATTACTAGAAAGTGCTGATAATCAATATTTGCATGGTTTCCAAATGGAAGAACCAGAAATTGTTGAAAACCTAAATTCAGACAAGGCTAATAAAGTTAAAGCAGTTAAAGCACTTTTAAGAAGAGAAGTAAAAGATATTTTAGTTGAAAAAGTTGAAAGTATTAATGTTCAATTTGCAGATAAGAATCTTGCAAGATTCTATGATTACTATAAGAAAGCGTTTGGTTCAATTAGAAGATTATATGATGCAAAGAGTACTAATGCTCCTTATAAGGGTATTTCACAAGAAGCATGCAGTGGTATTAAGAAAAATATTGACAAATATCTTGTGAAAGAAATTTTAAACAGTATTAAAAATGACCCAGAGTTTGATACATTAAGTAGTGAAGAATTAGTTGCTAAATATGTAGATAAGGTTGCTTTAAAGAACTTTGTTTTATCAAATATAGAAAATAATATTGTTACTTTAATTGGTAATAACTATGACCTTAATTTAGATAAGCGTATTAAAGACTTTAAAACTGGTGCGAATGTTCAAGTTGGTTTAAATAAGCCTAAATCTACTGGTTTAAGATATGTTGAACCACATGAAGAACCTGAAATTGTAGAGTCAACTGCTTTAAGAGAAGTAGAACAATAATTTAACAATAAAAAACTTAATTACAATTTGTAATTAAGTTTTTTTAATTTACATATAAGTTATGCTATTTTTAAAATTAATCCTTGTTTGATGATTTTTTAATAGTTTTTTTAGTTGTTTTTGTTTTAGTTTGTTTATTAGATTTTAAATTTTCTTTTATATCTTTTTTTCTTGTTTTATTTTCTTTTTCACTTGTTGAGTTTAAAGTTAATATTTCTGTGTTTTCTGTTGTTTCTAGTTTTGCAGTGTTTTCAATATTGCTATTTTCTATTTCATTATTTTCAATATTTTCCGTTGAATTGTCTTGTGGTATGTTACAATTATTATCTGCACTTTCAGAGTTTAAAGACATTCTTTCTTTAAAAATCTCTGCCATTATGCACGCAACTGGTGGTGCTATTGCCATTCCTATTATGCCAAACATACCGCCAAATATTATCATTGCTGAAAACATAAGTAGCATATTTATCTTTATTTTCTTTCCAACTATTACTGGCGTTATAAATGTTGTTAATATAATGTAAATTATTGCTGTAACTATAACTGCTTGTATTGTTAGTTCCACAGAACCATAAATTAGAGTTAGTAGTGTTAGTGGCACTAGTGCAATAATGAAACCGATGTATGGAATAACGTTTAATATGCCAATAAGTAGTGCAAGTTCAAAGGCATAGTTTATTCCTACTATTGAAAGTCCTATACCAATTACTACTGTAATTACTATTGCTTCTATAATTTTTGCTACTATATAATCAAGTAATACTTTATCAGAATGTTCCATTATGTTGTATGTTCTTTTTACAGTTATTGGCTTGCATTTTAATTTGATTAGTTTTGCAAAAAATCCGTTAATTGTTTCTCTATTATACAAGTATAAGAATGCTAAAATTCCACCCATACAAATTTGACCTATTGTCATAACTGTGCTTGTACTAATTGCTAGTAATTGTGGTAAGAAGTTATTAAATGTTTCTTCTAAATAAGCGGAAATGCTCTTCATTATATTGTTTACTGTGTCATCTGCATTAGTGTTTATTATTGATGCTATAAATTCAGAAAGTTGAGTTTTAATTTGATATACATAACTATCTTTATTATTAACTAGTTCTGTAATAATTTCTATTATTTGTGGAACTATAAAACTCATAACTAAAAATATTGTTAAAATTAAAATTGCAAAAGATACTAATATTGATATTGTTCTTTTTATTCTGTGTCCATACTTGCTTTTAGTTAAAAAATGTTTTAGTAATGTGTTTTCAATAAAATTCATTAAATGCTTTAATATAAAGATTATTACTAATGCACTAGCAAAAGCAGTTAAAGTAGAGCATAGACCTTGAATAAGACTACCAATGTAGCCACCTGCAACATTTGCTATCACTATGCCTAAAAAAATCGCTAAAAATATGGAAAATACAAACTTGCTTGATGTTCGTTTTGTGTTATTAGTATTTACTTCGTTGTTGGTGTTATTTTCAGTTGTATTGTTTATTTTACTATTTTCTTGATTTAAATTTTGCATATTTAGTCCTTTAAATATTTTTTATTATTAAGTAGTATTAAAATTATAGAAGTTGCATATACAATTATATTTTGATTCTTTTAATTTCATTATGGTTAATAAGTAAATATAACTTTTGCATATTCATCTTCTATATATATTATAAAAAATTTTCTGCAAAATCAAGCAAATTTATAACTTTGTAAAAATTTTGATAACTCTTAAAAATTTTTGTTGAAGAAGCAAGTATTAAAGATTTAAATAGGTTTTATGTTTATTAAAGCATATTTTGGTTATTTAAATATTATTTGCATCATAAATTATAATATGAGTATTGAAGTTGAAATTTTAGATGATAAAAAAGTTGAAGATATTATTTACTTTGCTAAAAAAGGCGATACACTTTTAGGTGTTGCAGAAAAATTTTGCATAAGGCTTGAAGATTTATTATTGGATAATGATTTGCTTAAAAATAGTGTAATAGAAGAAGGTGATATTCTTTGGGTAAGGAAAAGAAATATGGCACTACATATAGTTAAACCACTAGATACTTTTGAAAGTCTATCAAAAAAATATAATGTTACTATTAGTCATATTAAAGATGTAAATAATATTACAACACTTTTTATTGGTCAAAAAATTATTATTTAAAGTGAATAAATAAAATTAAACTACTTTTATGGGGTTTTTGAAATTTCTATTAACATCAACTTTTTAGTTGGTGCTTTTTTATTCATATTTATAAAATTTTAGTAATTGATTTACATAATGTAAAAAAGTTGTGAAATTTACTTGACAAAATTTAGGCGGGGGGGGGTATAATGAAATTGCATTATTAATTGCTAATGATGAAATAATTTCACTAATAAGGAGGATTAATATGAAAGATTTTAATATGAAAGATTATTTTAAAAACTCGCCTATATCCATAGTTCTAATGTTGGCATTTATTGCATTTAATGCAGTAGTTATAATGTGTATGTGGAATTGGTTTATAGTTCCACTAGGAGCAGTTCAAATAGGTTATTGGATAGCACTGGGAATTGCATTTATTGTCAAGGCTGTTACCACACATAAAGTAAGTTTGATAGATTTTGTTATGAGTCTTTTTATATGGGGCATAGGTGCGATTGTTCAATTTTGGATTTAAAATTTTAAAAGGAGAATAATATGAAATACGGTTCATTTGATAGAGAAGAAAGAATTGAAGATAGAAAAGATTTTGCGAGGAGTGTATCAATTATATTCTTGGAGCCTGTCCTTTTGGCTTTGGTTATTATTGCATTTAATGCAGTAGTTATAATGTGTTTATGGAATTGGTTTATAGTTCCATTAGGAGCAGTTCAAATAGGGTATTGGTTAGCACTGGGAATTGCTTTAACAGTTAAGCTTGTTACTAATCATGAGATGATTATGCTTGACATCGTTATGAATGCACTTGCGTTAGGTATAGGTGGAATTGTTCAATTTTTTATTTAAAGCATTTTAATCTTGCAATTTTAGTTATTTGTGTGAAAATGCAGGTGGTTACAAAATAAGAAGTGCTAGTGCGTGGCAGTAGCAGTTGCGTTAGCAACAAATATTTTACTTGCTAAAATATTTACTTCTTATAGTAACAAAAATATTTGACATTATAATTAAAATTTTTTATAATTATGTTATAGGTTGTGATATGAGAAAGTAAACTTACTTTCTCATTTTACAAATCTGCATAATTAAACTTAATTACAATCAGTTGCGTAGGTTGCAACTAAAACAAATGAAATTTTTAAGGAGATTAAAGGAAGAATGGGTATATTATTAGGAATTATCTTAGCTGGTCTTGTATTAGGTGCGTTAATACTTGCATATTTTAACAAAAATAAAAAAGTTAAAATTATTAGTTTGGTTTGCGCTGGGGTGTTTTTAATTGCATTTGCTATTGTGCCGTTTAGTATTAGGGTAGTTGATGCTAACGAAGTAGCAGTAGTTAAGTATTGGGGTGAAGCAAAGGATATTAGAACAAGTGGTACGCATTTTAATGATTACATAAGTTCTAGTTATGTTTATTATCCAATTTCAGTACAACAAATTGATAATGAAATTCAAGCATATTCACAAGATGCACAAGCAATGACTGCACAATTAGTTGTTCAATATAAAATTGATGCTAGTAAAGTAGTGAATATCACAAAAGAGTATGGTGATAATGAAGTTTTAATGACAAGAATTCAAGCGATAGCGGAAGAAAAAGTTAAAAGTGTTTTAAGTCAAAAGCAAGCAATGGCTATTATTGAAACAAGAGCAACTTTATCTAGCGATATTTTAACTGCGATGGATGGTGCTTTTGATAGTTATTATGTAACTATTACAAATGTTGTTATAACAGATATTTCTTTTAGTATCGCCTTTGAAGATGCAGTTGAAAGTAAGATGATTGCAGAACAAGAACAATTAAAAGCGGAATATGAAAAGCAAAAGAAAATAACAGAAGCGGAAGCACTTTTAGAAGTTGCCAAGAAAGAAGCAGAGGCCAGCATTGAAAAATCAAAGGGTGATGCAGAGGCTTTACAAATTATGCAACAAGCATGGGATGCTTTATCAAGCGATGTTAAGCAAGCAATGTTACAACAAATGGCTATTGAAAAATGGAACGGTGAACTGCCAGATACAATGGTAGGTACTGAATTTTTAGAATGGTTAATGGGTTCTATTGGAACAGGTACAACAGAACCAACATTTTAATATTAAAATAAATTAATATTAATAAATCCATTAAAATTTTGTATGACTTAAAAGATAAATAAGCAAAAAATTAAATGATTTTAACTATGCTGAATTTACATAAAAAAGAAACATAAAATTAAAGTTATGTTTCTTTTTTATGTAAAAAATAGTTAATAGTGCAATGATAGATTTAAAGTGCTAAAAACAAAGAAATTTCAAGTTTTATATATTAGATGTTTTTGTTTTTTTATATAATTGAATAGAATAGCAAAAATATGAGTAAAATTAGTTGACAAAAGCAAAAAAATATGATAGACTAAACAGGTAAGTAAATGGAGAGTTACCCAAGAGGCCGAAGGGGCGTCCCTGCTAAGGATGTAGTGGTGTTAAAGCCAGCGAGGGTTCAAATCCCTCACTCTCCGCCATTATATTAAATATACGAACCAGTTAAATGAGTTCGTTTATTTTTTTACTTGGGATTATTTTGCACTTAGTATGGAAATATGATAAAATGAAAAAATATAAAGGAGCATTAATGAAACCAATAATAGGAATAATATCAAAAAATATTACAATCGAAGAGTTTTATAATTGGTCTTGGCAGCGTATCAGTAATGATGTTAGATATTCAGTAAATAAAAATGGGGGTATTGTTTTAGGAATTCTTCCTCAAACTTTAAGAAAAACTTTTAATCAGGAAGACGAAAGCGAAAAAATTGAACTATCTTCAGAAGAAATTTCAGATTTAATAATGCTTATAAAAAAATGTGATGGCATTATCTTGCAAGGCGGAATATCTTCTCACAACTACGAAGAATTTATTGCCAAATATTGTTATGAAAACAATATTCCACTTTTAGGAATATGTGCAGGTTATAATAATATCATTAGAGGATTAGGTGGCACTGCAGAAAAAATACAAAATGTTGACATTCACGATAGACCTAATTTGCAATATGCTCATAAGTGTCAAATTATAGATAAAAACAGCCTATTCTATAAAATATTAAAAAGCGATGAATTTGATGTAATAGCATTCATACATATGCTGGAACAAAAATCCCCCAGCAATTGACAGTGGTTGCTGTTTCAGACGACAATCAAGTCGAAGTTGTTGAAGCAAAAAACAAAACTTTTTATATTGGAGTTAAATATCATCCTGAACTATTAGTTGATAATGACAAAATACAAAATGAAATTTTTAAAGCCTTTATTCAGGCTTGTTCAATCAAGCAAAAAAGGTTCAAACAAAATGGATAGCACTCCGCCAGAAAACCATTATACGCATCCTTAAGAAAAAATAGTGGTTGCGTATTTTTTATAGTATTGCTTTGAAATTTGTTTTAATTGTGATATAATGAAAACAAGGAGAAAATTATGAATTTGATAATTAAACAAAAAATTCTGTCTTGGTTTGATTCGTATAACATTTATGATGAAAATGGTAATGTTCTTTATGTTGTTAAAGGACAACTTTCTTGGGGGCATAAATTTGTTATTTATGACGCTAACGGCCAAGAACTTGGTTGTATAAAAGAAAAAATATGGTCATTATTTTCAATATATGAAATTTATAAAAATGACAATAAAATTGGACAGATTAAACGTAAATTTTCATTGTTTAAACCTAAATTTTATTGCGATTTAGGTGGTTATGAAATAGAAGGCAATGTATGGGAACATAAATATCAAATCAAGAAAAATAACAATATTGTTGCCACAATTAATAAAAAGTTTTTCTCTTTAAGTGATACTTATACAATTGAAACAAGCAAAGAAGAGTCTTTTAATGTGCTTTTGATTGCTATTGCTATTGATGCAGATAATTGTAATGATAATGATTAATAAAATCTTGTGTCTACATAATAAGTAATGTGTTTTAAATTAATATGTAATCACCCTACAAGTCAAGTACTTAAATTTCAATGCTTTCTTGCATTTGTTTTTAGGGTTATATTTTATGAAAAATTTGTTAAAAAAGGGTAAATAGTTTTGAAATAATGCAGTTTCAATGATTTAGATATTTAATGGCATTTAAATTATGGAGGGTATTATGAGTGCGAAAGTTATAATTTTAAGGGGTAATTCTGGTTCGGGAAAGTCTACTATTTCTAATGCTTTAAGAGAAATTTTAGATAAAAATATTTTGTATATTGAGCAAGATATGTTGAAAATTTATTTAACAAAAATTAAAAATGATGAAAATTTCATGGCTAAACGAAATAGTTTGATACAAGGTTCTATTTTGACTTTGATTGACTGGGGTTGCAATGAATTTGATTATATTATAATTGATGGGATTTTTAAAAGTAATCACTACACTAATATGTTTAACATTATAAAAGAGAAATTTTCCTATGTTTATGCATACTATTTTGATTTGTCTTTTGAAGAAACTGTAAAAAGGCATCAAACAAGGGCAAAGTCAAAGGAATTTGATGCTGATGATATGAGTGAATGGTTTAGAGAAAAAGATTATTTAACTCAAATTAAAGAGAAGATAATAACAAAAGAGCAAAGTAAAGAAGAAATTGTTGCTATGATTTTAGCGGATATTGGTGAGTCTATTTAAACTGATACAAGTTGTTGTTTTGTTACTAATATAATGTTTAAATTTCAAAATTAAACAATCATATAGGAGGTAATATTATGGTTGAATTTTATGATAAAGGAAATTATGTTTCAAAATATGCAGATTCACATTTAGATTTTTCTATTCGTAGATGCGATGCGTTAGTTAGTTACATAAATAAAAAACAAAAGACTGTAAAAACTATGCTGGATTTAGCATGTGGAACTGGTACATTTTTAAATTTAATGCAAGAAAAATTAAGCATTAATAAATGTGTTGGTTTAGATTTTTCTAAAAAAATGCTTGAATATGCGATGCAAAATATCAAAAACGATAATGTTGAGTTTATTTATGGAGATATGACGGACTTTGAATTTGATGAGAAATTTGATTTAATTACTTGTAATTATAATGCAATTAATGAACTTTCACCAATTTCAAAGTGGGAAAAAGTTTTTAGTTTGGCTTACAAGCATTTAAATGACAATGGTATGTTTTCTTTTGATTTTAATACAATTTACAAATTTAGCAATGGAGTACGCACTTTCTATGCATCTAATGAAGAATATGATGAAGTTGCTAAAATGACACCTAACAAGGATAATTCAATAGAGTACTTGACTATTACTTATGAAAAAACGCCAGATGGTCAATACATAAAAGAAGAAAGGAAAGCAACTGAATATGTTTACAATCTTTGTGAAATTAAAAAGTTGCTTAAAAAAGTTGGTTTTAAAAATATAAAAATAGGTGATAAAAATTTTGATAAATGCAACAGAAAGAAACAAAATAGATTATTTGTAATTTGCGAAAAATAATGAAAGAATTGATTTGTATATGATTTTATGTTATAATACTAATATAATATTTTTAAGGTGGTATTTATGATTTTTGAAGAACTTAATAATGAAAATATTGATATGGCAATTAAAATTCAACACGATATTTTTCCAGTTGAAAATGGGAGTGAAGATTTAAAAGATTCGCTTAATGGTTTGCCAGAATATTATAGTGTATTAAAATATTGGCTTCCAAAAGTTGATGGTAAAGTTGTTGGTATTTGTGGAATTTATGCTTATAAATTGTATCCCAAAGATGCGTGGCTTGGTTGGTTTGGCGTTATTGATGATGAAAGGCGTAAAGGATATGCAACAGAAATTTTAAGTTTTGTTACGGAAAAAGCAAAAGAAATGGGATTTAATGCTTTAAGATTGTACACTGATGAGCAAGATAATGTGAGTGCGGTAAAACTTTATAAAAAATTAAATATGATTGATGAAGTTTATAGTAATGAAGAAGATTCACATTTTGAAATAAGTAAAACTTTAATTTTTTCAAAAAGTTTGAATGATGAACCTGTAAAGTTATGGAATAATAAAAATTTGTTTTTAAATGCACATGATGAGAAAAATATGAAAGAATTGAATCAATAAGTTGCTTGTTTATTTTGCCCTTAAATACTTTGAAATTTTAAGATAAGATACCACAATATAAGGGTAAGAAAGTGGTTTGTAGTTCCATTTTCTACTACTGAAACATTTAAACTAAAACCATCAAAATATTTTGTTTTTGGTAGGAAATTTAAAATTGTTATCTAATGAATGTTGAGGATGAAATGGAATTAAAAGTACGCAAAATGCAAAAAACAGATGTAAATATACTTGCCGATATAAATATTCGTGGCTGGTGGATGTCTTGTTCAAGTTTTATGGATAAGGATTTTCTAGAATCATTAAACCCCTATGACAAAGCCTGTAAACTTTTAAGTGATTTTGATAAAAGCAATATAATAGTAGCTGAAAGTGAAAACAATGTTGTTGGGTATTGTAAGTATGTGTTTAATAGCGAACTCACTAATTTCTTAGATGCTGATGGTGAGATAGAAAAGTTATATGTTGAGCCAACATTATCAAATAGTGGTATAGGTACTTTTCTTTTTAAGAGTATAATTGAAATATTTTTATCAAAAAACAAACACTCATTGGTTTTATGGTGCTTTGAAGATGCGAAGCAGGCAAAATTATTTTATCAAAAAATGGGTGGAAAAATTGTTTACAAAGAAATGCGAAAAATAGGTAATAGAGAGTATATGGACTTGTGTTTTATGTTTAGTTTTTAGTATGAAAACAGCAAAAACACAAAAATAATCATTAATATAAAGGCTTTGCGTTCAATGTTTATATCTATTTTTATTTTTAGAATAATTGCTTAATTTTAACAAGTAATTATTTTTTTTGTTTAAAGATTTATTAAAAGTAAATTCCTTTAATGGTTTTTAATTAACACTTATAATTGTTATAAGAATTTTTTACAAATCTCTATTTCGTGAACGTTTGCTTGCGACAAGCATTTTGAATCGCATTTGCATATAATAATTATTATTTATAAGGGGGAAATATGATTTATGAAGAATAATATTCCTAATTTTGCCTCGCTTTTTAGGCAAGCACCAAAAGCGGTTGCAAGAGTCAAAGGTAGTGATGAATATCCTGAAATTGGAGGCAATGTTTGGTTTTATCAGTTTAATTATGGAGTATTAGTAGTTGCTGACATAATGGGATTGCCTACTTCAAATTTTTTTTGTAAAAATCCTATTTATGCTTTTCATATTCATGAAGGTGATAGTTGTATGGGTAATGAAGAAGACCCATTTGCTGATGCTAAAATGCATTACAATCCTGAAAATTGCTCACATCCTTATCATGCAGGTGATTTACCACCGCTTTTTAGTGCTAATGGTTTTGCATTTTTAGCAGTACTTGTCAATAGGTTTACAATAGATGAAGTAATAGGGCGAACTGTTATAATTCATTCTTCTGTTGATGACTTTGTAACACAACCATCTGGAAATGCTGGCACTAAAATTGCTTGCGGTAAGATTGTTGCTTTTTCTTGATAAAAGTTTATCCAAAAATAAATGGTTTTTAATAATCAAATTTTTGCTTAAATTCAAATTTGAATGTAAATAATATTCTAAATAAAAAACATAAAAGTATTAGCCTTTTATGTTTTTTAAAATTAGTGATTTAATTTTTTTAAGTCTATCTTTTTAGCGAAATTTTTGAGTCATACTTTAAAAAGAAAAATAAGTTTTATTCACTTACTATTTTAACAGAAGAACTTGTACCTAGTCGGTCTGCACCTGCTTCTAGCATTTTTAAGGCAGTTTCTTTGTCTTTAATTCCGCCTGATGCCTTAATCTGCTTGCCTTTTATAATGTGCTTTCTCATAAATTTAATGTCTTCTACATTTGCTCCGCTACTTGAAAAACCTGTGCTTGTTTTTATAAAAGTTGCTTTTGATTTGTTTACAATATCACACGCTATTTTAAGTTCTTCTCTTGTAAGTTCGCTAGTTTCTACAATTACTTTTACAGGTAAATTAACACTATCGCAAACTTCATCTATTTCTCTTTGTACATAGTCATAGTTTTGTGATTTAAATGCTCCAATATTCATAACTAAATCAATTTCATCTGCACCATCTTGCTTCGCTTGCTTTGCTTCAAAAACTTTTGTTTCTATTGAGTTTGCACCTAATGGAAAGCCAACTACGCAAGCAATTTTTATGTTGCTATCCTTTAAATAGTGTTTGGCAAGTTCTACAAAGTATGGATTTACGCAAACACTGTAAAAATTATACGTAAGTGCTTCACTTGCTAGTTGTTCTATATCAGTTACTGTTGCGTTACTTTTTAATAATGTGTGGTCAATTCTATTGTTTAATTCCATTTTATTTCATCCTTTTATTTTTAATGTTTATTTTATAAATCAGTTTATACTGTGTTTTTTTATTTGCTTTTGGTTGTTTGTTTCCAATAATATAAATATTGCTGTGCATAACCGCTTAAATGCCCGAAAAAGTCAACAAAATAGTTTGCAATTTCATTGTTGTTTTTATCTCCTACATAAAAATTTTCATTGTAAACTTTTTTCGTCCATGTATCAATAGGGAATACATCTAATCTATTAAAACCAAATAGCATAATACATTCTGCAACTTTTCTACCGACGCCTTTAAGTTTCATAAGTTCATTTCTTAAATCTTGTGTTGACAGTATTTTTAAATTATCAAAATCAATATCCTTTAATAATTTAAGTGTTTCTACCATATAGTTAGCACGATAACCTAAACCTACACTTTTAAAAAAATCTTCATTTGCTTTTGACAAATCTTCAAGGGTAGGAAAAGCGTAGTAGTCATTGTCAATCAGTTTTCCATACGCTTCACAAATTTTTTTAATACTGCTTTTTATTCGTGGAATATTATTGTTTGCAGATATTATAAAAGAAATTATCATTTCAAAAGGGGATTGTTTTAATATTCTAATTCCATATCCATAATTTACTGCATTGTTCAAAATTTCATTATTAAAATTAATCAATTTATTTTTAATAGATGAATAATCATGTTCAAGGTCAAAAAAGTTTATAAAGTAATCAATGTCATTTGTAACTATTTCATAATTGCTTTCAGTTTCAATTATTGTTGCCTTTTTATCTAGCGAAAAAACTACATAATTCTTATCAATTTTTTCAAATCTAAATATTTGCCCACATTCTAAAATATGCTGTGGTACAAAGTCTTTTTTATTTTGTATTATTATTTTATTATTAATTATTTTATACATAAATTAATTATACCTAAATTATAAAAATTTAGCAAGAAAAATAAAAGTAATTGTAATTTGTAACTGTTTTGTTAAGGAATAGAGTACATCTTATGATTAAATTTGATAAGGCTATAAAAATGTCAATCAACATAAGATATATAATCAAAAAACTTGGTACTAATTTGTACCAAGTTTAAATTTTATTCTTTTCTTAATTCTTTCAAAAGTTCTGCTTTTATTTTTTGATTTCTATTGCAAATATAAGATATGTCAATCTCTTTATTATTTCTTATTACTTGTTTATTTTTAACTTGTTCAAGAAATCCTAAATATAGTAAATTTACATAATTTGTCCTTATACTATAATTGTTGAGTAAATTAAGTAGTTTTGTTTCATCAAAGTCGCTGGTTATAAGTTGTTCTTCTTCCAATACTTCTTTTGCTTTTTGTAAACGTTTTTCATCTAAATTTGTGTAGTAAACATTTTCATAAGCATTACAAAATGTTGATTGTTCACAAACTGCATCAATGTTGTATTTGTGTACTTTATTTAGTTCGTGTTTCATATAAAAGTGATTTGCTAATCCTAATATAAAAACTCCCAAAGCAATTTCTATGTTAATAAGTTGAAACAGAAGAATAGCACTTGCACCATAAACAAGTATTGCGGTTGTTGTGTTTTCGTAAGGTATATTTGCATCTTGAAGTGTAGGAATTCCTAGTGCTGTATCAAGTCTTTCAAATGCTTTTTTTAATTTTTTATCGTAATAAATTTCATTCATTATGTATTTTTTACCTTTTGTGTCAATTACTCATTCTTTGAAATAATATTTTCAAATTAATTTCAATGGCTAGAAATCAAAACTTATAATTTATCTATAATAAATTAATATCTTTTATTAATAATTACATAATTCTGTCTTTTTGTTCGTAGTAATTTAGTTGAGATGCGTATGTATTGATTAATCTATTCTTTTTTAATTGAGATTCTTTTTTATTTATCTTACCACTTTGAACATCTGTAACTATTTTTTCATAACTTGATTTATATTGGTTTAAAACATCAACAACTTCTTTACGATAATTGTCGTTTGTAATAACCCCTTTATTTTTAAATGAGTTATACATAGTTGTTTCGTTTACTGTTACCTTTCCATAAGTATTGATGTGTGATGCACAGTAACCAGCACCGCAAACTGCTAAAAGTGATGCATATTGTAATTCTGGTAAATTTAATACAGTTCCTGCATATAGTAAACCACCAAAAGCAGTAGCAAATAGTGTGCTTCCTAAAACTGCTGTACTTGTTTTATCATTTTGTAAACTTAAATCAATGGCATTGTTTAAGTTTAATAATGCTTCTTTTTCTTTTTTATATTGAACATTGTTATTAAACATAGTAATACTCCTTAAACTTTTTTACGACTTAATTATAACATACAGTAGGGTGCTTGTCAATACACAATTTTTTACTTTTTTTTAATTTTAATAAAAAACAGTATTTTTTAAATACTGCTTTCTAATTAGTTAAACAATTCTGGACTTAATGCTTCTTCTTGACATTTTTGCAACCTTGGAATGAATTCGTTTACTAATGCATTAGATCTTTTATATACATCTAATTTGTTAATCTTATTTAATTTTAAATCTTTAATTATTTTTTCATAATTATATTTGTAAAGGTTTAATAATATCAAAATTGCTTCCTTGTTTTCTTTATTTAATTCAACGCCTTCATGTTCTAATGTTTTGTACATTGTAAAAGCGGTTACTGTTGTTTTAGTAGTTACATTAGTATAATACGCACAGCCGACTCCTATACATAATGAAATTAATGCAGGATATTGTAGTACTTGAATGTTTAATTTTTCACTTGCAGAAAGAAGTGCTACAAAAATTGAAATACCTGATAATGTACCTATAAGCGGTACATCACTTTCTACATTATAATTAATGTTTATTTCTTTATTGATTTTGTGAAATGCTTTTTTCTCTTTTAAAAATTCTTTTTCTTCTTTAAACATAGTTTACTCCTAATTCATTGCTTATATAAGTATAGCAAATTTTACAAATTTTGTCAACCTTTATAAGTTTTAGCGGTTTTCTAAACAATCATTGAATTAATTTTCAAGATGAAATTTTTTCAATAATTTTTAAATTTTATTTAATAAATGTGATTAAAAGATGGTTAAAGAAAAAAATGAAGAAATTTTTAAATAAATTTCAAAAAAAGTGCTTAAAACGCTTGACAAAAGGCGGGGGGGGGTAAAATAGATAGTAGTAAATTAATTATACTATTATATTGGTATAAACTATGTGATGATAAAATTAAATAAAATTTAATTTTGTGTTGCGTATCGCAACCACCACAACAAGTTGTGCATCACAGTTTGAATTATGTTTGTTGGTCAAATGAGAAAGTAAACTTTCTCGCTATCCCAACTTCGCATAATATTATCTAATAGTTTTAATAAGTAAAACTAATTATTTGTTAGTATATTATTTTACTAGTAGAAAGAAAAATGGCAACAAAAAAAATAGGGATAAGTAAAATTATTCATAAATGAATAATGCCACTAAAAAAATGACTTTAAAAACAAATTATTCATTTATGAATAATGCTATTTAAAATTAATGAGTGTTTAGGTGGAATATTCATAAATGAATAATGTATATTTAACTTTTGCAAAAGGGTTAAAGTACAAAAAGAACAACAATATTATGCGAAGTTGGGATAGCGAGAAAGTTTACTTTCTCATTTGACCAACAAGCATAATTCAAACTGTGATGCACAACTTGTTGTGGTGGTTGCGGAACGCAACACAAAATTAAATTTTATTTA
>JAFTVC010000005.1 GCA_017465925.1 Clostridia bacterium | reverse complement strand
TTTTCGCATTAATTTGAACTTTTCATCCATTATGTATCCCATGTGAATTATGTTCTTTTCGTTCTTCAATTCTTCTGGAATATTTCCCCAGAATAACACTTTTGTAGGTTCTAGTTTTTGAACCATCTTTTTGAACCCTTTAAGGAATAAAACTCTACTTTCTTCGTATCTTTGTGTTCCTATTGAACTCACTGCTACGATTGATTTTCTAGGTTCTCCATCGAAACACCACTTAAAACTTTCTTCATCACTCCAACCTATTGTTGGTATTACCTTTATTCCTTTTGTTTCTAGATATGCACCCACCCAATGCTTTTGGTAGTGTTTCCACATTTGCATCGCTTTTGGATAGTCGGTATACATACTAAAATCTGGACTCAAAACACACTTGAATTCTTTTAATAAATCTATGTATTTATCTGGGTTGTTCCATATTCGGTTGAACTGGTAATCATCTAGGAAGAAGTGAATGCCATACTCTGTCTTTTTCTCCCTATGGAATGTTTTAGCATAGTTGAACCCTATAAACTCTAATGTTTGGTCGAACTCTTGAACACCATTTATCTCTGGTATGTTCCATTTGTTCTCTGCCCAGAAGTTTTTCTTTTTAATGTTTTCGCTGTCTGGTTTGTACACCGAAGCGACTACCTTCTTCTACTGATTTTCTGCTATGGCATGACCAACATAGAGTTTGTAGGTTGTCCAAGTCATATGGAGCACCACCTTGTTTAATCGGTACGATGTGATCCACAATCTTGCCTACCACCATTGTTCCATTCTTTTTACACTCTTCACAGAATGGTGACTGTTGGAGTTTTATCTTTCTTACCTTTTGCCATTGTTGTGTCCTATAAAAGGTTCTGCTCAATTCATCTCTTTGGTATAGGTTATAAATCCTATTACTTTCTTTCTTATGCTTTTCGCAGAATGTTTCATTTGTTAGTTCTGGACACCCTGGATGTCTGCAAGGTTTCTTTGGACTGTATGGCATTTTCCCCTCCGTTGTTTTTTGCTTACATCTCTATTATACGGAAGTGGTCGACCACAACTGTACAAATCTGTAAACGATTGTCTTAACTTTTAGGTTGCCATCCCTTTTTCCATTAAATTTGCTATTTTTTTAATGATTTTTTCCCTCATTTTGTATGCATGTGTCCTACTAATAAACTTATCTCTTGCAAATTTACTCATAGGATATTTGTTTTTATATACCTTGTTGATCAGCTCTTTCTCTACATTCATCAGCAATTCTATTGAGCATTCCAATAATTTCATCTGCTGTTCCAGAACTGAAATTTCCTTTCTTAAGGTAGTATTTAACTCTTCGTGATGGAATTTCTTTTTGCCCTCTATCATCGCTTTGTTCTCTTGATAGTTTTCTAGCAACCTCTTCACGAGCTCCAATGTATTCATCTCTTCCTCCTATATCATAGATTTCTTCAAGTTTGTCTATTATCTTGTAGGTATACATTTCTGCAACCCAATCTGTTTTTTCGGTTGTATTTGCTACTTTGGTTTCATACCATGCTCTTATAATGCCATTCTCTTCAGCTTCTTCACTCCAACCACTTGCTTCTGTTATTCCTTTTAATTCCCAATATTGTTTATTTTCTTCTAGTTTTCCTCTAGTGATAAACAACATAAGGTCTTGGTCAAACTCATCTGTGTGTGTCAATCTCAAATAATACTTGCCTTGCACTTTTTTATTTGTATTTAGGAATAATTCAATTTCACTGACTAATTCCTGGCTTATTCGGAAATTTGGTGGAAGGTCGCTTCCAAAATCTCCAACTAACAGGTCTTTCAAGAAAGCATAATCAAACTTGGCCTCTTCTGTTATGTTTAATTCGTTAATGGTTTCTCCCACCATTCCCTCCTATAGATTTTCAATTATCTCTTTTACTTGTTCTACTGAAGTCACTAACTTTGCAATTCCTTTGGCTTTTTCGATTTTATTTAGTGTTATCTTCTGCAATAATGTAGGTTTACCACCTGGTCTTTTAACTTCAAATGCTATAAACTTTCCTTTATAACACACTATTATATCTGGAATTCCTGCTGTGCCGAATTGTCCTCCATGTTCTTTCCAGAAAAAAAGTTTTGGAATTGTTTGTAGGTATTCTCTAATAGAGTCTACTATTTCTTTTTCTTTCATCGGCTCTCCCTCGCGTATGCACGCACGATTATTTATAAGTGTCAATGTGTCACTAGTGTCACTAAATGACACTTATGACACTATGACACTATACTATTTTGTTATATATACTATAACTAACGCAAAATTTGGCTAGTCGTAGAACTTCGGTTGATACGATGGCATACTGTTCATCCAACTTGGTTTCTTATTATAGGTAAATGTATGGATTCGCTTTGCTCCAGTTCTTTTTGTTGTAAAGTCTATACCATCTCTATGCAACCTTGTAGCAAGGTTCTGTAAGTCCTTGCCAATTTGTGTTGTTGTGACACATACTACTTGTTTAGTTATGTCATACATAGCATTCATGATGTCTGTTGAATTGCCACTCCATCCACTAGGATTATTTTTTAATAGTTCCTTGATGGTGATTACCAAAGGATTGTTTTCGTATTCCCTTTTCTCTCTGGCTTTTGCTTGCTCTTCTGGAGTACCTACAATAGACCATAGGAAAGTTTTTCCTTTCTTATCATCATCTAGTTCTATAACCCTTGCAACTTGTCCAATATCCCTACCTTTTGCATAGAACATTATTTCATCTTGTTTTCTGTTGTTGATTACCATCATTGTATCTACGACACCTTGCAATGCAACGCTACCAAGAATGTTTGAGTAAGGATCTACTTCATCTATGGACTTTCTAGCGTGGTGAACTATAACAATTGCAACATCGTTATCATCTGCAAACTCTTTTAATTGTCCTATTTCAGCATAGTCGCTTGCATATGCATTACTGCTTTCCTTATCCATCCTTGTTTTTCTTACCTTTTGCAGAGTATCTATTATGAACATTTTTATTTTGTCATTTTCTTCTAGCTTCTCTGCCAAAGTATCAAGCAACACATCTCTATCCATTGTAGGTGCTTTAGTAGTGATGTGAACTCCATGCTCAAATGGTTTTCCATTTCTCTGTATCAAAGTTCTTTCAGCAATTCTTTGCTCATCATCTTCTAGTGCCAGGTATTCCACTTCCGACTTCACTGATTCATAACCTAGAAAATCTCTACCCTCTGCCACACACTGTGACAACTGCAACATCATCCAAGATTTACCTGCTTTTGTAGGTGATGCTAGTAGAGTCAAACCCTTTGGTATCAAATCTTTTACTACCCAGGTTCTTGGTTTGAATTGTTTCTTCAATAATTCTTCAAGTGGTATGCTGTCATACTTTGTGGCTGTGAGCTTCTTTGCTTCCTTGATTGCATGTTCAATGTTGTTCTGTAATTTTGTAGGTTCTTTCATTAATAATTCATTTGGATCTTTGCAATCTCCTGCTATGTTATACACTAGGAACTTTGCATCTATTTCCCTTAATTTGCCTATAAGTTTTGTCTTTGCTAGTTCTCCTGCATCATCATTGTCCAATGCTAGGACCAGTGTTCCAAGTGGCTTTTTAGTCCTAATTTTAGCCAATAATTTCTCTAATCCTGTGCCACATAGTGCTACTGCCATTCCACCACACTGTATGATACTCATTGCACAGATAGGACTTTCTACAATGAAGATTGGTTTTCTTGTTTTTAGTTTCAGCGCCTGTGCATTGTAGAGTGGCTCTTGTCCTGCATCTTCTGTCTTTGGCTTGAAGAACTTCTTATCAACAACTGACCTTCGTTGGAAATAATCCATTGCTTTCGAATATGGAATTACAACTGCATTTTCTTTTTCATCATATCCAAGATTGCATCGTTCTATTGTTTCGTTTGTCAGTCCTCTCTTTTCAAAGTAGTCTGTTTTATAAATATTTGCTTTGCAATCTATAATGTATTGCTTTATGTCTTCTATATTCTTTTCCTTGTTCTGCACCTTTTTCTTTTTTGGTTGAGGTAGCGAAGTGCTACCCCCTCCATAAAGACTTTGAACTTTCTTGAATTGTTCGCCTTTGTCATCGATTCCAAAGTAAATACCCACAAGGTCAAAAATGTCATAGGAAGCATCACATCCAAAGCAGTGAGCCCTATTACTGTTCTTGTCGTATCCCATGCTTGGGTTGTCATCATGATGCATTGGGTTTAAGCATTTGAAATTACGAGTTGTAGGTACACCAACATACCTTTCTAGGAAATCTTCTGCAAAATGCTTATATTCTTCAAAATTATTCATTTATTTCTCCATTTTTGCGATTTTTCTATTATTCTGTATCGTTAGTTTCTTGTAGGTTCTTTGCAATACTCTTTGTTTGTTCTGACATTTTGCTGATATTTTCTTTTTCAATATCGGTCAAATCTCTATCAAACGAAAGGATGACTTTGCTGTATGTGATGCCTGTTTTGTTTGTTTCTTTCTTCAAACTAAACTTTGTTACCACTTGATTTGATTTTCTGTGGCTTTCAATCAAGTTTTTAATGTAAACTTGGAACTCTCTCATACTTGCTGTTGGCAATGAAAGGATTGTTGGGAATGCTTTTCCCTCTCTTAATATGAAAATTCTTCTGCGAGTCTTACATGCCTTACCACCATTTTCTCCACTATCAAATTGATTGTATGGGCAGTCTTTGCAAAGCTTCATTTCCCCTGTATCTCTTTCTACGCCTGTTACCCCATCAATTGATGAGCAATCTGGTGCTTCACTTCCACCTGTGTATTTTTCTTTGTAGTATGAAAGCATTGGGTGGTGATAAAGTATTACTGCTTTAATCTCTTTTTGTAGGTCTGGTTCATCTGGGTTGATTCCAGGCACTTCGAATGCTAATCCGCCACCACTTGGCACTTTGATTTTGTCAAATGTGATGCTCATTCCTGCAAGTTCATCTTGTAGGTCATCCATGTTTGTGTTAGCCACAAATTGTTCTTCTCTCTTTACGATTTCGTTACTCATATCCTTATCTCCTAATTTCTTTTAACTCTGATACTTTGTTTCTCAAATGTGTTGATTAAACCTTCCATCCAATCTGGCAACACTCCATCATTTTCTTTCTTGCTTTCTCTAACGAAGCCACTTAATGTGTTAGCATTGATTGTGAATAGGTTCTCGTATCCACGATCCTTAAATCGTTTATACAATTCTTCTTTTGTTTCTGGGTTTGCCGATTCAAATTCTCTACTTACCATTGAGAACAACACTCCATTTCTTTTGAAACTATCAATTTCGCTGTCTGTCATTCTGTCAATTAGTTCTAGTTCGATTTGTTCAAGCAACTTTGAAACATCCTTTAACTCTTGCTCAAGGACTTGTTTCTTATCTCTTGTTTGTAGGTATTTATCTGATAATGTGAATAATTCGTTGTTTTCCAATTACTCGTCCTCCCTCAACTCTCTTTGAACAATTTTTTCTAGAAAATTAAATTTCGTATCTATGAATGTAGGTGCTTCAACACCTTCTCTTTCGCTTATATGAGAGACACACTCATCAAACTCTTTTTCTAATTCATTAGTTCGCACCCAATACAAAATGTATTTTGCAAACTTTTTATAATCAGTTGGATTTTCCTTGATTGCATCAATCAAATCTTCTTCAATGTCTGCAAATTCTTCTGTGTCAAATAGCAATTTTTCTAATGTGTCAAGGACATACCTGTCTCCATATAAAAATTGCTCTAAAATGTATTCTTTAACATTGTATTTTCGAACTAATCTTCTCAAGGTTGTGCATCCTGTTCTAATTTGTGATAGGCACAAACCAAGGTCATCTTTATCTTTTTCATTTAAGCTTCGTGTGTTATATAAGTGGTCGCTTATTGCCACAAATAACTGATCTAATCTCTTCATTTTTTCTCCTACTTATTGAACAGACTTCGCCAGTTATCTACGACTAGGTCTGCTATATTTTTCTTTTTTGATAATGCTTCAAGCACTTTCTCATCAATTGAGTTTTTTGCTACTAGGTGTATGTAGGTACATGTATTTTTCTGTCCTATTCTGTGTATCCTCGCCTTTGCTTGTTCATAATCAGCAAAGTTGTATGATAATGAGTAGAACACTGCTGTGTCGGCGGCTGTCAATGTCAACCCCATACCTGTTGTTTGTAGTTGTCCTATAAACACCTTTGTTTCGGCATCATTCTGGAACTTGTCCACTTCGCTTGCTCGATCTTTTACATCGCCGCGAATCATTGAATATTTAATTTTCTTTGTTCTTAACATTTTTGCTATTGCATCTATTTCTGGTATAAACCTTGCGAACACCACGAGCTTCTTGTTGGCCTCCATGCATTGCTCAACAATGTCTTCTAGTTCGTTTAATTTCGCACTGGATACTTGTTCTGCTATTTCGCTGAATTCGTTCTTTACATAGCCACCTGTTATTTGTGATAATCTCAATAATTTTGTTAGGACATTAGGTGTTGATAGTTCTCCACTATCTAGTTCAGCATAGCTTTCTTTTTCTACTTGATTGTAGGTAGCTCTTGCTTTTGGTTCGAGTTCTATATACCTATTTGTGTCCACTTGCTCTGGCAAATCCAAGGCTTCTTTCTTTGTTATTCGGAATGCGACTTTATGGGCTTTCTCTGTCAATTCTTGTAGGTTCTTATAACCAACAACTTGATAGTTTCCATAGCCACCCATAATTGCGTATTTTGACTTAAATGCGTAGTAACTTCCACCGAAGATATCCTCATCAAGGAACTTGTATTGCGAGAAAAAATCCAAGGGATTGTTTGTTACTGGTGTGCCTGTAAGTATTATGTTGTGCTTGCTCTTCTTACCCAATCTGTGCAGTGCTTTTGACTGCTTTGCCTGTGGGTTCTTAATCTTGCTAGATTCATCACAAATAATCATGTCTGGTTTCCAATCAGCAATCTCTTTTTCCATTCTCCAACACGACTCGTAGTTAACTACTGCGACTTGAAGTTTGTTTCCGAATAGGTTTCGTAGCATCTCTGCTTTTTTGTAGGCACTACCTTCCAAGACTTTTATTTGGTAGTCAAAATCTGCGAACTTTCCAAACTCTTCCTCCCAAACTTTTGTTATGGACAATGGTGCTACAATCAGCAATTTATTGATTTCATTCTTCAAATAAAGGTGTCCTGCAATTCCAATGCTTATAAGAGTTTTACCTGTTCCCATCTCTGCTAAAATCGCTACTGATTTACTCGTTGGCATGTTTATTTCTCCAATATTCTCTTATGTGGAGTCTTGTATGCTCACTACGAGTCATTACTTGCAGATTGCTGGGTTTATTGTTGTGTGGGTTTCCATCTTTGTGATGTACTACTTCACTTTCTTCTAGTGGTCTACCAAGTTTTAGGCGCATGATTTTTCTATGTTCCAATTCTCCCAATTGTCTGTTGTAGGTTTGAGCTTCTTTGCCAACTCTATCCTTTGCTAGGATTCTTCTTTTTCTCATTGCAAATCTTTGCTCCAATGTTCTCCCTTTGGCATTCATTGGGTTTTCATTTTCGTTGTAGGTTGTGAACCTTTTGGAGTTATAGTTGTCCATGCATTTGCGACAACAAAAATTAATTTTGTGTATCCTGCACTTTGGTTTTGTGAAAACTTTCCCACATTCATCACAAGGTATTAGGATATTGCTCATAAGCACCCCATTACTTCCAATGCGAACTTGAAAGCTTCTAATTGGTGTTTATATGGTTTTACCTTAATTGGCATATGCAAAAATGTATTCGTTTCTTGGTCTTGCAATGTTCATTGCCTCCCAATCAATAAGTTCTATTGCATGGTCTGCTCCTATTGTATTTAGGAACTTTCTAGAACTTTCTTCATCTAGTGTGTTGCCACCTAATGAATAGTTGATGTGTTGGTCCAGGCTCAAATCTAATGAGTCCAGGAACTCTTTTTCACTTACTCCTATTCTTTGTAGGTACTTTAGCAACTTGTTTCTTTTAATTTTCATTGTGCTATTTCTCCTGTTTGATTTGGTAGTTGGTATTCTTGGATTAATGAAGCCAATAATGTTTGGTCAACATCGCTACCTGACTTCTGCAAAAGTTCAAGTGCTTGGCTAATGATTTGCAGTTCATCTCTTGACCTAATCTTTCCTTGATGTAGGTACTTCTTATCCAAGTAAACCCCCTGTTTGTCTCCTCTTCCGAAAGCATTCTCGATGGGATAGCGATATTTCAATGATGTAATATGTCTTTGCACTGTTCTTCTTGAGCATTCAACTTCATCTGCGATTTCTTGCAAAGTGTGTGTTTTGCCATCGCATAAAAAATTTAGAATGTCTGCTGTAACATCTGAACTTCTCACTATCTCACCTCCTTCTTTCTTGATTTGACACCCTTACTTTAGCAAGGTAGGTGTGCCACCATTTGGAACACCTAAAATATTTCTGACAAATTTTTTAAATTTTTTTTATTTTATTTCGTTTTCCTTTCTTCTGCCCTTGACAAATCCTTGACAATTTTGATTTTATTGCTGTTTTTTCTATTTCTCAAAATTTGTAGGTGTGGCAAAAGTGTGGATTTAATGAAAAAAGACCAAGTTATCACTTGGCCTCTTCATCAAAAAAAAGAACCCCAAGCGTTTAATACATTTGTTGTTTTGTATCGAACACTTGAGGTTCCTTAATTTATTATTTATCTACGAACACTATGGTTCTTATATTGGTTTGAAACTTATCGTTTCATCTATACTTCAGTTAGTACATAAACTATTTTTTTGCACTTAATACACTTAATACCTTGTACTACCTGATTCTTTTTTAATGTTTTTGGTTGTTCACACAGAACTTTACTGTTAGCATCTGAACCAGGTTCTGCTGTCTTGCTAATGCAGACCACTCTACCACAATGTGGACAAGTTTGTTTTGTTGACATAATTTTTCGCCCTCCTATAAACTATGAATAACATGTTTTACGATTCCTTGAATCACTACTTCCTTTGTTTCAATGTCTTTGTATTTTGGGTTTTCAGGATGTAGTACTATACAATCTTTTTTCTTTCGGAATGTTTTTACTGTTGCGGAATCGTTTAGTAAGGCAACAACCACATCTCCATCTTCTGCTGTATTGCAGATTTTAACTACAAGCAAATCCCCATCATTAATTCCTATGTTTAACATACTGTCTCCACTAGCACGCAACAACATAGTTTCTCCAGCACCAAATATAGATGTAGGTAGTTGTGGAGTTATTTCAATATTCTCTTCTGCGAGAATTGGAACACCACAAGCAACTTTACCAACCAACGGGGCTGCGATGGTTTTACCTTTGCTTAAGTTTGTAGGTATGAAGATTTTACCAAGGTTGTCTTTTTCTATTGCTCCTCTAGATTGTAGAACGGAAACATACTTTTGAGCATTTGCTAGACACTTCAAAGAACAATCTCTCATAATTTGTCTATATGATGGAGATCTCCCCTCTTTCTTTTGAAAGTCCTTGATATAGTCTAATACCTTTTCCACTGTCCCTTCATTAATAACTTTCATAATCTGTACCTCATATTTGGATCTGTACCTCAAATTTCAAAAGCATACGGGGTGTATGCTTATGTTTTTATTATAGTAGATTGTTTTTTATTTTGCAAGTGTTTGTGACAGCATTTTTTAATTTTTTTCAAAAAATATTTTTCAAGTACCTTTTTTAGTACACTTATATTATACACCCTACATTCTGCATTTTCAAAAAAGTGTGACACTTTTGAGTGTTTTTTTGCATTAAAAAGGAACATACCAGTATGTCGGCTATGTTCCTTATATTTTTTATTCGAATATCTTTAGTATTTCTTTCTTTAGGTTTTCTTTTACCTTTTCATCATCATCTTCAAATACAAATGGTAATCTAATTAGGTTAATCTCTATATTATATTTTATACCTTCATGAATTCCTGTTTTGTTCATTTTAACAGGATATGGTTCAACATCTTCATACCTGTATTGTGGATATAATAAGTAGACCTTATCTAATCCTCTTGATATTGCATAGTTAATAACTTGATATAAATCTCCACTATTAACTTCTTGAGCAAGTTGCTGTTTAACATCAACCATTTCTTCAAACCTTGAAATTTCTTTGTACTTGGTATCTAGTATGAATACACCTTTTTCTTTATGCTCTACTAGGATATCATGTCGCATTTCAAATGCTTTATCAAATTCTCTATTACCAATTCTAATATTATCCACTAGGCTAACTTCACTGGCTTGCAATCTTACTTTAGCTTCGCCTTTTAGAACACTTTGCATGTAACCACCAATGAATCCTTCAAATAATATGTCTGTTGGGAATAAGAAACAGAACGAATCTTGTGTATCAATATTGTAGGTTGTTGATTTATTTAGTAAGAACATCTTACTCATGCTCAAAATGATTCGGTAGTTGTTGTTCATTTTACTTAATTGAATTCTATCGCAATCATTTGGTGTGCATCTTACATCAGAAACCTCTCCAAGTTTATTCAATAAGTTTCTAATAATCTTTTGGTTTCTTGTATTTGTTAAATTGAAAATGTATTTCAATGTGCATTTAATAACTCTGTTAAGTAGGTTATCAAACTCAAATGTTGAGTATTCACAATTGAACTTATCAAGGACTCCATTAGGGAATTTTCTTGTATAGTAATCTCTAATGTTTACCTTGCCACGAATAGTTGATATGTCTTCATTTTGTGTTTCATAGCGGAAGTATAATCCCCTATCCAATGCTGCTTTTACATATCTAACATAAAGCGATATAAATAAATCTTGCAAGTTATCAGTGTTGCTTACATCAGCTGAAATGCTAATGTATGGATAGTCAATTTTTGTTGTATATTCTATCCACCTTACAAGGTTATGCATTAAGTGTGGAAGTTCAAGGCTATCGGTATCGTAGTCATCTCTTTCAGTTTTGAACACCTTTGGGAAGATATTTAATTGTTGACCTTTGAATACGATTGTACCTACATAGTCTTTAGTTCTAACTTGTTTTTGTCCTGTAAATTCAAGGAATTGTTGCCTACTTGTTATTTTGCTATCATCATAGAAAATTGCTCTTTGTTCCCAATTTGACTGCAAAAAGGCAAGCAGCTCATCAAGAGCCGCCTGGCTTTGCCATTCTTCTGGTAACTTATTATTTTTTATGAGTTGATGCTCAAAGTAGTTTATTATCATTATTCTACCCTAATTCTTCCTTGATTATTATCTTTTAATTTTACATCAGTTCCATCTAATGCTTTTACTAATGCATCTTTAACTTTCTTTTCATTATCATAGAAGTATTCATATAACAATGGAATAATGTTTCTATTCATAATGCTAGCAAGTTCTTCTGCACTCTTGCCAATGAAGTATGCATGTCCAATAAGCAAGTCTGAACTATCAAGTTCTTTTCTTAATACTGCATTTAATTGTTCTAATACTTTTCTCAATGTATCATCAGCAACCAATGATGTGTTTGGCGCTACTTCAATAAAGTCAAATCTTCTACGAAGTGCGGTATCAATTAATGCAATTGACTTATCAGCAGAGTTCATTGTTCCTACGATATAAAGGTTATTTGGAACTGCAAATTCTTGACCACTTGGAAGAATAACGCTTAATTGCTCTTTTTCTCCCCATCTCTTATCATCTTCTATTAATGTGATCAATTCTCCGAATACTTTTGAAATATTGCCACGATTGATTTCATCAATGATGATAACATAGTTGTTTGTTGTATCTTGCATTGCTTTATCTGCAATTCTCTTAAACACTCCATCAACTGGAACAAAGTCCATTGCTCCGTTTGTTGTTTCTGGTCTTAAACCCTGAATAAAATCTTCATATCCATAGCTTTGATGGAATGTAGTAAATACAACTTGACCATCTGCAACAAGCTTCTTATATTTTTCGTTTAATTCTTGTCTTTGTGAATCTGTAAGTTGTTCTGTTCTTACTTTTCTACCATCTACTATTGCAACCGCATATTCTTTCATTGAATATGTTTTTCCTGTTCCTGGAGCACCATATACAATTGCATTTAGTGGATGGGTTCTATTTGTTCTTGGTGTTCTAACTACCATACTTTTCTTTTCCTCTTTATTATCTAATTCTTCTATTTCTTCTAGTTCTTCATCGCTTGTTGGATATCCAAATAATTCAAACAATACTTTAGCTAAAACACTGTTTTCTATTTCTACCCTTTTACCTAGAAGAGATAATTCTCCTGCTCTTTCGTACCCATCATCATGTTGTGTTAAATTACATTTTTTAAGTAAATATCTTTGCCAATTTTCAGTGTAGTATGTAGGGAATAAACTTGGGAACATCATGTGTAAATATTTCTTAAACCATATTTTGTTTACTATTCCACCCAAATTATCAACCAATTCTTTATGCATTTCTGCATACTCTAAAACAGAACCAGCATTCTGATATTTAGCAACTATATCAATAGCATCAGTTAATATTTGTCTAATATCTTTTGCTGTTGATGTAGCACCAGCCTCATCAAGTAATACTGGCTTTTGAGATGTTCCAGTAACCCAAGATTTAAGTTTTTGATTATAAAATAAACCATATAAATATGCAGTTCCACCACCAATAGCTCCAAAATATTCCTTGACTTTTGGATTAAATTCTAAATTCCAGCACATATTTTCTTTATTATTTTTTTCTGAATAAAACATATATCTTGCAAGATCATCATCGTTTAACTTTTGTAATGCTTCAGGTGAAAATTTATTTCTAAACTCCTCATATAATGATGGAATTTCTTTTTCCATTTGTTTTAGATTCATTTCATTGTACTTTTGAATTATTAATTCTTCTATATCATTTGTTTGAATCTCAATCTCTTCATCATGTGTAATTGTTTTTTCAATTAATTTTCCTACTGTCTTATATGGTTCTGTGTTGCTTTTTAATGTTTGTGCGATTATTCCTGGATATTCTCTATATGGTCTGTATATACCTCTGCAGTTAGAATTCTCATCCACTCCAAATGAGTTTAAAACATCAACAACTAGGTTTTCACTGCTAGACCTATAATATTTTTCTGCAAGTTTATTTATTGATAACCCATTTATCAAATAATCCCTTAAAATATTTGAAGCACTACTAGTAATATTTACTTGATATCCACTTCTTAAAGTATATAAAGGAATATTTTTTATAAGTTGAGAGTCAAATCTCATAAAATTACCAACTTCACTAGAACTTTTATATGCATTTGCAATCTCTTTAAATAGATCTAGGTTTTCTTCTTCTAAAAATAAGCCTTTTCCATAAATTTGAAATATTCCAGTTTGCTTTATATTATTAAACCAAATATCTGTGTGTTCTCCTGCAACTACATCAAGTTCTTGTTGAGTTCTATTATTTCTTATAAGAATGTAGGTTTGTTCTATGGTTTCTTCTGAATCATCCTTCAAATTAACAATGTAATTTGAAAATTCTGCCTGTGTTAAATAAGCATTGTCAAGACCTTCGTTGCTTAATAATCTATCAAATAATCCAACTACTATTTTAAAAGGAACAATTGTTTCTCCTGTGTCAAACCTTAATTTTCTTTTAAATAATTGCAATAATGCTATTTCTTGAAGAGAAAAACATCCATTTGCATACATCTTACCTATTTCTGTAACTTGATTTTCAGCAAGAAAACCATAATTTCTTAAGTATGTATACCATCTTCTTCTTAATGCACCATCACTACCTGATTTCAAAACTCCCTCTTTCATTAGGACTTTTTCCAAATCTGAATCTTCTTTTCTTGGTTCAATCAACAATAGTTCTAAAACTCTTTTTGTTTTAGGATAATCTAAATTAATTGTTCTATCTATAATCCATTTTGCCATATAATAACCTCCTCTTATTCAAAGTTCTCTACTTTAAGGATTTGTTTAAGTATATTTGCAAGTACATCAACCACTATTGAATTTCCTGCTTGCCTGTATGTTTGTAAATCTGATACAACAATTTTAAATGTATCATCATACCCCATCAATCTTAAGCATTCTCTTGGAGTTAATTTTCTAATCTTATTTTTATAGGTAACATAATTATCAACTCCAGCTCTATGCATTTTGTGCATTGTACAAAGTAATGGTCTAGCAATTTTTAAGTCAATTTCTGGTTTGGTGTAGTAATTTTTTGAGCCTGGTGACATAACATGATTTTTTACAGCTTCTGACAAAAAGTATTTATCTAATATTTCTCCTGGCTCTTTTTTTAATTGAATTTCTCCATCTACTGACTCAAAATTTCCAAACTTTGTTGTTGTTTCAAGAAAATCTTGCAATGTAAATTTTAAATCTTTCACTTCAGGAAACTCAAAATCTTTCTTTCCATTTCTAAACCCAATAACAAACAATCTTCTTCTTGTTTGAGGAATACCATAGTCTTTAGCATCTAATACCTTTATATGTAAATCATATCCAAGCTTTTCAAATGTTGTTCTAATAACTTCCCAAGTATTACCTTTATCATGTTTTAAAAGTCCTTGAACATTTTCAAATATAAATACCTTTGGTTGAATTTCGCTTACGAGTCTTGCATAATCATAAAATAATGTACCTCTAGTATCTTCAAAACCTTTTTGATATCCCATGATTGAGAAACTTTGGCAAGGACTACCACCCACAAATAAGTCCACTTTGTCCTTATACTTTGTTCCATCTATGAAACGAACATCATGTAAGAACTGTGATTCATCAATATTGTAGTTTGCCAAGTAAGTTGACTTTACAAAATTTGTTTTTTTATTTGATTTTAGAAGTTGTTGAATATATTCGTTTTGCTCTTCTATGGTATTCATTCCCTTTATTGTATTTCTAACTTCTTCTTCATTAATATTTTGTATATCAATTTCTCCATTGTCGCAGGCAAATACTATTTCGTGTTCTATGTTTAGTCTTTTTAGAGCCCACTCAATTGAACCTATTCCACTAAATACTGTTGCTAACCTAATCATATTATTTCTTTTTAAATACTCCCGTTTTATATATTTCTTCAACGATAGACTCTAGAACATTTACAACAATAGAATTACCGCACTGTCTATACATTTGTTGGTCTGGAACAACTATCTTAAAGTCATCATCATATCCCATAACCCTTAAACATTCCCTTGGTGTCATTTTTCGACAAACACCTTTTTCTCCTCTAAACTCTCCAACATAAACATTTGGATCGTTTTCAGCCCACTTACAATCATTGATGTTTCTAAATACCACATCTCCACACCAATTAAATTGTTGATTTGCTGCTTGGGTTCTCGCAATTTTGGAGTTTATACTAACCCTCTTCATTAAAGATTTCTCTTTTGTAACCCACTTAAATCCCTTTTCTCCATGGTAATACTCTCTATCAACCTCTTTGTCCAACAAATCTGATAGGGTTATATTTAATTCTTTACTTACCGGGAAACTAAAGTTTGTGACATTTAAATCTTTTCTAAATCCAACTACATAGATTCTTGTTCTATTTTGAGGAATTCCATAGTCTGTTGCTTTTAACTTTTTCATTTCCCAGTTATAGCCAAGAGAATCAAATATCTCTGATATAACTTTCCATGTATTACCTTTATCATGACTTAACAATCCAGGAACATTTTCAAAAATAAATACCTTAGGTTGCATTTCACTAATAAGTCTAGCATAATCGTAAAACAAAGTACCTCTAGCATCTTCAAATCCCGCCCTTTTCCCACTAATTGAGAAGCTTTGACAAGGACTACCACCCACAAATAAATCGACTTGATCTCTAAATTGCTTTCCATCTAAAAATCTAATATCTTGATAAAATCTGTCATCTGTAACATTATAATTTGCTTGATATGTTTGTTGAACAAAATTAGTTTTCCCTGTTGATGAGTATAATTTGTCAATTTTTGATTTAATTTCGCTATCATTAAGACCAACAAGTGTTTCTTTAATTTCTTCTGTATCTTGTTTTAGATATCTTTCTCCATTATCACATGCAAAAACAATTTCATGTTCATATCCCTTTCTTTTTAATGCCCACTCAATTGATCCAATTCCACTGAATACTGTTGCTAATCTAATCATTATCTCTCTCCATTTTTTCATCCGGCTTTTTTCCGGTAATTACATTATATCACATGTTTTTTGAAATTGAGCCTTTTTTTGTAAAAAAAATAAAAAAAGTTTGCAAACACTTGCAAACCTTAATCTATGTCTATATTTTCTCTTTTAAATAGTTCATCATTGAAGAATTCTTGGATGCTCATATCAAATGCATCTGCCAATCTCAATATTGTTCTGAATTGTATATTGTTATACTCTTCATCTATGATATGCTTCAATGTGGTTCTATTCGTTCCCATCCTTGTTGCTAACTCATATTGAGACATTTTATTCTTTATCATCAAGTTGCTTACTCTCAAAGCAATTGCTCTAGTTATTTTCATACGCTATTCCTCACTAATACTATTTTATCAATAAGGAATTTGTTTTCCGTTCCTTGCAGGGAACATCACTTGACTTTTTGCTTTGTGTTAAGTTACAATAATACTGTGAGGATTTATTATGTTGAAAACTGATTCTTCTAAAACTATTTGTTTTACTGGACATAGACCAAACAAATTGCCTTGGCGTTATGATGAAACAAAGGAATCGTGCATTTTATTTAGAAATCACTTAAAATCTGTTTTGATTAAGGCAATTGAAAATGGTTATACAAATTTCATTTCAGGTATGGCAATAGGTATCGATACTATTGCTGCTGAAGTTGTTATTGAGTTGAGAAAAACTTATAAATCTGTGACCTTGCAAGGTGCTATTCCCTGTCCTGGTCAAGAGAGTCCTTGGCCTCAAGAGGCACAACTTCGTTATCAAAAACTTCTTGAGCAATGCGACTCTGTCTATTATGTTTGTGATCACTACACAGATGAGTGTATGAACAAACGAAATCTTTATATGGTTGAGAACTCTGATGTGGTTATAGCAGTTTGGAATGGTCAACCTAGTGGCACTGCAAACACTGTGCAGTTTGCAAAGGAACATGGTTGCAAAATAAAAATCATTAACCCCAATGATTTCAAATAGTATTATGCAAAGTATAAAAAAGCCCTGTGTCTTACAGGGTTTTTTGTTTGTTAATCTTCAAGGTATTTCATGTATTTTCTATACCATTTACTGCCATTTTCAACTTCTACTAATTCAGTTGTTCCATCGGTATATGTTACTAAAAATGTGGTAGTCGCAGAGTTATCCTGGTTGTACATATCTGCAAGGAACATACCTTCAAAGCCACCAAGTTCATCCCCTATCATTAGGTTTGTGAACTTTTCATCTTCATCAAGACCATCAGTTTCTTCTACTATTTCTGTTTTCTCGATTACTTTATTGGCACTCATTAACCACTTCCAAAAACCCATTATCGTATTTCTCCTATGATTTTATTATATCATAGTTTTTCAAAATCCTAGCTATTTTGATAAAAATTATTAGACAATTTATCCCTTGATAATGTCTATAATAAAAACATTGTTTTTGATTTATCTTTCACTGCACGAAGTCTAATTTTCTAAAAGTAACACAAGGAAAAGTCTATTTTGCTATTTTTTGAAAATCTAAAATCGCTACAACGCCCTATTTTTCGGCACTTTTGAAAAGGTCTAAACATTAGACTTTTGAACTTACTAGATGGTTTATTACAGATAAGGTCAGCATACTTAACCAAAGTTGCAGTATAAGTTGGTTTGCCAGCATCTTGCTTAATGATTTTGCCATTTTCGCCTTCAAGCCAATTCCAATCGCATAATTGATGAAGTGCAAATTCTTTTGTATTAAGTAAATACATTGAACCATCTTCAATAAATCTATCAGAAACAACTGGAATACCGTTGAATGTTAATGCCTTGAAACCACCATTTAATTCCATAACATCAACATTTCTTCTATATTCGCCTAAATATTTTTGATATGCACGCTTAACATCACTAGAACAAGCAATAAAATCAACATTGCTTCCAGTTACTTCTTCTAGGAAATCAATCGCTTCTTGAATAGTTGCATCATCTACACTTGTAATGCCCGCTTTTGTATAAGGACACATCCATTTATATTTAGATTTATCAACTCCGTACAAAGTATTGCCTTCTCCAAAGATTGCACCTAAACCAGTTAATTCATTGCCCTTTGAACCTTGCACATAAAGTTTGTCATCAGCACTTGGAGCAGTTGCAAGAGTTGTTTCAAATGTAACTTCCTTGTTTACTCTATCAACATAGGCAATTCTAACATTTTCAACTGTCTTTGAATCTCCTGTGTAAATGTCTACTACCATTCCTTCCATTAAGTTCTTAACACTGTTAAGTACTGCACTTGTAGTAGTTGCACTAACAACTGTTGCAAGTAAACCAGTACCATCTCCGTACAACATTCTGCCAAAGTTAAATGAACTTGCTTTAATTAGCCCTTCCATTTCACTGTTTAGTAGATTTACAAAAGCACCCGCACTATGACTTGATGCACGCATTGCCTTATCTGAAATATTAATTGTTCCATAAAGATTTTTAAGTTCGCTTACAAACTTAACATAATTGTTTTGGAACGCCTTTGGTAAATCACCTGATTCAGTACCAGCACCAACGCCACCATTTAAGCCATAAGGTGCTAATTTTCTAATCTCATTACCCCAAACATCACTAGTTGTTTGAGCAATTTTTGTAAGAAGCGGATTTGCATTAATGTTTAATTGATTTGAAACCACTCCTAAATAAACTGTTTTTAACGCATTTTCTGCACTTTCTAATGTAACCATAATTTCCCCCTATATTTTGAAATTCTTTTTGTCTTATTATTTAACTTGTTTTTATTTTCGCTTAAAATGCAAAATTTAATTTTTATAATTTTTCTTAAAACGCATTAAAATTTGATAGCATTTTAACAATTATTTTGCATTATTTTTAGCATTAATTTTATTATTCATTTTTTGTATTCTTTTTTTCGTTTTAGCATTGATTTTTAGTTTGTTGTTTTACTTTAAAATTTGCAAATTTTATTTTGCCTAAATTTCTAACTAAATAGTTTATATGCTAACTCGCCTGCTTCTTTAATTGTCCTAACCTGACTTGGATACGCCTGTGCTATATTACCATTATTGTTAGAAATCATTGTTGGCAACTGTTTTTCTTCTTGTTTATAAGTTCTAATAATGCTCTTTATCACCGCATCATTAGATAAAATATAGTTTTTAATAAACTCATCATCTTTTGCAAGTTCGCTAGGCGCTTTATATTTTTTAGCAAGCACTCTTTCATAAGCACTTTTTAAACTTAAAGATTTGTCTTTTATCATCTCTTCGCCTATTTCTTTTGCATATTGCTTGGCATCTTTATTTTCACTTAAAAAGTTTGTAAGTTCTGCTTTAAAATCTTCTTTTAAGTAACTCGGCACTTCGTTACTAGCGGTATCATACTTTTTATTAATATTGTGTGCCACTTCGCTTAATCTTTCCGCATCACTTTCAACTTGATTAAACATTTCTTCGTTTTGCAAAATTTGCTCTTGATTATCATCTAAAATACTACTTTTCACTATTTGTTGCGTATTATTACAATTCAAATCTACAAGATTTTGCGTAAGGCTATCATCATTATTTATAGCATTTTCCTGCATTTCTTCCGCATTTATTTTATTTGCATCACTATTTAGTACTTGATTTTGATTATTATCATTAGGCATTAAATTTTCTTGCCCTATTTTCAAACTATCAAAACCAGCCACTTTTTGTCCACTTTCTTCAAGTTGCTTTTCCAAACTTTTTATGCGTTGGCATCTTCTCGTGAACTCTGCCTGCAAATTGTTATAGGCATTTACAAGAGCGTCAGCCGTTTTAAATTTACCAAATGAAGAGCCATCAGCACAAGAACTAGAAGAAATGCAAGTATCGCCACCACATTCAACTTGCATTAAATTTTCATTCTCTTGCCTTGGTTGTTCTTCTCTAAATTCTTCCATAATAAATCTCCTTTTTAATTAAATTTTAAAATACTTTTTAGCCTTAATATTTAAGAAACAATTTAAATTATGTGTCGTAGAAATTTTAGAAACTCAAATTTCTTATAAAATCCAAGATTTTATCCTAAAACAGCCGTTTTAGCGACACAATTTGAATTATGTTTGTTGGTCAAATGAGAAAGTAAACTTTCTCGCTATCCCAACTTCGCATAATATAATTGTAAGCATCTAAATTATTAAATTGCTAAATTCTTTTGCATTAAAACCACTATTTATCCTTAAACCTACAAAATATGTGAAACATTTTTACTGTTTTCTCTTGATTTTGTTTCACATATTTGCTAAAATAGTAAAAAACAAAATAAAGGTTGTGTAAAATGAGTAATATTGAATTAATTGCATTATTAAATGAAAAGGCACAAATTGAGAGTAAACTATCTACTCTAACTTATGGTTCTATTGATATAAGAGAGAAAGATAATAAACGCTACATTTATGTCCATTATCGTGAAAATGGTTTACAGATAACAAAATATGTTGGCGAATATAATGCAGATTTAATTAATTTAATTTTAAGTAATACTGAAATTGCTAAACAACTTAAAAAGCGTTTAAAGCAAATTGATAAACAACTAAAAGATATTAATTATAAATCAACAACCCTTGATGATAAAATTGCACTTAACATTGATTTTGCAAGAAAGAATTTACCAGATACAATTTATAAGCAAGCAATTTTAGAAGGGGTTGCGACAACATATAGTGATACTGAAACTATCATAAATGGCGGAAAAGTCAGTAATATGACTGCAAACGACATTATGAAAATTATTAACTTAAAACACGCTTGGGAATTTGTTTTAAATGAAAATGTAATTTTAAGCCCTACAAATTTTTCACTTTTATGTGAAATTAATAAAATTATATTGCAAGGTTTTTACTATAATGCAGGCAAGATAAGGACAGTTCCCGTTTCAATAGGCGGAACAAACTACAAACCTGAACTACCCTTTGAGCCACAAATAATTGATGATATTAATTCAATTAAAATAAAGCAAATATCATATTTAGATAAGGCAATAGAACTTTTACTTTATGTGATGAAAAAGCAAATTTTTATTGATGGAAACAAGCGAACTGCAATAATTTTTGCAAATCACTTACTTATTTCGCAAGGACTAGGACTAATTGCTGTACCTAGCGAAAAAGTTGAAATATTTAAATCACATTTAATTGCTTATTATGAAGGCAAAGATATTGAAACAATAAAAACATTTTTAAAAAGCGAATGCTACAAAGAACTTTAACGCATTTGCTTTTTTTAACCTTTGTTTTTTAGATACACAACTAATTTTAATTTGCTTTTTTTATCTATTTAACAGCACCTTAAATTAGAAAGCCTAAAACTTGTTACATTTGCAAGTTTGTCAAATCAGCACTTGCTTCCATACTTTTAAATCTCTTATGCTCTTTAATATGTGCAAGCACTTTTTCATAATTGCCATTTTGCTTTAATTTTTCGCCTTCTGTGCCTAGTAAAAATGCAGTATGTTCTTTAATATGCAAATCGTGTTCATCAATTTCTTGCACTTCTATATTGAAATTACCATTTGAAAACTCTAAATTTTCCTTTTGTGCATAGCGAATATGTGCAGTTTTAACATCTGCACTAGCATCACAAACTCCTAAACCTAGCATTTCAACAAGTTGCAATCTTGTATTTTCGCTAATTTTTCCGTTTTCATCTTGAAGTAGTCCGCTATTTATAAGTTCAAAAACCATTGAGCGTTGTTGTGCTTTTGAAATGCTAATTTCACTTTGACTTTCAATAATAACATCATCAGTTGAAATATCTTTGCCATTAAAATATAATGCGTCAACTGTTCCCTTTTCGCCAACCAACTTCATAAGTCTAGGAAGTTTTACAAATTGCTTGTAAAGCCTTAATGTATGTTTTGCAATTTCACAAATTGCTTGTTTTATGCTATCAGATGAAACTGAAATTCTTGTGTTGTCTTGTTCCAGCAAAATTTGTAGTGCTGTTCCAGATAAATTTGACAAAGACAACTGCGATTGCCTTACTAAATCACTAACGCCACTAATAACGCTAAATTCATTTTGTAACCTTGACTCTTCACTATCAAAATCAATAGGAAGTTTAGTAGGTGCCATAAATGTAGGAATATTCGCCCCTTGCCTATAAACAAGAACTTTTCCAGGGTACAAGCCATCACTTTCCAAATTATCAATATCAACCGCCCCATCTTCAACCATAACTACGCCCATAGATAAGCGATTTAAAAATTCATTCTTCCTATTTTTAAGTGCGTTATAAGCCCTTTGCACAGGAATAGCACGTTCCACAATAGAACCGCCATAAAAACTTCCAGCCACTGGAAGCGAAACTTGCCTTACAAAAGGAAATCCCCTTTTGCCATTTTCGCCATTAATAAAAGGCAATTCCCCATCAAAACATAAATGATTACCACTAACAATAATAAGCCTGCCATTAGGATAAGCCTTGCTAGGTTTTTCGTACTTTTCAATTACAAGTGCATACGCTTCTTCATTAGTTACCCCTGTGTAAGTAGGTTTAAACATTGATGAATATTCAAGCCCAAAAATGTCCAACTTTTCGCCATCAACATCAACTCCGTACATATCTTTAATGTCGCTTAATTTATAAGCCCTTGCGTGAATAATGCTATCACAATCTGCAACATCTTCCCTTGATAAACTATCTGGATAAATCTCAAAAGGCGGAATAACACTTATATTTACATCACCAATATGCACGCTTTCGTTATCAAGTTCAATTTTTTCGCCTATGCTATTATCCCAAACAATTTTATAAAATGCAGTACCGCAAACTTCACTCCAACTTGTTGCACGCGTAATAAGCGAACTCAAACGCATTTTGTGCCAAAGTCCATTGCAAATTTGATTACAAACCCTAGCAGTAGCCATATCGCCAGCATCTGCACTTGCTGGAATAACAGTCATAACAGGTTTAACACTAGAAAGTTTACTGTGCCTTACTTCAATAAGTCCCGCAATATGATTATAAACTTCTCGCTCTTGCCAAAAATATTGCTTATCATACTCAACAATTTGATTATTACTTCCTATGCCTAAATATTGATTACCTGCAACAAAGTTCATATTTAGTCGCCAAACTGCTTCAAGATTTTTCCTTGCTTGTTGCCTTACAAATAAATCATCTTTAACGCTTTTGACAATTTCTTCTTCTAGTAATTTTTGATTTTTTCTCTTTTCCATAAAAACTCCTTTATATTTTTTATTTGCCTAATGCTCTATTTTAATTAAGAAAATTTGAATTGATTTTTAATTAATTAAATAAAGCAAAGGACAATTAATTTAACTTTAAATTACTTTTCATTTGTAAACAGCACATTAAAAATGCCATTAAACTAAATTCTTAATGACATTTAAAAACAACTTTTTTAATTCAACATATTTGCAAATTTGCATTTGAATATTTAAGAAATTTAGCAAGTAAAATGCTTACTTCTTATGGTTTTGTTAAATCATTTATTTGCTCCAAAAGTTCATCTTTCAAAGCAAGTAATTCATTATAACTTAAATTTTCGTAACTAGAATTATCTTCTTCAACTGATTGAGTTAGCAAAAATTTAAGAGCAATAGAATCAGGCGGAATAAATTTTTTTGTTACTTTCTTTTTAGATAAAATCAAATCACCATCAACTTCATTATATTCTTCAATTACTTCTTCAACTTCAAACCCCATTGCCCTTTTAAGTAGCAAATCTTTAATATCCATAACCACCCCTTTTTAACTGCAAAACAAAACACGCAAAAATGACAAACCCATTTGTTTGTCAAAGCAAAATTACCATTGCCTAAAACTATTGTACCACAAAATTTTAAAATGCAACATTTTTATGACATTTTTTTGAAAAAATTTTTAAAAACAAAAAATGAATACTAAAAATAGTCTTCACTTTCCATTAATCAAATTAAAATATTTATTTCAATTTTAATATTTTTTCTTTTTGTTCTTTTGCATCAATTTCCCTAATGAAGTACAGACCTAATAATCAACAATAAAATAAGTGAATGCCCCAAAAATAAACATTTTAAATCATAGAAACGTCAAAAAAATGAAACTTTTCACTAACAACAACGTCAAAAAAGTGGAATTTTTCAACTTTAACATTGTCAAAAAAATGAACTTTTTTGTAATTCACATTGTCAAATTAATGAAAAGCACTTGACAAAACAATTTTTAACAATTAAAATTAAAACAAAAAAGGAAAATTAAAATGCTTAAAAGGAAAATTGAAAAAGAGTTAAAAGAATGGAAGGAAACAAAGAAAAATGAATGTTTACTTGTAAAAGGTGCAAGACAAGTAGGCAAGACTTTTATTATCAAAAAATTTGGCGAAGAAAATTATAAAAGTTTCATTTATATAAATTTTGTTGAAAATGAAGACTACAAAAAGATTTTTGAAGGTTCTCTAACTGCTAGCGAGATTTATAAAAAGATTTCAATTTATTTAAGCAACGTTGAACTTATAAAAGGCGATACATTAATATTTTTAGATGAAATTCAAGAATGTCCAAACGCTAGAACGGCATTAAAGTTCCTTGCACTTGACAACTCTTATGACATTATTGCATCTGGTTCTCTACTGGGCATCAATTATAAAAGCATAACTTCAATTCCAGTTGGCTATGAAAGGCAAATTGAAATGCACTCGCTTGATTTTGAAGAATTTTTATGGGCAGTTGGCAAAAATGAAACTGCTATTTCTCTGCTTAAAGAATACTATACTAAAAAAGAAAAAGTTGAGCATTATATAAACAACGAGTTTTTAGAACTGTTAAAATCTTATATGGTAATAGGCGGAATGCCTGATGTTGTCAATTCTTTTTTAGAAAGCAACAACTATCAAACAGCAAATAAAACACAATTGAAGTTATTAGATAGTTATTTAAGCGACATTGAAAAATATGCAACTATTCCAGAAAAGCAAAAAATAAAAGACTGCTACTACTCTATTCCTAGACAATTAGCAAAGGAAAACAAGAAATTTCAGTACAAAATAGTTACTAGTGATGGAACATCAAAGAAATACGCAAATAGTCTTAATTGGCTCGTTGATGCTTCAATGATAAAATTATGCACAAATGTTTCTACTCCACAATTTCCACTAACTGCTTATGAAAAGATTGAACAATACAAAGTTTATGCAAGCGACATTGGACTATTAACTTGTATGTACGGATTTGAAACACAACAAGCAATTTTAAAAGACACGCTTGTAGGACCAGCAAAGGGCGGAATTTATGAAAATCTTATTTTTGACATTTTAACTAAACGGGGTTATAAACTGCATTATTATAAAACAGAAAATAGCGAACAAGAAATTGAATTTTTAATTGCAGAAGATGCACGCATTATTCCTATTGAAGTTAAAGCAAAAAATGGCACTACATTATCACTTAATAATTTTATAAAAGAGTTTAAACCACCTTTCGCTTACAAATTAATTTCAGGCAATATAGGCGTTATTGAGAACAAAATAACGCTACCGCTTTATATGGCAATGTTTATTTAACTTAAATTTTATTTGCAAATTGCAATTTAATTATTTAAATCTATTAATAACTACAAAACAAACTTATAAATTCCACTACTATTAACGCATTAAAAGCAATAAAATTTATTTTGTAAAAGCAACTTCATTAATTGAAGTTGTTTTTTGCTCTTTGGATTAGTTTTCTTTTAAACTTCGTTGCATCATTAACTCGTTGCTCGCTTACCGTTTTAGGCGGTTCTGGTCTTGACATTATGTAATAGCGGAGTTCATCCATCGCGTGGTCATCTTTCTTGATTGGCGAATCGGCATTCCCAAAAAAGTAGCCTTTAATTTCTCTAATCATATTTACGCAACTTGAAAAAATAAAAAGTCTAGCATTTCCATTCGCATCTTTTAAATAAGTTCGCACCCTACTAATCCCAGCAAATAAATCCTTATTCACTTTTGTATTAACATTAATGCCCAGTTCAAAAAAAAGTTCCGCCACCGATTTACTGCCATTTAAAGTATGTTGCGTTGATGCACTATCAATTAACGCATTTAACATTCCATTACTGCCCCTTTTCCAATGAAGCCTATCAGCAATAGCCTTAATTTTATCACTATGATAAATTAAATCTTTTTCCTTGTCATAATGTTCTGCAATAACATAAACATTACCATCAAAATCGCAAGCATAGAAATGACAAGATAACGGATTATGAAGTCCGGGGTCAATGCTAATGTTATCGTACCATTCGTGCGGGACATCAAAAGGTTCAATAATATGAATATTAGGGTCAAAAGAAGAATAAACAAGTCCGCCACTTCCAGCAAACTTTCCATAACGCCTTGCTTCCAGTTCTTCAAAAGGCAAAGTTGCACTAATTGCTTTTATTTCACTTTCTTTCAAGTATGGATTATCCGCCCACTCCATAAATTCGCACCAAACTTCATCATCTAACCCAGAATTCAAATAAATAGTATCATAAACCCAAGTTAAACCTTTAAGCGGAGTCATAGTGCCAAAAATTTCGCCTGCCCTGTCCAAAACTCTCATTCTGCACTCTAAATAAATATCATTAGGCGGTTCTTCATCAAACCAAACAAAATCAAGTGAAGTACCTTGAAACTTCTCTCGCCCTTGGTCGCAAGTCTTAAAACCCAACTTACTAACTCCGCCAAAAACATTCTTAATCAAAATGTAGTCAATAATGCCACCGCTGGGATTATCTTTTTTTCCTTGTTGCATTACAATGTCCGCTATCCACGAGCGGTTTAAATATGAAAGCACTTTTTCCTGTGCGACATCTCTTTGCACTTGACTTGTAAGCGAAACAACCCAACCTGAAACCTGCTTATTTTCTTTAAATGGATGAATTCCACGACAAAGCCAAACGCATTCCACTGCCCCACATTCAGTTTTTCCGCTTCTATTGCCACCAAAAACCCATCTATTACGCTTTTTGCATCTATGAAACGCAAGTTGCTTTTCGTGCTTGACTTCTCCACTATTGTACCGCCTTAATTTATCGTTACCGCAATGCTTTTTTAAACTTTCCAAAATGCTTTGCTCTTTTTTAATTGCATTTATCAATTTTTTATTTTCTGTTGCCATAATCCGCCTTTTAATAAAATTTTCAAAAATAAAAAAGCAAATTCTTATTTTATTATTTGCTTTTAAACTCCTTAAATTATCTTTAAATTTTCAACTTTTAAATTCGCATTAATTGTACAACAAGATTTTTAAATGTCAATAATTTAATGACAATTATTTTTTTAATTAAAATTTAAACTGATTAATTATTTATATAAATGTAGCAAATTAGTTTTATTGCATTCACAAAATTTTTATTGTTTTACATTTTAAACCAACATAAAAAAAGGAATAGCAAAAAATTACTAAACCTTTTTAATTATCTACTTACATTATTTTAATATCATCAACGCTATACTTTCTTAAATCTAATGACTGAACGCCATTTACAGTACTGCGTTTTGTTACTCGTGGTCTAAAATATTTAATGCCCTTTTGACTATCATATACATAGTCAATTTGTTCTTTTATTTTATAAATATTTTTTTGCAAATCAAAAGTTGTCATCTTCTTAACTTGCTCTACTATTAGTTTTGCATTTTTCTTGTCCTTATCATTAACAAACGGACTGCCTTTTTGCAAATAGTTTGTAGCAACTGCATAAAATGCTTTTGTTGTTTCATTTTTCGCATCATAAACTTTTGTGCTGACTTCAACTTTACTTTGATTTTCCGCAAAAAACAGAATAGCATCATTAATATTTTTTAGTTTTTCTTCAATTTCATCACAAGATAATTCCTTGCTAAATTCATCATCAAAATAAACATTGCCCAAAGTATCTAAATCAAAACCCTTTGTAAGCACAAAATCGTTGTTAAAAGTAAGTTCGCCTTCTTCGCCTTGCAAGCACTTAACACTTATTGTAGACATAGAAAAATCATCTTCCATTGCACAGAAAATAGGCATAAAATTTTCCTTTTGCCCTTTTCTATCTTGACTTATTTGCTTATAATGTAATTTCATTGCATTAACCCTTGCAAGCAAATCATCACCCTTATAAGCATTGATTTCTTTTAATTGCAGATTAAAATCAAATAATTCATCAGCATTTAGGCAAATGCTTTCTTTTTTTAAGTACTTTTCCACTAATTTGTTAAACTGATTTCTAACTTTAAAATAAATTTCTTCATTACATTCTTCGCAAGTTAAAAAGGCACTAATATTTGATAATTTATTATTTATGTATTTTTCATCAGCAATTTGCGTTAGTTGCTCATCAAAAAACAAAAAGCCTACAATGTTGTTTATTGTTTCAAAGTCAATAATTTGCGTTGAAAATGTTAAATTGTTATCATCATCAACAAAGCATTTAACCGCCTTGCCATAATTGATGCCATCAATTTTAATTGCATCATAATAAATAGGAAGCCACCTAACGCTACCATCTTGAACTTGCAATAACTCCATTTCCTCATCTTGCTTTTTAACTGCTTGCTTGCTTTCATCAAGTGCTTTAAATTGCATTTCCTTTTTTGCTTCTTTAAAAAAATTATCTTTTCTATTTTCTTTATTTAATTCTTCTTTGTTGTTTCTTGAAAAAATACTTTTCATAACAACCTACCAATAAAACAAATATATTATGTGAAGTTGGGATAGCGAGAAAATTAACTTTCCCATTTAACCAACAAGCATTATTCAAACTGTGATGCACAACTTGTTATGATGCTTGCGTTTAGCAACACAAAGTTAACTTTTACTTAATTTTAACATCACATAGTTTCTATTTTAAATATATAACATTTTTGCCATAATGTCAATATGCAAAAATTAAATTAATAACAATAAATTGCAAATTAATTAAAAAAAAATAAAAATTGAACAATAAATTTACTGCACAAAGAAAGCCTTTTATATTACACTGAAAACAGGACAAAAAAAGTAACCGCACTGATGTGCGATTACAAAACAAAGAAGAAAAATTCTAATTGCAGTTTTATTAAATAATAAAACCGAAAAAGTAATGTGCTCAAATGGGGAAAATAGAGATAACCCAAGTGAGCAATATTATAGTATCATAATAAAAAAAATCTGTCAAATAAAAAACAAACATTTTCAAAAAAAAATTAAAAATTTTTATAAGGACAAAAATTTATGAAATCAATACAAAATTTAAGCAAAGAAAATGCAAATAATTACCAAAATGCAAACAATAAAATATTGAAAAACAAGATAATTAAAGTATTTTTTATTATTAATTTACTTATAATTCTGCTACTTCCTTTTTCACTTACACAAAATCAAATGCAGATTACAAATGCCTATGCAACAGAATATTATTTTGCACAAGTACAAAACCAAAATGTTTATTTGTATGATAAACCCTATGGCACGCCTATTTTTGAAGTACCAGAAACTTACTATGTCAAATTAACGCAAAAAAGTGAAAACGGACACTATAAGGCAGAATATCTTAATGTTTCAGGTTATGTACTTATAAGTGATATTCAATGCGTTGCAAACGAGCCAGCAACACCATATTTAAACGGCATAAGTTTTAGGAACTACGGCACGCAAAGTAGCGAACTGCGAAGCGAACCAAGCCGTTTAGGTGGTGCTAGCACGTTAATTTGCGAACTACCACTATATGAAACCAACTTTACATATTATGGAGAGATAAGTGGCGAAGAAGTCGTACCAAATCGTGGCGACATTTGGTACTACTGCGAGTACACAAAAAACAATCAAACAAGACTAGGCTACATTTATGCAGGACTTGTAGATATGAAAACAGCACAAATCAGCAACCCTATTGACCCCTATCCAGTACTGAAACACGAGTGGAAAACAGAAGAAATAAGCCAAACAACAACAAACCCTACAATTTCACTTCCAGATAACAAACAAACATTAATAATTCTTGCAATTTCTGTCCCTATTTTAATAATCTTGGCATTAATGTTTAAACCAGCACCAAAACAAAAGGAAAGCAATTCAAATAAAAATGCAAACAAGAACAAAACCCGCCCAACTTTTCAACACCCAAATTTAGAACAACCCCGCTATGCAAGTTGCAATAACTTTGCATCATTTCAAGAAAAGGCAAGAAACAATTATAATAGCACTCAATATCAAACATCATTAAAACCAAACAGAAAAAACAAAAAAGGCAAAGATTATTACGAACTTTAATAGTTTAAATAAAAATTAAAGTTCCTTTTTGCTATTTTTAAACAGCATTAATTTTGATTTTGTTTTTCAAACTTATTTCTTATCTTTTAAATCTTATTTAAAAAAAAGAAAAATGCAACGCACTTTTGCATTGCATTTGATTTTAATTTATCATAAAGTTTAAATGTTAAAAGTAATCATTTTATTTGCTAATCCAAATTAAAATTCTATATGTTTAATGTCTTTCCTATCACTTCTTTTGTAAATTACTACTTTACTACCAACTACAAGCACAATTTCACAGTTAAACATTTCTTCCAATTCTTGTGCTACTTCTCTGGGAGTTAAATCGCAATTCTTTTGAACTTTTATTTTTATTAGTTCTCTTGCTTCCAAAACTTGTCTAATGCTATCTATGCAACTATTAGAAAGCCCTTCTTTTCCAACTTGTGCTAAATCAGGCATAGTCATAGAAAGTGATTTAAGACTTGCTCTTTGCTTTGTTGTAATCATTTTTAATTCTCCTTTTTTTATTTTCTATAATTTGATAAAAAGCAAATTGATTAATAAATATTTATCAATTTTTATTCCTTATTAATTTCTCTTTGTTGTTTTGTCCTTTCAATGATTAAACGCTATAAATTTAAACTTTGTTAATCAATCATTGTAAAGACAATGTCTTTAATTCTAACTTCATCGCCATCTTTTGCCCCAGCATCTCGTAGCATTTCCATAATGCCATCATTTTCAAGCCTTTTTTGGAAATATGCGAAACTTTGCATATCATCAAGAACAATTCCCCTAATCATATCATCAATCTTTCCGCCAGATAAAACAAAAGTGCCATCGTCATCAATTTCAATATTAATGCTAGTTGTATCTCTTTCATCTAAAACAAAATTAGCATCATCATATAAATCTACTTTTGGCAAGTCCTTTAAAACTTCATAAGTTGCATCAATTAATTCCTTAACTCCATCAGTAGTAATAGCACTAATCTTTAAAATTGTGTACTTATCAGCGTACTTATTCATAAACTCATTTAAATAATGAATATTATCATCATTTAAAAGGTCAGTTTTATTTAGTGCAACAATCATAGGTTTACTAGCCAATTTTTCGCTATAAGATGCAAGTTCATTATTAATAGTTTCAAACGCTTCAAGCGGACTATTTCCTTCAATTCCAGAAATATCAACAACATGCACTAACATTCTAGTTCTTTCAATGTGCCTTAAAAAGTCGTGTCCAAGCCCAGCACCTTGACTAGCCCCTTCAATTAGTCCAGGAATATCGGCAACCACAAAACTATTGTCGTAATACTTAACGACTCCCAAATTAGGTTCAAGTGTTGTAAAATGATAATTAGCGACTTTTGGATTTGCATTAGAAATTCCACTCAATAAACTAGACTTACCAGCATTAGGCAATCCAACCAAGCCAACATCTGCAATAACTTTAAGTTCAAGAACAACCTTGTACTCCTTGCACTCTTCACCAGTTTCACTAAATGCTGGCGTTTGCCTTGTAGGAGTTGCAAAAAATGCGTTACCACGACCACCACGACCGCCACGAAGCACTAAAACAGGTTTTTCTGTGTCCATAATATCCGCAACAACATTGCCAGTTTCAGCATCTTTAATTACAGTGCCTTTTGGAACTTTAATGACAAGATTTTCGCCTTTTTTACCATTACAGTTCTTTCCATCACCATTACCACCGTTTTCAGCGACATATTTTCTTTTGTAGTAAAAGTTGACTAAATTTGACTGATTAGTATCCGCCACAAAATAGACAGAACCACCAACGCCACCATTACCACCATCTGGACCACCAGCCATATGATGCTTATCCCTCAAAAAATGTACAGAACCATTACCGCCATTTCCCGCTTTAATAGTGATAGTTATTTTATCTACAAACATAATTGCACCTCCTTAACTTAAAAATTTAAAATACTTATTTAGTATATCACTAAATAACAAAGTTTGCAAGAGCAAATTCATTTTTTTTGTCTAAACATAAAGTTGCATTATTCATTTATGAATAATTCCCCTTTCAAGAGCAAAATTAAAAGATGTATTAAACACTAATGAATAATTTAAACCGAAATCAAAACTAACCAAAAAATCAAATGTAGGATTATTCATTTTTGAATAATTGAGTTTTTAAGACAAATTAATATAGCGTATTAAACACTAATGAATAATTTTAAATATTGCCTATTTGGTTTAAAAAAATGGCAGATTGCCATTTTAAAAATGAATTTATCAAATTTCATTGCCAAAAATATCTTTGCATTTAGTTTGATTAGCCGAACATTTAAAGTATTCACTAAAATCAATTTCATAAAAACGCTTTGTTAAATCATAGTTGATTTTTGCATTTGGTTCATTAGGTAAAATATTGATTTTAAAATAATCTTCCATTGTTTGCCCTGCATTTACTTTAACGTATTCATTGATACTTTCGCCATTTTCAGTACTAGAATAAACCAATTCGTAACATTCAAACTCATTTAGATTACAAATTTTAACTTCAATATTTAAATTCATTTCACTAATTGCTTGATTTACAAAATCAAAGTACGCCTTTGAGATTAGTTCTAATCCATCATTTGAAATAGTCTTTTCAACTTCGTCATTTTCTAATTTATGATAAACGCAAGTTGCATCAATTAATTGTACTTTACCCTTTCTTTTCTCTTCTTTTTGAGCATTTAAAATCCACAAATAAGCATATTCATCAAATGCTGATAACATTTTATTAGGTAATGCTATAATTGCATCAACATAATCATTTTCAAATAAAAAATTTCTTAAAATTTCGCTATCTTTTGCAAAAAGACAAGAAACATCTTGCAAAATAGCAAGTTTGCCTTTTTCGTTTAGAGATTTTATTACAGAATCAAGCAATAACGCTTTATCAAAATTCACTTGATAATTTTTTATAGTTGAAATAAAAGCCCAGTCATTCCCTAGAATTGAATTTGTTATTATTTCAATTTTAGATAAATAATCTTGAAAATCCTTTACTTCATTTTGGTTTAAAAACATTGTCATAATAATGCTATTCCCCCCTTTTTATTAAAATAGTTTGATTAATTATTTTGACATATTAAGTCTATAAAGGTACACCTTTATAAAATAAAAATTTAACAAATTTTGGTAAATTCAATAAACATTTTATAACATACAAGTTTAAAAATCAACTTAATTTGCGAAAAATTTTAATCTTTTTTTTATGAAACAAATTTAGAGTTTAATTTTTACACTAATTTTGCAAAAATCTACAAAGGTGTACCTTTATAGACTAAAAAAGTGCCACCAAAAAAGTGTCGCTTTTTTCAAATAAGGCAAAAATTAATTAACTTAATTGTAATGAGCAATTAAATTTACAGCATAAATTTTAAAGAAAAGGAATAAATTTTATGAAATTTGGATATGTAAGAGTAAGCAGTAAGGAGCAGAACATTGACAGGCAAATGGAAGAAATGTACAAGCAAGGACTTACGCCAAAGCAAATATTTATTGATAAACAAAGTGGAAAAAACTTTGACAGAACAAACTATCAAAAAATGAAAAGCAAACTAAAAAGCGGAGATTTACTAATAATAAAAAGCATTGACCGTTTAGGAAGGAATTACGATATGATAATAGAAGAATGGAAAGAAATAGTAAATACAATAAATGCAGACATAGTAGTCATAGATATGCCCCTATTAGACACAAGGACAGAAAGCAAAAATTTAGTAGGCAAATTTATAAGCGACATAGTACTGCAAATTTTATCATTTGTAGCGGAAAATGAAAGAGAAAACATAAAGAAAAGGCAAGCAGAAGGAATAAAGATAGCAAAGGCACAAGGCAAGCATTTAGGAAGACCAAAAGTAGTACTACCAAAGAAATACACAATAGTTGCGAATAAATAAATAACATTAAATTTAGCCCTTAAATCACTAAATATGCCTAAATCAACATTTTATAAATACTTACCAAAATCAGCAAGCAACTTTTAAAAAAATTTACTATTCCCACGCTCCCAAAAAAAATTAATTATTCATAAATGAATAATCTTTACTATAATTCATTCTTTGGAATTTATTTTTTAACTCAATTATTCATTAGTGTTTAATGCCAGTTATAAATAAAGGCAAAATATAATAATCTATTAAAGCAAATTTTTTATTAAGCCAATTATTCATTAGTGTTTAATGCAGTTCATTTCTTATTCTAAAAACTAATTATTCATTAGTGTTTAATGCTGTATGCGAGTTGGCAAGATATATAATAAGAATTAATCATTAGTGTTTAATGCAACTTTTATTTTTATCTCTTTTTAAAATGAAATTATTAATTAGTGTTTAATGCTAAATAAAATAAAAAGCATTAGAATAAAAATTTAAAAAAAATAAGTAACTACCCTAAAAGTAATTACTTATTTTTTGCTTAAAATTTTGTTTATTGCATTATTCATCTAAAAAGTTCAATAATCTATATTTTATTGATTGTAGTTGAGAAACAATCATACTTGAAGTAACAGTTGCACTTTGATAAGCAGATTTCACGCCATCTTGAATATAATCAATACCATTACTTATAGTTTCAGCAAGACCGCCATTTGTAATATTTTTTTCATAAGATGCTTGAATAGTTCTAACTACTTCATTCATAGCGTAGACTGATGCTTTAATAGAAGTATTAATTTCATTTATCTTAACATCAATGCTAATTAATAATTCTTGATAAAGTGTACTTAAAGTACCCACAGGATTATAAACGATTCCAGAAACCAACGCAACAGCACTAATTAATGTTTTAACTGCGCCTTGTTTAAGTTCATTTGCGGTAATAAAACCACCATTTTGCGTATAATCATCACCATTTGAAGAAATAGTAAAACTAATTGTATCATTTGAATTTTCAACAATATTACTAATAACAAAAGCAGAACTAGAACCATCACTGTAAGTCAATTTCAACCTACTACTCTCTGTCGCAGAACCAATAGATTTTCCAGCCTTAATATATCCATTATAATCAGACAAGCCATAACCAGTACTACTGAAAACATACATTTCATAAAGTCCTGATTTAGCATAATTTAAATTACCACTTGCACTTTTATTAATTCTGTAAACAAGAAGACCAGAACCACTAACTCTACTTTCAAAAGTTTTAGAACTCTTTCTATATTCAACATAGAAAACATCACTATTCCTGTTACCGAAACTAAATGCTATTGTACCAGAACTTGAAGTGTTGACATTTAAAGTATATCTACCATCAGTTTTAATTCTTTCAACATCACTTTCAACGCTATCATTTGTTGCAGAAGAAGTCAACCAACCTAACTGCATTCTTGAATAAGCATTTAAAGAAACATTACCATTATAAGTTTCACACATAACATCATAAGTAGCAACAACATCATCACCTGAATTTGTGTAGAAGTCTTTAAGCCCTAACATATGTAAAGATTCGTGGCACAAAGTTGGAACATCTGCTTTATTATAAGGCAAAGTCATAAGCGGACCAGCATGATATGCGTGTGGCCAAGAAACTTCATCAGTAGAACCTCTCCTACAAGGCAAAATATTACATTTAGCATTAACTAGCCCATAATTTTCGCTAATCATAGTTGCATTACCTTGCCATCTTGCTTGCTCCCAAAGTAAAGTTTCACTTATTAAATTCTTACCAACTTCATCTTCAATATAACTTAAAGGTTTATCTATATTACAAACATAAATATTTGCCCAAACATTTAAATTACCTTCTGACATAACATCATAGAATTCGTGAACACTCAAAAAGTCGTTATCAATATTTTCATTAAATCTTTCATTGAAATCTTGTGCAAGTTCTTCATCAAATCTTTCTGTATCATTAGTATTGATTAAAACAACTTCAATAATCCAAGTTCTAGTTGCCATTACATCAACTTGTTCGTCAATGTCTTCTTGCAAGTCAATAGGATTAAGATTATCAACATCAATATTTTTGATATATTCATTTAAACTTGTTAACGCATCTACAATTTCTTGCTCACTCATTGTATTTGCAACATTATTTTCTGTTTCAATACTTGAAACATCTTTTTCAGTTATAGTTTCATTAACATCTAAATTACCGCTTTCACTACTGCGATTTTGCAAACAAACTAAAACGACTGTTGTTGCAAGTAAAGCAATAATAGATAAAAGCAAAGCAATATTTTTTAAATTTAGTAACTTAACTTTATTCATAAAAGCAACTCCCTTATAAATTTTAAGCATTTTATCTTTTTGTTAAAAGTTAGAATATTTTAATCTAACTTTTTGCGGATATGTTTATGCAGGGAATTGCCTGCTTAAACATATTCACAAGTTGATTTTTTATTCGGTAAAAACATCTAAAACCTTACATTTTCTATCAATAAGCCTATCTTATTTATTGAAACAAATTAAATCTCAAAAACAAGTACTAACTTAATTGCATTTTCATAATAATTTTCTATTTCTGCACTATCAGTTATATCAGCACAATAACCCACATAAAGAGTAAATGAATTATTTAAATCTAGCCCAATATTAATATTTCCACTAGTTGAAACAAGTCCACCAAGAGTAGAAGTAGTTGCATAGAAACCTATTTCATTATTTGCAGTAAAACTAATAACAGTATTTTTAGTGCTAGAAATTGAAACAGTACCACGAGGAACAGTTACTTGATAATATTTATCAGTACTAGTTGTAACTAATTCAAAATCACCAGAACCGTTCATAATATCACTACCATAAAGCGTATAAGATGCACTACCTACATTAATAGTAATGTAAGGTTGAGTTTTGAATAACACATTAATTGTATAAGTTTCTGTTTTACCACTTTGAGCCTTAACCGTTACAGTAATGTAGTTTGTTGCAGTACCACTATTAACCAAAAATGCAGTAAAGTTCTTGCCATTTTTATCTGCTAACCCAATGCAATTTGATGAAACAGAGTAGCGAGTATAATCATAAATAAATGTAAATTGAATTGGAGTACCTTCAAGACAATTAACAATACTTGCAGTCCTATTACTATCAAAATCCAAGAAATTGATTGCCATAGTATTGCTGTCATTAGTTGTTTGCATATAAAGAGCCAAGAATTCAGTGCTAGTTACTGCAACATCAAAATTCACAATTTCAATTTTGCAAGAATGAACTTCATTTTGATTTTTATCATAAATTGTTAATGTTGCCCTAGTAGTACTAAACGCATTAAATTCAATGTCAAATGAGTAACCGTCAAAGCCATCTTCAAAAACAATAGAGAAATCAGTTACATCAATACTTGTGCTTTGTGGTTTATGTACAATGTACCTATTTTCAAGGAAATCATATTCAGCCTCTACATCAGCAACTCTTAAACTAGAAATAAAGTCATAAGCAAATGCATCAACATCACCAACTATTGCTACAATCTTAAATAATAATGATGCAGTACTGCTTGTAAGTTTTAAAGTAAATACATTTAAGCCTTCATTTACATAATAATGACCATAATCAGTTCCGCCAACATAATTTCTAATTTGACCATCAACATACATTTGCATAGTGTAAGTTTCGTTATATTCACCCAAATCAATGAAGATTGTATCAGTACCAGATGGCAAATTGATTACACCAGAATATAATGATTGACCGCTAACAGTCATTTCACTTAAAACTTCTTCAAAAAGAGTTTCATCACATTCAATATCTATGTAGAATGATTGAATTAATTCTTCAATATAATCATCTTCAAATTCTTCATAGTAATAAACATCAAGAATAAACTTTGATTCCCTAGCAAATACTCTTCCAATAGAAGAACTACCACTATCTTGTCTTATGTAATAAATATAATCATTTTGCAATTCAACATCAAAAGTATTACTAGCAAGCGGAGTTACAAGTTCGCCATTTTTTGCTGAATAAGTATCATTACTTGTTCTAACAAATTCAACGCCATTAACAACTAAACTATCAACATAACTGTAATTGTAAAGTGCTAAATTTTTTGAATAAACTAAACTTGCTTCCGCACCATTTAGCATATATTGATGCCTATCATAAACAAACACTTTAACTTCTGTGCCATTTTGCAAATGATGCGACCAATCTATTTCCTTTGTAAATGTTGCAACACTTGAATTTATGCAGTCAAGTTCATCTGCTTGTGCTGTACAACAATTCCACATAGTGTTGCCTGCGTGAGTTCCGTCATTGCTCACAGTACAAGATTGTCCAATTTCTTTATTACAACAACTATAAACTAGTTTTCCACTATGAGAATTACCACTCGCATTTTCGCCATCAAATGCTAAAATGTAATCTTTATCAACTGTAACGCTGATGCTAACAACATCAACATCATCTTTAAATTCTATATAATCAACATTATTTATATCAATAGCATTATTATTAACCTTAAAGCCTAGAACAAACTCGTTTTCATCTATGTTCCAAATGTCAACTACAAAAGTAGCACTCTTGCCTTGATAAGTAACTGTAACAGTCTTTTCACCACTAGTTGTACTATCAAAACCAGTGATTACTACACCACGACTTGTGTAATCGCCTTCAAGCGAGATTTCTTCGCCATCACCATAATCATACACAGTTGCAAGATAAGCACCCGTTAAATCTAAACTTTCACCAATGTAATAACCCACTTTATTTATTTCGTGAAGTGTAATGCCAGTTAAAACTGGTGCTACAATTTCTACTGTAAATGTCTTTGTAAATCCGCTATAAGTTACTGTAACTTCGCACTCGCCCACAGTTTCGCTTGAAAATCCTGTAACTTGTACATTTGGATTTGTAAGTAATACTGTTGCAGGAGTTAAAGTTTCATTAACTGCATAATTGTATGAAAGTGATAAATAGCCACCATCAAGATTTAATTCATCATTTAATCTATACGCTGTCTTTGTTGGTGCTACAATATCTACGCTAACAATAATTGGTGCTACAACATCAACAACAAAACTATCTTGTAATCCTAAATATGTTACAGTGATTGTCTTTTGTCCGCTTGTAGTGCTGTCAAATTGACTTAATGTAACATTTTCACTTGTAAATGAAATTTCACTTGGAACAATAGCACTAGGAATATCAAGTGGCAAATTACTATAATTTAAAAGTATTTTACCACCATCAAGCGATAATGTTTCACCCAACTTGTACTCTACTTTTGTAGGTGCTTGTACTTCAATGCTTTCAAGTGCAACATTATGTACGATTACTTCAAAGTTACAAATCTTGCCTAAATATGAAACTACTATTAGTTTAGTTCCAGCAGTTGCAAAAGAATAATTGCCAATAGTAACATCACTATGAGTTAAACTAATGCTACCAGTTGTATTGTCAACATAATTTAATTGAAGTGTTCCCCCAGTTAAATCAAGTTGTTCATTTAATATGTAATCAGTTCTAGTTAAACCCACAACTTCAATAGATGCAACTTCCTTCGCAACGGTTACAGTAAAAGTAGCACTTTGATAATCTTTATAAGAAATTGTTATAGTATAAGTACCACTAACCGTTTTATCAAATCCGCCATAATTTATAGTATAAATACGACTAGACGATTCACTAGTTCCAGTTGTAAGCGTTATTTCACTATTGCCCTTTTTAGCCTTAACAACTAGACCACTCAAATCTAAATCTTCATTATAATTTAGTTCAGTTTTTACATTTGTTGTATCAATAATAACTTTGCCAGTATCTCCACCCCAAGTACAACCAACAAAAACAAAACTAAAACAAATTATTAAAGTTAGTAAAGATAAATACTTTCTCATAATTAAACCCTTTTTAGATGATTATATAATACAATTTAAGATTAGCACAACTTCTATTTTTTGTCAAATAAATACAAGGAATACAGTAAAAAATTGTTTAATCCTTGTTATTTTAACCAAATAAAAAATAAATAATAGAATTTTTCGTAAATTTTATATGCAAAACAAACAAATTTTAAGTTGCATTATTCATAAATGAATAATTACCCTTTTGCATCACTTTTTTAGGACTTATTAAAAATTGCATTAAACACTAATGAATAATTTTTGTTTTATCTCTTTCCAACTCGTACCTACGTATTTTTTATTAAAACTGCATTACACACTAATAAATAATTCTACTTATGCATTACTTTTTACAACTTAAAAAGTTAGATTAAACAATAATGAATGATTAATTATAGCATCCTAAAAAAAACTAGTAAATTAGGTTGTGCATTATTCATAAATGAATAATTCTGCTTTTTCATTACTTTTTAAGGATTTTTATAAATAGCATTATTCATAAATGAATAATTGTTCATTTCCCTACATTTTAAGATTAATTTTATTTTGCATTATTCATAAATGAATAATTGTAGATTTTTATTTTTTTAGTTTGTCCAAACTTAATAACCAGTAACTTATTAATTTAATTTGCCATTTTTGAGCGAACGCATTAAACGCTAATGAACAATCGTGCTTTAATTACCCCACCTTAAAACTATTTAATAATTCCATTATTTATTTTGTTTATTATTTTTTTTACTTAATTTTAAATTGCATTATTCATTTATGAATAATTACCCTTTTGCATCACTTTTTTAGGACTTATTAAAGTTGGATTAAACACTAATGAATAATTTTTGTTTTATCTCTTTCCAACTCATACCAACGGATTTTTTATTAAAACTGCATTAAACACTAATGAATGATTCTACTTATGCATTACTTTTTACAACTTAAAAAGTTAGATTAAACAATAATGAATGATTAATTATAGCAACCTAAAAAAAACAAGTTAACTAGGTTGTGCATTATTCATAAATGAATAATTCTGCTTTTTCATTACTTTTTAAGGACTTTTATAAATAGCATTATTCATTTATGAATAATTGTAGATTTTTATTTTTTTAGTTTGTCCAAACTTAATAACCAGTAACTTATTAATTTAATTTGCCATTTTTGAGCGAACGCATTAAACACTAATGAATAATCGTGCTTTAATTACCCCACCTTAAAACTATTTAATAATTCCATTATTTATTTTGTTTATTATTTTTTTTACTTAATTTTAAATTGCATTATTCATTTATGAATAATTTGTATAAAAATTAATTTAACAAATGTTGAATAATGAAAATATAATAATATTATGAAAACAATTTCAGTTTGTATGATAGTTAAAGATGAAGAACTAACATTAGAAAGGCTTTTAAAACAAGTAAAGCAATTTGCAGATGAAATAATTGTAGTAGATACAGGAAGTGCAGATAACACAAAAAGCATTGCTCTAACCTTTACGGATAAAGTATTTGATTTTGTATGGCAAGATGATTTTTCATTAGCACGCAATTATTCATTTAGCAAGGCAACAAGTGATTATATAATGTGGTTAGATGCAGATGATTTTATAACAGAAGAAAGCATAACCGCCCTACAAAATTTAAAAGAGCATTTAACAAACGAAGATACAATTTATTTACCATATCAAATTGCATTTAATGAAAGTGGAGAATGTACATTTGAATATTTAAGGGAGCGAATAGTAAAGAACATTCCAATATTTAAGTGGATAGACCCTATTCACGAAGTTTTAATTCCTTATGGAAACCTTGCGACTTACAACATAGCGATTCAGCACAGAAAAATAAAGCAAGGTGATAGCGAAAGGAATTTGAAGATTTACAAAAAAATGCTAGCAAACGGAAAAACGCTAAATGCTAGACAACAATTTTATTATTCCAACGAACTTTATTACAATGGTTATTTTGATGATGCAATAGAAAACTATAATAAATTTTTAAAAAATGAAAATGCTTTTGTAGAAAACAAAATACAAGCAAAAATAAATTTAAGCAAAATTTATCAGTCAAAAAATAATCTAACGCAATCAAAACAAAGCCTATTTGATACGCTACTATTTGACCTGCCACGAAGCGAAGCGATGTGCGAACTAGGGCATATTTATTTAAATGAAAAAGACTACAAAAAGGCAATTTATTACTATAAGTTAGCGATACAAAAACCAAATATTGACACATTTGCATTTGTTAGCCTTGATTGCTACAATTATATTCCAAATTTACAAATAGGATTATGCTACTATTATTTATTAGACTACGAACAAGCGAGTAAATACAATAAACAAGCATTAAAGGCAAACAAGAAAAGTGAGATAGCGAAAAACAATCAAAAAATTTACAATAGATTAATAAGCGAACGACAAGCACAAAAAAGCAAGAGATAAACTCTTGCTTTTAAGATACTTAAAAATCATTAAACAAATCCTCTAAATTTGAAAAATATGAATATTTATGAAAATTATAACTGCTAATATTTTAGCACTTTTAACTGATTTTGTCAACAAATTGCTAATATATGAGCAATTATTTTTTTATTAAAGTGGCAAAATTTAATTATGTTTTTTGTTATTTTGAAGTGCTTTTATTTCATCACGAATAATAATAGCCTGTTCAAAGTCAAGATTATTAAAAAAACACAGTAAATTTTACACTATTTAATATCACAATTTAAAAGTGATTTAATTGATTCCATTATTTGTTTGCATCTTTCTAACGATAAATCAAAACTACTAGCAACTGCTAAAAGGTCGCTTTCGCTAGGCATTCCATTACCATTAACAGACATTTCGTGTTCTAGTTTTCTAGGTGTTTTAGTTAAATCATAAGCAGGCGACAACTTATAACCCCTCAAATCTTCATCATATAAAAAGGCAAAGTTTTTACCATGGTCGTCTTTATTCCCATAAAAGACATTAAAGCACATTCTTTTGAATGCTTCATACAAATCTTCTTTTTGCACGCAAATTTTGTCAATTACTTGAAATAGATGAATATAATCTAAATTAGGAATTTTATGAGAAGTTTCAAGTAATGAAGATAAAGAAATCATGTGGACATTTTTATCTTTCTGCCTATCAAATCTCTTTGCACCAAAATAAGCATTACCATTATTTGACTTAAACATTGTAAATTCATTAACATTAATGCCACATTTTTTCGCTAAACTATTTGCTTGGAACTCTAATTCTCCAATGTTTACAGGGTCAATACTAGATGGAAACTTAACAATCCAAAAATCATTATCAATTTTCAAATGAGCCTTTGGTCTTGCACCGCCACTTGAACCTCCTACATCAAACAACTTGTCCAAATCAACAAAATCATTTTCATCTTCTAAAATTTTTTTACATTCATTAGCCAGCGTATCCAAATCACAAACTTGGTCAACGTGGGAAACTTGGCAAGGTTCGTAAGTTAAAGCCCCCAAACCATTACCACTAATAAGGGTTAGTTTAGTAAGAGTTGAAACCTTATCTGGATTAATGCCCTTTTTTATTAGCATTCTTCTAACTAAAAGTTCCCCCCAGCCATCAGGCAACGAATCGTGAAAAACACCAAATAATCCACCAAAATGCTGTTTAGTACTAACAAAAACATCACTAGAAAGTTTAAGTGATAAAGGCGAAATAGAAAAACCATTTTTAAGCCATTCATTATCATATTTAAAAGCAATTTTATCACCGCTTTCTACCAAATAACCAACAACTAAACCATTATACTTTACTATTACTTTTGTAACTTTATTAATCATTAAACAAGTCCTCTAAATTTGAAAAAATTGGATTTTTAAATAATTGATTGAAATCAGACAAACAACCTATTGCATTTGCTATTTTTAAAAGTGATGACAACGAAATATCACCCTTTGATTCAAATCTTCTAATTGATGCATAACTAACACCAGAACGACTTGCAAGTTCTTGTTGTGAAAATCCTTTTTCCTTTCTTCTTTGCTTTACTCTTTCAACTAAATTGCACTTAACTGCTTGACTTGTTTCAACATTAACAAAATCACTAATATCAAATTTATTTTTCATTTTATCTTCTCTTATATGAAATATTTATAAAAATTATAACTGCTAATATTTTAGCACTTTTAACTGATTTTGTCAATAAATTGCTAATATATGAGCAATTATTTTTTATTAAAGTGGCAAAATTTAATTATGTTTTTTGTTATTTTGAAGTGCTTTTATTTCATCACGAATAACAATAGCCTGTTCAAAGTCAAGATTATCAACCGCAATTTTAAGTAGTTCTTGCAACTGTTCAATCTCATTTACTTTTTCTTTTCTGCTCTTTTTGTGTTTAATCTCTTCTTTTTGGGTAATTGTCAGCGAATTTACATTCTTTCTAATAACAGTTTTAGGCACAATGTTATGCTCTTTGTTATAGGCAGATTGAATTTCCCTACGCCTTGCAGTTTCTTCTATTGCCTTTTTCATACTATCAGTTATAGTATCCGCATACATAATAACTCTACCATTCGCATTTCTAGCCGCACGCCCTATCGTTTGAATTAAAGCACCAAAACTACGCAAGAAACCTTCCTTGTCCGCATCTAAAATTCCAACCAAACTAACTTCTGGCAAATCAAGCCCTTCACGAAGCAAATTAATTCCCACAATGCAGTCATATTTGCCATTCCTTAACTCTTCAATTATTTGCACTCTTTCAAGAGTATCAATGTCGCTATGCATATAACAAGCCTTAATGCCGTTATCAACAATAAAGTCAGTCAATTCTTCCGCCATTCTTTTTGTAAGCGTTGTAATTAAAACCCTTTCGCCCTTTGCAATTACCTTCCTAATCTCGCCTAAAATATCAATAATTTGATTTTCAATTTTCCTAACTTCAATTACTGGGTCAAGTAGCCCTGTTGGCCTTATGATTTGCTCAACTATTTCATTATTCGCGTAATCTATTTCAAATTTTTGTGGAGTTGCAGAAACAAATAAAACTTGTCCTAGCCTTTGCAAAAACTCATCAAAAGTTAACGGTCTGTTATCTCTTGCAGATGGCAATCTAAAACCATATTCAACTAAACTATCCTTTCTTGCCCTATCTCCTGCGTACATAGCACGAATTTGTGGCAAAGTCATGTGGCTTTCATCAATAAAAATTAACGCATCTTTTGGGAAGTAATCTAGTAACGTATAAGGCGGTTCGCCCGCACTTCGCCCATCAAAGTAGCGAGAATAATTTTCAATGCCACTGCAATAGCCAATTTCTTGCATCATTTCTAAATCATAGTTGACACGTTCGCTTATTCTTTGTGCCTCAATGTACTTGTTGTTTTCTAAAAATGCTTGCTTTTGAATTTCCGCATCTTGCCTAATTTGCATAATCGCATTTTGCATATTTTCAGCACTTACAGCATAGTGAGTTGCTGGAAAAACCGCTAAATGACTTAATTTGTTTTTAGCCCTGCCAGTTACATTTTCGCACTCTACAATGCTTTCAATCTCATCACCAAAATATTCAATACGACAAAAATTGTTAGCACCGCTAGGAAATATTTCAAGAACATCGCCCTTAACCCTAAAAGTGCCACGCTTTAATTCAAAGTCATTTCTTTCATATTGAATATCAATTACTTTTCTTATAACTTGTTTAATAGGTTTCTCATCTCCAACACGCAAAGATAAATGCAAGTTGTAGTACTCTTCTGGTGCTCCTAAACCATAAATACAACTAACTGATGCAACAACTATGACATCACGACTTTCCAGTAACGCACTGGTAGCACTGTGCCTTAACTTATCAATTTCATCATTAATACTCATATCTTTTTCAATGTAAGTATCAGTAGCACTAATGTACGCCTCTGGCTGATAATAATCATAATATGAAACAAAATATTCAACCTTATTTTGTGGAAACAACTCCCTAAATTCGTTGCAAAGTTGTGCCGCCAAAGTTTTATTATGAGCAATTACAAGAGTTGGCCTATTTAACTTTTCAATTACATTAGCCATAGTAAAGGTTTTACCGCTTCCAGTAACGCCGAGCAAAACTTGTGCCTTAATGCCATCATTAAAATTGCTAGTCAATTTTTCAATCGCTTGAATTTGGTCGCCACTAGGTTTCTTTTCGCTTACTATCTTAAAATCCATAACCCACCTTTTTATATTGATTTATGTTTATTTTTTTGACAACTAATCCAAAATGGAAGTTTTGTTTAAAAATTTCACCATTTACAATTAGAATTTACAAATTTGAAAATTTTATTATTTGCTTAATAGCCAATCAAGTACATTTATTTGTTGTATGCCATTATGTGAAGTCAAAGGTTCAAAATCCATAGTAAGCAGATATTTTGCGTTATGGTCTTTGATGTTTTCAAGCGGTGCAATCTCTCTATCAAAAATAGGACTACCATTTGATGAGTAACCTTGTAAAGTATACGCTACTTGAAAATATTCAACGCCATTTTCATTAATAGCAATAAAGTCAACTTCCTTTGTATCATATTTACCAACATAAACTTCATAACCACGCCTAATAAGTTCAAGATAAACAACATTTTCTAAAATATGCCCTTTATCAGCCTTTTTAGTGCCTAAAAGATAGTACCTTAACCCAATATCACTCAAATAATATTTAGCACCACTTGATAAAATTTCCTTACCCTTAATGTCGTATCTAGAAGCCTTATACAAAACATAACTTTCAGTTAATGCCCTAACATAATTGTCAACCGTATGGACAGAAATGTTTCTGCCAGCACTTGTCAAAGTATTCGCTATATTAGTAGTTGAAGATAAATTTCCAACAACATCAAACATATAAGATATAACCCTTTCCAACTGGTCATAATTAGAAATACTATATCTTTTAGCAATATCTTTGACAATTATAGAATTATAAAGTCCTTCGTAATAAGTCCTAATGTCTTCCTTTCTCTCTAAATTTAAGCAATATGGAAAAGAACCATTTTCAATGTATTTATTATATTTAATTATTAAATCTGTTTTATCATTATTTGCAGACATAAATTCCTTAAAAGATAAAGGCAACATTTTTATTTCAACATATCTTCCAGAAAGTAAAGTTCCTAGTTCGCTAGATAAAATAAAGGCATTAGAACCCGTAATGTATACATCACAGTTTTCCTTTATAAATAAACCATCTACCGCCCTTTGAAAATCTTTCACATTTTGAACTTCATCAATAAAAATATAATTCATTTTGTTATCTTGTAACTTCTCTTTAATAAAATCATATAATTTTTTATAATCATCTAAATGGCTATAATCAGGATTTTCAAGATTAATTTTTATTATTTGATTTTCATCAACTCCATTATCCTTTAAGTACATTATGTATAAGTCAAATAAAGTAGATTTACCGCATCTTCTTATACCGGTTATAACCTTTATAAGTTGCTTATCCTTAAAATTGATTAATTTATTTAAATAATTATTTCTTTCAATTAACATAAATCCACCTCCTATTAATTACTATGATAACACAAAATTGTATCCATTTCAAGTATTTTTATGCATTACACTGCATAAAAGTTGTATTTTCAAGCATTTTGTGCAGTCCACTGCATAAAATTGCCAAATTTCATAACTTTGTGCAGTCCACTGCACAAAATTTGTTTTACAAATTAGCCTAAACTAAAACTTGTAATCTTTAAAACACAATGGAAAGAAAAAAAGTAAAGCCTTAACTTTACTTTTAAATCGCCTTAACCGCAAAACATAAAACCAGCAAAAGTTATTTCATCCCAAATATCTTTTAATAACTTGTCATTAATTTTTGCTTTTTCTTCAAAGTCTTTAATACTACTAAATCTTTGTAAACTCTCTGGCACTTTATCTTGAAAAAACTCAACCACGCCATCAATATCTTCAAAATTTTCTATTTCTTCTTTACTATAAAGAAAAACTCCGTAATCTTTATTTTCATACTTTAAAGTCATTTCACTATAAAATCTTAAACCATTTACAAAATCTTCAAATGTCGCCTTGAATGGCAAACCCTTTTTATATTGCTCTCTTGCCCTTGAAACTGGAACTAGCATAGGATAACTAATTTTAAAATCTTTTTCATAGTCCATTTGATTTAACTCAAATCTCCAACCACAATTATTACATTCATTAATTAAATCACTGCTTACTTTTACAGAGCAACCACAAACCGAACAATTAACAATTTTGTTTTGCTTTTTGTCCCCTTGCCCCTTGCCACTTTCTTTCATTCCCATTTTGCCACTCCTTTTAATTAGCATTATATCATTAAAATTTTTTAATTCAAACATTTTAAAATAAAAAAAATTTAAGTAAATTTATTACTTAAATGTTTAAGATTATTTCTTTATAGTTTTTAAAAAATCAATTAATTTTTGTTTTGTATCACTAGGCAAATCTTCAATTAATGAAATTAACTCCTTGTTAGTACCATAATCAATGCACAAAAATTCTTCTATGCTACAATTACAAATTTCTAAAATTTGCAATAATTTTTTCAAATTTATATTTATTTTTCCACTCTCAACTTTTGCCATATATTGATAACTCATTCCAAGCCTTAAACTCAATTCCCTTGCTGACAAATTAGCTTTTTCTCTAACAGCACCAATTCTGTATAATAAATCTTTATAGTTCATTTACATTCTCCAATAATTTGTTACCTATTTATTTTAATATATGCAAATTTAATCAAAAATATTTTAAGAGATAATATTTATTAAAATGTTGATTATTTTGGAATAATGCATTATAATTACTACTATAAAACTAAAAAAGGAGTATTATAATGGAAGAAAAGAAATGTGGAATATTTGGTCATAGAGAAATAGAAATAACGGAAGAACTAGAAAAAAAGGTAGAAAACACATTTATAGATTTAATTGAAAACAAAAATTTCACAACATTTTATTTTGGTGGATTTGGAGATTTTGACGAATTAAGTTATCAAATCATAACCAAATTAAAAGAGAAATATTCGCACATAAGAAGAATTTATGTTGTAGAAAATGAAAACTACATAACAAACATAAGAAAACGCCCCAAATGGTTAAGGGAAGAAGATTATGAAGAAATAATTTATTTATCATTGCATTTTGATTACTGGGCGAAAAGAATATACTACCGCAACATAGCCATAGTTGATGAATGTGATTTTATTATCTTTTACGTAAACGACCAAAGCGGAAGCGGACGCTATCGTGGAACTGGCGGAAGTGGTTCATTGAAAATAATGAATTATGCAAAGCAAAAGAAAAAAGCGTTTGTAAATTTAGGAACAATTACAATTTAACATTTACTTGCAAAAGATTAAGTTTTAATAATTTAAATTAGAATATTTTTAATTGCAAAAATTTATCTTAAAGAAAAAAAACGGCATAAGCCGTTTTTTTAAGTCTAAACTTTTTAAATGCTATTTTAGTATTCTCTATCTTGTCTAAATTCACCACCACATTGCTTATAAACTCTCTTGCCATCACGATAAATAATGTACTGCCCTTTTTTATTTATATCAGTGTAGCACTTCTTACCATTTAAATCTAAATTGAAGTTAAACATTTTGTTTGGGTCGCTTTCTATTTCACAAGTTTCATCTAACAAATCAATATCAGTGTTTGCTCTTCCAATAATTACATTTTCAACTGGTTTGCCATTAGATTTCATAGTTGAAACAATATTTTTGCACAACCTTACAATGCAATCATTTACTTCTTGTGGATTTTCCTTATTAACAAACTTATTGTAAATGTCAGGTACTTCAATATTATCTAGCGCAACAAGTTTTTGCTTTTCATCGTACCAAACCCAAGATTGCCCTATAATGTTTCCCTTATATTCTAGCGTTACAAAGCAAGAATTTGGCATTGTAGCACCATATTCAAGGCAACTAGAACCAGCAGAAGTAATAGTTTGACAACAATTAGTAATATTCCCCAGCACTATGCCTAGTGGATTATCTTTTTCAATTACTCTATATTTAAACTCATTGTCTTCATTATCTTTATCAATCAAAAGCACTTGACTATCTTTTACTTGCTTGCCCCTTTCAAAAATTTCTTGTGCCTTTTCAAAATCTTCTTGTATTAAATGTGCAATTCCACACATTTCAGCAAGTTTTTCATTCCCTTCTAAAATGCCCTTGTAAACATTTTTAAACTCACAATCTTCAAGAGTAAAACGTTGTTTATCACTTCTAGTTAAAATTTGCTTATTTGTATTTTTATATATTTTATCAAAATCGTTATATATTCCAGATAAGGTAATTTTACCATCTTTGCCAACATTATAGCCCCTATTGATAGAATCTCTTATAACAACTTGTGAAAGTTTCTTTTCTTCAATTTCTTTATAATTCCTAACAGCAAATTGAGCAAAGTTAATGTCTTTGAAACTAGAAAACACCATACACCTAATTTCGTGCATAAGTTCATTTTTATAAGGCGAATTTACAACGTTATTTTGCACAAATTCATAAACCAAGACATCAAGCGGATAAGACCTTGCAATTTTATTAGTTTTTTCTTGTAGTAGCCTATTTATATAATCTTTATTAGTATCGCTCCTAATTTCTTTGACAATCTTATGTTTAATTAAATCTTTTGCAAGTAAATTTTTATATGCTTCAATATCTTTCTTTTCAATTTTGTTTTCGCCTGAAATTAAATCACCAAATCCAAAATATCCCAAATTTCTTAAAAGTCCAATATACTGCCTTGCACTGCCCTTAAAATTGCCTGCTTGCGCTAAAATTTTGCTTACATTTTTTTGATAAACATTAACTTCGTTTGTATCGTATAGCACATTTGTTACTGAAAATGGAATATGCCAACACTTTTTATCAGCATACTTAATAAGACCTAGCGAACCTATTCTTGCCTTGTCAAATTCGCTATCTCCAACTTCAAATTCGTACATTACCTTTTCTTTGTCAAAGACCTTAACTATTGTGCCTTCTTCCAAATAATGTTTAAACTTGCAATTGCCAAATGAAAGCAAATCACTATTAAAATAAATCTCGTTAGTGTCTAATTTTGTTTCGTTGAACCAATCAATGCCATAAATTCTAGAACAATCTCTCAAATCTACTAAATCTAAATTGCAGTACATTGCAAAGCCTGCCCCTAAATGCCTTAAATTACTACAACCGCTAAAATCAAACACTTTTATTGATGAGTTACTAAAAGCCTCTCGCCCAATTTTTCTTAAATTTTGCTCGCCTCTTAAATCAATGCTTTTTAACCTTTTGCAGTTAAAAAATGCAAAATCATCAATAGTTTTAAGTTTCTTTTCTTTGGGCATCACAACTTCTTCTAAATCTGTGCATTCTTCAAAAGCACATTTACATATCCATTTTAGTTCCTTTAAATCGGATAAATCAAGTTTTGTAATTCCACAGTCCTCAAAGCAACTCCTATTAAAAATATCAATACTTTCACAGCCTTTAAAATTGACATTTTTCAAATTAGCACACTCTAAAAAAGCAGATTGTCCAATTTCTAATAATTTACTACAACCACTGAAATTAACACTTTGCAACTTTTCACAACTTCTAAACGCATTAGGACAAATAACATCTAAAAGCGGACAAGCGGAAAAATCAATGCTTTCAATAGTTTTATTATCCTTAAAAACACCAAAGCTAACATATTTAAATTCGCTTCCCTCTTCAAAAACTATTTTCCTAATATCTAAATTTTCAATATTTTTCCCAAAATTTTTATCAAAAACTTCAACTTGTTTAGGAATTACAAGCACTCCGTCCTTGACATCACTTGCATCAATGCTCACAAGTGCATTTAATTCACCATTATAGTTTTTACTTTCTTGAAATTCTTTTTTTTCTATTACCATAAATATTTCCTTTTTTAAACTACGCATTTGCAGTTAATTAATTTTGCCTATGAAAATTTGCTAAAATTCAACCATACTTTAATTATTTTCTGTTTGCATTTATTTTTGCTAAATCTTCAAATTAAAGCGTATCAATAAAATCTTTGTAACCCTCATTTCTTAACTTTTGCATTTCAATTTCTTTTGTTGATGGTAAAATCAACACTTTCCAAGTTTGTAGCATTTATAAAAAGCGCAATTCTAATTTTTTTAATTTGCTACCTTCATCAAATTTTATATGCTTAATGTTATACGCTTGAATAATGCGTGCTATTCTACCATCTAAAACTTCAATATCCTTACTTATTGTAAGAACATTGCCATCAATAACCGAACCCTTTAAAATACTATAAAGCACTTCTTCATCAAAAACTTTCATTTCTTCCATAATTTCTTACCCCTATTTTGACTAAATATTTCTAACTTTCATTAATCATTAACCTTAAACAAATAACAGTTTATAATATTTACTCAAAAACTAATTTACTTTTATAATTGCAAAATTTAAATTTATAATTTTCTAAAAATGCAAATTTATTTTAATTTATCTTTGCTCAACTTTTTGCTACCACTTAAAAGCAATATTTATAAACATTAAAATTGAAAATTGTTTTAATCTTGCCCTCTATCTTCTTCGCTTAACTTTTCCACTGGTTTTACAAAAGGCTTTCCATCACGATAAATTACAAATTGCCCCTCTAATAATATATCACTGTAACTTTCTTCTTTTTCAGTTGTAAATTGGCAAGGAATTACTTTTTCTTCATCTGTTTCTAAAAAGTAATCTCTGTCCAAAAATTCCATATCAGTAGCACTTTTGCCAATTATAATATTATCAACTTTAAAGCCCCTTTCAGTCATAGTCTTATAAAAATTGTCGCAAAGCCTTTTCACGCAAGCCTTAACTTCTTGCTCCTTTTCCTTGTTTACAAGTTTGTAATACACATCTGGAACTTCAATGTTATCAAGTGCAATAGTTTTACTTTCTACATCGTACCAAACCCAAGACTGCCCTATTATTTTGCCATTATTTTTAAAGACAACAAACCCAGAATACACATTTGTAGCACCTATCTTCATACAAGGTTCGCCTGAATGCCCAATTTTTTGACAGCAATTAGTAATACTGCCCAGCACTAGTCCAATAGGGTCATCTTTTTCAAGCATTTCATAAGTAATGTCCATTTTGCTATCATCTTTGCAAACCCTTAATTGCTGTTTATCTTTTAACAATTTGCCTCCTTCAAAAATTGATTGCAAAATTTCAAACTCTTCTTGTACTAAATGTGCATTACCACAATATTCTGCTAATTTTTCGTTACCTTCTATGACATTTTTAAATGAACTGCTCGCTTCACAGTCTTTTAATGTAAGTCTTTGATTATCACTTCTTGTAACAACCTGTTTATTTGAGTTTACCAAAATCTCCTCAAATTTCTTATGAATTACAGAAAGCCTAATGCCACCATTTACACTTTCATCAGTATATTCTTCATTGACTTCTTGTTGCCTGTCCAATATTTCCACTTTTGAAATCTTTTCTTGCATAATTTCATCAAAGTGCAAAACGAAAAACTCTGCAAATTTTAAATCAAGTTTTTGATTTTGCTCAAATAATGATAATTCATAAAATAGTTTTTCTTTATGCGGATGATTAACAATATTATTTTCAACCCATAAAGTAACTAACTTGTCCAAACTATAAGACCTTGCAATTTTATTAGTCTTTTCTTGAATTAGTTTGTTTATATAAACTTTATTTATATCGCCCTTAATTTCTTGTTTAATCTTTTTGTAGATTAAATCTTTTGCAAGCAGATTTTTATAAACTTCTAATTCTCTTTTATCAAAACCATTCCCATTTTCAGCATTAGCAACGCCAAAATAACCTAACGTTCTTAATAGAACTAAACTCTCATTTAAGTAATCTAGTTTTCCGCCACCTAGCATTTTGCCACTTACAAGAGAACTCAATGCTCTAAAATTCTTAAATGCAAAATTTAATTCTTGTTTGCAAGCAAACGCATTTAAAAATTCTGGTTTAACATCATAACCCTTTTCCCTTGCATAAGATAAAAGCCCCAGCAAAAGCACTTTGTAGTTTCCATAAACTGCATCATTAGAATCAAACTCATACAATAATTTATCTTTATCATAAACTTCAATTCTTACATTCTCAAACATTTCGTTAAATCTAGCACTATTATTAATGCCCCTTAATTCATTACTAATTTTAACCTTGCCAACAATTAAAGGTTCACTGTTTGCACCATCTAAAATGTCCCAAGTTTTTATATTTGTTGAATTTCTTAAATCAATTTCTTCAACATTTTCACTTGAAGTAAATAATGGACCATCAATGTGCGTCAATTTTTGGCAGTTACTTAAATCTATCTTTTTAAGTGAATGACAATAATCAAATGCACGATTTCCTATAATGAAAACAGAACTATTGCTTAAATCTACTTTTTCAAGTGATGTACAACCTACAAAGGCACACTTGCCTATAATTTCAAACTCACTATTGTTAGGCATCTCAATGTTGACCAAACTATAACAGTTGCTAAAAACATTATCATCAATGGCAAATAGACTTTCTAAATCACGCAAATCAACATTATCTAACCCCATACAAAATTCAAAGCAAGAAACACCCAGAGTTGTTAAATTATTACAACCCTTAAAATTAACACTTTCTAAATTTTCACAATTACGGAAAGCGTACTCCGCAACAACTTCCAACTGTTCGCAATTTGATAAATTAACTGACTGCAAATTAATGCACTTGTTAAAACAATTTGCACTTATTTTGACAAGTTCCTTGCAAGCAGATAAATCTATTGATTCCAAATTTTTATTATCAGCAAATGCTTCTTTATGAAATTTTCTTAACTTGCTACCACTTTCAAACCTAATATGCTTAATTTTTTCCTTATCAATAAGTTTGCCCATTAAAGCATCAATAACTGTAATATTTTTGTCAATAATTATAGTATCGCCAATAATTTTTGAATTTCCTAAAACATCATAATCCATTGCCATAATACTGAACCCCTTAATTTATTATTAACATTATAACGCGATTAGTCAGTTTTTGTCAACACAAAAAAATTAAAAATGCCATTAAAAAAACAGAAAATTTAAAGTGCATTATTCATTTATGAATAAAAAGAAAAAATCAGCAACATTTAACAGTTTCAAATACATTACAAAAAAGCATTAAACACTAATTAATAATTTTTCAATAAATTCATTACTTGAAAAACCAATTATTCCTTTTATTATTCGTGCCTTACTTACCCCATTTAAATCAAATTTTTAGTTTGCTTATTCATTTATGAAATAGTTAATTGTATGTAAATGATTGTAATAAATGAAAAAAGCATTATTCAAAAATGAATAACGCCTAAAATGAAAAATAATTTTTATTAAAATTTGCATTTGTGATTATTTAAGTTAGTCAAATTCTCTTTCTATCTCGCTAATTTCTCTTTTATTTTTACGCTTAAAAGGTTTGCCATTTTTATAAACAATGTACTGCCCCTCTTTTTCAATATCACTATAAACCTTTGAAGTTTCAAGATACAAATTGCAAGAAAAGAATTCACCCTTATTAGTTTCCAAATAATAATTTTTGTCTAAAAATTCCATATCAGTGGCAAAACTTCCAATGATAACATTTTGTACGTCATAGCCCTTACTTCTCATAGTCTTAAATAAATTATCGCATAATCTTTGAACGCACTCACCTACTTCCTTTGCTCTCTCCCTATTAACAATCCCATAGTAAATGTCTGGAACTTCAATATTATCAAGAACAATCAACTTTTGTTTTTCATCGTACCAAAGCCAAGATTGTCCAATAATTTTATTCTTAAACCTAAAAACAGCAAACGCAGAATAAGGATTAGTAGCCCCAACTCTAACGCAACTTTCACCCGCACCGCCAATACTTTGACAGCAATTAGTAATATTGCCCAGAACAAGTCCAAGTGGATTATCTTTTTCAATAATTTCATAACTAAAATCATTTGGCGAATTATCTTTGCTCGCATCTAATATTTGCAAATATTTATTCTTTTTCCCTTCTTCAAATATAAGTTGCAAACTTTCAAATTCTTCTTGTTTTAAATGTGCATTACCGCAAACTTCTGCCAAACCCTCATTACCAGCACCAACATTATTGTAAATGCTGGCGTACTCACAATCTTCAAGAGTAAATCTTTGATTATTGCTTCTAGTAACAACCTTTTTATTTGAAGCAGATAAAATATTTTCAAAATCATTATAAATTGCAAATAATCTTATTTTCCCATTTATTGAATTGCAATACGCTGGATTAAAATCTTCCTTAACATCAACCAGTGAAATCTTTTCTTGCATTATCCTATCAAAATTTGCAACCAAAAATGAAGCAAAATTAATATCAGCATTAAGCCTAAAATCAAAACGCCCTAACTCGTACAAGAACTTTTCTTTATGCTCATTTGCTATTAAATTATTTTCCACCCATAAAGCAACTAATTTTTCTAAACTATAAGACCTTGCAATTTTATTAGTCTTTTCTTGTAATAACTTATTAATGTAATCTTTGTTTGTTTCGCCCTTAATGTTTTTTATTACTTTATGCTTTAATAAATCTTTTGCAAGCAAATTTTTATAAGTTTCAAGCATAGCCTTTTCATTTGCAGAAATTGATTTTTGTTTGTCAAAATTGCCATAATTTTCAAAGCCAAAATAGCCCAAAGCCCTTAAAAGTTGCAAAACATTTATTTCATATTTTTCCATATTTTCAGCGGTTATTTTATCTACAATTTCATAAACAGTATTTGCATTTTTTAGTAGTATGTCAATTTCTTTTTTAGAGCAGAAAACATTTATTGTTTCAGCATTTAAACTTTGCTTTTTTTGCCTTGCATACTTCAAAAAGCCTAGTGATAAAACTTTTAAATTTGATAAATTTGAATCATTATTTTTAAAACTAAAAGCAACTTTATCATTATCGCAAACAACAACTAGCGTACGCTCTGGAAATGTTCGCTTAAACGCATTAACCGCAAAACCTTGCACATTGTAATCAAGATATGCAACATCAGTATTTATCCAATTATTTTTAAAATGCTTTAAATTACTACAACCCCTAATGTCAAACTCTTCAAGCCTTGTTAAATGCAAAACATAATTTGAAAAGTAAGTCAAGTTCTTGCAATTTTGCATTTTAAATTTTTTTAAATTAGTGCAATCATAAAATGCACATTCATTAATCTGTTCAATGTTTAAATTTGATAAATCAACTTCACTTAACGAAAAACAGGCACAAAACGCATTAGCACCAATGCTAACTAACTTTAAATTTTTTGAAAAATTAAGGCGTTTTAAATTCTTGCAACCATTAAATGCGTTTTCATATATAACTTGCAAATTAGGCAAACTATCAAAATCAAAAGTTGATAAATCAGTGCATTGACTAAATGCGCCACTTGCAATATTTTCAAGATTTTCACAACCCTTTAAAGTAATTTCGCTTAAATTATAGCACATAAAAAACGCACCATTATAAATGTTAATTAACTTTTTGCAGTTATTAAAGTTTGCATTCTTTAAATTACCGCAATGCTTAAATGCTTGTAAGCCAATACTTTCCAAATCTTCACAATTTGAAAAATCAACCCTTTCCAAACTCATAATCCCTGTAAATTGTTCTTTTGCAATGCTTTTCAATTTACAACCATTTTCGCACTTAATTTCTACAACATTAAGTTTCTTTAATGCTTCCAAAAGTGTAGAACTTAAACTTTCAACATTTCTAGGAATAGTTAAAACGCCATTTATAACATCGTTTTGATTAATTGAAACCAAAACATTTTCATTTTGACCATTAGCATTTATTTTATTTACAATTTCCATTGTTACCCCCTAACTTTGCCTTGAAAATCTTGCGAAAGACAAAAAGGCATAATAGTTTAGTTAAAAATTAAAACTCAAATTCAACCAAATGCTGACTATTAGCATTTTTATACTTGCATTTAATCGCTTTATTTTTGAATTGCTGACAAGCATTAAAATAGTTTTCAATCGCCCTTAATGTTGAAATTGAATACCCCCCATTAATGCTCCACTTTTTTTCAAAACCTTGATATTCTATTGCTTTAAATGCTGGTAAAGTAACACTTTGTCCATTTACTTCAATCTCTGCCCTAAAAGGTTTGTACATTTTCTTTAAGATTAAATTCATATATTTAGCAGTTTTAGAGTAACTACCCAAATCAAAGCCTTCTAAAAAGAAGACATCATCAATAGAAAGCAGATTTTTATCTTTATCATAAATTTTATAAAGCAAACTATCATTACCATAATAATCACAGAACACAAAATTGCCTTTAAGATTACAAATTTGCTTTTCGCTTTTAAAAAGTGAAACTACATTACCATTTAAATCATAGAACTTGCCATTAACTTTAATTAAAAACTTAATGGTCGCCCCTTCCACCATTTTCCACCTATCTAAAAACAAACCACTTTTCAAAACATAAACACAGTTGCAATTAATCATAAACCCAATCCTTTATTTGCAAATATTTTACCACAAATAATTGCATTATGCAATAGATAATGCTAAAATATATTAGTAATAAGAAAAAAATAAATTTAATATATAAAGAGATTTTAAAATGGTTTATATTGAAGTAAATAATGGTCTTATTAGAACCTTTGGAAGACTTTGGGCTTTATTTTCAACCATAAGTTATAATTTAGAAAAAGATGGTTGGGGTACTCGCTACCCTGTTACAATAATTAATTTTTGCGATTATGGAATTGTCAATGTAGAAGATTTAGAAAAGTTTAGTCAAGAATTAGAAGAAATTCACGAAGAACTAAAAAAACTTAAACTAACTGACATTGTACTTGATTATAACGATTTAACAAACAGATTAAATTTTGACAAAGACCCAGAACTAAAAAATGTTGGACTGCTAGAATATTTTAAAAAGAATAGTGAAGATGCAGATTTAATAGAATATTTAAAAATAGCGATTGAATTTGCAACAAGAGCAAATTGTCCAATTAAGATTGTAACAAATGATTGCCCTTATGCTATTATTGTCGGCGAATACATATTTGAAGATGATGGAAAAATTGTAGAATTTTTGGCGACTATTAAGCACAAATTAGAAAATGAAACAAATGCTAAATATCCAACTATTTTAAATAAATTTGCATTAAATTCACAAGTTGACCCAGAAGACTTAAATAGTTTTGAAAATGAGTTAAAAGCACTTGAAAGCGAATTTAAAAAATTAAAAGTAAAAGATTTGCATTTTAGCCTTGAAGATAAA
>JAFTVC010000004.1 GCA_017465925.1 Clostridia bacterium | reverse complement strand
GTACAACTCCTACATACTCTACATCTTCATATAATACAGGCTATTACTGGAACACAACTTATGGAGCGTTAAAAGTAGGAAGTACCTTTACATACAGCGATGGATACACATACACAGTAACAACTGCGGGAACTACGACAAAGGCAAGAAAGAGTTCTGCATAATTTATATAATTATTTTAGAATAATAGTGATAAATAAAAAATAAATTTATATTAACTTAATAACATTTAGTTAAGTTAAGTATAAAAGTTAAAAACAACAATAACATAAAAAGAAAGTCAATTAATTTGACTTTCTTTTTGTATGCTAATTTTATTATAAAGTTTGAGTTTAAAAATTTTAAATAAAAATGTAAATAAAACTTGACATTTTATAGTTTTTGTTTTATAATAAAAATGTAAATTAAACTTTACATTACAAGAAAGGAGGAAAGTATGGAAAATAAAGAAGTATTAGAAAAGGTGCAAAGCAAAAAGGCTGTTGTAGGAGAAATGGAAAAGGCGAAAATAAATAAATCAAGTTGGATAGGCAATATTATTGCATGTATAGTAGCGGTTGCTTTAATGATTATAGAGGGTGCGTTAGGGCATTACACAAGTGTATATGCAATAGCGACAGTTTGCTTTACTTGGGCGAGTGTATTTTATTTTTGTCAATTTTTCATTGCTAAAAGGCCATGGCCAGTTTTGATAGGTGCAGTACTTGAATTATTGGGTGCAGGTATTATGGTAACATTTTTCATTCTTTTTGCATTAGGGGTTCTTTAATGAGCAATGACTTTGTAGTTTTGAAAAATAGGTTAAAGGAAGTTAGGCTTGAAAAAAAGTTATCGCAAGAAGAACTTGGGTTAATGGTTGGAACAACTAGGCAAACAATTATTGCTATTGAAAAAGGCGTATTTAATCCATCTGCGAAGTTAGCACTTTTATTGTGTATAGCACTTGATAAAAAGTTTGAAGATATGTTTTACTTTTAAGGGTGATAATATGGCTAATGTAGAATTTGAGAGTTTTAAAAGGCGAAAAAATATTGTTTCAATAGTTACTGTTGTTGCTGAAATAGTTGTTTTAATTGGGTTTTTAGCGGTTATTTTCTTTGATTTTGCGTTTGGAACTGATGATTTAATAGTAAGTATTATTTTTGTCGTAGTAAATATTACACTTATTAGTATTGTTGCTTTTTTAGGTAATAAGCGAAAGAAGTTAATTGAAAAGCATTATGGTAAGATAGACAGAGAAATTGAAATTTATGCGGAAACAAAAATTGATGATTATCACTTTTTAAAGGATAGAATAGTAGTTCCAAAAGAAGGGAAACTATGCTATAAGCAATTTGAAAGTTTATTGCTGTTTGGTTTAAAGGAGATATCAAAAGGAAGAAGGGTTTATTTAGGAATTGTTAAAGAAATAGAAAATTGCTTTGATGGTCTTAATCGTTTAAATACAGTTGAAGTTGAAACAAGATTATACAATTTGTTTTTAAAAAGCATGGAGTTATTTAAAAAATATTCTACTGAAATTTAGCAAATTAAATTTTAGTGTATTGGTAATTTAGTGAAAGTCCAGTTTAATATTGGACTTCATTTTTAATTTGCAATTTGGGAAGTTGAGAATTAGTATTAATATCGGAAGTTAGAAGAAGGCGGAACGCAGTTCCATTTTTTAATAACTGATGAGAATTTTATTTTGTTTTGCTTAATGCTTGTTGTATAAATGAGAAGGTAAACTTTTAATGCATAATAAAGGTGCAGTCATTATTTAATCTTTAAAAGTTTACTGATAAATGCTAAAATAAATAATTTTTGATAAACTAATAAAAAAAGTTGTAACTATTTTTAGTTTGTGTTATACTAAAAATAAATTTAGAATAATAGCAATAAAATAATATTTTCTAATATGCGAGTTGGGTTAATGAGAAAGTTTAATTGTCATTTTGCGAATGAATGTAAGAAAAAATGTAATGCACAACTTGTTGGTCTGCGAGTGTTAAGCAGTACAAAATTAATTTTATCAAATTATTCATAATGAATTTATAAGTAAAGGAGTTAATATGGCTACAAGAGTTATTCCAAGAAGAACCAAGGTTCAAATAGAGTTTTTGAGAAACTTTACCCTAACGGACTTAATATACTGTATTATAGTTGGTGGGGTGGCAATTGGGTTATTTGTTGCTAACTTTGATTATAATATTTACATTGCTTTGGCGTGGTTATCAATAGGAATTGCATTCTTTGTTCCGGTTGAAGATGGGTTAAGAATATATACGTTCTTATGGTTGGTTTTTAGGTTCTTTGCGTTTAGGAAGAAATTTAGCAAAGAAAAGAAACGTGGTTTTGCGGATATGAAAGACCTTATTCCTTTTGAAAGAATCTATGCTGACAAGTACATTGATTATGGTGAGTATAAGGCAAGTGTTATTCAAGTTAAGCCACTTTCATTTTATCTTTATAATGAATTTAAGCAAAATATGTTAATTAACACTTTTGCAAATGCTATAAGAAGATTAAATCCTGACCAAGAGGCATCTATTGTTAAGATAACAAAGCCTATTATTTTTGACGACTATATTACAAATGAGGAATTAAAACTAGATGTTTTAGAGAGAATGTGTGATAGGGGCGAAATATCGCAAGAAGAATTAAGGGCAAGGTCAGATGTTTTAGAGAGTAGAGTTATTCAAATGAGTTACAACAATACGCAAGAAAAGAAATACAAGGATTTTTTCTATATTGTTGTATATGATAAGGATATGGAAGCGCTTGATACAACTATTCAAGGTATGAAGCATACACTTGAAAGTAGCGTTACGCCTATAACTTGTAACTTTGTTACTGGTGCTGATTTGGCTATATTCTTAAAGGGTACTTATACAAAGGAATTTAATGAAAGAGAAGTAAGGCGTATGCTTTATGAAGATTATGCTGACTGGGTTCAGCCTGATGAAGTTAAATTTAGAATGGGTACAACTGTAATTGATGGGCAACCTTATAAAAACTTTACTATTTCAGACTTTCCACTTTATGTGGGAAATGCATGGGGAAACAATTTATTTGCGATTGATAAGTCAAGGGTTGTCGTAAATGTACGACCATGTCCAAAACTACAAAGTGAAAAACAAATTGATAAAGCCATTATGGAAATGGAAAACAAATATTATAGAACTGGTAAAAGTTCTACGCAAATTGAACTACAAACGCATCTTGAAACTTTGAAAGGTTTATTGCAATCATTAAAGAATAATAATGAGCAACTTTACAATGTAAATATGCATATTACTTGCGAAGAGGCGGTAAAAAAAGAAGTTCGTGCTATGATTAAGCAAAATGGCTTTAAATATAGTGAAATGTTTGGTAGACAAGTTGATGCATTTATTAGTTCTTCAATTTCAAAAAGAGATACAATAAAAGAGTTTTGGCGTGGTATTCCTACAACAACTCTTGCTGCAATGTTTCCGTTTGTTTCTAGTGAATTACAAGATGAAAGGGGTTTCTATATAGGTTATAACGAATATCCTGTATTTATTAACTTGTTTTTAAGAAATTCAGAGCGTGTTAACTCTAATATGATGATTATTGGTAAATCTGGTTCGGGTAAATCTTATGCTACAAAGACTTTGCTTGCTAACTTGGCAGCGGATAATACAAAAATATTTATTCTTGACCCAGAAAATGAATATGATATTTTAACAGAGAAGGCACAGGGAAAAATGATGGACGTTGGTTCATCAAATAGTGGTACTTTTAATCCATTCCACATAATGACAACGCTTGAAGCAGATGAAGGAAAAACTGATGACTCATATTCTTTGCATTTGCAATTCCTTGAAGAGTTTTTTAGAATTATTTTAGATGGGCTTAATCCTGATGCGTTTGAACTTCTTAACTCTATCGTTACAGAAGTTTATGCTAGAAAGGGAATTGGTAAAGAAACTATTATTAAAGAATTGAAACCAGAAGATTTCCCTATCTTTGACGACTTGCTTGCTTTAATTAGGGAAAAAATTCCTGCTGAAAGCGACCCTTATAAAAAGCAAAACTTTCAAACTATTGAAACATACATTGAAAAGTTTGGTACTGGCGGTAGAAATAGTAACCTTTGGAATGGTCCGCAATGTATTGAAACAAAAGAAAACTTTATTACATTTAGTTTCTTGTCTTTGCTTTCTAACAGAAACCAACTTATTGCAGCAGCACAAATGCTACTTGTATTTAAGTATTTGGATAATGAAATCATTAAAAATCGTGATTTTAATGCTAAATATTTTAGTCCAAAAGATGATAAGCGTAGAAGAATTATAGTAGTCGTTGATGAAGCGCACGTTTTCATTAACCCTAAATATCCTATCGCGCTTGACTTTATGGCTCAAATGGCTAAACGTATTAGAAAGTATGATGGTATGCAAATTGTAATTACCCAAAATATTAAAGACTTCGTTGGTTCGCAAGAAATTCAAAGACAATCTACCGCTATTATTAATGCGAGTCAATATTCGTTCATTTTCTCACTAGCACCTAATGATATGACAGACCTTGTTGACCTTTATAGAAATGCGGGTGAAATTAATGAAGAAGAACAAAACTCTATTGTTACAGCGGGGGTTGGTAACTGTTTTATGATTACAGGTCCACTTTCTCGTACAATGGTGCAAATTGATGCTCAAAGTTATTTAAGGAAGTTGTTCCAAAAAGAATAATAATAAAAAAAATAGGCAAAGTAATTAGTGCCTATTTTTATCTTATTATGACTTTCAAAAAAAATTTGCAATGCTTAATTTATCTATCACAACATTGTTTGCTGTTAAAATTTTAATCTTACAAAATAGTGCATTTTTATGTATTATTTTAGTGCTAAATGCAAAATAAACTCAAAATTATGAAAATGTGCTTAATATAGTTGCAAAAGAATTTAAATAGTTTTAAAATTAATAGAATCTTTGTAATTATTTTAAATCAGGAGAAAAAATGAAAATACTTGTAGTAAATGCTGGGAGTTCAACAATTAAATTTAATCTTTTTAATGTGATAAATGAAGAAAATATTAATTCACTTGCTCGTGGGCATGTTTCAAGACTTGAAACAGAACATGCAATGTTAAAATTTTCCGCTAATGAAGTGGAACAAAAAATTTCAATTCCAATGTTTACGCACGCAAAGGCTATTGAAATATTTATGCAAATGCTAGAAAGTGCTTTGCCTATAAATGAGATTGATTGTATTGGTTATCGTGTGGTACATAGTGGGAAATTCACCGAAATACAAGATGCTTTTAAAACAAAGGAAGAAATTTACAATGTTGCTCGTAAATTCACAAAGGCACATGCACAAGGGCTTATAAATACTGTGGAGTATTTTATTGCAAATTATCCTAAATTGGCACAGTATTTTGATTTTGATACTCTTTATCATTTGCAAACAATGGCACCAGAGCATTATATCTATGCTTTGCCACAAGATAAATGCAAAAAACTAGGGATTAGAAAGTATGGAGAGCATGGGTTATCACATCAATACATTGCAGAACATTCAGCAAAACTTTTTGGTTCTAACCAAGCAGTTATTAGTTGCCATTTGGGTAGTGGTAGTTCAATAAGTTGTATTTATGATGCTAAATGTATAGATAATTCTATGGGGTTAACTCCGCTTGCTGGCGTTGTTATGAGTACTCGTTGTGGAAATATTGACCCTTCTACAATAACTTATATGATGAAGGAGTATAACTTAACTCCTGATGAAATGGATGATATTATGAATTTGCAAAGTGGGTTAAAGGCTATTTGTGGAGATGGCGATATGCAAAGAATAATTGAAAGAATGGAAAATGGTGATAATGATGCACTTTTAGCTTTCAATGTTGCAGTCAATTCTTATGTTAAGTCTATTGGCGGTAAAATTGTTCAAATGGGCGATAAAATCTTGCCTAATTTAAGTAATTTTAAAATTGTATTTACGGCTGGCATAGGTGAGAATTCGCCACTTGTACGAAAAAAAATTATTGATAAATTAGCATTTATGGGTATTATTCTTGATGATAATTTAAATAATGCAACTATTAATGGCGACCATATAATTTCTGCCATAGATAGTAAAGCAGAAGTTTGGGTTTTGCCAACAAATGAAGAGATAGTGGTTGCACAAGATATTTACGCAAAAATATATAAATAAAATATTAATGCAATTAAGAAATAAATAAAAACTAAACTAAAAATTTACATTAATAATAGGAGTCTTTAATGAAAAAAAATTATTATTCAACTGATGAATATTTTGAAAAATTAAATAGGTACTGGCAGGCAAGTAATTATCTTGCAGTTGGTCAATTATATTTATTAGATAATCCGCTTTTGGAACGTCCTTTGCAATCAAGTGATATTAAACGCAAAATTGTTGGGCATTGGGGAACAGTTCCTGGACAAAATTTTATTTATACGCATTTAAATCGTGTTATAAATAAGTACGACCAAAATATGATATTAATATCAGGTCCTGGACATGGTGGTAACTTCTTTGTATCTCATTCTTATTTAGAAGGTGCATATAGTGGATTTTATCCTAATGTTTCACTTGATAAAGATGGAATGAAAAAGTTATTTAAGCAGTTTTCTTTCCCTTGTGGCATTTCAAGTCATGTCGCACCAGAAGTTCCTGGCTCTATGCATGAGGGTGGCGAACTGGGTTATTCACTGGCACACGCTTTTGGTGCAGTTTTTGATAATCCAGATTTGGTTGCAACTTGTATCGTAGGTGATGGCGAGGCTGAAACAGGTCCACTTGCATGTGCTTGGCATAGTAATAAATTTATATCTGCAAAAGATGATGGTGCAGTATTGCCAATTTTGCATTTAAATGGGTTTAAAATTTCTAATCCAACTGTGCTTTCACGCATAAGCAAAGAAGAACTTAATTCGCTACTTTGTGGATATGGATGGAAACCTTACTTTGTAGAAGGTGAAGACCCTGCAACTATGCATCGTTTAATGGCGGATGCAATGGACAAAGCAATAGAAGAAATTCATCAAATACAACATAATGCAAGATGTAATAATGATACTACTCGCCCATTATGGCCTATGATTGTTTTACGTACTCCAAAAGGTTGGACAGCACCTAAATATGTTGATGGGGTTATGATTGAGGGTAGTTTTAATGCACATCAAGTGCCTATTTCAATGAATAAACCAGAACATTTGAGCCTATTAGAAGATTGGATGCGTAGTTATGAACCAGAAAAACTATTTGATAAAGGTGGTAGACTGTTGCCAGAATTACAAGAACTTGCACCAAAGGGAAATAGGCGAATTAGTGCCAATCCTATAACTAATGGCGGAGTGAATGTATTTGACCTGAAATTACCTAATTTAGATGACTGTGGGGTTGAAGTTGATGGTTCTGCAAATGTAAAGGCACAAGATATGCTAGAATTAGGTAAGTATTTAGCGAAAGTTATATCACTAAATGAGTGCGAAAAGAATTTTAGAATTTTTAGTCCAGATGAGGCAAAAAGTAATAGACTTACAAATGTTTTTGATGTAACTAATAGAATTTTTGCTTTGCCAAGTTTTGAACCAGATGAATTTATTTCAAATAGTGGAAGAGTTATTGATTCTTATTTGAGTGAACATTGTTGCGAGGGTTGGTTAGAGGGTTACAATTTAACTGGTAGACATGGAATTTTTGCAACTTATGAAGCTTTTGCAAGAGTTGTGGATTCTATGGTGTCGCAACATATTAAATGGATAAAAATTTGCAAAAGTTTAAATTGGCGTAAACCTATCCCATCATTAAATTTAATACTAACTAGTAATGTATGGCAACAAGACCATAATGGTTTTACGCATCAAGACCCTGGAATGATTGACCATATTTGTGATAAAAAAGGCGATATTGGCAGAGTGTATTTACCACCAGATGCAAATTGCTTAATTGCATGTATGGACCATTGCTTGCAGACTAAAAATTATGTTAATGCTATTGTTGCGTCAAAACATCCTACGCATCAATGGTTGTCTATGGAACAAGCAAAAGCACATTGTAGTGCAGGGGTTGGTGAATGGAAGTTTGCTAGCAAGAATAGTGAAAAGCCAGATTTCATTATTGCGTGTTGTGGTTCAACGCCAACAATAGAAGCGGTTGCACTTGCCGAACTTGTAAAGGAAAAATTGCCTTATTTGAATTTTAAATTTATTAATATTGTAGACCTTATGCGTTTACAACAAGATGATGAGCATCCACATGGATTGTCTAATGAAGAGTATGACAAAATTTTTGATGCTGATATTCCTACTATATTTGCTTATCATGGCTATCCTAAATTAATTCACGAACTTTGTTATAAACGTGCTAATTCAGCAAATTTACATGTGGCAGGATATAGGGAAGAGGGTGCTATTACAACTGCTTTTGATATGAGAGTACTAAATAAAGTAGATAGATTTAATTTGCTTAAAATGGTGCTTAAATTTGTTGATAAGGTTTTACCAAAGGATAAAGAATCTCTAACAAAGTTTATTAATGATAAATTAGTTGAGCACAAAAAATATATTGCTGAATATGGTGTTGATTTGCCAGAAATAGAAAACTGGAAATTAAAGTGAAAATAAATTTTATTGTCGCATAATTAAAAGTAAGATTTTTGATTGATATTCGTTAAATTTAGGATTCATATCAAATTTCTTGCTTTTTTTGATAGTTATTTATTAATGTTTCTATTAAATGACAGATTTTTTTATTGAAAGTACTTGACAAATATTTTTGTTACTAATATAATGTTAATAACAAAATATTAAAAACAGGAAATATGAAATGAAATTAAAAAATTTTAAAGATGTAAGTAGGCTATTCATAAATATTGATATGGTAAATGGATTTATAAAATGCGGTGTTATGCATGATAAAAATATTGCAAAAATTATAAAAGAGCAGATTGAATTAATTGAAAGATGCAAGGAAGAAGATGATTTATTGGTTTTTGTTAAAGAAGGGCATTGTGAAAACGCAATAGAGTTTAACAAATTTCCTAAACATTGCATTAAAGGAACAGAAGAGGCGGAGATTGTTGATGAACTATTACCGTTTGCAAAAGATGCAAAAGTTTATCAAAAGAATAGTACAAGTGCAATTTTTGCAAAGGATTTTTTAACTGATGTTGCAAGTATGATAAATTTAAAGGAAGTTGTTTTAATGGGTTGTTGTACTGATATATGTGTACTAAATTTAGCATTGCCTCTTGCAAATTATTTTGATGAGAAGAACAAACAAGTAAATATTGTAGTTCCTATGAATGTGGTTCAAACTTATGATTCTCCTAATCATAATAAAGATGAGTACAATGATATTGCTTTTAAGTTGATGAGGCAAGCGGGAATAAAAGTTGTAGAAAATTATATAAAATAAATTACAAAAAGGAATAAGAATGAATATAGGAATTTTTGGTGGTTGTTTCAATCCACCCCATCAAATGCATTTTAATATTTGTAAAGAATTGATTGATGGTAAGGTTGTGGATAAAGTAATAATTGTTCCTACTGGGGATGCTTATCAAAAAAACGAATTAGAAAGTGCAAAGCATAGATATAATATGCTTAAAATTTTATTAGCAGGTGAAGATAAAATAGAGGTTTCAACATACGAGTTTAAGCAAGAACAAATTTATACTTATCAAACTTTGAAATATTTTAGTGAGAATTATAAAAATGATGAAATATTTTTTATATGTGGTGCAGACAATTTAAAACAAATAAAAACTTGGAAAAATTATAAGCATATACTTTCAAATTATAAAATAATTGTTATAAAAAGAAATGATGATTATATTGCAGATGTTTTAGATGAGTTAAAGGATATAAAAACAAATATAATAGTGTCTAATATCAAAAAAGTTAGTATTTCATCAAGTAATATTAGAGAATTATTGAAATCAAATGAAAAATCTTTATTAAAAAGTAATCTACTTGATAAAAATGTGTTAAACTATATAGAGCAAAATAAAATATATATGCAATAACTGCAACGAGTATTTGAAAAAAGTATATAGAATTTATTAAGGAAGTGATTACATGATTAATGAAAAGATTAGCGAGATTGTAAAGAAACTTGCAAAAAGGAATCAAAAAATTGCAACAATGGAATCTTGTACAGGCGGAGGGCTTGCGAATGCTATTACAAATGTTTCAGGTTCAAGCGAAGTTTTTAATTTTACTGCTGTTACTTATTCAAACGAGTTTAAAATTAAAATGGGTGTAAGTGAGAAAGTGATTGAAGAATTTTCAGTTTATAGTAAAGAAACAGCAAATGAAATGAGTAAGGCTATTGCAGACTTTACTTCTGCTGATTATGGTATAGGAATTACAGGAAAATTAAGAAGTGTAGACCCTAATAATAATATGGGTGAAGACGATGTGGTTTTTGTTAGCGTGTTTGACAAAAAAAATAATTTAATCTATACTAATGAAGTAGTGGCTGAAAAAGAAACAAGAGCAAAAAATAAAGATTTAGTAATTTTAGCTGTTGCTAATTTGTTGCAAGAAATTCTTAAATAAAATAATGACTTGATTGTTAATGTTAAAAATAGCAGTATTGCTTACAGTGCGTTTAGGGGTGAATAGTGGAATATAAAACAGAAGCGGAATTTTTAAAAGCGTATGACAAAAATCAATATGAAACATTGTCTATGACGACTGATATTTTAATTTTAAGTGTGTCAAATGGAAGAAGTGAGAATTATAGAAAATTAAGTCAAAAGTTTTTTAGTATTCTACTTGTAAAAAGAAATAGTTTTCCTTTTAAAGATAAATGGTGTTTACCGGGTGGTTTTTTGGATGTAAATAAGGAACTGGAAGATAATGCTAGGGAGATACTGGCAAAAGAAACAAATTTGCATAATATCTTTTTAGAACAACTTTATACTTTTGGTGCAGTTGATAGGGACCCAAGACTTAGAGTTGTGGCAACTTCTTATATGGCTTTAATTGATAAAGAAAGACTGAATCAAAAAGTATGTCCAAATGCCAAATGGTTTAATATAAATGTTAGTGAAGAAAATAATGTTGTAACTTGTAATCTAGAAAGTGATGATGAAGTTATAACATTTAAAATCAAAAAAACTTTAAAAGAACTTACAACTGATAGATATAAATTTGAAATTATTGAAAATACGCAACTTGCCTTTGACCATCCACTTATTATTTTATCAGGAATTGAAAGATTAAAAAATAAAATAGAATATACTGATATAGTGTTTAATATGATGCCTCCACTATTTACTCTTGGAGAATTGAAACAAGTATATGAAGTGATTTTAAACAAAAAGTTGCTAGACCCTGCATTTAGAAGAATAATTGCAAGTAAGGTAGAAAAAACTAATGAAGTTCAAACGGGTGGTGGACATAGACCGTCTGTGTTATACAGATATGTAAGTTCATAGATAACAACGTTTAAAATGTTTAATTTTAATTTTTATTCATAAATTAAAATTGGAAACAAGGAGAAGAGGTTTATAATGGGTGAAAAATCGTTAGAAAATGTTACAGTAAAGAATAAAATGTTGCAACTTTATTTAGTGCTTATTGCTATGTGTGTTTTAGTTGTGGTTACTTATTTTGTTGTTGCGAAGTCGTTAGATATTGATAATAAATCTGGTTTTGTTTTGATTAATGCTCAAATTACAATGGAGTTAAAATTTGATAATGATGGTAAACTTGTAGATTTTACTGATTTAAGTAATTCAACAACAGAAATAAATGACAACATAATAGGAAAAGATTTGTATTATGTTGTTGAGGCATTATTTGCTTTATTAAAAAATGAAAGTCTTTTGGCTGAAAATGAAGTAATAAATATAAGTTCTATGTTTAATAGCACTTATTATTACAAGACGAATGTGGAAGGTTTGCATAATTTTTTTGGCAAGTTATCACAAAAATATAATGTTATAATTAATTTTGCTAATTATGATAAAGATGAGTATCAAGCATTACTATAAATAGTAAAGTCGGTTAAATGAGAAGGTAATAATTCTCTTTTCCGACTTTTTCGTTACAAAAATTTAAAAGTACCATTAAATTTGAAAGTTTATGGTGCTTTTTCTTTGGTTTAGTTGACAAAAGTAAATAAATAACATATACTATAATTGAATAACTATTCAAGTGTTATTTATTTAAGGGGGGGGTTAATGGAAGATTTAAAATCAAATATTGCAAATGAGCAAGAGATTTATAATTTAAGCGATTTTTTTAAAGTTATAAGTGATGGAACTAGGATAAAAATTCTGTTGGCATTACAACAAGGTGAATTTAAAGTGCAAGAATTGTGTGAAAAGTTATCTATGTCAATGTCTGCTATTTCGCATCAATTAAGAATTTTAAAACAAAGCGACCTTGTCAGGTATAAAAGGCAAGGAAAGAATATTATATATAGTATAGCCGATGAGCATATTAAATTAATTATTGATATGGCATTAGAACATATTAATGAAAAATAAAATTTATGAGAAATTAAAATAATATATTAAATAGGAAGTGTTTTATGAAAGTAATTGTTAAAATGGATGGTTTAGATTGTGCACATTGTGCTGGAATGATAGAAGAAGAAATTGGCAAGTTGCCTTATGCAAGTAATGTGGTATTTAATTTTGTATTGTGCAAACTAACTTGTGAAATAGGGGAAAATGACCCTGAAATGTTTGTTCAAACTTGCTCTAAAATAGTGCATAGATATCACCCAGAAGTGAGAGTTAGAAGAATTTAAAGTTTACGTTAGTTAAGGGAAAAATATGAAAATTAAATTAAATTATAATTATTTTGCAATTTGTTTGTCTATTGTATTTTTATGTATAGGTTTATTTGTGCCTTTTACAAGTGAATATTTTAATATTGCATTTTACTTAATAAGTTATTTGTTAGTTGGTGCAAAAGTTTTATATAGAGTGGTACATAATTTTGCACATAAAAACTTTTTTGATGAAAATACATTGATGGGTGTTGCTTCAATAGGGGCTTTATGTATTGGAGAATATACAGAAGCGGTTCTAGTTATGTTGTTGTATTCTATTGGTATGTTACTACAAAGTAAGGCTGTTAATAAATCAAGGCGTTCTATTGCAGAACTTATGAATATTCAGGCAGAATATGCTTATGTTGTTGTAGATGGAGAACCTGTAAAGAAAGAAATTTACGATATTAAAAAAGGTGATTTACTTCTTATAAAAGCGGGCGAAAAGGTTGCAGTTGATGCTGTAATTATTGAAGGGGAGTCAAGTTTAGATACTTCTTCAATTACAGGTGAGAGTACTCCTAAATATGTAACAGTAGGCGACAGCATTATTAGTGGTAGTATAAATAAAGATGGTATTATTTATGCAAAAGCAACTACTGAATATTACGATAGTACTGTAAGTAAAATTTTAGAACTTGTAGAAGATGCAACTAGTCGCAAATCTAATTGTGAGCAGTTTATTACAAAATTTGCGAAATATTATACCCCAGTTGTTTGTATTATTTCATTACTAATATTTTTAATACCAGTTATTTTAGGTTGGGATACAATGGAATGGTTAAAAAAGGCACTTATATTTTTAGTTGTAAGTTGTCCTTGTGCATTAGTTATATCTGTTCCGTTGAGTTTCTTTGGCGGTATAGGTGGGCTGTCAAGAAGAGGAGTTTTAATAAAGGGCAGTAACTATTTAGAAGCACTTGCTAAAACAAAAGTTGTCGCTTTTGATAAAACTGGAACGCTTACTAATGGTGAGTTTGAAGTTAAGGGTATTAAGCCTTATGGTATAAGTAAAAATGACTTCATAAACTATGTATTTTCACTTGAAAAATATAGCAATCACATTTTGGGTAAAGCGATAATAAAGTACTGTAAAAATGCGGAAAAAGAGGGTAAAATAAAAGAATTATTTGCTACAAATGTTAAGGAAATACCTGGTTATGGCATTGTTGGCAATATTAATGGTAGTCAAGTGTTGGCAGGCAGTTCTAAAATGCTAAATGATAAAACAATAAAATTTCAAAAAGCAGAAGAAAGTGGAACTGTAATTTATTTGGCAAAAGATAGCATTTGTTTAGGTTATGTAGTACTTGTTGATAAAATTAAAGATAAAGCACTTGAAACAATTAATGAGTTAAAGAGTTTAGGAATAGAGAAAACTATTTTACTATCTGGGGATAGAAAAGATGTTGTAACTGAAATTGGTACAAAACTGGGCTTTAATGAATGTCATGGAGAGTTATTACCTAATCAAAAAGTAGAAAAAATGACTGAACTTATAACCGAACAGAAAGGTAAAGTTGCTTTTGTTGGGGATGGCGTAAACGATGCACCAGTACTTACATTGAGCGATATTGGTATATCAATGGGTGGCTTTGGTGTAGATAGTGCAAAAGAAGCATCTGATATTGTAATAATGAATGACGAGATAGAAAAAATACCAAAAGCAATTAAAAGTTCTAAAAAAATTATGCGTATTATAATGCAAAATATAACATTTGCTTTGTGTATTAAATTTGCAATCTTAATTTTAGATGTATTAGGATATGCAACTATGGGAATGGCAGTTTTTGCTGATGTAGGTGTTACAATATTGGCAATATTTAATTCGTTAAGGACATTAAAAGCGTAAAGGAAAAAGTTGTTGTGTTGAAGCAATAACTTTTTTACTTATAACACTATGGATAAATATAAAAAAATAATGGACTTTTCAACTAAAATGTGTTATACTCTTTTTAAGAAAAGTTTGCGGAGGATATTATGCAAAATAATAAAGATGTAAAAATAAATCAAGAATTTATAGATGAATTATATAAATCAGCATTAAGTATTGTTTATAACGAATTAAAATCACATTGGCTTTTAGGGGATACTAATGAGTTTGATGAATTTGAGCCTGAAACTGTTGTGCTTGATAATGCTAGTGCCTATGATATATATAGGCGTGCTTGTTGTGAATATGTTGGTTACAAGATAGATGAAAACGAAAGAGATGCAGAAAAGCATTGGCTTAAAGCAAGTGAGATGAACGAACCTAATGCTATACTTGAATATTCAGTTTGTTTATTTGAACAACTTAAATATGAAGAAGGGTTTAAATGTTTACAAAAAGCAAGTAAATTAGGTAGTCCAGTTGCTATTTTTAGAGTAGCACTTTGCTACTTAAATGGTATTGGTTGTAAAGAAGATAGCAACAAGGGAACTTCTTTAATAAAGTTGTTGGCATCAAAAGATGATGCAAATGCTTTATATTTCTATTCTACAATGCTTGAATATGGTAATGGTGCTGAAATTCAAGTGGATAAGAAGGGTGCAGAAGAAGCACTTAACAAGGCTTTAAAGTTGGGTTCTGCTTTTGCAAAAACAGATGTTGGCTTAAAAGCATATATGAAAGCTAAAACTAGTGAAGAAAAAGTTAAATCATTGCAACTTGTAGAAGAAGGCGCGGGAGATGGAGATATAAGGGCTATGTGTATTATGGCTATAATTTACGCAAAAGGTGAAGATGGTATTGAGCAAAACATTGAAAAGTCTCATAAATATTTAGCTCTTTCTTATGATGCTGGATTTCCTATCGCTGTAAAAATTGTAGAAGAGGCAAAGAAGTTTATTAAAAAGGCTAGTAACAACAATTAAGTACAAATAATCCGTATGGATTATTTTTTTATTTAGATTTTTTTCATTTTATTTCGTAATATATAATTGGAAGTTTTTGCTATAAAATATTGTATTATTTTAAAAAATATGATATAATGAAATTTAATAATATAAATTTGGGTAAAATATATTAAGTTTTCAAAAATTGGTATATTGGAATATTATTAATTATAGAATAATAGAAAGTTGGGGGATTAGAAAATGAAAAATTATAATGAAAATAAAGTATATAAAATTTTTGTTTTTGCTAGTGTTTTTGTTATGTTTTTATTAACAATAATCTTTGCAGGTGTTGCACATTTTTCTGCTTCAAATAAAAGTGTTTTTAAAACTAATAATCTTACGCAAATAAGTGAAGTGGCGAATGTAAATAGTAATAATTTATTAAACGGGAATTTGAATGCTGATGCAAGCACTACGTTATCTTCTACAATGAATGGTAGTGGTACTTCTGCAAGTCCTTACGAAGTTACGAATGAAACACAACTTCGTACAATGGCTAGTAATTTGAGTTCTTATTTTAAATTAATGAATGATATTACTCTTACTAGTGCATGGACACCAGTTGGTACTTCATCCTCTCCATTTAAAGGTAGTTTAGATGGTGGTAACTTTACAATAAGTAATGCAACTATTAATGGAAGTAGTTATGCAGGATTTTTTGGCTACATTAATGGTGCTACAATTAAAAATTTAAAATTTGTCAACCTGAAAGTAACAGGAACTACATACGTGGGTGGTCTTATAGGCTATGCGAGCAAGGGAACAATAAGCAATATTGATTTAGATGTTGATGTAACAACAACAGTTGCTAGCAATTTAAACTGCGGTGTAGGTGGTGTTGTAGGTTGTGCTGATGAAAGTAATGCAAAGTTTACAAGTGTTGTTGTAAGAGGTGAAGTAAGAGTTAAAGATAATGTAATAGGGCAAGGCAACTGTATTGGCGGATTTTCAGGTAATGGTGGAAAATGGACTGATTGTACAATGTATGCTCATGTTACTGGTGGTCTTATGGTAGGTGGCTTTGTTGGTGGTTATTGGAAGACTACAAAATCAATTTTTGGTATATCAGTACCTACATACCATGGTGCTACTTTTACAAATTGTTATATGGCAGGAACAGTTTCTTATAAGCCTGGATATACTCAAAATTATTCATATTTTGGAATGCTTAATGGTTATGGTGCTTATACAACATTTACGATGAGTAATAGTGGACAAAGAATAAGTGTTGATTATACATCTAGCATTGGTGTTAATGCTATTCATGTCTTTAATGCTAGCGAAACTGCTAGTACGGGGTTGTCTGTAACAGTACCAACAACTTTAACGAATGGTAAATATTCATTTACCGCAGATGCAAATATTACTGATACTTCTGCTGGAATGTTGGGTAGTACATTAAGTGAAACTGAACCTAATGGTATTACAAGCAACTATGGTGGTTTAACTGTAAGGTTTACGATGGCAAATGGTACATACAAATATTTTAGTACTATGGATAAAAATACAGCAAGTTTTGTATCTGATTTTGATTTAAATCTTGATGAAATGACAAGTTATGTTGATAACTTTGCATCAATGACTGTGGAAGATGAAGGAGGCACATCAACTAGAACAACATCAAGTAGCATTAATATTTGGGGTGTTGTTAATGTTTCTAATGCTAATGATTTTGAACATTTAAGTTGGATAGTAAATGGTGGTATTCCGACAACTATTGGTGGTTATTATTATAATAGTCGTTCAGTTTCTACATTAAGTATAAAAATGACAGCGGATATTGATTTAACAGAAGACAGAGTTGCGACTATTAATGGAAGTGATTTTTATTTAAATAGAGTTGGTGGCTTATCTACTGGGGAAAAGATTTATAATTTCTACGGCTTTGGTACTACTGATATGATGCCTTTTAGAGGTTCTTTTAATGGTGATAATCATAAAATAACTGTGAATATTATTACAGAAAAGGCATACGCATTAGGTATTATATGTTTTGCTTCTGACCAAAGCAACACGATAACTATCAAGAATTTGGAAGCATACGGTACTATTAAGGGTGCAGATAGAATTGGTATTGTAGGAGCGTTTGACTCTTATCAAAGAGATAGTAAAATTGTTTTTGAAAATGTTAAGAACTACATAAATATAACAGGTTATAAACAAGTAGGCGGTCTTCTTGGATATGTGCAAGGTAATGCCGATACTTCTGTTACTTATGTAACTATTACAAATTGTGAAAACTACGGAGATATTACAGGAACTAGTTATGAAGGTAAGGCATCTACACAAATAGGTGGTTTTGTAGGTAGCGTAAACAATAGTAGTGGGCTTGTTTCTAGTTGTCAATTTGTAGGTACAAATAATAACTATGGTTCAGTTACAGGTTCTAGTAGTACTGGTTATGCAGTAGGAAATATGAGTTCGGTTGTTACAGTTGCTGAAAATTCTTCTTATAACTTATGTTATACTGTAAATGTAGGTACTGCAAATACATCAGTTGAAATAAATGGTACAACATATACAAGTAATGAGAATGGAGATATTGTTTTATCTTTTAGTGGAATTAATACAGAAGCGCAAATACCTGAAATTGTAATTACTGACCCATATACAAATGTTGAAAGCACTCTTAATACGTCTAGTTCATTGCAAAGTACAGTTAAATTAGTTACAAGCGTGGAGTTGTATGAAGACAATGTTTATGAAACTATTTCAAGTAGCAGTAATTTTGTTCTTAAAATTAAAGTTTCTTATAATGATGGTTCTTTTGAACTTTATGACCTTGTAACAAATTTAACAAGTGAGCAGTTAGCAGGTAATGAATTAGTATTTGCTAATGTTTCACTTACAAATGCAGACTTTAATGCTAGTTACACAATGACACTAAAAAGAATTACTGCATTATTTGAAAATTATGTTAATGCATATAAGGCGTTAAATGACAAGACAAGCGGAACAAATACCGAATTTACTTCGCTTGGTACAACTGCATATAATTTGTATAGTCAAATAAATGCAGAACTTCCAAATCTTAATTCTTATAGTCAAGAAAGGGCTAATCAATATTTAACTAATTCTACTATTGCTAATGTTGCGAATATAGATGCGTGGACTAATGCAAATAATTGGTTTAGTAAGATTGTTAAAAGCTTAGATAGAACTAATCTAAATAATATTACAGTAGATTATGGAACAACAAGTATTGTTAAAGATGTAGTGATTACTTATTTAAATAATGCTACTCAAACTTTCACTTTAACATATAATATTGCTAATCCTACAACATTAACTCCAACTGCAACAACAGAAGGTTTTACAATTAGTACTAATGATAGAGTAGTTTATTCATTTAAAGAAATTATTACAATTACATTAAACAAAATTGATTTAACTAATATTGTAATCAGTGAAAATAATACCTTCACATTTGATGGTCAAGAAAAAAATGCAAGCGTAGTTTCTTTTGATTGTTTAGATGGTGATGATGTTACAATAAATTTGGCGTATAATGGTGAAATAAACGCTAAAAATGTGGGAAATTATGACATAACAGTTGGTAGTTTATCTGGTGCAGATGGTATTTTCTATAATATCCCTACGCAAGTTTTAGGACAGTTAGTTATAAATAAATTAGCGGTTTCATTTAGTGTTGTAAATTCTACATTTGAGTATAATGGTTCGGCACAAGGTTTAGATTATGAAGTTATTTCAAGTAATGATTATCAAATAACTGCAAGTGATTTTGAAATTAATTATGTTGGCGATGGTTATGATAGTTTATTAGAACCTACTAATGCTGGTAATTATTCTATGACATTAATTTTAAGTGATAACTTTAAACTTGATTCTAACTCAAAAGCGGTTCATACTTTTACAATAGGGCAAAAAGAAATTACTGGTTTTACGCTACAATCTTATACATACAAATATAACGCTAGCAAAGTTGTGCCAACTTTCGTATTTGATAGCGAAAGTGGAGTGGTTAGTGGTGATGTTGTAAATATAAATGAATATGCAATTTACAATAATAACAACGCCACAGTTGATGCTATAAGTGTAGGTAGTTATACTGTTAGAGTTTTAAGCGTTGATAATGCGAATTATAAGGTAACCAATAATATTATAAATACAATAACTATTGATAAAGCGGAAGTTACAATTCAAATTGGTAGCACAAGCGTAACTTATGGAGATGTTATTGATTTAAGTGTTATAACTTATGATGTTATCAGTGGACAAATTTATGGTGAAGATGACTTAAAAATTGAAATTGTTAAAGAAGATGGCATAACAGTAAAAGATTATGAACTAACCTTAAATTATAGCAATAATAATTATAATGTTACAGTACAAAAAGGTACTTATACAATAAGTAAGAAAGATATTTCAATCACTTTCCCTAGCATTGATTTGACATACAATGGCAATAATCAAGCAAGTAACATTACAACTCCAATTATTAATGATGAATTAAGTAGCGATAGTAATTTATTTGCATTTGAAATTAAGCAAGGCGATAATGTTGTAGAACCTATCAATGCGGGAAGTTATAGAATTTCACTTATTGAAAATGATTACATAAATACTAATTATAATATTACAAGTGAAAAATCAAAAGATTTTGAAATTGTCAAAGCGAATTTAAGCATTACAATGCAAAATGTTTCATCTGATTTTAATGAGGAATTATCTGTATCTGATTTAACTTATGCTTATGTTGGTAATTACGAAGATATAGGTGAAATTGTTGAAATTAATCCTTATATTCTAATCAGTGAACAACCTACAACTAATTTGAATGATATTAATGCTGGTTCTTATGTAATTAGTGCTAGTTTGAACCATTTACAAAAGGCAAGCAACTACGATATTAAAATAATTAATGCAACTTTGACAATAGATAAAATAAAGACAAAAATTAAAGCAGAGAATATAACAACTACTTATAATGGCAATGTAGTGGATTTTGTTGCTGAAATGTTTACAGATGGAGATGCGAAAGTTGACGGTGCATCAATTACTTATGTTATAACAAGCAATGAACAAAGTGTTACTGAAATGGTTGATGCTGGTTCTTATGTTGTTGCTGTTACAGCAGATGCTGGCAATAACTATGAAATTGCAACTGCAACTTATACTGTTAAGATAGAACAAAATCAAGTAAGCGTTGAATTTAGTGAATTAGTTAAAACTTATACTAGTATTGCTCTTGAACCAATTATAAATGTTACAGCAGAACAAGGAGTTGCAATTACAGGCAAGTATACAGTTGAAATACTTTCTAATAATGAAAGCCAAGAGAGTGCAATAAATGTTGGAAGTTATACTTTTGTTGTAAAACTTACTGATGAAACAAACTTTAAGTTTGCGACTGAAAATAGTACAACATTTACAATTGAACAAAAAGAAATTACGGCATTTAAATTAGCACAATCTACATATACATACAATAATAGCAAGGTAGTGCCAAGTATTATAATTGATAGTGAATGCGGTCTTATGAGTACTGATGCAGTAAATGTAAATGAATATGCAATTTATAACAGTGCAAGTGAAAATGTTGAAGCAATAAATTATGGCGACTATTCTATAAAATTAATTAGTGTAGATAATGCTAATTATAAAATTAGTACTGAACTTTCAAATAATTTTACTATTGAAAAAGAAGAATTAACAATAAAAATAGGTAATGGAAGTAGTACTTATGGAGATGTTATTGATTTAAGTAATGTAAGTTATGATATTACTAGTGGACAAATTTATGGTAATGATGACTTAAATGTTGAAATCATAAAGGAAGATGGTTTAACTGTTAAAGATTATGAACTTGATTTAACATATAGCAATGATAATTATAATGTAACAGTACAAAAGGGTACTTACACAATAAGTAAGAAAGATAT
>JAFTVC010000003.1 GCA_017465925.1 Clostridia bacterium | reverse complement strand
GGAAACTATGCAAATAGTGCGGTATCATCAGCAAGTGGTAGTCAAACAACATATAGTGTTGCGTATAATGCAAATGGCGGTAGTGGAGCACCAAGTACTCAATACAAGATTAGTGGAGTAACATTAACTCTAACTACTTCTACACCGACATGGAGTAGTCATACATTTGCAGGTTGGGGAACAAGTAATACAACTACAACAGTAAGTTATGCTACTGGTGCAAGTTATACATCTGATAGTAGTACAACTTTATATGCAGTATGGGAAATTTCTCTATCTTGTACAAATACTACAAGTTACTATTATATAAGCGGTAGTTTATATAGTAAGAGTAGTAGTCAATATTACAAGTGTTCATATTGTTCAGCATATTCTACTTCATCTTCAAATACAACCACAGGTTGTTCAAGTCGTTCTCACTCATATTCTGCATCTGGTTGGTATTGCGATTATTGTGGTAGTTATGTAAGTAGTACATGCTATCATGGTGGTGGATACGAAGATTGTGGTTCATGTGGCGGTTCAGGAGTTTCTGGCTATGGTGGGCATGGAGATACGGAGACTGATGGACACTTTGAGTGGTGTAATGACTGTGGCGCAGAAGAACAAGGTGGTCTAAGCAGTGATGAGTGTTCTGCAAATCCAATATCATGTAGTTCTTGTGGAGGAGATGGTGAAATTTATGATAGTGGAAGTGACTATGCTGATACAAGAGCATACAAATGTAGTACTTGTTCTACCAAGTCAACAAGTAGTAGTGGAAAAGGTTGTTATCATAGTCGTTCATTAGCAGGCTACAAATATACTCGTCAATATGGTTCAGGTTCAAGTAGTACTTATTCTACATCATCTTATAGTACAGGTTATTACTGGAACACAACTTATGGAGCATTAAAAGTAGGTAGTACATTTACATATAGCGATGGATATACATACACAGTAACAACTGCGGGAACTACAACAAGAGCAAGAAAGAGTTCTGCATAATAGACAATCAATTTAGAATTAAATGCTTAAAAGTTTTAATTAAAAACAAAAGTAATAAAATAAATTATTTGTTTCTAAATAATTAATAACAACAATAATAAAAAAGGCAAGTCAACTTAAATGACTTGCTTTTTATGTGGGAGTGAGTTTATAGTAAATTAGAGTTGCTTTATGGTAAATATCGTGTATAATCAAAAAACAGGTCTAATAAAAATGACCTGTTTTTTGCTATTTTTAGCGTGTAAAATGTTCTATTTTCAATGTTTTTAAAGTGTTTTTAGATTATTCCACCTTTTAAATGTGTAAAAAGTGGATAATTTATTCTATTTATATATTGTGTTTTCAACAATTAAAATCTAAATTCTTTTTTAATTGATTTAGATGCAAGTTTGAATCTAAAAATTAGAACAAAAAGAACGATTGCGATATTTAATAGAAATGAGATAATAGTTATAAGTGTTGGTTGTTTAAATATAAATAATAAAATTAGAAGTACTGTAATTAGTAGCGTATTTATAATAATTGGTTTTATCATATCTAAATCAGCAAAGCCTTTTACTGATATAATTATTAGGCTTGCGACTGATAGCCCTAAAAGTAGTGCAGGAACTGTTATATTTACTCCCCAACCAAAAGTTTTTGTGTATAGTTCTATAAACAAAATAAATAGTGGGGTAAAGAAAGATAAATAAACAAAGAAATTTTCAAGTGGCATATTTTTTCGTATTGGTCTAAAAATAACAAAGTAAGAATAAATAAAGCCTATAATAACAATAAGGGAGAAACTAACCTTATAGTTTACAAGTAAATCTATACCAAGGCAAAGTAATGTCAACACGAAAAGCGAACTAGTAAAGATTTTACAAATAACGTTAGTCAAGTTAGACTTTACTACATTATCTGGGTAAATGTCGCTATGATTCACAATACCGCTTTTTACTTTTTCTTCATCTAGGCATTTTCCACATAGTGGGCAATGCACTTTTTTATTTTCTATATTTATATTGCAAAATTTACAATGTTTCATTTTAATATCCTTTATACATTTGAGTGTAGGTTTAAGTTAAGTCCAAAATCTGCTAGTCGTTTATAGAAATCTTTTACAACTGTATTTTCTTTTAGTCTTGAACTTATTGTTATTGTAAGCGTGTCGCCTACTGAAATAACTGCTAAATTTATTCTATTTAGTTTAGTTGCTCCTAGCACAGTTTGATAACATTCTATATTGTCAATTACAGCACTAGGCAATTTATTAAGACCCATATTTGTAAGGGTGCTTGTAAACAAGATTTCGCCTACTTGTGAATAAACAAGTCGCATTATTGGTTTTTTAATAAATAGTGGAATGATTCTTACAAATGCGTTAGTTTCACTTCTTACATTTTTGCCTATGAAACCTAAAACATATTCTTCATTTAGGCTATTCATATCATTTTTCACTATTTCTATTATTTCTTCAAAAGTGGCGTCTTCTTTATCAAGTGGGATTTCTATATTTAATACAAGGGCAAAGTTACGCATTGTTTTAGATGGTAAGTGCTTTCTTATGTTTACTGGAATTGAAAGTTTAACTGGTTTTTTACTATTCTTACCATACAAACGCTTATGTTCTAGTAATGTGTTTAAATATACCGCTGCTAAAAACTCATTTAGAGTTATGCCATATTTTTTTGCAACTTCTTTTGCTTCATGTACACTAGTAGTGCAGTTAAAGACTTTTAGTTGTTTGCGAGATAAACATTCATCTTCTATTGCATATCCTTTATTTTCAACACGACTTCTTACAGTATCTTTTCTAGCATAGCGTTTAAAACTATCTTCGCCTTCTTCTTTGGTTGGTTTATCGTAAACATTATATCCGTATTCTGCCTTATCTTTTATTTCAATTCCCATTATTTCTAAATATGTAATTATAAGTGTATTGAAAAATTGTATTGCACCATAACCATCGCTCAATGAATGAAATATTTCAAAACTGATTTTTGTATTATAGTATAGTACTCTTAATATGTGAGCATTCTTTTTGAAAACAAATGGCCTGCATGGATTTTCTGTTTCTTCTTGCACTTTTGGCTTTTCAGTTAGTGCTTGAAAGTAGTTCCAGAATAAACCATCACGAAGCGATACATTAAAAAATGGAAATCTATCTATTGTTAAATCTAATGCTTCTTGTAACTTGTCTTTATTTACAGGCTCTTTCATTATTGCAGATATTCTAAAAACAGAGTTCCATTCTTCATTGCAAATTGCTGGGTACAAAAGGGCAGAGTTGTCTAGTTTATACCATTGTTCTCTTATTTCTCTTAATTCTTGTGCTTTTTGTTTACGTAAACTTTTTTCTCGTTTCCTTAATGCACGTTGTTTTTCTTTTTCTTGTTTTTTGTTTTGTAATTCTTTTTGTTTATCTACATTTATTGCTTCATTTTCGCTTATTTGAATATTTTCTTTATCACTAAAATTTTGATAAGTATTATCACATTCAACTGCTATATCATCTTCATTTGTACTAGTTTCATTGAATGTAAAAGATTCTTCTTTACATTCTATATTATTTAAGTCTTCATTTTGAGATTTTATTTCGCATGTTGTTAATTCTATATTATTTAAAGATTCTTCAACTTCGCAATTAGATGCAAGTTTTTTCTTATTTAATTTATTTTGTTTTTTTAAATATCTATCCAATTTCTTTTTTTCTTTTCTAGATAATTCTTTATTTTGTATTTCATTTTTCATAAGATTTAATTCCTATTATTTATTATAAAGCAAATTAAAATTTTGCTAAATATTTGCAAATAAATTAATTATGTTATGCTTTTATAGATTGCAAATATGTATCATTTTATCATATTATTTTTTATATGTCTATTGATTTTTATTTTTTGTTATTTATTTTTATTTTCTCAAATTTGTCATTATCATTGTGGTAATTGTAATAAAATTCCCCTTATTTTTACCGATAAAATAAAAAAAATAAAAAAATTTCTTAAAATCACCACATTTTATTTTACAAAATGACAAAAATATACTATACTTAAAATTATTAGAGTAACACTAAAACAATTTTAACAGCAATTTTTATGTGAATTTATTTTGCAACTACAATTCTTAATGGGGGAGGAATATTTATGGCTGATGAAAAAGATTTAGAGATGCCGAAGAAAAGGGGTAGACCAAAGGCTAGCGAAACAGCATCATCTGCTACAAGTGCGTCAACTACAAAGAGTACTAGGCCAAAGGCTAGTGAATCTGCAACATCTACTACTTCTACAAGAGGCAGACCCAAAGCAAGCGATGGTGCATCATCAACGACTACTGCAAAGACTAGACCAAAAGCAAGTGAAGGTGCATCTACCACTACAACAAAGAGTACTAGGCCAAAGGCTAGCGATTCTGCAACTACAAAATCTAGTTCTACTGCTGAAACAGTTAAGAAGACAAGGGCAACTAGCACTACTAGTAAAAAGGCTGACGTTGTTGCTGCCGCTAATGAATCAGCAAGTCAAGCAAGTCAGGCGAAGACTACCGCTAAACCAAGAACAAAGACTGAAACAAAGAGTACTTTAAGTACTGAAAAGGAAGTTAAGGTTGAGCCAAAGGTTGAAACTAATGTAAAACCTGATATTAAGGTAGAACCAAAAGTTGAAGTTAAACCAGAGATTAAGGCAGAGCCAAAAACTGAAATTAAATCAACTGTCAAAGCAGAACCGAAAGTTGATGTTGTACCTGAAATTCAAATTGAACCTGAGGTTAAGCCACAGGTTGATATTTCTGCTTCAAAGGTTGCATCAAAAGATGAACTTAATAGTGATGTTTCTAAACAAGAAAATTCACAATCTACAAAAGAAGTCAATGCAGATAATAAAGATGGTTTAAATAAGTCAAATGATGCAGAGAAGGCTATTAATGAAAATAAAGCAGATACTTCTAATCAAAGTGATGATATTTTAGGTTCTCAAAAAGATAATGCGAAAGATAGTAAAGAAGTAGACAATCTTGACCTTACTGTTGATGAAGATGAAATCAAGCAAGTTAAGGGAAAGAAAAAGAAGAAGAAAAAAGGTATGGATGGATTAGGGTCTGGCGGTTCGCTTGCCATAGATTCTGATGAAGGTGATTTAAGTAGTAAAAAGCAAAAGAAGAAGAGATGGTGGCTATGGTTATTATTATTACTTCTTCTACTTATTGGTATTTTAGTTTATATTTTTAGGGATACATTATTCCCAGAAAAACCTATTGTAGTTGTTCCGCAAGGTATGGTCTTGGATGTTAAGAGTACTGGAACAAGTGCTATTGGTGTTGAAGAATTCATCTTTAAGCCTGGCGACACTATTGAATTTAACAATGCGTTGTCAGTAGGTTCAGAAAGAGTAACTGAAAATGAAGATGGTAAAAAAGAAGAATTAAGTCCATTTACTATGAGATTTAGATTCTACATTCAGTATACTGACCCAGTAACTAGCGAAGTTACAACAGGAAATTTAATAGATATTGTTAATGCTTCTAGTAATGCAAGTATTAATTTGGTTGGTGATTGGTATTATTGGTACGATTTGGCAATTCCTGGTGCTGCATACAAGAAAGTTGTAGATAGTATTCACCTAGATGATGCTATTAGTAACGAATGGCAAGGTAGAGAAGTTGAACTTGTGCTTGAATATCAAACAGTTTCACCAGAGAGCAAAGCAAAATTAGATGCCGTATTTGGTGCGGACCAATACGACCAAGCATGGGCTGACCTAGTTGTAGAAATTTACAATGACTATGTTTAAACTATAAGAAGTAAACATTTTTAACAAGTAAAATGTTTGTTGCTAACGCAACTGCTACTGCTAGCGCACTGGCACTTCTTCTAGTTTGAAATAACATCGGTTATTAGAAAATGGAACTGCGTTTCGCTTTCTTCTAACTTCCGTTATTATATTTCTATAAGACTATAATTAAAATTTAAGGGCAAGAAGATTAATCTTCCTGCCTTTTTCTTTTGTGGATTTACTTATTTTTTGGTTTAAAATCTGTTTGTGAGATTGTGTAGCAATATCAGTTGGGTTTCCAATATAGATTTATCTTGTTAAAATAAATACTTCTATTAGTGCATCAATAAAAAAGATTTTATAAAAGTTTTATAAAACCCTTGACTATTATTCATTACTTTGTTATAATTAATTAGTTAAAATTTTTTATGAGGTGAGAATAAATGAAAAAGGGAATACATCCAAATTTGCACGACGTAGAATATGTTTGTGCATGTGGTAATACCTTTAAAGGTACTAGCACTAAGGCTGGCGATGTAATTAAACTTGATATCTGCGACAAATGTCACCCTTTATATACTGGTAAAAAAGTAATGGTAGATGCAACAGGAAGAGCAGAACAATTTAAGAAGCGTTACAGCGTATAATAAAAGAAATGGTGCGTTATTACACCATTTTTTTATTTAAAAAAACGAATGGTTGAGAAACTAATAGCAATGTTTAATAATTTGCATTAATTTCATTGTGTTTTAAGTTTGTAGGGTTGTAAGGTGGATAAATGGGAAAGGAAGAACTTATACATTATTGTATAAATAATAGTCAATATATTAATAGTAGGATAGATGCTGTTGATTTTATAAGTGAAGTGTTGGGCTTATCTAAAACTGAATTAATATTGATGGATAATATCAGCAATGAATCAACTGAAAAAGTTAAAAAAGTTCTTGCAGAGTTTAACACAGGGAAGCCTGTTGCTAAAATTTTAAATAGTGTATGTTTTTATGGTTATAATTTTTATGTTAATGAAAATGTGCTTACTCCAAGGCAGGATAGTGAATGGATAGTATTTATTGCTGATAAAATAATTAGACTTGGGCAAAAATTTGAAAAAGATACGATTTATAAAAATATAAAAGTACTTGATATGTGTTGTGGCTCTGGTTGTTTAGGATTATCAATAAAAAAAATTAATGAGCAAATTAACTTAACTGTGGCAGATATTAGTGAAAAGGCATTAGATGTTGCTAAAATTAATTCTATCAATTTAAATGTAAGTGCTGAATTTGTGCAAACTGATATGTTTGAAAAAATTGAAGGCAAGTTTAACATAATTGTAAGTAATCCACCTTATATTAGAACAGGTGATATTGAAAGTCTAGAAATTCAAGTAAAAAATTATGACCCATTAATAGCACTAGATGGAAAGGAAGATGGTTTATACTTTTACAAGTTGATAGCGAATAATGTAGGCAAACATTTAGAAGATGATGGGGTATTGATATGCGAATTTGGCTATGACCAAGCGATTAAAATCAAAGAATTATTTGACAAAAAATTTAAAGATGTTAAAATATATAAAGATAGTGGCGGTAACGATAGAGTAGTTATTTGCAAGCAATTAAAAGGAGAATAATATGATAAATAAATTAAAGCCTTTAAAAGAAAGGTATGATGAATTAACTGAATTAATTGTAAATCCAGAAGTTATTGCTGATAATAAAAAATGGCAAGGATTAGTTAAAGAAAGAAGTAGGCTAGAAGAAATCAAAGAATGCTATGATGAGATGTTTAAAATAAATAGTCGTTTAGAGTCAGCGAAAGCAGAATTAGAAATTGAAACTGATAGCGAAATGAAGGCATTGCTTGAAGAAGAATATTATGATAATAAAGATAAATATGAGAAACTTATTGAGCAAGCTAAAATCTTGTTATTGCCAAAAGATGAGAATGATGAAAATAATGTTATCATGGAAATAAGAGCAGGTGCTGGCGGAGATGAGGCAGGTATTTTTGCGAAAGACTTATTGAAAATGTATACAAGATATGCCGAAAGAATGCGTTGGAAAGTTGAAATTGATAATATAAGTGAAAATGAAGCGGGCGGTATTAAAGAAGTTACATTATCAATAAATGGTAAGAATGCATTTAAGAATTTAAAATTTGAAAGTGGTGTTCATAGGGTACAGAGAGTGCCTGAAACTGAATCGCAAGGAAGGGTGCATACATCTACTGCGACTGTTGCGGTACTACCAGAACTTGAAGAAGTTGAGTTTGAAATGAATGAAAAAGATTTTAGAATAGATACTTACAGAAGTAGTGGTGCAGGTGGACAACATATTAATAAAACAGATAGTGCTATAAGAATAACGCACATTCCAACTGGTATCGTTGTTGCTTGTCAAGATGAGCGTTCTCAATTTAAAAATAGAGATAGGGCTTGGAGTGTTATGAGGTCTAAACTTTATGACTTTTATCAAGGGCAAAAAGATAGAGAATATGCAGAAAATAGAAAGTTGCAAGTAGGAACTGGTGATAGAAGTGAAAAAATAAGAACTTATAATTATCCGCAAAGTAGAATTACTGACCATAGAATTAATTTGACAATTCATTCATTAGCATATTTTATGGACGGGGATATTCAAGAAATGATTAATGAATTACAAATTGCTGACCAAAGGGAAAAATTAGAAAATAGCGGTTTAAATTAGTTAATGTTTTTAGCAAATGCAATATTATTATTTTGTGATTGTTAAATAACCTTTGAAATTATGCTTTAAAATAATTGCTTTAAAATTGTTTTTATGTTAAAATGCGAATATACAGTAATAAATGTTTGCTTGTATAGTGGACTTTATAAAGATACAAAATAGTATTTGTGGAGGTGCTTTATGGATGTTGTAGATGAAAAGTTAGCAACAGGCGAAGAGGCGGAGCAAATAGTTCAAGAGGAAAAGAAAGAAGTTAGATATAGAAAGGTTGATTGTGAGTCTGGTTATTTAACTGATGAAGTTGAAATTGGTAATTTCAAAATATATCAAAGACGTGATATTGTTGAAAACTTGATGCTAGGCGATTATAACGACAAGGGTGATTATGTTCTTAACTCCAAAGTGTTGAGAGGTTTAGTAGGGGTTAGGAAAGAAAAAAGTGGCGATTATGGTCAAATTATGTTCTTAAATTCTGTTGAAAGTTTTGCAGATAAAGGGCAATTAAAGTTTTCTATTACAATAAGTGATGTTAAAGAACAGGAAGGTTATAAAATGGCTGTTCTTAAATTGCTAGAATCAGTTAAAAAGATAAATGGTTATATAGAAAATACTAATAGCTTTATTGTTGCGTCATATAAAGATGTTGGTGATGAAACTTTTAATGCAAAAGTTGGTAAAGTTTTTCATATTGTAGATACAGGCTCAGATGTAGGCAAAGATGACCCAGAAGTAGTTAATGCTATCATAGAAAGAATTAAATTTTTGCATAAGTATAAAGAGATATATTTGCAAGATATTGCAACTCAGGAACAGGCTTATTATTATGCAAGACTTGAACTTTTAAAAGACCCTAGGTTTGAAGAAATTTTAATTGAATATAAAAAGCATTTGACAAAAGCATCTATGTTTATTGACCCATCTGCAAATGATTATTATGCTAAACTTAATGAATTACTTGATTTATCAATAGATATAGTTGCGACAAGGAATAAGGAACTTGGGATTTTAGCTAATCAAACATTAAGACCACTTGTTGAAAGGCATAATGAAATTTGTGAAGGTAAGCATAGTGTTATTATTGAAAAAGCCAAAGAAGCAGAGCCGGAGCAAACAAGTGATGCAGTGTTAGGTTTCGTCGGTGGTGGTAAAGGCGGACGAAGTAATGGCGGTGGTGGAAGACAAGGCGGTAGTAGTGGCAGAGGCTCTGGTGGTGGAAGTAAGGGCAAAGGTAGTAAATCAAATAATAAATCTTCTACATCAGAAAAAAGTAGTAGTGGCGGTTTGTATAGAATGAAAGATGATGCTAAAACTACAAGAGATGAGAGTATGAACTTTGAAGATGATGAACTTAATGAAAGGAAAGAGTCAGATAAGAAGTCTAATCCGTTTGGAAATCCTAAACAAGATACTGGTAGAAATTTATAATAAAAAAACTAAATCAATTTGATTTAGTTTTTTTATTGTTATTCTTCTTGAATAACTGGCTTTTTCAAATTAAGCGATTTTAAAATGTTTATTGTTTTTGCGAATTGGTAAGGACTCCATATTGTATCTTTACTTTCTATTCTAACTTTATTTGCTGACATCTTTATTTCAAGTGTTTCTCTAAATTCCACGTAAGCATATAATACATCGCTATAAGGTATTTCATAAATATCAAGTCCTATGGTTATTATAAGTTTGTCCTTAAAAACTTCTAAACTTCCTTCTAGTTTTTCTATATGCGAATATGATTCAGTTTCATTTCCATATTGTATATCACTATAATATGTAGTTATGATTGCTTCTTCTTTATCGTAATTTGAAAGATATTCATTTAAATACTTTAACTGAAAATTATTCCACTCTATATAATTATTAAAATAAGTGTATTCAGGTTGTTTAGATTCTAATAATTCAAATTTGTTTACTACATTGTAAAAATTGCAATTTGTACATTTGATTGTGTCATTTTCACTTTTCAAAGTGTTGAATGAATGGCAATGAGGACAACAGAACAGACCTCTTTCTAGTTGTTCGGCAGGTTTAGGTCTATTAATTTCAAGTTGTCTTGTCTTTTGTATTTCAAAATCATTTACATATAAATTTTCATTTATTATTGCTAATAATTCATCTACGCTTAAAGTTTCTAATTCTTCTGTTGTTATTATTCTTTTTCTTTCTATTACTGGTCTAATTTTTGCCTTATTTGCACTATATCTAGGATTTACAAAACTTCCGCCATATATTTGATGTATAACAATAGGCATTCCTAATTTTTTACATAGTTTAGCTATGTTTTTTTCAATAGGGTTTGTTTCTCCCCAAAATGGTATTCCGCCTTCTGGGAAAATTCCAATATTTTTCTTTTCTTTTTTAAGTTGAATAAGTTGTTTTACTGCACTTATATCGTTTTTACTTGAACCTCTTTTTACTGTATCACAAATATTTGTGAAAAACCAAGCAGTAAATTTATTTTTAAACAATTCATCATGCGCTAAAAAGAAAATTCTTTTTGGTAAAAATATTCTGTAAAATATAGCGTCCCAATTTGTTTGGTGGTTAGATAAATAAATTGCGGGTTCTTTTGGAAGTTCAATATTATTTTTATTTATCTTAATTCTATACTTGATTTTAGTAAAAATATATAAAATTCCTAATGCTATTGATTGTAATATCAATATAAAAAATTGTTTAATCGCATTTAAAACTTTTTTCATTTCAAAATCCTTTGTTAAAGTTTATTTTTCTACTATATTTTACTTTAATCTATAAAAAAAATCAAGAGTTAAATGTAAATATATTGTAAAACAAAAAAAGGAAGTTAACATCTTCCTTTATATTTATGCGTAAAATAGTTTTTAATTATTAAAATTTAAATTGTATTTAAAATCTATTTCAAACTTCTTCTCATTAAGATAGTGTAATATACTATCGCTAGAAAAGTTGAATTCAAGTTTTGTGGCTTGTAAAAGTTGGGTATTTGTTTTATATTTTCTATTTATAACTTTGTCACCGTATTTCCCATCGCCAAGTACATAAATTTTATGATTTGCAAGTTGCACTCTTATTTGATGCATTCTACCAGTGTAAAGTTTTATATCTAATAAAGATAAATCATTGTTAATTTTAGTACAGGATAAAATTTCTAAAATAGCAATTTTTCCCTTATTTTTAGCGCATATTTTACTTGTTTGTCTTATTTTATCACTGGAAATATAGTCTATATATTTTTCATTTTTGATTGCGTTTTTAGTATATACGATAGTTTTGTAAGTTTTGTATATATTATGACTTCTTATAGCGTTTAGTAATTCGTTTTCAGCATCAGCATTTAACGCAAACATTAAAAGCCCTTTTGTGTTTAAGTCTAGTCTATGTACTGCCTTTGCAAAAGGAAATTTTGTTAATAAATACTGTTCAAGAGTTAGTCTGTTTTTGTCTTCACTAACTGTTTCAATCCCAATGGGTTTGTTGATGATTAAAATATTGTCATCTTGATAAACTATTTCAATTAAATTGCTTAAAAATTTTTCAAAGTCATAATAAACTTCTATGTTATCATTTTTATTTATTAAAATATTTTCTTTTACTCTTTTGCCATTTACTTTAATATCCTTTTGATTAAATATTGATTTGATTTGTATTTCATTTAAAAAAGGATAGTTAATACTTAATAGTTTTTTTAAATACTGACTTTCAACTGCTTCAAAACTATGCATTTAAATTACCTTTATTTTTCATCATAATAATTAATGCCCATTGCATTCTTTATTCTTATTAATGTTTTGTGTGCCTTGTTTCTTGCTCTTTCACTTCCTTGTCGTAAGATTTCATAAACTAAATCAGGATTTTTAGCAAGTTCATTCCTTTTTTCTCTTATAGGTGTTAATAGTTCATTAATTACTTTTATAAGAAATTTCTTAATTACCATATCACCAAGTCCACCTTTTGTATAGTGGGCTTTTAATTCATCTAAATTTTTATAAGATGGTAAATGTTTTTCAAAATGACTGTCGTTACAAAGTGCATCAAGGTATGTAAATACCATATTTCCTTCAACTTTACCTGGGTCTTCTACTTTTATGTGGTCGGGGTCTGTGTACATCATTTTCACTTTTCTTTCTACTTCTTCGCTCGTATCTGATAAATAGATACAGTTTCCAAGAGATTTACTCATTTTTGCTTTGCCATCAATACCAGGTAGTCTTAAACACGTTTTATTTTCTGGTAGCATTGCCTTTGGTTCAACTAGTGTGTTTTCTCCATATAAATTATTAAAACTTCTTACAATTTCTCTTGTTTGCTCAATCATAGGTAGTTGGTCTTCACCAACAGGTACAAGATTTGCATCAAAAGCGGTTATATCGCTTGCTTGACTTATAGGGTATGTAAAAAATCCCACAGGAATGCTCTTTTCAAAATTCTTTTGCTTAATTTCTTCTTTCACAGTAGGGTTACGACTTAATCTAGAAACAGTAACTAAATTCATATAATACATACTTATTTCTGTAAGTTCAGGCACCATACTTTGAATAAAAATGGTTGTCTTATTTGGGTCTAATCCAAATGATAAATAGTCAAGTGCTACTTCTAAAATATTATCCCTAACTTTTTGAATATTGCCAAAATTGTCTGTTAATGCTTGTGTATCTGCAATCATTATATACATTTCATATTTGCCTAAATTTTGAAGTTCTAATCTGTTTTTTAGCGAACCAACAAAGTGTCCTAAATGTAGTTTACCTGTGGGTCTATCGCCTGTTAATATTATTTGTTCCATAATTATTTCCTTTTTATCTGTTCAATAAATCAAACTGATTTTTAAGTCAATTTACTTTTATTGTTTAGTTTTTTTGTATTCTACTTGCTATAATAGCATATATAAATATAATATAATATTTATAGTTAAAAGTCAAACAATAAAAGTCAAAAATATTAATTGATAAATTACGCTTTTTATGTTATAGTATTTTGTAGTAAATAATAAAAGGAATAAAGATATGAAAAAAACAGTTGATGGAAATATGGCGGTTAGTTTAATGATGCATAAAATAACAGAATTTGCTAGCATTTATCCTATAACACCATCTTCACCTATGGCAGAAAATTATGAAAAGTGGACAAGTGAAGGAAAACAAAATATTTTTGGTAAAATTCCTAAATGTGTAGAAATGCAAAGTGAAGCCGGTGTTGCAGGTGCTTTACATGGTGCATTACTTGGTGGTGCAGTAAGTACTACATTTACTTCTAGTCAAGGTTTGCTTTTGATGATTCCTAATATGTATAAAATTGCAGGGGAACTTTTGCCTTGTGTTATTAATGTTGCTGCTAGAAGTTTAGCAACGCATGCATTAAATATTTTTGGTGACCATAGTGATGTAATGGCGTGCAGAGAAACTGGCTTTGCAATGCTTTGCGCATCTAGCGTACAAGAATGTTATGATTTTTCGCTTTTAAGTTTAATCGCAAGTTTTAATTCAAGTGTTCCTTATTTGCATTTTTTTGATGGATTTAGAACAAGTCATGAAATACAAAAAATTGAGTTAATAGATGATGCAATTATTAATCAATTACTGCCTTTTGATAAAATAAATGAATTTAAAGAAAAGGCACTTAATCCTAACAAGCCAGTTGCAAAAGGTACAAATCAAAATCCTGATGTGTTCTTTCAAAATAGGGAAGCGTGTAGTATAAATTATCAAAATGTAGCAAAAGATTTAAAAAATGCAATGGATAATTTTTATAAATTAACAAATAGAAAATATAATCTTTTTGATTACGTTGGCAGTGAAGAAGCAGAATATGTTATTGTTGCAATGGGTAGTGGTGCTGAAAATATTGAAGAATACATATTAAAGAATAATTTTAATAATATTGGCTTAATTAAAATTAGATTATTTAGACCATTTGGCATAAGTACATTCGTGGAAAAACTACCAAAGACAACTAAAAAAATTTGTGTATTAGATAGGGTAAAAGATACTACTGGTAATGTAGACCCTTTATGCAGTGAAGTCATAAACGCTGTATTTGAAAGTGGTAAGCAAATAGAGGTGATTTGTGGTAGGTATGGACTTGGTGGAAAAGATTTTACATTAGGAATGATAAAGTCTGTATGCGATAATCTTATGTTGCCACAAAGTAAAAATCACTTTTTGCTAGGTGTTGAAGATGATGTTTTAAATTCATCGCTTGCCTATAACGAGATAAAGGAAAAGGAACATTATAGTGCTTTATTTTATGGGCTTGGCTCTGATGGTACGGTTAGTGCAAATAAAAATACCATAAAAATAATAGGCGATAATACAGAAAAATTTGTTCAAGGCTATTTTAAATACGATAGTAAAAAAAGTGGCAGTATGACTATTTCTCATTTAAGAATAGGCGATGAAGAGATAAAATCACATTATTTAATAAATGATGCTAATTTAATTGCGGTGCATAATTTTAATTTCCTACAAAAAATTAAAATAAAAGACAGGATTAAGCAAAATGGGAAACTTTTAATTAATAGTCCTTATAATGTGGATATAACAGTGCAAAAGTTTTCATGCGAATTGCTTGAAACTATAACGAATAAAGATTTGCAAGTTTATGTTATCAACGCAAATGAGAATGCACATAATTTAGGGCTTAAAAATAAAATAAATGTTATTATGCAGGCAGGTTTCTTTAAAATTAGCGGTGTAATAGATGAGAATTTAGCAAGAGAGCAAATGTGTGATGCGATAAAGTTGACTTATGGAAGTAAGGGTGAACAAATAGTAAAAAGCAATATAAGTGCAGTTGAAGTTGGTTTTAATGATTTAACATTAATTAGTAGAGATTTGATTGAAAAGCAAATTAAGCAATGTGAAAGAAAAGAAAATGAAAATTGCATTGAAGGAACGGATAATGTATATTGTAAAAATTTCATATTGCCTATTTTAAATGGTGATGGGGATAAGTTAAAAATATCTCAATTTGATAAGAGTGGAACAATTAAAACGGGAACAACAAAGTACGAAAAAAGGAAAATAGCGGAAAAATTACCAAAGTGGATTCCTGAAAATTGTATTCAATGTAATATGTGTGCGATTAGTTGTCCACACGCATGTATTAAGCCGAAACTAATGGACAAAGAAATTCAAAATGCACCTAGTGATTTTAAATCTATTCCTTTTAATAGAGATAAAGAACTGAATTATAAAATGCAAATTAAGCCAGCAGATTGTACTGGGTGCGGTGTTTGTGCAAATGTTTGTCCTGCAAAGAATAAAGCGTTAGAAATGGTGAATGCAAATGAAATATTTGATGCTGAAATACAAAACGACAAATTTGTAGATAGTTTGCCGGTGCTAAAAAATAATTTGAATAAATTTACAATAGCAGGTAGTCAATTTGAGCCAACAATGTTTGAGTTTAACGGTGCTTGTGCTGGTTGTGGTGAAACTCCATACATCAAACTTTTGACTCAATTATTTGGTGATAAATTAATAATAGCAAACGCTACTGGTTGTAGTAGTATTTATGGGGCATCTTGTCCAACTTGTCCTTATACTACAAATGAGAAGGGGCAAGGGCCAGTGTTTGCAAATAGTTTATTTGAAGATAATGCAGAATTTGGATTGGGTATTTATTATGCAAATAGACTAAACAATAAAGATGATGCAATTTGGATAATTGGTGGAGATGGTTGGGCTTATGATATTGGTTTTGGTGGACTTGACCATATTTTAGCAAGTGGGGAAAATATAAACATATTAGTTCTTGATACAGAAGTTTATAGTAATACTGGTGGACAAATGAGCAAGTCAACGCCGAGAGGTAGTGCTGTCAAATTCGCAAGTAAAGGTAAATCAAATGCGAAGAAACGACTTTCTAGTATTGCACTATCATATGGAAATGTTTATGTTGCACAAATTTCCTTAGGCGCTAATATGCAACAAGCAATAAATGCTTTTAAGGAAGCACAAGAATATCAAGGAGTTAGTATAATTATAGCATATTGTCCTTGTATTAATCATGGTATAGATATGAGTAAATCTAGTGAAGAGATGAAAAATGCTGTTCAATCTGGTTATTTTGATTTATTTAGATATAATCCTGATAATAGCAATCCATTAAGCATTGATAGTAAACCAATTAAAGATTATGAAGATTTTGTTAATGGCGAAAATAGATATAATTTATTAAAAAGAGTTGACGCTAATTTAAGTGAACAAGAGATAAAACTTGCGAAACGAGATAGTGAAAGGTTTAGAATTTTTTTAAAACATATTCAAGAAGTAAGTAAAGAAGAAAAAGAGTAATTAAAAAAACTTTGTACAAAATTGTACAAAGTTTTTTATGTGGATAAGTGGAAAATTACTTTAAAAAGCCTGCTATTATTGCTTCTTCTGCTTCTTGTTCGCTAAGTCCAAGGGTTTGTAATTTTATAATCTGTTCGCCTGCAATTTTTCCAATAGCCGCTTCATGTACTAAATTTGCATCAATATGATTTGCAGTTATTTCAGGAGTTGATTGAACTCTTGCATTGTCCTTAATTATTGCATCACATTCAACGTGTCCAAAACATAAATTATTGCCATTTATCTCGCTTTTAAAGGTTTGTTTTGACTGGTTTTCTGCAACACTTCTAGATGTTACTTTTACAGATGAATTTTTTCCATCTAAATCTACTTTAAAGATTGTTTTGGCGTTTTGATTATTATTAGTTAAGACTTTTTCATTAATAATTAAAGTTGCGTTATCTTCAAGTTTTGCATAAGTTATGCGTTCTGTTTCATCTACGCCTTTTATTTGTGTTGTGTTTATTTCTAGTTGACCATTTTCTTTTATAAACACATTTGTAACTGGGTTTAATATTCTTTTACCCATATTGTCGCCTTCACCATAATGTTTTTCAATATATTTTACTTTTGCATTTTTTCCAATATAAAATGTGTGTATTCCATTATGTTCGCTTGTGCTATCACAGTTATGTATGCCACAACCTGCGACAATGGTTACAACTGCATTATCTTCAATGAAAAAATCATTATAAACCATATCTTTTAGTCCGTTTTCAGTTAAAATAACAGGAATATGTACACTTTCATTTTGTGCACTACTTTTTATTATTATATCAATTCCATCTTTATCGTTTTTTGTGCGAATTTCAATGTTTGCACTATCTTGTCTTGCGTATTTCTTTCCATCAATTCGTATGTTATAAGCGCCTTTCGGTAGACTTTCTAGTCCGCTTACTTCTTTTAGTAAATTCTTTTTTAATAAATCCATTAATGTTCCCTTTTATTTATTGTAATATCTTTTGATAGGTGTTTTATTGAATTAGAAATGCTTAAACTATCTAGTTTTAACTCTTCTAATTACCTTCTTTTACATTTTTTTTGCGTAACATTAGTTTTGTTAAGTAATGGTAGAACAACTTCTTTATCGCCATATTCTTCAACTTGTCCAGCATTTAAAACTAATATTTTATCTGCAATATTTATTATTTTTTCTTGGTGTGAAACAATAACAACTGAACAACCTAGTCTTTTATTAAGGTCGTTAAATAAATTGATTAATCTATTAAAAGACCAAATGTCAATTCCTGCTTCCGGTTCATCAAAAATTACTAGATTTGATTTTCGTAGTATTACTGATGCAATTTCTACTCTCTTTAATTCTCCACCAGAAAGAGAAGAGCCTACTTCTCTGTCAAGATAGTTTTTTGGACAAAGACCGACACTAGACAAAGCATCACAAATTTTTTCATTTGAAGCGTTTTCTCTTAATGATAATTTTAAAAGGTCTTTAACTGTGATACCCTTAAATTTAACAGGTTGTTGCATAGCAAAACTAATTCCTAAATTAGCCCTTTCGCTAATTGAATAATTCGTTATATTTTGACCATTAAATATAATTTCACCACTAGTTGGTTGTTCTATTCCCATTATAAGTTTCATTAGCGTTGATTTGCCAGAACCATTAGGTCCAGTTATTATTGTGGTTAGATTATCATCTATTTGTAAATTTATATTATTTAGTATTTTTTTATCATTTTTTATCAATGTTATATTTTTTAATTCAATCATTATAGTTCCTTGTTATTTTACAATTTTTATGATACTTTATTATATCACAGTAAATTCATTTTTTCAACCATTTTTATTATGGTTTTGAATTTGTGTAATTAACAAAAAGATTAAAATAAGGGTTTAAAGTTACTTGTTGCATTAAAGTATAAATAAAGAAAAAAGGAAAAAAATAATAAAAGGCAAAAAAAGTTTAAAAATGTGCTTAAAATAGTTGCTAAAAAAGAAGAAATATGTAAAAATAATAAGGAAAAATGGTTTTAATGCAAAAAGAAACCCGTATCCAATCTATATAAAGGAGTAAAATATGAATTTATTGGAAAAAACTAAAAATTTATGTAGTACGAAAGGAATAATTTTAATTGCATTAAGTTTGTTAATTGTTCTATCAGGCATAGGGATGAGTTTAGCATATTTTACATCATCAGAAAAGGCTGATGGATTAATCTTTTCATTCTCAAAACTAGAAACATTAATTTCAGTTGATGGAAGTGATTATGAAAGTGAAATAGATTTATCAACAACAAGTCTTACTGCTGGCACTGAACTAGTAAATAATGCTAATGTAAAGATAAGTGCAGATAGTATAGGCGGATTTATGCGCGTTAAGGTTGGATATAACGGAACTACTACGAATTCGCAAAATGTAGCGGTAGCATTAAATAGCGATAAGGTTTACAATACTTATGTGGGAAGTACATATCAATGGGAATATATAGATGGCTACTATTATTTAGTAAATACAAGTGGCAAATTGTTAGAATGTAGTGCAGGTACAGGATATACATTATTTGAAGGTAGCGACACAGTGATATTTCCAGACATTAATAAATACAATTTAGAAGTAACAGATTTAACAAATGTAAGTTTTAGTATTGTTGCAGAATCAGT
>JAFTVC010000037.1 GCA_017465925.1 Clostridia bacterium | reverse complement strand
AATGTAAACAGTTTTACAATAAACACCGCCAGCAATTCTAGCCTTTGGTTCGTAAGCGTGTCCAACATTATAAACTCCACTATAAGGACCAAAACGACAATTATTGCCAATAACAATCTTTCCAGTGTCTAGCATACAAACGCCGTGATTTGCAAAGAAATTATTTCCTATTTCAATATGTTCTCCAATATCACAATAAAAAGGACTTGTTATAGTGCAGTTTTCCCCTATTTTACCGAATATTTTAGTCATTTTCTTTCTTTGCTTATTTAATTTTGTAAATTTGATTTTATTAAACTTCCTTATGCGTTTTTTGCATCTGCATAGTTTTTTATAAAACTCGTCATCATCTTTTTCATAAATTGTTGTAGCAGTGCAATCAATTTTGTTAAACTTTAAAAATGAAATGATTTCATTTAAATTATAAAATTTGAAATCAATAATTTGATTATCAAGTTCAGCATTACTTTCTTGCATATCCTTAACCATAGCAACATTACAACCAGCACCCTTGCCAGCAGTTGCCCCCAAATAACTATCTTCAACAACTAAACAGTCAACCGCATCAAGCCCTAATTCATTGCAAGCCTTAATGTAAATCTCACTATCAGGTTTTGGATTCTTAACATCATCTTTGCATAAAATGACATCAAATTTATTTACTTCAATTCCACTATGCTGTAATTTAAAGTATAAATCATCTTTTTCAGAAGAAGTCGCAATAGCAAGTTTAATATCGCAAACTTTTGCATAGTCAATTAAATTTAATAAACCAAACTTTAAAGGAGTACCAAATTTAATTATATAATTTTTGTAATATTCAAAAAATTTAGAACAAAACTCATCAAAGTAAGCATTGTCTATCCTTGCCTTTATAAACTCTTCAACTTCACGCATTGTTACTCCAACAAGAGTTTTTAATTCATCTTCTGTAACTGTAACTTTATATAAGGAAAAAATTTGTTTAATGACATCAAAATATAATTTTTGAGTATCAAACATAGTTCCATCCATATCAAGAATAATAGCCTTAACATTAATCATAAAATCAATTCCTTTTTAATGTTTAATTTTTATAATAACCACTTTACGTAATTGCATTTAAATTATTTTTTATGAAATTTATGCAATTTGCGTTAGCGACAAATATTTTTGCAACTACCCTATCGTTTAAACATTTTTTCGTTACAACGAGGAAGTCAGGATTGCAGAAATGCTCGCATTTCTATTTAACTGACTGACGAAGTTTCATTATGTGAAGAGCGAACAAAGTGAGCAAAAGTTTTAACTTTTAAAATTTTAATGTTTTAAAATTTTCTTCACATTAATATAACAGGAAGTCAGGAGAGCGAGAAAGTTTACTTTCTCATTTGACCGACTGACGAAGTTCCAAAGGAAAATGAAGTCTATGCGTTAGCATAGTAGTTGCGTTAGCATAGTAGTTGCGTTAGCGACAAATATTTTTGTTTACAAAAATATTTACTTCATTTTTCCTTTATAATGAGATGCTTAAAGCAACCGCTTTCAATGACATCAACGAGAGCCTTTGGTTTAAAGTTTTCACGCATTTGTTCAAGAGTAAGCCATTTAAATTCTAGTTTCACCATTTCGCCGTTATCGTTTTCCATTCTCACATAGTCATTAATATCAACATCATCAATTAGTTCCACATCATAAGCGAAGCACAATTCGTGAAATTTCCTACCGCTTTTAGTTGTAAAAAAGTTTTCAAATATGCAAGCAAGTGCTACGACCTTAACATCAACGCAAAGTTCTTCCTTAATTTCACGTACGACAGCACTTTCAGTATCTTCATTAAGTTCAGTATGCCCACCTACAAGGCAAAAGAAATTGTTTTTATTAATTTTAACGCACAAAAACTTGTCCCCTTTTCTAATGATGCCACCTACTCTAAACTTAAAACTTTGACCACTTGCATTAATTCTAACATCCATAAAAAATCACTTCCTTTATTCATTTGCAAAAAACATTTTGCCGGTTTAAAAAAGATTAGAAAATTCTATTTGTTGTCCATTTATTATATCGCACAACTTCGCATTAATATCTTGCATATTTTTAAGAACCGCCCCTAAACTAGCAACAATTTGATTATATTTATTAGAAAACCTTTCAATTTCATTAAAGTTGTTATCTTTAAAGAACTTATGAACTAAATCATTTCTAGTTTTCAACAGCGAAAAAAGTTTTTCAATGCTTTCGCTATTAAAAATGTCAATTTCTTTAACTTTATTAATGATTTGCCCTAGTGTACTTGACAAAAGCCCATTATGCATTTTTTGAACTTCTTTTTCAAAAAGCATAAAGTCTTTATGTGTGATATTGCCCTTGCCCTTAAATTTTTTAATGTATTCACTGTATTTAATGACAAGCACGAGATTGTACTCAATAACTTGGGAAACTTCAATAATTTCGCCTACAAGCAAATAAATTTCTTGCACAATAAAATCTAACCTTAAATCTAATCAAAACAATTATAACACAAAAGGCATATTTATTCAACAATTTAAATAAGAAATTTTGTCTAAATCAATATCACTAGTTTTTATTGATTGCGAGAATTAATTTAAATTAAAAAAATTATTACACAACATTTCAACTATAATATTCATAATCATATTAAAATTTTGTTTATAATATTTTTAAATATTTTCAAAATTTATTTGTAAAAAGAATATTGATTTGATATAATAAAATTATGAAGATTGTAACCTATAATGTAAATGGTATTAGAGCCTCATCAAATAAAGGTCTTGTAAAGTGGTTAAATGAAACAGATGCAGACATTTACGCACTGCAAGAAATAAGAGCAGATGAGCAAACTACAATGCAAGTTTTATATGGAAACTTTATAGACAACATAAATAAATATGAAACAATATTAAATATAAGTCAAAGGGCTGGATATTCTGGAACTGCAATAATAACAAAACAAAAGCCATTAAAAGTTAGGTTTGGTTTTGATGAAAGCAATGAAGATGCAGAAGGCAGATTAATAACCGCCTATTATAAAGATTTCATACTAGTAAATTGCTATGTACCAAATGGCGGAACTAGGTTAGACTTCAAAATGGAGTATTACGAGAAACTAACAAAATATCTTACAAAATTAAAGGAAGAAAACAATGTAATTTTTTGTAGTGATAGCAACATTGCCCATACAGAAAATGATGTATCGCACCCAAGCAGTGCAATAACGAAAACAGGTTTCTTACCTATTGAACAAGAAGCATTTACTAAACTATTAGCGAATGGATTTATAGATAGTTATCGCTCACTCCATCCGAGCAATAAGGCATACTCTTGGCGTTCGTATCGTGAGAGAATGTTTAAAAATGACAACAACGTAAAATATAGATTTGACTATATAATAACAAACAGCGAATATAATGAAAGATTAATTTCAAGCGAAATATTAGACCTTGAATATAGCGACCACTTGCCTGTAATTAATGTTTATAAAGATAAATAAACTAATTGAAAACATAAAATTGTTTATTAAGCACAACTTAAAACTGGAAATTTATTTAAAAAAGTTGTTGCAATAAGAAATTTTATTTAACCAACTTACGCACTATATTTAATCACTTGCTTAAAATTAGTGCTAGGAAAAACAATTAGAATAAACCGTTAAAATATTAAAAAAAGGATAAAAATTATGAGTAACGAATTAAAAGATGAAGTACAAAATGAAGAACTAAAAGCAAAAACAACTGCTAAAAAGTCAACTTCTACAACTAAAAAAGCAAGTGCAAGTACAACTAAAAAATCTACAACAGCAAAAAGCACAACAGCAAAAAAAGCAAAGGCAGATGACAACGAAAAGGAAGTAAAGGCAAAAGCAACTACAAAGAGTGCAACTAGCAAGAGTGCGACAACTAAAACTTCAAACGAGCCTAGTAAAACAGCAAAGGCAAGTGCTAAAAAGTCAACTGCTGATAGTAAAGAAAAGAAGACAACAAGTAAAAGTGCAAAATCATCTACAAGCACCACTAAAAAATCAACTACTAAAAAACAAGCAAGTACAAATAATGAAGAACAAGTTACAAGCCTAGCAAATGAAAGTGTTAATGGTGAAATAGCACAAAATGAAGATGCACAAGTTGAAATCAATGCTGTAAATGCAGATGTTCAAATTAAAGATGCACAAAATGATGAGCAAACTAATAATGCTGAAATCAAACAAAGCGAACAAGACAGAAATACATTAATAGAAAAGCAAGTTGAAGTTGAAATGCAAAGATTTGATAAAAAAGTTAAAGAAAAATCAAATAATGTATTCAAATTTGGTTGTATATTCTTTGGACTTGCTCTTGTAATATTTCTTTATAACTGGCTATTTGAAAATGTTTTAAGGGCAATCTCCCCTATTTTAAGCATTGGAGTTAATTGCTTACTTGCAGTTGGTGCTATTGTTGCACTTGTATTCTACATAAAAGCAATGAAACAATACAAAAAATTTGCAAACGATTTATATAATGATGAAACAAAATTTGATTTTGATGATGTCGTTTAAATAATCACAGATAAATTTTATTGTAAATAACTTTATAAATCAATAAAAAACTGATGTTTTTTAAGGCATCAGTTTTTTTGTTACTAATATTTAAATAACTAATCACATTTAACCAACCTACTAAATTAAAAAAATGCATTTGCAAAGCAAATACAAATTGCAATTTCTTTAATATTCATAAAATATGTAGACAAGAAAGTTAAAAGAGCGAGAAAATTTATTTTCTCATTTGACCGACCGACAAAATCGCAATCTGTACAAAAAGAGTGCTTCGCACTTTTGCACCAGTTTATCGTACGGATTTAGATGCGAAGGTCAGGAGAGCGAGAATGCTTGCTTTCTCATTTGACCGACTGACGAAGTCGCAATCTGTACAAAAAGAGTGCTTCGCACTTTTGCACCAGTTTATCGTACGGATTTAGATGCGAAGGTCAGGAGAGCGAGAATGCTCGCATTCTCATTTGACCGACCGACAAAATCGCAATCTGTACAAAAAGAGTGCTTCGCACTTTTGCATAGCAAAAAAACACATTTAACAAATGTGTTTTTTGTACAGATTATTGAAGTTCAACAATAGCACCAGCGGCTTTAAGTTTATCAGCCATTTCTTCTGCTTCTGCTTTTGCAACGCCTTCTTTGATAGTAGCAGGAAGGTTTTCAACCATACCTTTTGCTTCTACTAGACCAAGACCAGTTAAATCCTTAACAATCTTGATAACGTTAATCTTGCTAGCACCAGCATCTTTAAGAACTACATTGAATTCTGTTTTAGCAGCTTCTTCTGCGCCACCTTGTGCAGGACCTGCAACCATAACAGGTGCAGCAGCACTAACACCAAATTTTTCTTCTAACATTTTAACAAGTTCACTTACTTCTACAACTGAACATTCGCTGATTAAATCAACAATTTTATTTAAATCTGCCATTTTAATTTCTCCTTTAAATTTTGAATTAATTTATTTTAATGATATTTAATTTTGTCTTAATTATTTTAAAACTTCAAGACAACAAAGTTTATTATTCACCTTTTTCTGCTACTGCATTAAGCGCAACACATACACCACGAATAGGACCATTCAATACGCTTAATAATTGTCCAATTAAAGCAGGCTTGTTTGGTAGACTTGCAATCTTTTGAACGTATGCACCATCAACAACTTGTGCATTCATAACGCCGAATTTGAATTCCATAATTTTATTTTTCTTCATAAAATCATTAATAATTCTAGGACCAGCAGTTTCATCATCATAACTGATTGCAACAGAGTTAGTACCTTGAAGCATATCTTCATTAACTTCGTAGCCAAGTTCGTTTAACGCACGAAGAATTAATCTATTTTTATAAACTCTATACTCAACATTTTCTGCTCTGAACTTTGTTCTTAATTCAGTATCTTGTGCAACAGTAATACCGCCGTAATTCACAATAACAACAGATTTAGCGTTTTGTATTTTGTCTTTAATATCTTTGACTAATTCTACTTTCGCATCTCTATTAGCGCTCATTAAGTTTCCCTCCAAAAAATTTTTAAAGCGTTGAATTATATAAATTTCCTTAAAGGAAATATTTTATATAATGATTAAGGAAAAACGAATAGATAACCAAAAGCAAATATTTAAAATGGAACAAAGTTAAAAATAAATTTGCTATTGACTACAAGCGAATTACTTAATCATTTATAAGCAACGCATATTGCAATAAAAAATTCCCTTGCATACCACTAAAAAGGCACAAGAGAACTATTGAAAGTACTTATGTTAACCTCGGTAAGCAGACATTAAAGTCTTTACGCAAACTGCACTTACTGTCTTAGGGTATTAAACGAATTAATTATTACAAATATATTACCATAAAACAAACGACTTGTCAATAGGAAAAAGCAAAATTTATTTATTAAAAAAGTAATTATTACAAACTTATTATATCATCTAAATTTTCCATTTGCAAAAAGTCTTTTAATTTAATATGCTTTACAGTACTAGTTGAATAATCTATTTCATCATTAGTTATGATTATTTTTTGTGAAAGATTGTCAAGATTTTTAAACGCATCAAATTCTCTATTATATGCCTTTTCTTCTGCAACACTATATGCAACCTGAATATAATATTGCTTATTATTTTTTTGTGCTAAAAAGTCAATTTCCTTACCTGCATTATTAAATACATTAACTTGATATCCCATAAATTTTAATTCATTATAAATAACATTTTCTAAATTATGAGTTATGTCAAATTTGTTATCTAGGCACCTAATAGAATTTAAAGAAACATCTTCGTTATAAATTTTGACATAATATTCTAATTCTTTTTTAGTTTTTGTTGAATATTGTTTTACAGATTCAATAATGTAAGCATCTTCCAAATATTTAAGATAATTCATAATTGTATTAATAGAACAGCTTGCATAATTATTTTTAATATAATCGTGAATGGACTTGACTGAAAATACCCTAGCATTAGACCTTAAAACATAATTTACAAATTGTTTAAACAGATTTTCTTTTCTTATTTTATATCTTCTAACCAAATCATTAATAACAATGGTATCATCTAAATCATTTAAATATCTTAATTGAGCATCCTTACTTTCAAATTCAAATCTTTTTGGAAATCCGCCATAAATCAAGTAATCCATTATGTTAGGTTCTTTATTTAATTGATTACAATACTCAACAATTTCCTTGTAAACAAAAGGTCTAACTCTAAAAGCAACGTATCTTCCAGACAATTCCTTTACAAACTCGCTAGATAACAACTTGGAATTTGAGCCAGTAATAAAAATAGAATAATTATATAACCTTAAAGTTTTACAAGCGACTTGCCAATTTTCAATAGTTTGAATTTCATCAAAAAACAGATAATATTTATTTTGCTTATCAGTATTTTCTTCAATATATTTCAACAAAGTAATATCATCATAAATTTGTCTTTGCGTGTTTATATCTTCAAAATTGAGATAAATAATATTGTTAGTTTTTTGTTTAATCTCTTCCATAATTTGATTTAAAATAATAGATTTACCACATCTTCTTATTCCAGTAATTATTTTAATCAAATCACAATCGTAAAATTCTCTAATTTGCTTTATATATCTTTCCCTATTAATCATAATTAAAATCTCCTATAATATGCGAAGTTGGGATAGCGAGAAAGTTTACTTTCTCATTTGACCGACAAGCATATTTCAAACTGTGATGCACAACTTGTTATGGTGGTTTCGGTACAAAGATAGAAGAAAGCGGAACATAGTTCCATTTTCTAATAGTTGTGATAAATTTATTTATTACAACAACTTCTTATGTTTTCTATTTATTATACAGAAAAATATAGTGTTTGTCAACCAAAGTTTTCAGTATACTGAAAGTTTTTTCTAATTTAAGTAAAAGTTTTCAGTATACTGAAACATTTTTCACATTATAGCAAAAGTTTTCAGTAGGAATTTTAAGTAAGCATTTAAAAGTTGCAAATTTAACTTTGATAAAAATTTCAAACAGCACTATTGCTTAAAATTTTTATGATTTTATTTGAATATTTAAAATTTTTTAAACCACCACCAAAACTAGTTGTGCATTAAAGATAACTGTTTGATGAAAATTTATATTTATTCAATTTTAGTGTTGTTTAATACAACCACCACAAAAAGTTCTAAATTAAAGGTTAACTTATAAAAAAAGGACAAAACAATAAGTTCTGCCCATTTGTTTTATCTAATTATTCCATTTGAATACAATTCATTTTGATAATGGTTTATAGATAAATTTTCAAGTGTCTTTAAAATTTCACTTGGAACGTCCTTTAATTTAAAATCAAATCCGCTCTTTCCTTTTTTAGTTGAAAAAGTAAGATAACTATTAATTATTTGATTAATTCTTGCTCTTTTATATTTGTCATTATCATAAATACTGCTTTCAAGTGCATTTTTGAAAATATTAAAAACTTTTTTAATTTGCAACGCTTCATCATCTTCAAAGTTTCCATAATTGAAGTCAAGTAAATTAAGTTGTCTTTCAATTAAAATTTTTAACTGCTCATTTGTGTACTTGTTAAAAAGAAGTGGTTGATTTATAGATTCAGTATCAACTCTTTCAATTTTAGTTTCGTAATAAAGTTTATAACTATCCTTTTTCCTTTTAACGCCACAAAAGTAGTCAATTTCCGCCTCATTTTCAAAAGGCCCATACTTTCCAGTTTTTAAAATAACTCCATCTTGTGATTTTATTGATTCTTCAAAATATAATACTACCATATTTTTATCCTTTTTGTTATCCTTATTGCAAAATATATTCAATTTCAAAATAAATGTTGAATAAAATTTTTATTTACTTTGCATTAAATGCTAGCACAATAAACTTCCATAATATTTGCAATAATTAACTTTGTTATTAACGCTTTACTTTAATAAAACTATTATCATCTTCAAGCATATTAGAAATTAAAGAAATTAACTTGTCATCATCTTCAACTTTTAATTCTTTTGCCACCGCTTTATAAGGCAAATTATTATCTTTATAAAAACTTGAACCCAACCTTACAGCACCATCAAACGAAGTGTAAACCCTATAAGGAATTTTATTAGAAAACAACTTTTTAAAATACATATTAGTTGTTTTATTGCTAGGATTTAAAATAGGCTTTTCAAGTAATGAAACAGACAAATCTTCAACAAACTTGTAAACAGCAAATCCTTGCCTTGCCTTAAAGTAATTGTAAACCTTACTTTCACTATCAAAAGTAATAAGCCTTGCATCAAAATAGAAAATATGATTAAGTGATTCATCAAAAGGAATTTCCCTTTTTATTAAATTGATAGCATCTTCAACGAATTCTTTTGTTATCTCTTGTGGCTCTACTTCATTAAGTTTAAAAATACGATTTACGCTTTCTATTTCGTTAGACCTGTTTATTCCACTTTCATTAAGCGGTATTTGATTTCTTTTAGCAACATACATTAAATACACTGCATTTTTTATGAATGGTTCATATTTTTTATACAACTGCAAATCAAGTTCGCCCTCACTTGAAAGAAGCATATTAATATCAAGATTAACAACCTTTCTTAAATTGTCATTAAAAGAAGAAGAAACAAAAGATGACAAAATAGAAATCATTTTTTCAAGTGTATTCATTTTCCTAAAATCAATTAGCGAATTATCAATTAAAATTGAAATTTCATCACTAAACGAATAAGCATAAGGAATAAAAGGAAATTCCTTCATAGTGTCAAGCACAGTTTCTTGCATAGCAAACGCCAAATAAGGATTATAAGGAATTTTCCTTGCAAAACTAGCGTACCTTAACTTAAACTGCTTGCTAAAACTCGCCCCATCAAGCCTAACAAGGTTGTACTTATTACGACTAATAGGAATTTTAAAACCATTTTCGCCCAGTTTCAAACCATCATAAAAATTTTTATTGTAATTAAAGGAGTAATTTTTTATAGTTCTAATCATAATTACCTCCTAAACTTTTAGTAAATATTGCAATCAAGATGCACTAAATTTACCAAAACATAAATTTTGCCTTTAATAAACCTAAATAGAATAACAATGCTTTTTAAATTTTCTATAACTGGTTATAAAGCAAATATTTAATTACAGTGAAGCGCTAACCAACCCACTCGCTCACCCAAGTATTTATTATAACATAAAGAAAAATAAAAAGGAATAGTATTTACATAAAATTTTTAAAAAGTTGCAAATAACTTAATAAAAGCAAACAAAAACAGCAAATTAAAACCGCATTATTCATTTATGAATAATTCGCCTTTTCGTAGTTCTCCTTTAACTATTTATAAACGACATTATTCATTTATGAATAATTCCTATTTTAACTACTCTCTTAAAACCGCGTTATTCATTTGTGAATAATTCGCCTTTTCGTAGTTCTCCTTTAACTATTTATAAACGACATTATTCATTTATGAATAATTCTTTATTTTATTTTTTTCTTCCAGCATATCGTAATGTAATTCTTTTATATTGCATTATTCATTTATGAATAATTCTAACTTTAACCCTTATTTTTACTATTAACAAAACCTTAACTTTTTAAACTCATTATTCATTTTTGAATAATGCAACTATTTAATGCCTAAAAGTTTGTAAGTTTGCTAATCTTAAAGTTTAATAAGCAATAAAAAAATTATGCACTTAATTAAAAGTGCATAATCTAATTAAATTTAAAGTTATTGCAGTTATGATTAAGAATTATTTATCAAAAACTCTTATTCAGTTTCAACATAAGGCGAAACATTATTTCTAATATAGGAAGTTTATGCAAGCACAAAAACTTGTTTTTGTATTTGATATAAACGACGCCTAATTCAAATTGTGTCGCTAAAACGGCAGTTT
>JAFTVC010000036.1 GCA_017465925.1 Clostridia bacterium | reverse complement strand
TGCAATTTCTAATTTATCTGCTTGGGCACCTTTTGCAGAACCAATTTACACTGATAGTATTGCGATATATACATTAAGTGCAGATAAAAGTTATTATTCAGTAAGAGCAAAAGATAGTAGCGTTACGGGCGATGTTGTTATTTTAAATGAAATTGATGGCATTCCAGTAACTACGCTTGAAGAAGATGCTTTTGAAAATTGCAGTGGAATTACAAGTATTCATATTCCTAGTAATGTTAATGCACCAGAATATAACATTTACTCAAAAGATGGGTTAGAAATTTATATTGATAGTGAAGATTTTCTTCTTACTGCTGGTGGTATGCCAGCATACTGGGGTATTAGTTTAGATAATGCTTTTGGTGAAGGTCCTTGGACAGTTTATTATCATAATTCATTCGCTCATAATAGTCTAGAACCTGACCCTGATTACTCTGCTTCATATATTGGACTTGTTGGAGATTATTTAAAATTTGAAATAACAAAAAATTAGATAGTATAAAAATAAAAGGCACTACAATACTCTTTTATGACAATGAAAAAAGGCAAGATTTCGCTGATATGAAATTTTGCCTTTTTATTGTTTTGTGTAGATTAGATTACCATAATAAAATTCAATTTGCATTAATTAAACATTTTAGTAAGTAAAACTTTTGTTGAAAATAATTTTTAGTTCTTTTAGTTTATTGTTCTTCGCTTGTTTCTGCTGTGTTTTCTTCTTTTTCTTCGTTTGCGTTTTGTTCTGTTTCGCTATTCTTTTCTACCATATTATTTAAGTGGCAGATGCCTGACCAGTCTTCAACTGGCAAAGAGAAACATAATCCTTGACCTTCTGTGTCTAAGCCTGCACTTTTGCAAATTGCTTGCATTATTTTTGTTCTATCTTCTTTTGGTGTTAAGATGATTACAATGTCTTTTTCTGGTTGTATTTGAACGCCAAGGAAATTATTTGTTTCGTGTATGCCTGTTCCACGACCTTTAATTAATGTCGCACCACCTGCACCTGCATCTTTTGCTGAATCTACTACTTGACTACTAAATCCGCCATTTACTATTGTAACTATTAATTCAAATTCTTCTTTTCTTTCCATAACTTTATACTCCTGTTTGTGTTATTAGTTTTATCAATTCAAGGTTTGCACTAGATGGCGATAATAGGCAACAAAATGTGTTTTTGATATTATGGTTGTCAAATTCTACAAGCATATTGCTTATTAAATTTTCGCTACATTCTGTTTTTACTAGTCCTATTACAACATCTCTTTCTGTTTCAGTTATTCCTAGAACTGATAGCATATTTGTATGTGCTGTGCCATAGCCTTTAACTACAACTGATGAAGTGATTTCTTTGCTGTTGAAAATGTCAACTATCTTATTTCCGTTTGAAGCAAATGTAATGCAAAGAATAATTTTAAATGGTGCTTTTGGTTTTGGAGTAGGGGTTGCTACATCATTATTAGCCTTTGCTTTTGATTGTTTCTTTTTACTTTGTGCTTTATCTATTATTTTTTGTAAAAGACTTTTGCTGTTTTCTTTTTGTTTTTTTTCTTTTTTCATAATCTTACTCCCTTTTAGGATTTATGCCTTTTCGCATATTTTTAGGCGTTATTTATGTTAATTTACTATTTGTTGTTTTGTTAATTAATTATCAGTTTAATAAGTAATGCTGTGGTTTAAATTTGCTTTGCGTTATTTTGTATGAAACATCAATTTAACATAGTAGGTAGTTGTAAATTGATGATTTATTTTATTAAGTTGGTTGATGCTTTTTATCTTTCAAACTCAATAATTTCAATTCTAGCGTGTTCTGTTGAAGCCTTGCGTTTGTTCTTTTCTGTTGCTATCTTGTAAATTAAACCAATAACAAGTACTGCAAGAATTGGAGTGCAAGCAATAAGTGCTAATGTTCCAAATCCATCAATAAATACATTTCCGCCAACTGCACTTACTGCTCCCATTGCAAGTGGTAATACAAATGTTGTTGCCATTGCTCCTGTTGTAACACCGCCACTATCAAATGCTATGCCAGAAAATACTGGACTTACAATAAAGGCAAGAATAAAATTTATAATATATAATGGCACTATAAAGTATAGTAAACTTATGCCTGTTAAAACTCTAATAGCAACCATTACAAGCGATAAACAAACGCCAACGCATAGTGCGATAAACATTGTTTTACGAGAGATAACACCAGAAGTAATATCTTCTACTTGCTTATTTAAAACGTGTACTGCTGGTTCTGCTAGTACCATAAATAAGCCAATAACTGCACAAATAGGAACTAATATCCATCTATAATCTAGTCCCATTATTTCTTGCCCTAGTAGCGAGCCAATAGGTAAGAAACCAAAGTTTACTGCTGATAAAAATAAACTTATTCCTATAAATGTATAAATCATTCCAAATAAAATTTTTGCAATTTCTTTAAATGGTAATTTAAGTCCAAAAAATTGGAAGAATAGGAAAAATACTAGTATTGGTGCTAATATAATAAACACTTCAAGCATATAATGTGGAACACTAGCAAAATAATTTAGTAACATTTCACCTATTGTGTTTGCTTCTGTAATTGTTGTTTGGCTTGCTTGTAAGTTAGTAGGGTTCATAATGATTCCAATTAGCATTACTGCAATTATTGGACCAGCACTACTCATTGCTATCATTCCAAAACTTTCATCACTTGAAGTGTTTTCATTTTTTGCACTTCTAACTTGTGCAAGTCCAACACCAAATGCCATTATAAAAGGAACTGAAATTGGTCCTGTTGTTACACTTCCTGCATCAAATGAAAGAGCAAGCATATCACTAGGTACAAAAATTGCTAATATAAATATGATAGCATAAGAAATAAGTAAAATGTATTTAAGCGGTACTTTAAATAAAGTACGTAGTAAAGCAATCATTAAAAATGTTCCAACACCTATTGATACTGCAAGAATTAGCGTCCAAGGATTAATACTTCCAACTTGATTTGCAAGAACTGAAAGGTCAGGTTCTGCAATAGTAATAATAATGCCTAATATAAATGATGAAACTAATAATAGTAGCACTTTATTTTTCTTTGATAGAAATGCACCAATTTTTTGACCAATAGGTAGCATTGCCAGGTCAGCACCCAGCGTAAATAGTGATAGTCCTATAATTAAAACAAGTGCGGAAAAAGTAAATTGAATTATCAAATTTGAGGAGATAGGGACTATTGTTGAAGTAATTAAAATCACAATTAAAGTGATTGGTAAAACTGCAAATATTGATTCTTTAAATTTTGCTAATAAATTGTTTTTCATAAGCCCTGTTCTCCGTCTTTAATATTAAGTAAGCGTGCAATAAACCCCTTGTTTTTGCAAGAGGTTACGCATTTTTTTTACTTTCACTATTATGATATAATAAATTAAATTTTAAGTCAATTTCTTTAAATAAATTTTTTCAAATTTTTCTAAAAAATTTTTGATTTTTTTGCTTATGTATTTTAAAGTTTATTCAATTATAATTATACATAATTTGCACTTGGAAAAATGCAAGTTATTCATTAAAATAAGATAAGATTTTTTTTTGGTTAGTTTTGTATGTTGTAAATTAATAATGCTATGAATGTTAGAATTGCTAGTTTTTTGATTAAAATTTATGTACAAATCAATCTGTTATGTTTAAAAATTTACATTTTTTACTTGAAAAAGAATTTTTTAGCGTTATTTTTAGTAAATTTTCAAAATTTAATTGCAAAGATAATTTTTTTAATGTATAATTACAATGACTATGCATTCTAAAATGAATTGAAAGGGACAACATTTTAGATTTGTAATGTTAAATAAAGAAACAACAACAATTTATTATATGGAGGATTAAAAATGCCAAAGCAAGGTTTTCTGAACCTATCAGAAGTAAAAAAACAAAGGTTGCTTAAAAAAGCAAAGACTCTTTTTTCAAGAGTTGGAATTGATGAAATCTCATCAAATGAAGTTATTGATGGACTAGGAATTTCAAGAGGAAGTTTCTATATTTATTTTGAAAATAAAGATGATATGTATGAATATCTAATTAGAGATACAGGTCTTGTTCTTTATAATAAATTTCAAGATGAAATTAATAATTTAAATAACTTATCAATTTTTGATATTGTTAATGCTGTGTTTAGATTCTATACAGAAGATGAAAGAGGTATAGCAGAATATGGCTTTATCAAAAAGTTAAGGGAAGAAATTCCTAATATAGTAATGGATATTATTAATGAACATCTTTTAGGTGAAAAGAATAACAAGGCTTTATACAAATATTATTTAAACTACAACAAGAATTTTGAAAATAGTGAAATGATGTTTAATAGTCTAGTACGTTTAATGTACAGTTCATTATTTGATTCTTTAAGAGAATATTACGAAGAAAATGCTAATACAGATAAAGTAAGACAATGTTATAAAGTTAAGATGGCAATACTTAAAAATGGTTTTGCATATATTTGTCATAGAGCATCATTTTTTGAAACAAGTGATAGACTTGACTATGTTTTAAACGGAGATGGTTTAATGTAAACATTTGTCTTTTAAGTTGTTGCTACTTTTCGCATTAAAAAGAAAAAATCAATGATTTGTGATAATTAGATGTAGATAAGGATAATTTATGAGAATTGATGTTTTACTAGTGCAAAAAGGACTTACAAAGAATAGAAGTAAGGCAAAACAACTAATTGAAAATGGTCAGGTTTATGTTTGTGGCGTTAAGGCTAGCAAGTGTGGGCTTAATGTTTGCGAAGAAGACGAGATTGAAATAAGGGGTGAAATAAACCCTTTTGTTTCCAAGGGCGGATTAAAATTGGAAAAGGCAATTTCGTCTTTTTTGCTTGATTTCAAGGATAAGGTTATAGTTGATATTGGTGCATCAACTGGTGGTTTTACAGATTGTGCAATTTTGCATGGTGCTAGCAAAGTTTATGCGATTGATGTTGGTAAAGGGCAACTTGATGAGAAACTGTTAAATGATGATAGAGTTATGCTTTATGAAGATACGGATTTTAGGCTTGTAGATAACGAATTAATAAAAGATGCGGACTTTGCTATTGCTGATGTTTCTTTTATTTCAATCATAAAATTACTTCCTAAACTTTGTGAACTTAAATTTCCTTTTTTAGTGTTTTTGATTAAACCGCAGTTTGAATGTGGAATTAAAACAGCAAAAAAATATAAAGGGGTAATAAAGAATAAAGAAGAGCATAAAAAAGTTTTGCAAAATGTTTTAAGTGAATTTAAGAACAGTGGCTATTATGCGACTCAACTTACATTTTCGCCTATTACTGGTGGTGATGGCAATATTGAATACATTGCAAAATTTGAATATGCAAGTTGTTATGATGAATCTCTAAATGAAACATTTGTTAAAGTTTTAAATTTGTGTGATGTTTTAGTAGAAGATGCTTTTAATAATTTCTCATTATAATATGATTATTAATATAAGTTGAATTATACAAAAAAAGGCTTAATCGCCTTTTTTAGTTTTCCTTTTTATGCTTCTTGACTTTAAAGTTTTTCATCTTCAAATAACTATTATTTTTAATTATTATATTTGTCAATTTATTTAAAGCATATTGAATAGGGAAAATGCTTAATATAACAACAAGTAACAATATAAATGCTTGATGCGAAAGTTGAGTTAATCCTAAATAATTGTAAAGGAATGTTCCTTCAAACAAACTTAATCCTGCTACATTTGATAATAATAGGAATGCTAGAATTGCTAAAATTACCATTGATATTGCAACTGTGAGTCTAAACTTATTATAAGGGTAGGCAACACGTAGTAGAACGACTAGCGAGTTTGCAGTTACAATTAATACAATTAATGATTCTACTATTTCTGGGGTGAATCCATTTGACCACATTAATAAGAATAGTGGCAAAATAAAGAGTAGTGCAGTAATTGCTTGTGCTAGTGATTTAACTAGTACAGAATCTAGGAATTTGCCTTTTACTAGGTTGTTGTTAGGTTGTAGTGCAAAGAAGAATGCTGGAATTCCTATTGCAAACAATTCTAGTACCATTAGTTGATTTGGGCTAAATGGATAATTATTTGCCGTTAAAATGCAGAAAATTGATAAAATTATTGCAATAAATGTCTTTGTTAAAAACATTGTACTTGTTCCTTGCAAATTGTTAATACATCTTCTACCTTCGCCTACAACATTTTGCATGTGCGAGAAGTTGCTATCTATCAAAATTAAATGCGATACATTTTTTGCTGCTTCACTTCCTGCACCTATTGCAACTGAACAATCTGCTTCACGCAAGGCTAAAATGTCGTTTACACCATCTCCAACCATAGCTACTGTGTGCTTTTGTGCTTTCATTGATTTAATTAGTAGTTCCTTTTGTTGTGGGGAAACTCTACCAAATACATTGTAATTATTTGCACACGCTATTACTTCTTCGTCTGTTTTATCTTGTAATGAAATACATTTTTCAGCACCGCTCAAACCTGCACGCTTTGCTATTTCACTTACTGTTATTTCATTATCACCACTAATTACTTTTAGATTAACATTATTTTCTTTAAAGTAGTTTATTGTTTCTATTGCATCTTGTCTTACATTGTCAACAAGTGCTATTAAATTCAGTGGCTTGTTATTTGCCTTATTAAATGTTTCTTCGTTATACGAATTACTATGGCAAAGTAGTAGAACTCTTTGTCCTAAATGGGAATAATGCTCAATTTGTTTTTGTAATTGTTTGTACTTATCTAAATCTGTTACATATTCGGGAGCACCTAAAAAATAAACTCCTTCATTTTCGCCAAAATCAACTGCAAAGAATTTCGTATCACTTGAAAATGCATAATAATTTTCCGCTTTTAAAGTTGATTTTAACTCAAAGTGATTTTTAAGGGCTATGCTTGTAGGGTTGTCCTCTGTAACGCAGTTTAGCATATTTCCTATTATTTCATTTTCATTAATGCTATGCTTTCCGCCTTTAACTTTAACTATTTCATTTACTTTCATTGTGCCATCAGTTATTGTGCCTGTTTTATCCATACATAACGTGTCAACTCTTGCTAGCATTTCTATACAATAAAGTTCTTGCACTAGTGTTTTATTCTTTGATAATCTTATTACGCTAACTGCTAGTGCTGTTGTGGTTAAAAGGAACATTCCGCTTGGTATCATTCCTATAATTGCACCTGCTGTCTTTATAATTTCGTGAGTGCGTGCATATAAAAATATTGCTATTGGAATAATTGCAATTCCAATTATTTGAATAATTGAATTTAATGAATTTAATATTTCACTTTTTGGCTTTTTGTACTTTTTTGCTTGGGCTGTTAAAGTTTGGACATAACTATTTTCGCCTACCATTGTTGTTCTTGCTATAACGCTTCCACTTGTTACAAAACTACCTGCGTAAAGTTTATCGCCTATTTGTTTTTTGATAGGCAAACTTTCGCCAGTTAGCATACTTTCATTAACTCTACATTCACCATGAAGAACTTCACAGTCTGCACAAATTTGGTCGCCTAGTGCAAATTTTATGATGTCATCACGTACAACTTGTTCGGTAGGGATTTGTACTTCCTTGCCATCTCTTACAACTGTTGCATTTGATTTTACAAGCAATGATAACTTGTCCACAGTTCGCTTTGATTTAATTTGCTGAAAAATGCTTATAAGTGTGTTTGGAATAATAACCGCTAAAAACGTAAGTTGAGTATAAGCACCCATATATAACAAGATTATAGTTATTATCATATAAATCATATTAAAATAAGTGAATATTTCTTTAAATATGATGCCAGCAACACTTCTTGAACTCCCGCTTTTTGTTTTGTTATCCAGCCTTGCTTTGTTTCTTGCTTCTACTTCGCTTGAATTAAGTCCTGTGTTTATATCTGTTTGTAATATATCTATATTATTCTTATCTTTTCTCAAAACTATTAACTCCTTAATAGGTTTACGACTTTTCAAATTTACATTATAGCAAATTTTTTTGGTTTTTGCAATTCTTAAATGTGTTTTAGAATAAATTATTTTGTAATAATTAATGTGTTTTAGAATAAATTATTTTGTAATAATTAATGTGTTTTAGTTATGGCAACATTTGTTTTATAGTGTACTTGTTAATAAATGCTGTAATTGTAATATTTGTATGCTGTGCATTTTGTTGAGTTTTGCTTTTCTTTGTAATGTGCTAACAAAAATTAAATTAAATAAAAAACTGCATACTTGCAGTTAGTTGAATTAAAATTGTTAAGATTAAGTGATTATGTACTTCTAATCTTTTTTAACAAATAGTTTTAAAAATGCACTTAAAAATTTTGGTGCTTTAATAACAATAAATTTCATACTACTTTTCCTTTAATTAATCTAATTTATTATATTGTATGAATGTTTTTTTACTTTTGCTACTTTATACTGTTTTATTTTAATTTATTATGCACTAATAAAATTAAATTAATCAATGAGGATTAGTAAAATGTAAATTTGGCAAACATTATTTAAGGAATTTAAAGGCGATTGTAGAATAAATATAATAGATGCAAAAATGATTTTAAAATATTTACTATGCAAAAATGCTAAAATGTTTGTATTATTAAATTGGCATTAAGCGGGTTTTATTTTAGTTTATACAATATAATTAAAATTAAATAGAGGTTTTAAAATTATTTAGCAAATTTTATTTTAAAGGTGGAAATTATGAGTTCTATTAAAATGGTACAATATGGCGTTGGTAATATGAGTAAATATTCTATTTCATACGCTATGAAAAAAGGCATTGATGTGGTTGCTGGGTTTGATATTTGTGAAAGTAAAATTGGAAATGAATTTGAGTCTTTAAGTGGGAAACATAAAGTTCAAGATGCAAGGGAATTTGAAAATTTTATAAAATCTAACAAGGTTGACATTGTTGTTGTTACAACAAGAAGTTTAATAAAAGAACTTGAAGATGTGCTTACTATTTGTGCTGAAAATGGAGTAAATGCAATAACAATTTGTGAAGAAGCATTTTATCCAAAAAATAGTAGTCCTAGAATTTATAATAAAATTAATGAACTTGCAAAAAAGAATAAATGCAAAATTACAGGTACAGGATATCAAGATGTTTTCTGGGGCAATTTAATTATGGCAATTAGTGGAGCAACTATTGAAATTAATAAAATTGTAGGTTCAAGTAGTTATGATGTGCGTGATTATGGTGAAGCACTTGCAAAAGCACATGGTGTTGGGCTTACAAAAGAAGAATTTGATAATCAAATTGCAGTTGTAGATAGAATAAGCGACAAAGAAAGAGAAGTATTGATTGAAAATGGTGAATTTTTACCTAGTTATATGTGGAACACTAATGGCTGGCTTGCGGAAAGGTTAAATCTTGAAGTAATTTCACAAAAACAAGAGTGTGTGCCAATTTTTGCTGATGATGATATGAAGTGTGAAGAGTTAAATATTGATATTAGCAAGGGATTAGTTCGTGGAATGAGTGCGGTTGTTACAACTGAAACAAAACAAGGCATTACAATAATTAGCGAATGTGTTGGAAAGGTTTATACAACTGATGAGTACGATAAAAATATTTGGAAAGTGGAGGGTGAACCTAGTACTGAAATAGTGGTTTCTCGCCCTTGTACTGTGGAACTTACTTGTGCAACGCTTATAAATAGAATATTTGACTTGCTTCAATACGATGGCTTTGGCTACATTGAAACTTGTAAAATGCCTAGCAATCTATTCAAACAAAAATAAAATTTTTAAAAATTTAATCATTATGCTTGTCAAAATTTTTAAAATAGTGTATGATAGTGTTGTAGTAGCAAAATAACTACTACCAAAATAAATCTTAAAATTATGAAAGTCGTTTATATTTGCTTTCGTGTTTAGTCTTTATGGTGCTTTTATTTGCTTACTTTTCGCAATTAAGAGTATTTCTAAATTGCTAATTTGAAAGTTAAGCATAAGTTTGCTTTTATAAAGATTGCTTTGATTTTGAAATCAAACTTTAATTTACATACTTGGGCTAAATTTTGCTAAAAGTAATTTAAGTGCTAAAAGGTGGTTTGTGGGACAACACAGTAAACTAGTATGCTGTGTAAACTATACTTTTAAATCTTGCTTTATGATTGGCAATATTTACAAAAGCAAATAATCAGTTTGTTGCTCAAAATTTGTGCTTTATTGTATAGATTTTAATTTTAAACTGGTCTTTCTTAAATTCATTCTTTGTTTTACTTTTATCTTGGCGTTTGGGGGGCTTTATGCAAAGAGCGAATATACCTTAAAGTTTGTTTCTTTCAATGTACAATTCACAAACTTAGAAGGAGAACGCTGAAATAGCAGGTTTGATTTATTATGGATTTTATTTTAATTGATTTGCAAGTGAAGACTTTTTGTCATTTGCTTCAATAGGTCATATTTAAGGGATAAAGGACTTTATCTTTTTAGTGCAGGTACTAGGTTGGTAATCTCTCTAATTTCTTGTATGGTTTGATTGTGAGAAATGAAAATTGTTTTTATGCGGAAATTTGTTGCCTTGAAATCTGTTTTGAATTGAATTATATTACTAGGTAAAAAAGGAAGTAATTTTGCTAAATTAGGTTATTATCTTTCGCCCGCGGAAGACTTTATCTTTTAAGATTTTTTTGTTGTTAATTTTGCTAAAATAGTTTTTATTTAATAACTAATCAAATATTGTTTCTCTTTTTTTAAAATATTTACTTGTTTAAGTAGTTAGGTGATAATATGATTAAAAAATTTTATTCTTTTATTATTGTTTTAAGTTTAGTATTCATTCCTTTTGTTTTAGCATCTTGTGAAGAGAGAAGTGTTAATATTAAAAGTAGTACTGCTTTGTCCTTTTTCAAATCTTTGGATTTAACGGGTTCAAGTAGTTTTGTTGCGAATATTGATTTTGAGAATTCCTTAAATAGTGATTTTAGTTTGCTTTATTACAACGAAAATAATGAAGAAATTATAAAGTTAAATCATTCTGAAAATAATTATGATTTATTATATTCTAATGATAATCAATATTACTATTGTGTAAATGCGTCAAATCCAAATGCTGATGTTTATCTACTAACACTTTATGAGTATCAATTATTACAACAAGATATTTTGAAAAAGGTTTATAATTTTGATAACATTATAGTAAATGATGCGTATATGCAAAGGCAAATATTAGAATATTATGGTTTATCACAAAGTATTACATTGGTTGGTGGAACTAAAAAAGGTGATAGCGAAACATACAATAGTTCTTGCCCAGTTTTAGATGAAAAGGAAGTCTTGTATTATATTGATACGCAAATTAAAGTTGAAGATGATTTAGTAACTAAAATTGAAGTAAGTAAAAATCCTGAAATTGCCTTTATAAGTGAAGATGCAAGAGATTGCGTAACTAATAGAATTGAAAAGCAAACTATTACTTTTGATTTTGAACAAGTGGAAAAACCTACTTTGCCTATTGTGTCTGCATTGCAAAATTCAAGTTATCAAATCAATTATAATGCAAATCAACTAACAATAGAAGGACAAAATAGTTTTGTTGAGTGTGGAGAAAATGTAGATACAATAGAATTAAAAAATGTTGATGAATGTCCCGAATTTGAATTTGATGGTTGGTACTTTGATGAAAAACTTACTCATTTTGCTGGGTTCAGCGGAGATACTATTGAAAGTCCTAAATATGCAAATTTAAATTTGTATGCAAAATATAATGCTACTAATAATGCCATAAAGGTTAGTGTTAATTATGGTAGTGCTGAATGCTTAAATGAAGACAACGTAGAAGTCTTCATTGCTTCTGGTGAAAAATTAAGCGAAGTTGTAAATTTATTTAATGAAAGGGACTACTTCAAAGAAGGATATAAGTTTGAAGGTTTTTATAAAGACAGTAATTTTACTATTAATGTAGATGATGAAGTAGTTACTGAAAATACTACTATTTATGCAAATTTTGTTAAGCGTCAAAAATTTGTTATAAATTGCGATAATATAAGTAATCAAGTTTTTAGAATTTTCTATGATGATATTTGTATATTATATGATAACTTAATTGTGCCAACAAAAAGTGCTTATGAATTTGATGACTGGTACTTGGAAAAAGATTATAAAACTGCTTTGAGTTTGTTATCTAGCGATGAGTTGAAACAAAAAGGTAATATTACACTATATGCGAAATTTGTTACAAAACAAAGTTCATAAATTAAAGTTTGATTAAAATAACCAAATAAAAAATTAATAAATTCACAATGCGAGTTTAAGTTGGATTATAAAAATAATTGATAAATTTTTCATTTTATGGTAAAGTAGTTTTAAATAATGATAAAGGAGGTTGTTGTATGTAATGAATGTAGAGGACCAAAAGAGTTTAATTTGGAATGTAATTGCATTTACGCTTGCTGTAATTGCATTAATATTTATTGTGATTTGTGCAATATTAGCAGTGTTCTTTCCAAAAAATTATGGTGATTTATTATTTTCAGTAGGGCTTAAAAATGTAAGTCTATCTGCGTATGAATATCATTACCAAACAACTGATGATATTAATGATTTATATTTGCTACTTAACAAAAGTATTTCAGCAAACAATGACGAGTTTATTGTTAAGGCTTATGAAAATTTAGAAAGGCAAGAAGATTATTACGAATTTATTGAATTTAAAGAAAATCAGTTTTTAAATCAATGTGCATCAACACTTGAAATGCTTTATTTAAGTAATGAAGATAACTACTTGAAAGGCAAATATGTTGTCGCACTTAAAAAATTTAAGGGTAGTGATGTGGCATTTGAATATGCTTATAACAATTTGAAAAATGCAAATATTTCTAGTAGTGGTGATAGAATAAATTTTGTATTAGGTTATTACATAAGTTCACTAAAAAAACCTGAACAATTTGAGTACTTCACAACTACTGTTAAAAATGATATTTACAATTACTTCAATTCACTTTATGCAATTTATGAAAGTGAAATTTCTAATTTGACAGTACCGGATAATACGCATTATTTGTTAGATAAATTTAATCTGCTAAAATTAAATTATAGGCTAACCGATGTTTATTATGCAATGACAGTTATTGAAACTGCTGTTGGAATGGAAAATGATATGCAAGCATTAGAGGCAAAGGCATTAGAATTAAGTAATGATTTTGTTAGTTTGATTTAAATGATTGCTTTAATTTTACAAATTAAAAATGATTTATAAATCAAATTTTATAGATGTTCATTTGTGCAATTTGAATTGTTGACTTAACTTATATTTGTAGTAATTATTTGCTAACAAATGCTGATATGTGAATTTATGAAAATAATAAAAATAACCGCTAAAAATATGCAAAATCAATAAAAAATATGCTTAAAATAGCATAAATAGGGGGTTATATGAAAAATAAATTAATAGAAAATATACAAGACAAACCAAAGGCAATCCTTGTTGGTGCAAGTAGAGATGGAAAAGAAGAAATTTTAAAGTCGCTTGAAGAATTAGAAAGACTTGCAGAAACTGCAAATATTGAAACGCTTGATTATTTCTATCAAACTATTAAAGAAATAACAAAAGCAACTTATATTGGTAGTGGTAAAGTTATAGAACTAAAAGACTTTGTAAATGAAAAGGGTGCAGATTTAATTATATTTGATGAAGAATTGAGTAGCTTTCAATTAAATAATTTGGAAGATATTTGTGGCGTTAAAGTTATTGACAGGTCAATGTTAATTTTAGATATATTTGCGTCAAGGGCTAAAACTAGTGAGGGTAAACTTCAAGTTAAACTTGCTCAATTAAAGTATACTTTACCTAGAAGTTTGGCTATGAATAATTCTTATGGTAGATTTGGTGGCGGGGTTGGCATGAGAGGCCCTGGGGAAAGCGAGATAGAACTTCAAAAGAGAATTATTAAGGAAAATATTTTAGATATTGAGGCGAAGATTAAAACGCTTAAAAATCAAAGAGAAGTTTTGAGAAAAAAGAGAAAGGACTCAAAGGAAAAACTTGTTGCAATCGTGGGGTACACAAATGCTGGCAAAAGTACGTTACTTAATACTATGACAAAGGCTGATGTTTATGCTGATGATAAATTATTTGCAACATTAGATACTACTACAAGAAAAATATTCGTTTCTTATGATAAGAGATTTTTAATAACTGATACAGTAGGGTTTGTTTCTAAATTACCGCACGAATTTATTGAGGCGTTTCAAGCAACTCTTGAAGAGGCTAATAGTGCTGATTTGATTTTAAATGTTGTTGATAGTAGCGACAAGCATTATAAGGAACATTTAAAAGTTACTAATGAAGTTTTAGAGAAAATAGGTGCTGGCAATATTCCTAAACTTGTTGTTTATAATAAAGTTGACCAGTGCCAAGATAGTGAAATTTTAGATGATGATAATAAAATAAAAATTTCAGCAAAGAAAAATCAAAGCATTGATGACTTAAAGCAAAAAATAGTGGGAATGTTATTTGAAGATTAAAAAGGCTTTGATAATTAATGAGTATTGGTGAAAAAATAAAAAAGGTTCGCCTAGAAAATGGGCTTTATCAAAAAGATTTGGCTAAAATGCTGGGCATTGCAAGGGAAACTCTTACAGGTTACGAGGTTGGTAGATGCGAACCTGATTTACAAATTATAAGAAAAATTTGCGTCTTTTTAAATATTAGTGCTGATGAATTGTTGGAAATAGATACAAAAAAGCAAAAAGCAGAAATAATGAACTTGAAAATTGAATAATAATATTCTTTTTAAAAATTGAAAAAGCATATCGCTGTGATATGCTTTTTTATCTGCACATTTCAAAGTCGTCTGTGCTTGTCTTTTGATAATATTCTGTTATGTCTTGTAGAGATAACTTCAAACTTATAATTAAATTTAGCAAATTGTAGTTAAACTCATTGTTTGGTTGTAAGTCTTTAATTATGTTTTTATTTTTAAATACTAATTCGCCACTTGCTAGCATTTGTATTACTTCGCTTTTGTTTAACTCTGTTGATAGTAAGTCAAGTGCTAGTTTTGCTGTGCTTTTTGAGTAAATAGGGCAGACTTTGTTATTTGTTGTGTTTTCTATCTTTTCGTTTATTGTGTTTAATAGTTCCTTAATTTCCGCTTGTGCTTCTTCCTTTGTTAGTGGTACTTTGTTTGAACCTTTCACTTGATAGTAACGGTTATTTGGTAAGTAGTTTTCCTCTTGCATTGATTTTAATAAATGTAACTTTTCAAACATTTCCTTTATCATTTCTTCAAAGGCATAAGGGTTTAGATTTTCAAAGTTATTATAAATCACTTCATAATTTAATAAATAATTGCCATCATTTAACACAGTGTAAAGTAGGTCGCTTTTAAATAGCGTTTCTATTAGGCTAACAATGTATTCATCTTTAATGGTTGCACAAATCCTGTGTAGACGTTCTGTTCCGATGTTTATTTGCTTTACTATTGGAATTTTGTTCGTAGTTGCATTATATTTACTTTTTATAAAGTAGTCATTACTTTTGTAATCTCTAAAAGGGAAATTTAAAATAAGTGGCTCTTGCTTGATTTGCTCCACTACATAAGTGCTTAATTTTTCAAAATCTTCTTCAAGTCCTTTTGTTATGTCTATTCCCTGTTCGCAAGCATCATCATTCATTTTGTTAAAGTCAATGGTTAGATACTTTTTGCCAAGTCTATAAATAACATCTTCGTTATTTAGGTAGTCCATTATCTTAACTCTATCTTTATTTTTTGTTTTAAGTACATTACTTATTAAAGTTTCAATATTAAGTCTTGTTATTACTTCAAAAGTGTTATTGTGGGCATCTGTGCAACTAATATAATTGCCTTGAAATGTTTGGTTGTTATCTCTAAATATGTACATAAAATCAATGTCCTTTTTTTAATATTGCAAATTAGCATACATTAAGTTAACCTTAAAATTGTAGGTCTTTTGCTTTCTAGTTGTTTTTAAATAAAATTTTTGGTTAAAGCATTAAATAAGTTTATTTTCATTATTAAAAAAATACTATAATGCTTATTTTTAATCATATTAACATACAATTTAAATTTTGTAAATAGGACAATTAAAAATTTTAATTGTTGGGTATTGACTTTAAGGGGTTTTTGTTATATAATATTGTTGTATATATTTGATTAGTATTTTTGTTTTTTTAGCAATATTTTATTAATCAAATTTAAGGAATATATTTAGACAAGGTTATCTTGCTAGGATTTAAATTGAAAGTTATTCACTATTAAAGATTTAATTTGCAATTCCTATTTAAAAAATTGCAGTCCATTTACACTTTATTTGAATTACTTTCTATTAGTTTAAATAAGGAGAATTTTTAAATGAAAAAGTTTTTAGTTTTTTGTGTGGCAATAATTGTTACTGTATCACTAGGCTTTATGGTTTATTACTTCACTTTAAACAATGAAGGTGTTACAATGCCTGAAACTGTTTATCAATTAAATGTCGGTGAAGTTCGTGCGTTTGAGTTGATTCACGAAAATCCTAAAGATGATACCGAAATTTCTTTTGCCTATGAAAATGAAGGTATTGTAGAATTTGATTTGGAAAGTATGAGTGTTAAGGCTTTAAGTGAAGGTACTACAAGAGTAACACTTGTAACTACTAATAAAGATATTCCGCTTACTTACATTGATGTTTATGTTGGTGGCGGTTCAACTGAAAATCCTTTCTTTATTAGAAATCAAGCAGAACTTTCAAGAATTGGCGATGCAGAAGATGTTTTCAAATTAAGTAGTAATTATTTACTTGTTAATGATATTACACTAAATTTAGAATGGGAACCTATTGCAAGTACGGATGCGTTTACTGGAACTTTCAATGGTAACAATATGTCAATATCTAATTTAAGTATTACAAATCAAAATCTTGCTGGTTTATTTGGTAAGATTGGTGCAACTGGTGTTGTTTCTAATTTAAATGTTAAAAATGTTACAATTACTGGTAATAGTACTCATGCTGGTGGTATCACTGCAATTAATAATGGTACAATTAGAAATTCATCTGTAACAACTGCAAGTATTACTTCAAGTAATGAAAGTGCATATTTAGGTGGTATTGCTGGTCTTAATGAAAGTACAACTACTATTGCAAGTATTTACAAATGTACAACTAATTCTGCTATAACTGGTAGTGGTGTTAGTAAGATTGGTGGTATTACAGGTTCAAATAATGGTGCAGAAGTAGTTTATTGTTATACTAATTTGGACACTGTTATAACTCCTGCATCTTATACTTATGCTGGTGGTCTTGTGGGTTACAATACTTATAGTTCAAATTATGCAAGTATTGTTGCTGGCTCTTATGTTTTAGGTGATGTAGTAGAATCTAATTTTGAAAGACATGGTGCTGTTGTTGGTTACCAAGATTATAACGCAAACACTACAACTGAAAAGTCAAATAAAATTTATGGTAACTATTATGTAAGCACTTGTGCTAATAAAGGTATTGGTGGTGCTTATGCGGATGAAGTTAATGGTTCTAGCGACCCACTAAATATTGATTATGGTATTTATGGTGTTGAAGGTAAGACTTATGACGAACTTTGTCAAAAGACTACATTTATCCTTTTAAGAGATGGTCAAACTGATGAATTAGTAAAATGGGATTTTGCTGATGTTTGGACTATGGAAGCAAGCGGTACTCCTAAATTAAATGTAAATGGTTCATTCGTTTCTAGCGGTAGAACTCAATTAGTTGATGCTGATAAGATAGAAGATGCTGATGACCTTATTGCTTTAATTCAAAGTGGTTCAGTTGTAGAAATAACAAATGATATTGATTTGGGTGGAGTAACTTGGAATCCATTAGAAGTTACTAATGTTACAATTTTTGGTAGTGAAGAATTCTATGCTGAAAATGGTAGATATCCAAAGATTTATAACTTTAAGTTAGCAAATGGAGAAAATGTTGGTTTCTTTAAGGAATTAAATAATTCTACTATTAAGAATATTAGATTTGAAGATGTTTCAAATATTAGTGATGACTTTGAAACTAGTGCAGTTTCTATGGGTGCTATTGCTGGTTCTATTAATGAAACTTCAATAGTTGAAAATGTTGTTGTAAGTTTTGATAGTTTAATTGTTAATGTTTCTTCCAATTTAAATGCTAGTGAAATTTATATCGGTGCTGTTTCTGGTAAGAACTACGGTACAATTAATGGCGTAACTGTTGCAGATGGAACAATAACTATAACTTTTGATGCAGAAGTTAAGGCTACAACTTATGTTGGTGGCGTAACTGGTGCGTTAATGGCTGATTCAAATGCTGTTCAAAATTCTGTTGTTAAGGCAATTAATTTAAATGTTGCTAATGGTAATAATGGAGCAACAGGTGGTATTGTAGGTTTAATGACTAATTCAACAAAAGTTGAAAATTCATATATTGAAAACTCTTATATTTCAACTTCTATTAATTATGTTGAAAAGAGTAATGATAGTTTGATTGGACACTACGAAGGTGCTATTGCAGGTCAAGCAAATCAAGGTGCAAAGGGTTCTGTAATTAGCGGAAGTACTGCTAATAATGTAACTATTACAGGATTCGTTGTTGGTGGTGTGATAGGTTCAACTACTGGTACGGTTGAAAGTTGTTATGTTAATGTTGATTTAACAGGTTTCAAAGTTGGCGGTGTTGCGGGTTATCAAATTAATTCTTCAAGAATTAACAATGTTAGAGTTGATGGTATTTTAGAAAATTCAAATATTACTTTCGGATTAGGTCAAGTTCATAGTAGTAAGGCTCAAAAGGCTGGTGTTGCTTGTATTTCTTATGGTAACCAAAATGAAATTCCTAAATTTGAAAATGTATTTGTAAACTGCAAGTTTGAAAATGATGGCAGGGATTCTTATAAGACAACTGCTACTATCAAGGATAATAGTTTTATGAATAGATTAGGTATTAAGTGGATTTTCTCTGGTGAAGAAAAGAATATTGTTATCAATAAAGATAAATGCGGAAATGCAAAGACAAATGAAAAGGCTGGTACTTTAATTGATGCAATAGGTAACTTAATTTCAAGTACAACTTTCAGTATTTATGAAACTGATGAAGCAAGTATGAATAAGGGCGACTTTAAAGTATTTACTTCACACGGTTATACTATTGATAACTGGACATTTGTAGAGGGTGAACCTCCTGCAATTAAAAATTGCAAAAATTCATCTGTACAAAACTAATTTCAAGAAATTAAAATTTAATGAATAATTCAACATAAGAATAAATGTTGATAAAAAACAAAAACAAGGCAAATTTCAAAGAGTGAAATAGTGCCTTGTTTTTTTGTGTAATTTACTATTAAATAATTTTTTTGATTTCATTATTTTTCAATTTGTATAGTTGCAAATTAATTACTTTTAAAATTGTTAGACAAATTGCGAGTTCATTTGTCTTATTTTTTTGTTTTAACTTTTTTCCTATTGTCAATAATTTATTTGCTTTCATATTATGAAGTAGGGAGCAAATCTATAAGCACTAAAATTCCTATTTATATTTTTTATTCTTGCTAACTGAATTGTTTGTTTTTAATTTGGTCTTGTTAAATTGCAAAATTAATCAATTTAGTTATCTTAATAATTGTAAATTTGAATTTATGTGCATAAAAGGCGGACAATTATGGAAATTAAAAGGGGCGAAATTTATATGGCAGATTTAAGTCCTGTTTATGGTTCTGAACAGGGCGGGGTTAGACCTGTTTTAGTTGTGCAAAATGATGTCGGCAATAAGTTTAGTCCTACTGTGATTGTTGTTGCAATAACTTCAAAGTTACATAAGGCTAAACTGCCTACGCATATAGAAATAAAAGAAAACACTGCCAATTTAGAAAAGGACAGTATTTTGCTTTGTGAGCAAATTAGAACATTAGACAAGTTAAGATTAAAAGAAAAAAAAGGAACACTTGATAGTTCCTTTATGAAATCAGTTGACAAGGCTATTGCTATAAGTCTTGCATTAAACTTAAACTAAAAAATACTATGATGCACAACTTGTTTTATTTGCATTAAACAAACAAAAATTAAGAAATTTTAATTTATCATTGCACACTTTTTTGATTCATTAATTAAAGCATTAATCAGTGATGATTAATGTTTTTAATTAAGATTCAATAACTTGCTTATCTATTAAGTAGTCTTCTACTTTAATATTTAAACGAATTGCACACTTTAAAACTGTTACATAACGCAAGTTTGGAGTGTCGTTCTTAAATATATTTTGAATTTCAGGAGTGCTTAAACCTGTAATACTGCTAATTTCCTTTATTGATTTTTTCTCATTGTAATATAAATCATTTACTATTTCTGCAACTTTTTCTCTAATAGTCATAATCAAAACCTTCCCTTTTTTCTATAAGTTTAAGTTCATATACTTACTTATTATTTTTTAATGTTACTAAATTATACAAAATAACTTAATAAATGTCAACTAAATTCCCTAATAAACCATAATTTTTTCTAAAAACTTATTTTTATGGGCTGGTAGCACATTTGATTTAAACAAATAGTAAATATAATTCTATTACCTATTTATATAAACTACATTTTCGCTTGTATTGTATAATTTACCTATTATTAGAAAATTTATCACCATTAAAATTATTCTTATTTGACTTGATTTTTTTTGCAAAAGATGTTATATTAAACTAAAACTAGAACTTTTAGTACATTTAAATATAAATTATGTAATGTTAAATTTTAGATATCTAAAATTTAAAGTAACCTAACGGTTACACAATGGAAAACCTTTGTTTTCCATTGATTACAATTTGAATTATGTTCAGTTACTGCACAATGACCGCAAGCGGTCGCTC
>JAFTVC010000002.1 GCA_017465925.1 Clostridia bacterium | reverse complement strand
TCTCTTTTTCAAACATTTTCACTTTTTCTACTCCTTTATTCTTTCGTTTTTTGAATATAATTACTCTTATTTATTAATTTTACTTATTTAAATTTCTTTTGCAACTATTTTCTGCATATTTTTAAAATTTATTTATTTTTTACTATTTTTAATTGATTAGAGCATTGGCACAATGTTTTTCTTGCTTAATTAAAAAACTTTTAGCATTTATAAATACTAAAAGTTAGTGAAAGACTATTTAATTCTAGTTTTGTTTTAATTCTTTCTTTTTAATAGAAATATCTTCTTCAATAGAAAGCAAAATTGCCAAAACTAAAATATGGAATATTGCACAAGTAAATGTTTGGTCTATAAGTCCGTAACCAGCACAAATTAATATGCTACAATATGCTAAAACACTATATGCATTTTTAAAGTGGAAAATATATTTATATCTATCAATAAAATAAATAGCAAAACAAACAAAACCAAATATTCCTAAACTTGCAAAAATTTGAATAATAGTACAATGGAACATTGAATATGGAAAACTCCACGTTGGCGCTTGTAAACCTACTCCAAAAAATGGATACTGCGTAAAGTAAGCATAGCCTAGTTCCCAAAGTTCAAACCTGCCTGTATCATCAAAACCACGCTCAATAAAGTGTTGTAAAACTGATGTCAACTGTTCTTTAAAGAAAATAATTCCTACAACTGCTAAAACAACTATGGATATAGTATAAGCCAAAGGCACAATTTTTCTTTTAGTTTTTATAAAATAAACAATAAATGCTAATACACCAAAAATTGTAGCAAATAGTAATGCACCACGACAACAAGTTAAAACTACAAACAGATAAATTATAATAGCAGATAATAAATAAGCCCAATCATATCTACTGTTCAATGCCCGATAAACAAAAAATGGAATAGCCATAGCAAGAACTGTTGCAGGCAAATTAATTTCTCCAATTCCTATATATGCTTGTTTCTTTTGAATAACGGAAAGCATATCTCCGCTTGACAAGTAAACAAAAGCAAGTTGCACAATAAGAATTACAGAACTTTCTAAAAACATTTTAAAAACAAATTCTTTTTTATTCATTTTTGAAAAGTTTATAGTAATCAAATAATAAATTAAAGTTGTAGCCAAAAGTATGAAACCAAACAACATACTATTGATGCTAAAATACTCGCTAAAAATACCACCTAGACTCATACCCAGCATAGCAATAAAAATTATCAAGCATCTTTTATCAAATCTAAAATGCAAAGTATTATTTTTATATTCTCTTATTAAATAAACACACAAACATAACATTGCACAACTTAAACTTATTGCAAATGCTATTATATAATTTTGCGTTGTTGGATATTCATTAAAAACAAACATCATAGATGGCAAGCAAAGAAGACTAGGTGATAAATCGCTTCTAAATAGCAAATTAACACATACCATTAAAGCTAAAATAGAATAACTTATGAAAGTTAAGTCTAAACACCAACCTAGGCTTGCAACTACTAAAAAAAATATTATGTAAATATTAGAATCAAAAAATTTATCTAAAACTTTTTTCATATTTCACCTTTTAAACTTCTATTAGTTTAACACATATTTTTGTTATTAGCAAAAGAAAACTTATAAAAAATGCAAGCATTTTACTTGCATTTTAAACTATGTATTTTGTTAAAACTGTAAACATTTCAATACATTCTAGCCTATCTTCATATCCAGACTTATTAAGCATTGCAAAGGTTGCAATTTTACCATCTTCAACACCGGGTTGGTCAAAAGCATTGATATTAAACATTTCACCCAAATAAACAATTTCATACATACACATAGTAAATAGTTGTCCTAAATAGTACGCATTTACTTGCGGAATAATAATTGTGTTATTCATTCTTCCATTTACACTTAACGCATATCTTGTTGCAGTATTCTCAACATAAATCAGTTTGCCTAAATTAACATTGCTTATGTAATCAAGTTCTTTAATATTTAAACTATTACTTGGAGTAATAATATCTGTCTTTGTGTTACTAACAGTTATAAATGTAATAGTCTTATCATTTGGCCCTTCTATATAAAGTTGTTGCTGACTATGTTGGTCGGTAACACCTAACGCACTTACAGGGGTAATACCCACATTAACCACTTCATTATCTAAACTCAATCTCTTGCCTAGACTTTCGCCCATCAACTGTGCGTACCAACTTGAAAAAGATTTTAAACTTTGAGAATATGGCATCATAACATTTATTTTTAATCCCTTATTATAAGAGATGAATTCAAGTACTGCTTTCATAACTGCTGGGTTAGATTCAAAATTTTTGCATCTTTCTTCCATATCTCTGGCACCCATAAGCATATCTCTTATATCTACCCCCAAAACACTTGCAGGCAATAGTCCTACTGGGGATAAAACAGAATATCTACCACCAACACCTTCTGGAATATAAAAGCATTTTATGTTTTTTTGTTTCGCTACTTGTAGTAAGTCCCCTTTCTTACGGTCAGTTGTAAATACAATATGTTTATTTGCCTCTTCTTCGCCTAATGCACGTTTTAAAAGTTTATAAACTATTAAAAACTGTGCTAATGTTTCAGTTGTCTTACCACTTTTTGTTACAACATTGAACATTGTCTTTTTAATATCTACAACATCCAAAAGTGCATTCATTCTATCAGGATCAACATTATCTTCAACAAAGAAAATAGGTGCATTTCGCTTATCCTTTGAAAGTAGATTATGATTATAATGGCATAACGCATCAAAAATTACTGATGCACCTAATGCACTACCACCAATTCCCAACACAACAAAATAATCAAAATTTTGCCTAACATTTTTTGCAAACGCTTCAATTTCTTGCGCTACTGAATCTTGCTCATACGGAAGTTTTGTCCACTCCATCATATTATAACCTTTCTTCTTTTCAAAGTTATAATGCGCTAGTTTCGCTTTATCCATATAACTATTTAATTCTTCATTTGTTATACCATTATCGCCAATAACATCAGCCATCATATTGTTGTAATCAAATAATAAGTCATTCTTTCCCATAATAATAATTTGCAATAATTTATTGCATCCTTTTATTTCATCATATATATTTTAAAACAATTTAGCCAAAAAATCAAGCACAAAGTTGCATAATTAAATTTTAAGAGTAGTATTTTTACAAACAAATTCAGTCAATACAATAAAATCAACATTATAGCATTAATAATTGCTATGCCACACCCCTATCATTTCTACAAACAAAGTAAATTATTTGATAATCATTTGATAATTCCTTTAATAAGTAATTAATCTTTTCTAAATTAACTTCATCTAAACTTATAAATGGGTCATCTAGTATTATGAAAGGCTTTTCTTGTGCAAAAATACTTTTTAACAATGAAACCCTTGTTGCAAAGTCTAAAATCTTTTTATAGCCTTGACTAAAATAATCAGTTGACTTTAATTCTCCACCGCAATTTATAGATAAATTCAAATCAGTATCCAGCACTCCATTATTAATAATTGCAGTATTTAATTTATTCATTACCTCATTAAAATTGGTTTGCATAGGCGATAAAAATCTTGAATTTAAACTTTCTTTGGCTTGTGTAAGCAACTCTATTGTTTTGAGTATTAATGAATGCTGTTTTGTAGATTCTTCTAGTTGCAAAATTAAATTATCTCTTCGCCTTTCAAACTCACTTAATTTTGCTAGTGAATCTTGCTCAACAATTAATTTTTGTTTTAAGTTAAGCATTTGTCCTTTTGCATTATCAAGTGCTAAATTTAAGCGTTTAAATTCAGCATCTGCATTAAATGAATCTTGCCCTTGCACACTATTAGTATTTGTAACCATATTGTTGCTAACTGCAAAGTTTTTCATTGCACCTTCTTTTTCCCTAACTTGTTCTAGTAAATAATTATATGTCATAAAATTTGATTTTATTATTTGAATTGTTGCATAATCATTTTCTGACCTTAAATAATTACATAGGAAAAAATTTAACCTATCTTGCTTTTCATTTAATTCAGTTTCATATCTTTGTATCTCTACATCAGTTTGGGATAAATAATTTCTAATGCTGTTCCACTTTTCATACTGATTTTTTATTTCAAATAAATCATTTAATAAAGTCCTTTCATTAAAGTTTATATTCGGTAAAAGTTTTTGTACTTCGTTAAGTACAATTCCACTATTTGTAATATTTTCGCCTTTTTTAAGCCCAATAACGAATAAAACTAATAAAACCACTGTAAGTACAAACGCCACAACACTTATATAAATACTCGTTTGCAATAGTCCTATACCTATAAATAATGAAACCAAACTAAAAAGCAAATATAAAAACCTAAATTTACTAGTTTTTGCTTTTTCTTTATTTAGTGTTAAATCTATTGCATTATCTATATTTTTAGCGGATAAATTGCTAAAAACGGCATTCGTGTTTTTATAAAATAAATAATCATTTTCATTTGGTAGAATTTGATTAAATTTATCTTTTAATTCTCTTACTTCCCTTTCTAGCACTTCCATTTGCACAATTTCATTTTGAGTTGGTAAGTGCTTTGCAAAAAATGCAGAATATTCTTGCAACTTTTCTTTTATCCTAACTGTATCATTTTCAAGTGATTTAAGATGCTCTGCCTTTGCTAAAAATTCAAGTTGCCTTTGATTAGATTGAATATATGCATCAAGCCTACGCTTTTCTTCTTCAAGCCTTAAAACTTCATTATTTAATGTCTTTAAATTTTCTTCATAATTTTGCACTAACTCTCTTGATTTTTTACACTCTTCAATTTCTCTATTTATTTGATTTAACTCATTTCTAATATCAGTTATTTTACCATTACCATTACTTTTTAAATAGAACTTTCGCTTTTCTTCTAGAACTTTTAATGCCTTATCATAATCATTCAAATCACTTGTATTTTCAATTCTATTTGATAGCCTTGCTTGAATGCTTAAATTTTCAAAATTTTCTGTATCAGTTTCAGGGAAATATATACTTTTTACAAAACCATCAGCATCTATTTTAAATATTTTTTCGCCCATCTCTTGCTTCATAGGCAGTTGTTTATTTGTCTTTAAATCATATAGATTTATTACATCTTCCTTTTCAGTCTTGCCAAAAAACTTTTCTAGTTTATACTCTTGCCCATCAACTTCAAATTCTATAAATCCACCATACTTACCGCCTTGCCATGGTAAGTACTTTTTTCTTTCATTTTTTGATAAATCCCTTGCACTCTTATTTGAAAAACCATAAAGCATAACCTTTATAAATGTCGCAAGCGTTGTTTTCCCAAACCCATTTTGTGCATAAATTGTATTAATGCCATCATCAAAAATATATGTAAAATCTTGTAACTTGCCAAAGTTTGAAATATATACTTTTTTTAATATCATTTAAATCTCTCCTTTGGTTAATGCTTTAATGCCATAAGTAATAATTTTTGTCTTATCTTCATTAGTTAAATCATTTGAATTTAAAACAGTGTTTACAAACTCACCCTTTAATGAAACATCAAGTTTTAACCTTTCATAATCAACTTTAATAGTAGAGTTATCTATTACTTTTGCAAAATAAAATCTCTCATTCAAAACCTTTTCTAGATAATCAAGGTCCTTGTCTAAATTTAAATCAAACTCCCCAACCAGTTCAACTTTTATTAAGTTTTCGCTACTCACATTTTGCATACAACTAAAAATTAATTGCTGTATATCATTTGCACTTGATGCGTTTGATATATCCACTTTAATATGCTCAAAACATCTTTTAGCAAATGGTACAAATCTGCAAGAAATATGGTCATTAATATCTAATTCAATAAACCCCTTTTGCCCACACTCATCAAAACCACGAGGTTCTAAAATGCCACTGTATGCAAATATAGTACGGTTATCCACATTTCCACTTTCAAAACTATGAATATGTCCTAATGCAAGATAATCAATATTTTTATTTTTTAAAGCATTTAGCGGAATACAATAATCTATATTTTCACTAAAAAAGTTTGATGCCTGCCCATGTAAACATAAAATATTAATTCTATTTGCATCAAATGAAAGTAGGTCAAAATTATTTGGCAAATAATATTTATTTAAGTTTAAACCAGATATACTTACATTACCATAATTATAATACACAAATTCATTTGCAAAAAATTTTAAATTTGGCGGACATTCACTTTTTTCAAATTCATATTCATCATGATTACCTTTCAATACTAAAAAGTCAATATTGCTATATTTACCAATTAAATTAAGCACAAAATTTTTAGTTGAAGATATTATGTTTTTTGTATCAAACATATCTCCACTGATTATGATTACTTGAACATTATTTTCACTTGCATATTCAACCAACCTTTGAAAAGCAAACCTAACTTCTAGTTTTCTTTCTTTTGCTTTTTCCTTGGTTAAATATGTTTCCATTTTACTATCTAAATGCAAATCTGCTGTATGAATAATTTTCATAATTTCCCCTTTTAAGTATCCTTGTCCAAAATTTTAAAGTACTATTTGCATAATTAATAAACTTATTAAATAATCTATTAGAACAACCAAAACTTTATTAAAATTAATACTACTATTTTAACTATAAAAAAGAAAAAAGACAACTAAATTTGTCTTGTTTCATTAATTCCTTCTTTAAATTTGCAATTATTTGTGCATTTGTAATCGTTAAATGTACATCTTGCACCCTTTTGATATGTCGCTAATTCTTCTGCCCTTGGGTGATTTGCTTTTGATAACTCCTTTTGATAAGCATTTAATATACCATTAGTTTTATTGTTTATCTCTAATTGTGCAAACGTACATTTCCTTTCTTTCATTTTTAAAATAAAATTGTCAAGAGTACCAGATTCAGTAACATTTACGAGCGTTGCTTGCGGTAAATTATAATCTATATCCTTGTTTGTCAAAGATTGTGCATACTCACAATCCCTTAACCACTCCTTCACAAGTTCTTCATTCATTTTTAAAATAGGTGGACAATAATATTTTAATTCTTTTGCTAAACTAAAACTATAACTTAAAGTTCTATGCCTATGTGCTTGTGCAAGACAAGCAAAAGATGCTTCATAGTTCGTTAAGTAAACATCACCATAATATTCTTTCGCCTTGTAATCATTGTATAAAGATAATTTCCTACCTTTATTGTCTTCCATCAACTTTTCATCTATTATACCATAACGCTCTAACTCGCTATTAAATTGCTCAAATGATGGTTTAAGTTGCCTATAAAATGCATTACTTTCTTCATTTTCAATTTCCTTATTTAAAAAGTTGTATAAATAATTTAATTGCCTTACTGATGTTGTATAAACCATACTAGTTGGAGAATAAATAGATAGCAAATATCTAGCATTTTCTAGTGCCAGTTTCCTAATTTTTGCATCTGTAAAAAAATTAGGATAATCTGCTTGATACTTATCTGCTATCAATTTTTCAAAGTATGCTTGCCATTTTATGTAAAGTTCTTTTTCTTCATTTGTCATATTGTCATAATTTACAGTATAACGCATTGATTTTTCAGTAGTATTATAAAACTTCTCATTGTTTAAAACCATTGCAAATGCTTTTGATAAATTATCTATTTCAAATGTTAAATATTCGTGGTCAAATACACTATGATGTCCACTCTCCTTTACATTTTCCGCCCTTGAAAGAGATTTTGCAGTATCTTCCATTAATATTTCATTAAATGATTTTGTTGTTACACAATTTCTAGCAATAAGCCCACTGTACAAGTTATATTGACTAATTAATTTAGTGCTATCTTGCTCTCCCAAATCTTTCTCATAAGTTGGCTGTGTACTGGCAATTATATTTAACTTAATTTTCTTTAAATTCATACATTTAACTCCTTTGCAAAGTGCTTTATTATTATACCATATTAAAATAACAATTTCTAGTCCTTTTGAAAAGAATTTAATTTTAATAAATTACAAAACAACTACAAAACTATTTTTATTTAGGAAATTTTCACAAACTGATTTAAACATTTAGTAAACAACACCATTATTTAATTTTTATTTCCTTTCATACAAAAAACAAGCCAAAATATGACTTGTCTTTTTAACTACTTTATCTGTTTTAATTAATTTTATTTTTTATTCTTTTTACCGCAACAATTTTTGTATTTCATTCCACTGCCACATGGACAAGGTTTATTCTTTCCAGTTTCATCTACTTCACCTACTCTCTTAGGTGCAGCTTCCCTTATTTTAGGTTTACCTTGTTCTTGTTGTTGCATTTGTGGTGCTTTTTCAAGTCTAATATTTAAAATGAATGTAGTAACATCACGCCAAACTTTTTCAATCATAATGTCAAACATTTCACTACCAGTTCTCTTGTAAGCAGCGATTGGGTCTTGTTGACCATATTGTTTAACAAAAATTTCATTACGTAGCATTGCCATTGAATCAATGTGGTCCATCCAAAGAGTATCAACGACTTTAAGAACAACTACACGTTCTAGAATTGAATAATCAAATCCTAGTTCTTTCGCATCTTCTCTCTTTTTGTCGTATAATTGAACTGCATAATCAACTACCTTATCCGCCACTTCTTGCACAGTACAATTTTCCACAAATTCTTCCGTTACAAGATTAGTTCCCTTTGCAAAAATGTTATCTTCAAGTCTTAAATTAAGAGTATCAAGTTTCCACTCATAATATGTCTTATCATCATCAAGTTCACTAAACACAATACCAGTTAAAGTCTTTGTAAACATATCAATGATTTGCTCACGCATATCAATACCATCAAGAATTTCATCTCTTTGAGCATAGATATTAGCCCTTTGCATATTCATAACATCATCATATAAAAGCACTGCTTTTCTGCTACTATAATTTCTCATTTCAATACGCTTTTGTGCTTTTTCAACCCCAGAAGATAGAACTTTTAGTTGGAATGGAGTATCTTCATCAATCTTCAACATTTCAGCGACTCTTAACATCTTATCGCCACCAAAAATTCTAACCAAATCATCTTCCATAGAAATATAGAAAATAGTTGAACCAGGGTCGCCTTGTCTTCCAGCACGACCTCTTAACTGGTTATCAATTCTTCTACTTTCATGTCTTTCAGAACCAATAATATGAAGTCCGCCCAATTCAACAACTTTTTCCTTTTCTTCATCAGTTATTGCTTTAAATTTATTATAGTACTCATTGTACTTTTCTTCAATTTTCTTGATATTATCTGGTTTATCATTTCTGTAAGAAGTTGCTAAATTTATATCTGTTTCTTCAACACCTTCTTGTCTTAACTTTTGTTTTGCTAAATAGTCTGGATTTCCACCTAGTAAAATATCTGTACCACGACCCGCCATATTAGTAGCAATAGTAACAGAATTAAATCTTCCTGCTTGTGCTACAATATCTGCTTCAAGTGCGTGATTTCTAGCATTCAACACATTATGTTTAATGCCTGCTTGTTTTAGTAGTTTAGATAATTCTTCTGAATCTTCAATAGAAACTGTACCAATAAGAATTGGCCTACCTGTTTCGTGCATTTCTTTAACTGCTTCAACAATGGCCCTAAACTTACCATTACGAGTTTTATAAATTATGTCGTTAGCATCTTTTCTAATTGCAGGTTTATTTGTTGGAATCTCTACAACATCCAAATTATAAATCTTGTTAAATTCAAGTTCTTCAGATTTAGCAGTACCAGTCATACCTGACAACTTCTTATAAAGCCTGAAAAAATTTTGGAATGTAATAGTAGCAAGAGTTTTGTTTTCGTCATTAATTTTTACGCCTTCTTTTGCTTCTATTGCTTGATGCAATCCATCAGAATATCTTCTACCGGCAAGTGCACGACCAGTAAATTCATCAATAATTAAGATACCTTCCTCTTCATTCACAATGTAATTGATATCTTTTTTCATAATATAGTTTGCTCTTAACGCATTATTAATATGATGGTTTAGTTCTATGTTTTCTACATCTGATATATTTTCTATATTGAAAAATCTTTCAGCCTTATCAATACCAGATTCAGTCATAATAATAATTTTTTGTTTTTCATCAATAGTATAATCATCTTCTTTTAGTGATTTAGCGAACTTGTCCGCCATTAAATATCTATCACTACTCTTCATTCCTTTACCACTAATAACAAGTGGAGTTCTAGCCTCATCAATTAAAATACTATCAATTTCGTCAACAATAGCAAAATTAAATCCTCTTTGCATTTTTTGTTGTTTAGTTACAACCATATTATCTCTTAAATAGTCAAAACCAAACTCGTGATTTGTACCATAAACAATATCACAAGAATAAACCAGTCTTTTAACTGCTTCACTATGTCCTGAAATAAGGATACCAACTGTCAAACCTAAAAAGTTGAACAATTTGCTCATTTGCTCACCTTGCACCTTTGCAAGATAATCATTAACTGTTACAACGTGAACACCCTTTCCAGTTAACGCATTTAAATATGCAGGTAAAGTAGCAACAAGAGTTTTACCTTCACCAGTTCTCATTTCTGCAATTCTTCCTTGATGCAATACAATACCACCAATTAATTGAACATGGAAATGACGCATATTTAAAACTCTGTCGCTTGCTTCCCTAACAAGAGCATAAGCATCTGGCAAAATATCGTCCAAAGTTTCACCATCATTTAATCTTTGCTTTAAAATGTCAGTAGTTTGCTTCAATTCCTCATCTGTTTTATTTTTATAAACTTCACTTAAATCTTCAATCTTACTTGCAATTTTTTCTAATTGTTTAAGTGCCTTTTTGTTATCTCGGTTTTTTATTGCTGTTATTAAACCCATTACTTGTACTCCTTAAATATTTGTGTTATGCAATAAATTTGCATTTTTATTTAATATGAATTAAACTTAATAACTATTATACAACAATATAAAATAAAAAACAAATAAAATAAGGAAATATTTAAAACATAAATTTTAACTCAAACTTTTAAAACAAAAGCCAACAATCATTGCTAATAACAATAACAACTAGTAAGATTTATTCTTTACTATAAAAAAATAAATAATATATCCTATTTTAATTTTTAATTGCAGAATGATTTAATTTAAAAAAAGACTAAACTTTAAATTTAGTCCTTTTAATTATTATTTTTTCAAATTCTTTGGTTTATATTTTTTATACTCTATTGAATCTTTTAAAATTGCGACTTTACCATCAGGCTTGCTAGCAATTTCATCAAGCATTTCTTTAACACCTAAATTTGGGTCATTAATATCTTCTATTCTATTGCATATCACATTAAAATCAATCAAGAATTGTGATAAAATTTCTGCATCTATATATTCGCTATCTGATTTTAATGTATTGATTGCAAGCATAAGATTTTCAAGTTTGTTTAACCCTTCCGCTAATGCTGGTTGAATATAATTAAAGTCCAATCTATTAAATTTATAATTACTCCATAATTGTAACCTGCGATAATTATCTAGTGCCGCTTGTGCATTAAGCCCAGTCAACTTTTCAGGGTCTTCAATTTCAATAAATATAGCGTTTAAAGTCTGCTTATTTTCACGTGCATAACCAGTTAATTGAGCAATGGCTTTTGCAGTCAATTTTTTAGCAATTCTCATTCCCCTAAACTTATTATCTACGCAGATATATTCTATACAGCCACAATTACTCTTTTTGAAATAGTCAAATACAATACCACCAACAATTTTATCATTTTGTGTTGCAATAATAATATCGTGATGATTTTCAGATTTCAACTCTAATGTACGATATAGCAAATCATCTATTGAATCACGCTCATCCGGAGCAAAGTTATTGACATAAACCGAAGTATAGAATTTAGCAACTTCATTTGCATCAGTAACTTTCTTGAATTCAAATTCATTAAGTGGGAACTCTTCATCAATATTTTCCAAAATTTCATTAATTGTAACCGCATTATCAGTCAAGTTGACAAATTGCCTAAATCTTTCCCTAAATGCAGGGTCTTCCTTTTGAAGATATGAATTAATTAAATCAATATACTTTTCTTTAAACGACTCTGCAACACAAGCATTTAAATTATATTTGCAAACATTATCATCAGTTAAAACTTCTTTAAAATGAAGAATTGTTTTTTGTGCAAGTGCCTTTGTAAAATAGTCAACACTTGTACTGTCCGCTAAATTTGTATGCTCAAAAAATACTGCTGTATTTTTGATTTCAAAATTCTTATGATTATCATCCACTCTACCAAACAATGCCCACAAATAACCAGAAAAGAATGCATCATTTTCATCAACAAAATTTGTATTACGCAAAGTGGCATCATTTCTTGGACAGACATAAGAAAGTATGTACTTAACATCATTTGAGTTATTCATTAAATTGTTGATAAGTGGCATTGTTTCCACACTAAAATTTTGCATATTATTTCTAACAAACGGAACAAGTTCTAATAACTCACACTCAATACTTAAATTAAAACCATAAGTGTGCTTGTCCATACAGCGTTTTAATTGCTCCCAAAGCGCTTGCGAATTTTTTGAAGTATCTAAAACTAAATTAGTTGTATTACTTTCATCACCAACGCCATATAAAATGATTTTCATTTTATCATCATCAAAACGCATTTGATAACTAGGACTCCACATAAGCCAACTATACATCATAAACAATTCATTACTCTTAATTTGAAAAGCATTATTATTTTGTGAAGTAATGAAATGTTGATTATCATAAGTATTCATAGTTTTAATAATGCTGGCACTATCTTTTGATTTATGATATTTAGAATTTTTTAAAGTGTAATTATATTTAACAAGCAAATCAGTCCACGAATTTTCAAATTTTCTTTCAAGACCATTTATAAAAGATGCAGGGTAAACAAAGCCATTTTCAAAACTTAATCTGCATACAAATTTAGATTCACTCGTATTATGTATGTACTTTTTATTTTGCTTATTTAAAAACTCAAAATACTTTTTAATCTTCGCATCAACTTTTGAATTAATAATATCAAAAGAAGAATCAAGATTAATTAAAAACGGATTTGCAAGTAATTGCTCATAGAAATACTTTTGTGATATTGCCGACCATTCAGCAACTGATAACTTATCCCCATAACTTTTAAAAATTGCAAACTCACAAAAAGATTTAATATATTTATATCGCCCCTTTTTGTCATCACTGTTAATTCTCTTAATACGCCACGCAGTACTAAAAGTAAAAGTCAAAGGCATATTTTGGTCTTTAAATAAAACCCTTAACATAACAAACGCTCTTACTAAAAATTTGAAATCAAAAACAAAGAATAGCACAAGCAATAATGCAAGCGAAATTATACCCGTAAACTCTGCTATTAAATCTGTAATAAAATTAATTACATCACTAAACCACCCAAACATTTAACTCTCCTTATTTTATTTAACTATTAAACCACAAAAATACTTACTTAAATCTCGTTGTAACCCCAAACAACAAAAACCCCAACTATTTGCATAATATCCAACTATTCGCATAATATGTAGATAATAAAAAAAATTTTGCTATTAGTAAATTAATTGTAGCATAATAAAAAAATAAAAGCAATCAAATTGCTTGCAAAGACCATAATTAACTTTATAAAAAAAAATAATCTTTAAAACTATTTTACCAAACATTTTAAAGCACTTTAAATAAAGCCAAACACTTAAATTATTAAAACTAAATTAATTAAAAATTATAAAAAAAATTGCTATCTTTTCGCTTTGTATTTAAATAGGTGCACTACCTTATTATAAAAATTGTGCGAATTCCCTTTATTTAAATGCCCATTGTAACAAGCAAGCACTTCCCTAACCTTTTCATTCGCTTTCTTTACCCTTCGTAATTGCCAAGATTTAAGTTTTGCTTTTTCATAAATTCTTTTAGCAGAACTATGCCTAATAGTTTGACAAACCTTTCCAGTTTTAGAAAGCCTAAATCTCCACCCCAAAAACTCTATACCATTTTTTAGTGCAACTATTTGAGATTTTTTATTGACTAAAAGCAAATTCTTTTCTATCTGCTCCGTAGCCAAAGTAAAACATTGTTGCGCAGTTTTCTTGTCCGGAAGTAAAAGTATCATATCATCCATATAGCGAACATAATACTTAACCCTTAACTGCTCCTTAATGAATCTGTCAACAACATCCAAATAGAACAAAGCGAAACATTGACTAGATTGATTACCCATAGGCAACCCAACCCCATCACCATAACTAGTAACAATTTTAACAATTAAATCGTAAGTTCTTTTATCAATAGGCAACTTACTAATCTTTTGTAACAAATTTGAATGATTAATACTTGGAAAATATTTCCTTATATCCAATTTAACAAAATATCCAGTTGCGCCATAAAGTTTAAAATGCTCACGCATAAACTTTTTAATCTCTTAATAGCAAAATGTGTACCCTTACCTTGCCTACAAGCAGTATTATCATAAATCAAATACCTTTCAAGCGTAGGTATAAGACAATTATCACATAAAGTATGCTGAACAACTCTATCTCTATAAGGTATAGCCTGAATCTCCCTTTCCTTTGGGTCGTATACCATAAATTTATTGTATTCTCCAATCTCGTATTTACCATACTTTAATTCATAATGCAACCGCCATAAATTTTCTGATAAATTAAGTTCAAACTCAATCACTTCTCTTTTATGCCTTTTACAAAGCCTTGCCCTACGATGAGCCTTGTATAAGTTCTCAAACGAAATAATTTCTTCAAAAGAAGAATACACGCTAAATTTGCAAACAAATTTCAACAACAAATTACTTTTTAAACTTGCAAAATAAATGCTTAAAACTTAAAGAATATTTAGTTACTAATCTATACATTGAGCAAAATGTAAATTTAAGATTTTTACACATAAATAGCCAATATAAAAAAAAGAAGTATATATACTAATTTCGCAAATAATGATAGGTACAAACCATTTTGAAAAATGCAGAACCAAAAATAAAAAAATCGCCGGTGGCAAAAACCAAATACTGCAAAGAATCAAGCCGTTACAGTGTCCAACGATTATCTTTTCCCTTATCTAAAACTATTTTAATTAGACATTAAGGAATATGCTAAACAAATAATAGAGCCAAACTCAATTTCAAACTAAACTAGTAGATAAATAAAAATCGTTTCTATTTCCCTACTCGCAAGCCAAAAGCAACATATTATTTAAATAGTCCCATCTTAAAGGAAAGGATAGGCGTTCCTTTGTTTCAAACACTGTCCAAGGTACTTACCTTATGAAACTCGCCTTTTCACACAAGTACACTAACACTAAAAACTAAATAAATTCCACAAATAAAACCTCTATATCAAAATGATTACCATCACTCTTCATTTCAAGCATTAGCACACTATGATAAGAAACAAATCAGGAACAACCCCGTTGTTCGTGTTATTCACATTATTGTTGTTGATATTGCCGTCGTTGTTCACGTTATATGCATTGTTGTTGTTAGATGAATTAGGGGAACGAAGCCACAAAACTCAAACCCGACAATTTCCGTAACACCTATCCTATACCGATAGCATAAAAGTTCCTCAACTCTTTTACGCTTATGAAATATTAACAAGCAAATAGAATACCTATAAAGTTTGAGCCTTTTTGACTTGACACAATTTCAATATCAAACCCAATACTACCAAACTAAATAAAACACACAGCACACTATTCACTCTCATATATATCACCCGCACCACAAGCGTCAACTTCTGTTTCCACTTCCTTGGCAGTCGATACCTTTTTCCTATCACTTGACATCCATTTACCTAAATACATTAGACATTCAGCAACTTGCTTTGATATTTGCTCAAACTGCTTAAACAAGATACATTCTTGCTCATACGCTAGTTGTGCAAAATAATCAAGCATAGAAAGTTTCCTTTTAGCATCCTCTTGTAATGCTTTTCTCTCTAAACTTCCCCTAGTATAACTATTCGCTAAATGCAAACACTCCAATATATCAAGTATGTAATTTTGTAAGCGAGCAACAAGTGTATACCTAAATTTTTTAGGAGATTTTTCAGTAATCGTTATTACATATTTAGCCAAATCTTTCGTTTTAGTTAAAACATAAAGCTCACTTCTTTTATACACTGTCATTTCTACTTACCCCATTATTATGCCAAATTTTTATTATTGATTAATCGTTAAACATGGTTATTGTAAAAGTAATTTATAAATTAAAATTAACTTGCGTCTCCTTTAATTTATTTGAAAAATTATCCACTCGCCTAGATTTTCCTTTTAACATTCTCAATTCTCCAAAATTCTTTAAGTGTGTTCTGTCTTAAAAAATTTTGCAAAACCTAAAATTTTAAAATTCCAATCTACAACTCATTTCCTATCTTTCATACTTTTATTATATCATAACGACGAAAATTTTGCAAGCAAATTTACATTATTTTCCAAAAAAAATTATAAATTTTACTTCCCTTTTTACACATCATTTTAACTAACTAAAAACAATCAACAACCATTAATCTTCCTAATTTAAAATAAAGGCTTGCCATAAAAGGCAAGCCTTATTTTGATTGTCTGACTTCAACAATTCTTTCCTAAATAAACCCACTATTTTATCCGCTAAAAAGCGGATAAAATAGCCCTAAATCTCTTTTTGTTTTTAAATTGCATAATTTTATTAACGGTCATTTCCTTCGCTCAAATCCGCTTTGGAAATGCCGTCGGATTACTCGCATTCGCTCGTGATTATCATTCAGTTTATAACAGGGTTATAACTGAATGTACAAAGCAGGAACAACCCCGATGCTCGTGTAATTCACGATATGGTTGTAGAGATTGCCGTCGACGTTCACGTAATAAGCATTGCGGTCGTAAGATGAACCAGGGGAACGATGCCAATAATAACCACCGTATTCGCTACCGTCACTACTATACTTGTAAGCATATGTTGCACCCGCAAAGTCTGTTGGATATTTAACCCTTGTTGTTGTACTACTTGTACTTGTTGCATAGCCATAAGATGAATTTATCATATCCTGATAAGATAATAAAAATATCTTATCAGTTGTGTTTGCACACGCATAACTATTAGAACTACTATTTGTTGTACTTGCAGAGTTATCCACAGTTGTTGTACAAATTATCCCCTGTTCTTCTGTTGTAAATGCACTATTTAAGAAACCATTTGATGAATAATCCGCTACGCTATAACTACTTCCATTAAGGTTGTTTAAATACGCTCTAATTGTGCTGTACTCATAGTTATTTGCATACACTGTTGCACTATTTATTGTTCTAGTATCTTCACTTGTATGAAATGGTATCTTTGCCCTTATTTCTCTTTCGCTTACAAGTAATAACTTATTATTACTATCTTTACTCAACACTTTCCACACCATTGGTTCTAATTTAAAATAACATGCTGTACTTGATGATATAGTCGTTCCATTGCTATATTTATTACTTGAATTATATGGGTTTGGTGATGATACATAAACATATTTATCCGTCCCATCTGTGTATACTGGTAAACCTTCAAACGTTTCTCCACTTACAACTGTAAGTGATGCACTGCCTGTGTATAACGTTTGTGGATAACTTCCAAACGCTACATAATCTCCTACTGCTACTGTATCTTCTGTTATACTAGAATCTTCTACAAATTGTCCTGCTACCATTTGGCTACTTACTGTCTTACTTGTTGTATAACTATATGTGCCAAATTTGTATAGGTAGTCCCATACAGCATACAATGTTAAGTTGCCACTAACTGTTACACTTGCACCTAATGTATAACTTGTTCCACTTCCATCTACAGTTGTATTCCATCCATTTAGTTTATAACCTTCTAATGTAAATGTTGCTGTCGCAAGTGTATAACTTGTTCCTTTTATTACTACCGCACTTGTTGGTACTGTTCCACTACCGCCATTTGCGTTATACGAAACTGTATATGTTGCTTGTGTTCCACTTGTTGTAGTATCACTACTAGTATAATTTCCAGCGCCTATTGCTTGCACTGTAAACTTCCACGAAGTGCTT
>JAFTVC010000035.1 GCA_017465925.1 Clostridia bacterium | reverse complement strand
ATATTATAGGAAGTTTATGCAAGCACAAAAACTTGTTTTTGTATTTGATATAAACGACGCCTAATTCAAATTTGTGTCGCTAGAACGGTAGTTCTAGAATAAAATCTTGGATTTTATTAGAAATTTTAGTTTCTTAAAATTTCTACGACACATAATTTATATTATTAGCATGATAAGAAAAAATTTCTTGTAAAGATTCAATATCTTGGTTTTCAAAGTCATCAAAAACATCGTACCAATTTGCCATAAATATTACCTTCCAATCTATAATACATTTTCATTTTTATAATGATAGTATTATTATATCATTTTTATTTAATTATTACCAAGTATTTACATACATTTTACAAAAAAAGAGATTATACATATCCCTTTAATTCTAGTTATTAATTAAACAACTTCTGTTATTTGCCGACAGGACGAACCACTTGGGGTTCGAATCCCATTCACATCTTCACCTGTATTTATTGGTGCACCCATAGGGGGCGACGCGTAAAAAAAACGCGGTTTGAGCGTTTTTAGCCAGCGAACTCGTGAGCGCCAAGCCGGGAGCAACTATGTTGCGGTCTGACCGACAGGACGAACCCTTGGGTTCGAATCCCTTCCACATCTTCACTTGTATTTCAATGGTGCACCCATAGGGATTCGAACCCCAGACCTTTGCGTCCGTAGCGCAACGCTCTATCCAGCTGAGCTATGAGTGCATAAACTTTCTATAACATAGTTTACTACCTATTTTGCTATTTGTCAAGTCCAACGATAAAAATAATCATTTAAAATTTTTAAACAATCTGTAATAGTTATAATTTCCTTATAATAAACTACTCTTTTAAGAATTACTAATATAGTATCAATAGTAATTTACAAATAAGCAAATTTATTAAAAGAGTCTCTCATTATAATAATTTTGTTTAAACTACTCTACTTTTGGCAAAAATTAATTATAAGGAAAAAATTTATGAAAAATGATAAAATAAATGTATTAATGGGTATGGATAGTTACTACCCCATAGTTGATGGTGTAAGTGAAACGATGCATAATTATTTAACCGAAATAAATAAGCAACATCACAAAGCAATAGGACTTGCACCTAAAATAGACAAAAAATATAAAGACAACTTTCCATATAATATATATAGATGCAAAAGCATATTTATACCAATTTACAATAATTGTTACCCAACACCCAATTTAGATAGAAAACTAAAAAAAGAATTAAACGAGCAAAAAATAGATATTATCCACTTACATTCACCTTTTGCAATTTGCAAATTTGGTACAAAACTAGCCAAGAAAAGATGCTTACCAGTAGTTGCAACTTTTCACACAAAATTTAGACCAGCATTTAAGGAAAAACTAAAAAGCAACCGACTAACAGAAATGGTTATGCGAAAAATAGGAAAGGCAATGAATAAAATGAATGAAGTTTTTGTTGCTAACGAAAGCATAGTAGAAGAACTTCGCTCTTATGGTTATCATGGTAAAGTTACTTATATGCCACTTGGTACAGAATGGCAAAGAAATAGTGATAACGCAACCTTAAACAAAATAGCAAATACAGAATTCAATATAAAAGCACAAGAAATAGTTTTTATATATGTTGGAAGAATAGAAAAAGTTAAAAATATTAATTTCACACTTGATGCTTTGGCAGAATTAAAAAAGACTTTTAACAATTTCAAATTTCTAATAGTAGGCACTGGTATTTACTTACCACAATTAAAGCAAGAAGTAGAACATAAAAAACTTACTGAAAATGTTATATTCACTGATTTTGTAGAACGCGAACTTTTGCCTGCAATTTATTCTCGTGCAGATGTACTCCTTTTCCCTTCACCATTTGACACATTAGGACTAGTAAAAATAGAAGCATCTGCATTTAATACCCCAACCCTTACAATAGAAGATACTTGCGTTAGCTATGGAATAAAAGATAATGAGAATGGCTATTTAATTAAAAACACAGTCAAAGATTATGCAAATAAAATTAGTGAAATAATCAAGGATAAAACAAAACTGCGACAAGTAGGCAAAAATGCAGGAAAAACATTTTATTGCAGTTGGGAAGATGCAAGCAATAAACTGTTAAAACGCTATACTGAATTAATTGAAGAAAATAAAGAGAAATATAGAATTAAAAAAATAGGCAAACTTAATGAATATTGAGTTTACCTTTTTTATACTTGCATTTAATTTCCTTTTTAAAGATAACTCGCTTTCTATAAAATACAATTTAATTTTGCTTTAAGATATTATTTGAATAAACATTTTACATTAATAAACTTGAATAAAAGCTAAAATGCAAATGTTTTTAAAATAATTTTACTTACTTTTTCGCTATTTTAAGCGAGTGAAATATCTAAAATCATCATAATAACAAAACCAATAATAACACCCCACGCACCTAAATGAAAGTACTTGTCAGATTTTGAATCTGGTATTAAATCTTGTGCGACAACAAATAGCATTGCACCTGCTGAAAAAGCAAGTAGCCAAGGCATAATACTAGGTAAAATTGATGCAAGCAAAATACCCACTAGTGCAAAAATTGGTTCAACAACCCCACTTATAACCCCTAAACAAAATGCCTTTTTATTATTCCCATAAGCATTTTTAAGTGGTAGTGTTACAGCCATTCCTTCTGGGAAATTTTGAATTCCTATTCCAAACGCTAGCATTAATGCTGAAATGTAAGCACTTGTATCCCCTATTATAATAGCACCACCAAATGCTAGACCTACCGCTAACCCCTCTGGAATATTATGAATGGTTACTGCAAGAAATAGTCTAGTAGATTTATTAATACTCTTTTGCCTTTTCTGACCCTTACTATTTAAATTTTGCTTTATAACATTTTCTTCATTAGTTTTAATTTTAATTCCATTTGCTATATTTTCTTGAATTTCAAAACTAGTATCTTCTCCGCAACTATTCAAATTACTTTTTTCTCTTTTTATTTTAGGCGGACAAATTATTAATTCTAATACACTTAAAAATAATCCACCAATCAAAAATCCTATACTAATTGGCATTATTGGAATTGAATATAAACTTTCTGCTTGCTCAATGGCAGGCATTAATAAAGACCATATTGATGCAGAAATCATTATTCCTGATGCAAAACCTAATATTATAACATTCCATTTAGGCGATATGCGACCTTTAAATAAAAAAACTAGACTTGAACCCAGTGTTGTCATAAGAAAAATAAAGAGTATTCCTAAAAAAACAAGTAAATTATTATCCATAACTTTTTCCGTTGTAATTCAATACACTAATACATTTTATGTAAAAATTTAGCAAATGTTAAAATTTAATAACACATTTTAATATTAAATTGCTTTTAATTATAGACACACAAAAAATAGCATAATAGTTTTATTATGCTATTTTTAATATGAAAATTAATAAATCAATTTTACTATTTTGCTTTTTATTTTATTTTTGTTACTTTGCTAAACTTTGTTATTTTTTCTATAAATAACTTTTTATTTTAACTATACTTATATAATGCCTATATTTAATTAAAATTCAATATTACAACTGCAAATACAAAGCAGGAACAACCCCGAGGTTCGTCTTATTCACAGTAGAGAAGGAGTAGGTAAAGCCGAAGTAGTCCACGATATATGCACTGTAGTCGTAAGATGAATAAGGGGAACGAAGCCAATAATAACCACCGTATTCGCTACCGTCCGTACTGCTCTTGAAAGCATACGTTGCACCCGCAAAGTCTGTTGGATATTTTACCCTTTCTGTTGCACTTGAAAAATAAGTTGTATTTGCATCTTGATAAGATAATAGGAATATCTTATCAGTCGTGTTTGCACACGCATAACTATTAGAACTACTATTTGTTGTACTTGCAGAGTTATCCACAGTTGTTGTACAAATTATCCCCTGTTCTTCTGTTGTAAATGCACTATTTAAGAAACCATT
>JAFTVC010000034.1 GCA_017465925.1 Clostridia bacterium | reverse complement strand
TAATATAAACTATAAGAAGTAAACATTTTAACAAGTAAAATGTTTGTTGCTAACGCATCTGCTACTGCTAACGCACTAGCACTTCTTCTAGTTTGAAACTTCGTCAGTCGGTCAAATGTGAATGCAAGCATTCCCGCAATCCCGACTTCCTCGTTATAAACTATTTTCTATTTAACGACAACTTCCTATATTATAAACTATGTGATGATAAAATTAAATAAAATTTAATTTTGTGTTGCGTACCGCAACTACCACAACAAGTTGTGCATCACAGTTTGAAATATGCTTGTCGGTCAAATGAGAAAGTAAACTTTCTCGCTATCCCAACTTCGCATATTATAATTTAATTGCAAATTAAAGTTTTTTCTTCATTGAATAAATAAATTGCATTATTCAAACTAATTTAATTTGAGCATTTATAAATTCATTATCAAGTTTATAATTAATAAATAAACTTAACAAACTTTGCTGGATTACCTGCAACAACTGTGTTAGGCATAACATCTTTTGTAACAACAGAGCCAGCCCCTACTACCGCATTATCGCCAATTTTAACACCGCTCAAAACAATAGCATTAGCACCCAACCAAACATTATTTCCAATGTAAACAGTTTTACAATAAACACCGCCAGCAATTCTAGCCTTTGGTTCGTAAGCGTGTCCAACATTATAAACTCCACTATAAGGACCAAAACGACAATTATTGCCAATAACAATCTTTCCAGTGTCTAGCATACAAACGCCGTGATTTGCAAAGAAATTATTTCCTATTTCAATATGTTCTCCAATATCACAATAAAAAGGACTTGTTATAGTGCAGTTTTCCCCTATTTTACCGAATATTTTAGTCATTTTCTTTCTTTGCTTATTTAATTTTGTAAATTTGATTTTATTAAACTTCCTTATGCGTTTTTTGCATCTGCATAGTTTTTTATAAAACTCGTCATCATCTTTTTCATAAATTGTTGTAGCAGTGCAATCAATTTTGTTAAACTTTAAAAATGAAATGATTTCATTTAAATTATAAAATTTGAAATCAATAATTTGATTATCAAGTTCAGCATTACTTTCTTGCATATCCTTAACCATAGCAACATTACAACCAGCACCCTTGCCAGCAGTTGCCCCCAAATAACTATCTTCAACAACTAAACAGTCAACCGCATCAAGCCCTAATTCATTGCAAGCCTTAATGTAAATCTCACTATCAGGTTTTGGATTCTTAACATCATCTTTGCATAAAATGACATCAAATTTATTTACTTCAATTCCACTATGCTGTAATTTAAAGTATAAATCATCTTTTTCAGAAGAAGTCGCAATAGCAAGTTTAATATCGCAAACTTTTGCATAGTCAATTAAATTTAATAAACCAAACTTTAAAGGAGTACCAAATTTAATTATATAATTTTTGTAATATTCAAAAAATTTAGAACAAAACTCATCAAAGTAAGCATTGTCTATCCTTGCCTTTATAAACTCTTCAACTTCACGCATTGTTACTCCAACAAGAGTTTTTAATTCATCTTCTGTAACTGTAACTTTATATAAGGAAAAAATTTGTTTAATGACATCAAAATATAATTTTTGAGTATCAAACATAGTTCCATCCATATCAAGAATAATAGCCTTAACATTAATCATAAAATCAATTCCTTTTTAATGTTTAATTTTTATAATAACCACTTTACGTAATTGCATTTAAATTATTTTTTATGAAATTTATGCAATTTGCGTTAGCGACAAATATTTTTGCAACTACCCTATCGTTTAAACATTTTTTCGTTACAACGAGGAAGTCAGGATTGCAGAAATGCTCGCATTTCTATTTAACTGACTGACGAAGTTTCATTATGTGAAGAGCGAACAAAGTGAGCAAAAGTTTTAACTTTTAAAATTTTAATGTTTTAAAATTTTCTTCACATTAATATAACAGGAAGTCAGGAGAGCGAGAAAGTTTACTTTCTCATTTGACCGACTGACGAAGTTCCAAAGGAAAATGAAGTCTATGCGTTAGCATAGTAGTTGCGTTAGCATAGTAGTTGCGTTAGCGACAAATATTTTTGTTTACAAAAATATTTACTTCATTTTTCCTTTATAATGAGATGCTTAAAGCAACCGCTTTCAATGACATCAACGAGAGCCTTTGGTTTAAAGTTTTCACGCATTTGTTCAAGAGTAAGCCATTTAAATTCTAGTTTCACCATTTCGCCGTTATCGTTTTCCATTCTCACATAGTCATTAATATCAACATCATCAATTAGTTCCACATCATAAGCGAAGCACAATTCGTGAAATTTCCTACCGCTTTTAGTTGTAAAAAAGTTTTCAAATATGCAAGCAAGTGCTACGACCTTAACATCAACGCAAAGTTCTTCCTTAATTTCACGTACGACAGCACTTTCAGTATCTTCATTAAGTTCAGTATGCCCACCTACAAGGCAAAAGAAATTGTTTTTATTAATTTTAACGCACAAAAACTTGTCCCCTTTTCTAATGATGCCACCTACTCTAAACTTAAAACTTTGACCACTTGCATTAATTCTAACATCCATAAAAAATCACTTCCTTTATTCATTTGCAAAAAACATTTTGCCGGTTTAAAAAAGATTAGAAAATTCTATTTGTTGTCCATTTATTATATCGCACAACTTCGCATTAATATCTTGCATATTTTTAAGAACCGCCCCTAAACTAGCAACAATTTGATTATATTTATTAGAAAACCTTTCAATTTCATTAAAGTTGTTATCTTTAAAGAACTTATGAACTAAATCATTTCTAGTTTTCAACAGCGAAAAAAGTTTTTCAATGCTTTCGCTATTAAAAATGTCAATTTCTTTAACTTTATTAATGATTTGCCCTAGTGTACTTGACAAAAGCCCATTATGCATTTTTTGAACTTCTTTTTCAAAAAGCATAAAGTCTTTATGTGTGATATTGCCCTTGCCCTTAAATTTTTTAATGTATTCACTGTATTTAATGACAAGCACGAGATTGTACTCAATAACTTGGGAAACTTCAATAATTTCGCCTACAAGCAAATAAATTTCTTGCACAATAAAATCTAACCTTAAATCTAATCAAAACAATTATAACACAAAAGGCATATTTATTCAACAATTTAAATAAGAAATTTTGTCTAAATCAATATCACTAGTTTTTATTGATTGCGAGAATTAATTTAAATTAAAAAAATTATTACACAACATTTCAACTATAATATTCATAATCATATTAAAATTTTGTTTATAATATTTTTAAATATTTTCAAAATTTATTTGTAAAAAGAATATTGATTTGATATAATAAAATTATGAAGATTGTAACCTATAATGTAAATGGTATTAGAGCCTCATCAAATAAAGGTCTTGTAAAGTGGTTAAATGAAACAGATGCAGACATTTACGCACTGCAAGAAATAAGAGCAGATGAGCAAACTACAATGCAAGTTTTATATGGAAACTTTATAGACAACATAAATAAATATGAAACAATATTAAATATAAGTCAAAGGGCTGGATATTCTGGAACTGCAATAATAACAAAACAAAAGCCATTAAAAGTTAGGTTTGGTTTTGATGAAAGCAATGAAGATGCAGAAGGCAGATTAATAACCGCCTATTATAAAGATTTCATACTAGTAAATTGCTATGTACCAAATGGCGGAACTAGGTTAGACTTCAAAATGGAGTATTACGAGAAACTAACAAAATATCTTACAAAATTAAAGGAAGAAAACAATGTAATTTTTTGTAGTGATAGCAACATTGCCCATACAGAAAATGATGTATCGCACCCAAGCAGTGCAATAACGAAAACAGGTTTCTTACCTATTGAACAAGAAGCATTTACTAAACTATTAGCGAATGGATTTATAGATAGTTATCGCTCACTCCATCCGAGCAATAAGGCATACTCTTGGCGTTCGTATCGTGAGAGAATGTTTAAAAATGACAACAACGTAAAATATAGATTTGACTATATAATAACAAACAGCGAATATAATGAAAGATTAATTTCAAGCGAAATATTAGACCTTGAATATAGCGACCACTTGCCTGTAATTAATGTTTATAAAGATAAATAAACTAATTGAAAACATAAAATTGTTTATTAAGCACAACTTAAAACTGGAAATTTATTTAAAAAAGTTGTTGCAATAAGAAATTTTATTTAACCAACTTACGCACTATATTTAATCACTTGCTTAAAATTAGTGCTAGGAAAAACAATTAGAATAAACCGTTAAAATATTAAAAAAAGGATAAAAATTATGAGTAACGAATTAAAAGATGAAGTACAAAATGAAGAACTAAAAGCAAAAACAACTGCTAAAAAGTCAACTTCTACAACTAAAAAAGCAAGTGCAAGTACAACTAAAAAATCTACAACAGCAAAAAGCACAACAGCAAAAAAAGCAAAGGCAGATGACAACGAAAAGGAAGTAAAGGCAAAAGCAACTACAAAGAGTGCAACTAGCAAGAGTGCGACAACTAAAACTTCAAACGAGCCTAGTAAAACAGCAAAGGCAAGTGCTAAAAAGTCAACTGCTGATAGTAAAGAAAAGAAGACAACAAGTAAAAGTGCAAAATCATCTACAAGCACCACTAAAAAATCAACTACTAAAAAACAAGCAAGTACAAATAATGAAGAACAAGTTACAAGCCTAGCAAATGAAAGTGTTAATGGTGAAATAGCACAAAATGAAGATGCACAAGTTGAAATCAATGCTGTAAATGCAGATGTTCAAATTAAAGATGCACAAAATGATGAGCAAACTAATAATGCTGAAATCAAACAAAGCGAACAAGACAGAAATACATTAATAGAAAAGCAAGTTGAAGTTGAAATGCAAAGATTTGATAAAAAAGTTAAAGAAAAATCAAATAATGTATTCAAATTTGGTTGTATATTCTTTGGACTTGCTCTTGTAATATTTCTTTATAACTGGCTATTTGAAAATGTTTTAAGGGCAATCTCCCCTATTTTAAGCATTGGAGTTAATTGCTTACTTGCAGTTGGTGCTATTGTTGCACTTGTATTCTACATAAAAGCAATGAAACAATACAAAAAATTTGCAAACGATTTATATAATGATGAAACAAAATTTGATTTTGATGATGTCGTTTAAATAATCACAGATAAATTTTATTGTAAATAACTTTATAAATCAATAAAAAACTGATGTTTTTTAAGGCATCAGTTTTTTTGTTACTAATATTTAAATAACTAATCACATTTAACCAACCTACTAAATTAAAAAAATGCATTTGCAAAGCAAATACAAATTGCAATTTCTTTAATATTCATAAAATATGTAGACAAGAAAGTTAAAAGAGCGAGAAAATTTATTTTCTCATTTGACCGACCGACAAAATCGCAATCTGTACAAAAAGAGTGCTTCGCACTTTTGCACCAGTTTATCGTACGGATTTAGATGCGAAGGTCAGGAGAGCGAGAATGCTCGCATTCTCATTTGACCGACCGACAAAATCGCAATCTGTACAAAAAGAGTGCTTCGCACTTTTGCATAGCAAAAAAACACATTTAACAAATGTGTTTTTTGTACAGATTATTGAAGTTCAACAATAGCACCAGCGGCTTTAAGTTTATCAGCCATTTCTTCTGCTTCTGCTTTTGCAACGCCTTCTTTGATAGTAGCAGGAAGGTTTTCAACCATACCTTTTGCTTCTACTAGACCAAGACCAGTTAAATCCTTAACAATCTTGATAACGTTAATCTTGCTAGCACCAGCATCTTTAAGAACTACATTGAATTCTGTTTTAGCAGCTTCTTCTGCGCCACCTTGTGCAGGACCTGCAACCATAACAGGTGCAGCAGCACTAACACCAAATTTTTCTTCTAACATTTTAACAAGTTCACTTACTTCTACAACTGAACATTCGCTGATTAAATCAACAATTTTATTTAAATCTGCCATTTTAATTTCTCCTTTAAATTTTGAATTAATTTATTTTAATGATATTTAATTTTGTCTTAATTATTTTAAAACTTCAAGACAACAAAGTTTATTATTCACCTTTTTCTGCTACTGCATTAAGCGCAACACATACACCACGAATAGGACCATTCAATACGCTTAATAATTGTCCAATTAAAGCAGGCTTGTTTGGTAGACTTGCAATCTTTTGAACGTATGCACCATCAACAACTTGTGCATTCATAACGCCGAATTTGAATTCCATAATTTTATTTTTCTTCATAAAATCATTAATAATTCTAGGACCAGCAGTTTCATCATCATAACTGATTGCAACAGAGTTAGTACCTTGAAGCATATCTTCATTAACTTCGTAGCCAAGTTCGTTTAACGCACGAAGAATTAATCTATTTTTATAAACTCTATACTCAACATTTTCTGCTCTGAACTTTGTTCTTAATTCAGTATCTTGTGCAACAGTAATACCGCCGTAATTCACAATAACAACAGATTTAGCGTTTTGTATTTTGTCTTTAATATCTTTGACTAATTCTACTTTCGCATCTCTATTAGCGCTCATTAAGTTTCCCTCCAAAAAATTTTTAAAGCGTTGAATTATATAAATTTCCTTAAAGGAAATATTTTATATAATGATTAAGGAAAAACGAATAGATAACCAAAAGCAAATATTTAAAATGGAACAAAGTTAAAAATAAATTTGCTATTGACTACAAGCGAATTACTTAATCATTTATAAGCAACGCATATTGCAATAAAAAATTCCCTTGCATACCACTAAAAAGGCACAAGAGAACTATTGAAAGTACTTATGTTAACCTCGGTAAGCAGACATTAAAGTCTTTACGCAAACTGCACTTACTGTCTTAGGGTATTAAACGAATTAATTATTACAAATATATTACCATAAAACAAACGACTTGTCAATAGGAAAAAGCAAAATTTATTTATTAAAAAAGTAATTATTACAAACTTATTATATCATCTAAATTTTCCATTTGCAAAAAGTCTTTTAATTTAATATGCTTTACAGTACTAGTTGAATAATCTATTTCATCATTAGTTATGATTATTTTTTGTGAAAGATTGTCAAGATTTTTAAACGCATCAAATTCTCTATTATATGCCTTTTCTTCTGCAACACTATATGCAACCTGAATATAATATTGCTTATTATTTTTTTGTGCTAAAAAGTCAATTTCCTTACCTGCATTATTAAATACATTAACTTGATATCCCATAAATTTTAATTCATTATAAATAACATTTTCTAAATTATGAGTTATGTCAAATTTGTTATCTAGGCACCTAATAGAATTTAAAGAAACATCTTCGTTATAAATTTTGACATAATATTCTAATTCTTTTTTAGTTTTTGTTGAATATTGTTTTACAGATTCAATAATGTAAGCATCTTCCAAATATTTAAGATAATTCATAATTGTATTAATAGAACAGCTTGCATAATTATTTTTAATATAATCGTGAATGGACTTGACTGAAAATACCCTAGCATTAGACCTTAAAACATAATTTACAAATTGTTTAAACAGATTTTCTTTTCTTATTTTATATCTTCTAACCAAATCATTAATAACAATGGTATCATCTAAATCATTTAAATATCTTAATTGAGCATCCTTACTTTCAAATTCAAATCTTTTTGGAAATCCGCCATAAATCAAGTAATCCATTATGTTAGGTTCTTTATTTAATTGATTACAATACTCAACAATTTCCTTGTAAACAAAAGGTCTAACTCTAAAAGCAACGTATCTTCCAGACAATTCCTTTACAAACTCGCTAGATAACAACTTGGAATTTGAGCCAGTAATAAAAATAGAATAATTATATAACCTTAAAGTTTTACAAGCGACTTGCCAATTTTCAATAGTTTGAATTTCATCAAAAAACAGATAATATTTATTTTGCTTATCAGTATTTTCTTCAATATATTTCAACAAAGTAATATCATCATAAATTTGTCTTTGCGTGTTTATATCTTCAAAATTGAGATAAATAATATTGTTAGTTTTTTGTTTAATCTCTTCCATAATTTGATTTAAAATAATAGATTTACCACATCTTCTTATTCCAGTAATTATTTTAATCAAATCACAATCGTAAAATTCTCTAATTTGCTTTATATATCTTTCCCTATTAATCATAATTAAAATCTCCTATAATATGCGAAGTTGGGATAGCGAGAAAGTTTACTTTCTCATTTGACCGACAAGCATATTTCAAACTGTGATGCACAACTTGTTATGGTGGTTTCGGTACAAAGATAGAAGAAAGCGGAACATAGTTCCATTTTCTAATAGTTGTGATAAATTTATTTATTACAACAACTTCTTATGTTTTCTATTTATTATACAGAAAAATATAGTGTTTGTCAACCAAAGTTTTCAGTATACTGAAAGTTTTTTCTAATTTAAGTAAAAGTTTTCAGTATACTGAAACATTTTTCACATTATAGCAAAAGTTTTCAGTAGGAATTTTAAGTAAGCATTTAAAAGTTGCAAATTTAACTTTGATAAAAATTTCAAACAGCACTATTGCTTAAAATTTTTATGATTTTATTTGAATATTTAAAATTTTTTAAACCACCACCAAAACTAGTTGTGCATTAAAGATAACTGTTTGATGAAAATTTATATTTATTCAATTTTAGTGTTGTTTAATACAACCACCACAAAAAGTTCTAAATTAAAGGTTAACTTATAAAAAAAGGACAAAACAATAAGTTCTGCCCATTTGTTTTATCTAATTATTCCATTTGAATACAATTCATTTTGATAATGGTTTATAGATAAATTTTCAAGTGTCTTTAAAATTTCACTTGGAACGTCCTTTAATTTAAAATCAAATCCGCTCTTTCCTTTTTTAGTTGAAAAAGTAAGATAACTATTAATTATTTGATTAATTCTTGCTCTTTTATATTTGTCATTATCATAAATACTGCTTTCAAGTGCATTTTTGAAAATATTAAAAACTTTTTTAATTTGCAACGCTTCATCATCTTCAAAGTTTCCATAATTGAAGTCAAGTAAATTAAGTTGTCTTTCAATTAAAATTTTTAACTGCTCATTTGTGTACTTGTTAAAAAGAAGTGGTTGATTTATAGATTCAGTATCAACTCTTTCAATTTTAGTTTCGTAATAAAGTTTATAACTATCCTTTTTCCTTTTAACGCCACAAAAGTAGTCAATTTCCGCCTCATTTTCAAAAGGCCCATACTTTCCAGTTTTTAAAATAACTCCATCTTGTGATTTTATTGATTCTTCAAAATATAATACTACCATATTTTTATCCTTTTTGTTATCCTTATTGCAAAATATATTCAATTTCAAAATAAATGTTGAATAAAATTTTTATTTACTTTGCATTAAATGCTAGCACAATAAACTTCCATAATATTTGCAATAATTAACTTTGTTATTAACGCTTTACTTTAATAAAACTATTATCATCTTCAAGCATATTAGAAATTAAAGAAATTAACTTGTCATCATCTTCAACTTTTAATTCTTTTGCCACCGCTTTATAAGGCAAATTATTATCTTTATAAAAACTTGAACCCAACCTTACAGCACCATCAAACGAAGTGTAAACCCTATAAGGAATTTTATTAGAAAACAACTTTTTAAAATACATATTAGTTGTTTTATTGCTAGGATTTAAAATAGGCTTTTCAAGTAATGAAACAGACAAATCTTCAACAAACTTGTAAACAGCAAATCCTTGCCTTGCCTTAAAGTAATTGTAAACCTTACTTTCACTATCAAAAGTAATAAGCCTTGCATCAAAATAGAAAATATGATTAAGTGATTCATCAAAAGGAATTTCCCTTTTTATTAAATTGATAGCATCTTCAACGAATTCTTTTGTTATCTCTTGTGGCTCTACTTCATTAAGTTTAAAAATACGATTTACGCTTTCTATTTCGTTAGACCTGTTTATTCCACTTTCATTAAGCGGTATTTGATTTCTTTTAGCAACATACATTAAATACACTGCATTTTTTATGAATGGTTCATATTTTTTATACAACTGCAAATCAAGTTCGCCCTCACTTGAAAGAAGCATATTAATATCAAGATTAACAACCTTTCTTAAATTGTCATTAAAAGAAGAAGAAACAAAAGATGACAAAATAGAAATCATTTTTTCAAGTGTATTCATTTTCCTAAAATCAATTAGCGAATTATCAATTAAAATTGAAATTTCATCACTAAACGAATAAGCATAAGGAATAAAAGGAAATTCCTTCATAGTGTCAAGCACAGTTTCTTGCATAGCAAACGCCAAATAAGGATTATAAGGAATTTTCCTTGCAAAACTAGCGTACCTTAACTTAAACTGCTTGCTAAAACTCGCCCCATCAAGCCTAACAAGGTTGTACTTATTACGACTAATAGGAATTTTAAAACCATTTTCGCCCAGTTTCAAACCATCATAAAAATTTTTATTGTAATTAAAGGAGTAATTTTTTATAGTTCTAATCATAATTACCTCCTAAACTTTTAGTAAATATTGCAATCAAGATGCACTAAATTTACCAAAACATAAATTTTGCCTTTAATAAACCTAAATAGAATAACAATGCTTTTTAAATTTTCTATAACTGGTTATAAAGCAAATATTTAATTACAGTGAAGCGCTAACCAACCCACTCGCTCACCCAAGTATTTATTATAACATAAAGAAAAATAAAAAGGAATAGTATTTACATAAAATTTTTAAAAAGTTGCAAATAACTTAATAAAAGCAAACAAAAACAGCAAATTAAAACCGCATTATTCATTTATGAATAATTCGCCTTTTCGTAGTTCTCCTTTAACTATTTATAAACGACATTATTCATTTATGAATAATTCTTTATTTTATTTTTTTCTTCCAGCATATCGTAATGTAATTCTTTTATATTGCATTATTCATTTATGAATAATTCTAACTTTAACCCTTATTTTTACTATTAACAAAACCTTAACTTTTTAAACTCATTATTCATTTTTGAATAATGCAACTATTTAATGCCTAAAAGTTTGTAAGTTTGCTAATCTTAAAGTTTAATAAGCAATAAAAAAATTATGCACTTAATTAAAAGTGCATAATCTAATTAAATTTAAAGTTATTGCAGTTATGATTAAGAATTATTTATCAAAAACTCTTATTCAGTTTCAACATAAGGCGAAACATTATTTCTAATATAGGAAGTTTATGCAAGCACAAAAACTTGTTTTTGTATTTGATATAAACGACGCCTAATTCAAATTGTGTCGCTAAAACGGCAGTTTTAGGATAAAATCTTGGATTTTATAAGAAATTTTATTTTCTTAAAATTTCTACGACACTTTATTTATAATAAACTCGCCATTTTTCTTAACAAATTCTACTGTCAAAGTTTGCATTTCATTATCATATTTTTTAGTAGATTCATTATAAGTCTTTTGCTCTAATGTAACTTTTGCAATTACTTGTGTATCTGTTTCTTTTTGAACATCAAAATCTGCTGTAATTAATTCAATTTGTTGACCAGTTGTGCGATAAATTTCATTTTGAGCATTTACGTATTTATCCCAATTAGTTTTATAAGATGGAATAACAAGCGGTAAAACAACGAAATATACAATAGCAACAATTACTGCTACAAACAGCAAGCCTACTGCAAGAGATTGTGCAGTAAAAATATCTTTAAACTTTCTTTTTTTCTTCTTTCCGCCTTGACTTCCAGTTTGAGCAACTTCATTAGAATTAGATGCAGAAGAATTATTTGCAACTTTCTTCTTACCACCCTTACTTGTACTCTCGTTTGCATCTTCAAACAAACTAACATCAAAATCATCATTAACAGACTTTGGCTTTGATTCTTGTGGTTGCCCAGCATTAGAACTCTCGTTTACGTTCTCATTAACATTCGCATTTACATTAGCATTACTTTGAGATTCAAACGCTTTGTACGGGAATCTTTCAGCACTACTAGCATTTGAAGTTGTGCCTTGATAAGAAGCATTACTAGCATTTGAATTTGAACCATTATTCGCATTACTATTATTTAAAAACATACTAGCATAAAGCGAATCAGCATTTGAATTATTGTTTACATTTGTAGTTTGTTCTTGAATATGAGAAGATGGCTCAATTTCAACATAAGCATTACATTTCTTACAAGTAAAACTCTTACTAGGCTTAAAATACATTTTATTACAAGATGGACAATAAATAATTTCATCTTTACGAGTCAATTCCTTGCCACAACTACAAACACTACCAGACTTTACAACCTTTTTACAATCTCTACAATAGTACATTAAAAACCCCTTTTAAAACAAATAATGCAAAATTTAATATTTAACTTTACTCAACTATTATAAATAATTTACTTACTAAAATATTTATTATTAACGCAACCGCTCCTATTATTGCACTAGCACTTCATTTAGTTTCAAATTGTGAATGAAAGCATTATTGCAATTCCAACTACACATAACAAATAAGTCAAAAAGATAAGGCAACCGCCACCAATTAATTTTGCATAAAAATAATTTATCTCTATTGTAACTTAAATTATGTTAATTTGCAAATAAAAACAATAGATTTTGCAAAAATTTCTATTATTTTGCCACAAAAAACAAATAAAATGTATTATGATAAAAAATTTTTAAAAACGAGCAAAAGAAATTTTAGCATCAAATACTTTCAAATAAATTATTGCAAAGTTGAAAAACTATTTACAAAAAAAGATAGTAAACTAACTATCTTTCAAAAATGTTTCTTTTTGCTTTTTTAGTAGCACTGAATTTCTTACAACTAAACTTTTATTGTAAATAGGTGGATAATATTGCTTATCATCAGGCGTATCAATAAGTTCGTACTTCACAATGTCAATATCTTTCAACTTATCACTAAAATATAAATATTCAAAAGATGCAATCTGTAAAGCCTTGTACTTTCCAAGAGAATATTTTTTATTGTTAGTTATAAGGAAAATTTTATAAACTTGATTAATGTCTTGCTTTTCAAAATCACTTTTGTAAGCCTCTATTGTGTTTTTATATGCCTTAATAACCACTTGCTCTTCAAAAGTATAAAGAGTATTTAAAAACTCATTACTCATAACTCCAACCCACCTTAAATTAAAATAAAAACAATATGCAAATGCTTTACAATTTCCAAAATAACAAATTGCCAATTTGTACTAAAAGTAGTATACATTAAAACCCACTAAAAAAGCAAGTATTTATGTAAAATTTGCTAATTTACTTGCTATTTTTATTTTACTCTATGAATTACAAATTGTCTTTTCAAAATTAATTTATCATAAATCGCTTTACAAGATTTTAATTTGCAAAATTAATTATAGATTTAAATTTGCACAGTTAATTACTTTACTAAATTGATAATAAAAATTTTTAATTAGTTATGATTTAATAGATAAAATGTTTTGTTGCTAATGCAACTACTAATAACTTATTACTTACCCATTGCTGATTTTTGCAAATATTCAAGCCTAGTCTTGTTATTTTCTTTTATTAACTCACTTTTAGTCTTTTCATTTTTCAAATAGCAAATATTATTAAATATAATTGTCCTTAAATAACATTCTATATCATCATAAGATAAATCAATATTATTTTCTTTCAAATGTTCTTTTGCCTTATCTAATGTAATAAAGTGGTTAGCCTTTCCGTACATATCGTACCTATGATATTTAAATGCAATCGCATAAATATTTTTATCAATTTGCTTGCCATTATCTCTAACGCCCTTTGCAAGTAAGCAGATACCGCCAATTACTAACGCACTGCTTACAATATTAGGAATTGCCATGTTTGAAACAGCACCACTAACTGCTAAAACCGCTCCAACTAAAACTGCCTTGCTAGTCTTTGGTTCTAAACTAACATTAACCATTTCTTCCAAAGCCTTAAATGCTTCAATCTCTTTTTTATTTTTAAGTTTTCTCTTTATCATAAATTTCTTACTCTATCCTTATATTTGCAACTAGAAATATCCCTTGCATCTCTTTTTATTTTCAAATCCTTTAACATAACAGCCTTGTCCATAATCTCATTTAAATCACTCTTAAATAGATGAGCATTAATATTTAAAATTGTAATTTCTTCATTAGTTAAATATTTATCTTTCAAATCTGGTTTATACCTCTTTTCAAAATCCCTAACATAAGCATATATCATTAACGGAGATGAAAAGCAGAAAGCAGTTAAAATAGAAAATGAAATTGCCCTGTAAACATCATTCACAAGTGCATTTGCAACTGCAAAAGAAGAAACAGGTATCAAAAGTGCAACAGCATTTAAAGCACCTAACTTTAAATGCTCATTCAGTCAAATGAGAATTTAAAATTTCTCACTACCCCAACTTTGCATAAATCTTTTGCCTTTTATAATAATTTTACCATACAACAACCCCATTGTCAATATGCAAATAAACAGGAATAAACAAAAGAATAATGCTAAAAATAATGAATCAAATTTAGTCAATAGTCAAACTTTTACAAATTGCATTATTCATAAATGAATAACTCCATATTTGCCCATATTTAATTTTAAAAATTAATCATCTTTAATATTTCAATAATCTGCTTTATTCATAAATGAATAATTATTTATTACTCTGCATTTAAGTTTTATAAATTAATCAAACTTTAATAAAGATTAAGTAGTTGCATTATTCATAAATGAATAATTTTGCTTTGACTCTCTTTCATTTACTAACTTGAATGTCATTCTTGAACTGCACTATTCATAAATGAATAATTGCATCTTAACCCCCTTAAATTTGGCAATGCAAACTGATTATGAGATTTGAAAAACTGCATTATTCATTTATGAATAATTTTAAATATAGTGAAAAATTTTACTTAACAAATGCAAATAAAAAAACTTGTCGCAATGACAAGTTTTTTTGCTTACAATCCCAAAGGAATTTTATTACCTTCTTTGTCCTTGAAAGAACCACAAAGCAACATAATTAGGTCAATTAATACGCCAAATCCCAAGAAACCAATTGTAAATAGCCATAGAACGCCAGTACCAATTTTACCAACCATAAATCTATGAACGCCAAAAGCACCTAGGAAGAAACAAATAATAGCCAAGAACCAACCTTTTTTAGTAAGTGGCACTTCTTCCTTAGGAGTAGTTGCAGGAACTTCTTTCACTGCTTTACCGCAGTGGATACAAATATCTGCATTATCATTTATTTCTTGTCCACAATTTTTGCAAAACATAGCCCTATCTCCTTAAATTTATTCTATGTTTCAATACTTGAAAACGCACCAGACCAATAACAAATAAAAGCCTTTTAACTACAAAACGAGTTATAAATGCGTTTATTTTTATCACATAGTTACTTATATTAAAGCACTAATAAAAAATTTTGTCAAGCAAATAAGTACAATATAGTGCAAAGAATAACAAAGAATAACAAACAAAATACACTTTTTGAAAAAATAAAAAAACAATATAGATAAAAGAATAGCAAATTTAGTAAAAGCAAGGACGAAAAGAATAAAAAACTTGCCACAATGACAAGTTTTTTTAATTAAACCCCAAACGGAATTTTATTTCCATCTTTATCAGTAAACGAACTGCAAAGAATCATAATTAAATCTACTATAACGCCAATACCGAAACAGCCACCAGTTATAACCCATAGGACGCCAGTACCAATTTTGCCAACTAAAAATCTATGAACCCCAAAAATGCCTACAAGCCAGCAAATGATAGCCAAGAACCAACCCTTTTTAGTGATAGATTCTTCTTCCTGTTTACGTTTAATAGCCTCTTGACTTACAAATTTGCCACAATGAATGCAAATGTCTGCATTATCATCAATTTGTTGTCCGCAATGCTTACAATACATAACCCATCTCCTTTTTTTATTTAAATACTTAACATTTATAAACTATAAGAAGTAAACATTTTAACAAGTAAAATGTTTGTTGCTAACGCATCTGCTACTGCTAACGCACTAGCACTTCTTCTAGTTTGAAACTTCGTCAGTCAGTCAAATGTGAATGCAAGCATTCCCGCAATCCCGACTTCCTCGTTATAAACTATTTTCTAATTAGCGGTAATTTCCTATAATATAAATTATGTAATGTTAAATTTTAGATATCTAAAATTTAAAGTAACCTAACGGTTACACAATGGAAAACCTTTGTTTTCCATTGATTACAATTTGAATTATGTTCAGTTACTGCACAATGACCGCAAGCGGTCGCTC
>JAFTVC010000033.1 GCA_017465925.1 Clostridia bacterium | reverse complement strand
TGGTCATTTAGTAATGTATGTAACTCGCTTGCATTAGATACTTCATCAATTATTCCTGCACTTTGTACCGCTTCTGCTACAATACTAAAACTTACATCATTTAAATCTGCTACTTCTAAATTGTACTTGTTTATGTCTGGAAATATTACTGTATGAGTTGCATCAAATAATGTATAACTTGTTCCAGCAGTACAAGTTATTAAATTACCACTTGCATTTACTAGATAGTAATATCCATCTATATATTCCCATTTGTATGAATTATTTGAAAAAGTATTGTATGCTCCATCACTATTTAATGCTATTGCTACATTTTGTGAGATAGGGTTTGTTACTTCTCCATTATATCCTATCTTTACACGCAATAATCCATCTATACTTCCTTCACTTAAATTAACACTTGCATTATTTACAAGTTGTGTGCCTGCTGTTAGACTTTTTGCCGATAAATCTATTTGCTCCGCATATTCACTTCCATCTACTGATATGGCTGTTTCTAATTTAGAGAACGAAAAAGACACACCACCCGCTCTTGCCGATGACGTGAAATATGCTAAACTTACTCCTATACTTGTAAGTAATATTAGTACACTTAATGCTACTAATATTATACTTTTAGCACCTGACGCCTCATTGGTAAAATTCTTTACTTTTTCCAATAAACTCATAAACAACTTACTCCTTTTTGTTTAATGTATAAAGATTATATATTTATTTTATCTATTTTGTATTTATTTGCAAGCGTATCATTTAAAATTTGATAAGAATATTAAACAATAAAATAGTATTTTATTAAATGGGCTGTCTTGTACAATTTTAAAGTGCTAAATTATACATAATAAACCCTGTCTTCCAATTTTAAAAAACGCAATTTCTTATAATTAGAATTTTTGTTTTACATAACTTATACTTTACATACTAGTTTTTGCAAAAAATTAGTATTTTATTTACTTAATTGTTCATTTTATTATTATCAATTTAAATGGAAACTTAATACTATATTACTTTTGTATAATTTAGCAAAATCCTTAAAATTTAATATGCTTTAATATATACACATTATAAGAACAACAAAAAGAGTTGAAAAATAGATTTAATTATGCTATACTCTTTATAGTAAAAATATTTAAGGAGATTTTATGATACAAGCAACAAATGTAACTCTACAATTTGGAAATAGAGTTTTATTTAAAGATGTAAACATTAAATTTACAAAAGGGAATTGTTATGGCATAATTGGTGCTAATGGTGCAGGTAAAAGTACATTTTTGAAAATATTATCAGGTGAGATAGAACCTACTAAGGGTATTATTTCCATTGATAAAAATGAAAGATTATCAGTACTTATGCAAAACCAAAATGCTTATGATGAGCATACTGTACAAGATACTGTTATCATGGGAAATAAGAGATTAGTTGAAATTATGCAAGAAAAAGATGCACTTTATGCAAAAGAAAATTTTACAGAAGAAGATGGCATAAAAGCAGGAGAACTTGAAACTGAATTTGCTGAAATGGGTGGTTGGGAAGCCGAAATGGAAGCGCAAACACTTTTAAGTGGTCTAGGCATTGACAATAGTTTATTCTATACATTAATGGCAGATGTAGACCCAAAAGTTAAGGTTAAAGTTCTTTTAGCGCAATCATTATTTGGTAATCCAGATATTTTAATTCTAGATGAGCCTACGAATAACTTGGACTTAAAAAGCACTAGGTGGTTAGAAAACTTTTTATTAGACTTTGAAAATACAGTTATTGTAGTATCACATAACAGACACTTTTTAAATAAAGTTTGTACACATATTTGCGATGTTGATTATGGACAAATTAATACTTATGTAGGTAACTATGACTTCTGGTATGAAACTAGCCAACTACTTTTAAGACAACAAAAAGAACAAAACAAAAAAGCAGAACAAAGAGCAAAAGAATTGCAAGACTTTATTGCAAGATTCTCTGCGAACGCATCTAAAAGCAAACAAGCAACAAGCAGAAAGAAAGAACTTGAAAAGTTGACAATAGATGACATTAAACCATCAAATAGAAAATATCCTTATATTAATTTTGAAATGGAAAGAGAACCAGGCAATGATATTTTAAAAGTTGAAAATCTAACCAAAAAAGGATTTTTTGAAAATTTTAGTTTCACAGTAAGGCATAATGACAAAATTGCATTTATGTGTGATAAAAGCATAACTATTACTACCCTATTTAATATCCTTATGGGATTAGATGAAGCGGACAGTGGCGAAATTAAATGGGGCAAAACAATAAATGCTAGTTATTTACCACAAGACAACAGAAACTATTTTGAAGATTGTGATTTATCTCTTGTTGATTGGTTAAAGCAGTTTTCAAAAGAAAATGATGAAGAATTTATTCGTGGTTGGCTTGGTAGAATGTTATTTAGCGGTGTTGAAGCAACTAAAAAGGCTAATGTTATAAGCGGTGGCGAAAGAGTTAGATGTATGCTTGCTAAAACAATGCTACAAGGCGGTAACTTTGTTATATTAGATGAACCAACAAACCACTTAGACCTTGAATCAATTACTGCTTTAAATAAAGGTATGATTAACTTTAAAGGCTCTATGCTATTTGCAAGTCATGATGAAGAAATTATGCAAACAGTAGCAAATAGAATTATTGAAATCAAAGAAGACAAGATAGTAGACAAAGAAACTACTTATGAAGAATATATGAACGAAAAATAAAAACAAAACAACAATCTTCACTAATAATCAATAATAAATGATGTGTACACAATATTAGTAAACATAGCAATAAGAAGAATCACATAATTGTAAGCAAAACTTAAAAAATATGCTTAATAAAAAAATGAAGTGAACCCAAAAAGTAAACACTAAATAAAAAAGGGATGGGAAGAGATTTTAAAATTTCTTCCCATTTTTTATTATTCTCTATTAACATAGATGTTAATATTTTTAGAAAAAAGCTCTTTGTTAACATAGATGTTAAGTATTTAGGCACTTTGGATAGTATTGTGTCAAATAATATTAGAAAAAGTAAAAATAGTAAAAACAAACATTAATGCAACTATTGCCATCTAGTTTTTAATTTTAAATAGGTATTTTTAACTTTTCCACCAATTCCCATTAATATTATAGAATCATTTTTTTATTGAGAATATGTGTTTAAAGATAAAAAAAATATAAAAGTTAAGTTTTATAAGTAAAGTTAAAATTAAATTTAAAATAAAGGATGGAATTATAACAAAATGCTTGACAAAGCAAATAATTACTGATATAATAAGAGAGTTAAATAAATGGAGGAATGGCTGAGCGGTCGAAAGCGGCGGTCTTGAAAACCGTTGATGTGAAAGCATCCTGGGGTTCGAATCCCTATTCCTCCGCCATGCACTAGTCGTTTTGCGTGATTTACGCTGAACGACTTTTTTATTTTTCAATGCCAGCCTCAATTTTTTCACATCTATCAATTATTTTTTGGCTTTTTTTAATTTTTTAAAACACCTTTTATTACAATTATAAGAACAATTAGCCATTTTTTAAAAGGTCAACTCCAATACTGGAAGCTGACCTATTAATTCATTTATTATTATGTTTTATAATAATGATTTATTTTAAGAAATATTCATTATTTTCTACTTTTAATTTTGATGCCTTTAAAAGATTATTTAAGCATTGATTTAATTTTTGTTGAATTCTTTCACCTTGGTGGTTGAATCCTAACAATTTATTTATTGTCATAAATAATCCTTCCTTTGTAATTCCAATATTATTCTCAATAACTACAAGCATTCCATTTTCAATTTCTTTATCAGAAATCATTAAAATATTCCTAGGAATATCTCCATCTTTTGGAATTCTCATTTTTACATCCACATCCTTATTTGTTTAATAAAAATCTCCAATTTTATGAACCTTATTTTTATAATTTCTCATTCTTCTTCTGAATTCATCTCTAACAACATTTGTTACTTTTTCTCTACCAAAGAAAGCAACCATTTCTTTTAATAATTGTTCTTCGTGTAGAGGTTGCTCTTGCTCTATCAATGGAATTAATGTGCTTTCAAAACTTGGAATTCTATTGCATTTATACATATCATAATATTCATATTTTTTAAATAAAGATTTTAATTCTTTTTTTTCAATTTCTTTTTCTTCTATAAAAAATTCAATTTTTGCTTCTTTTGAAACAACAAAATCCTTTTCAATTTCATTATTTTTATCAAAGTCTTCAATTGCTTTTTCCACCACAGACAAAAGTTTTCGTTTTTCAGTAGCTTTATTTCTAAACCAGTCAGTTGACCATATTCTATAAAATTTCCAACCCAGCCTTTCAAGAACTTCTTGTCTAAGTCTATCTCTATCTCGTGTTGTTTTGCCTGAGTGATAAGTTGCTCCGTCACATTCTACAGCTAAAACATACTCACCTTTTGTTGGATGTTTTACACCTAAATCAATTCTGTAACCGGAACATCCTACTTGCATATCAACTTTATATCCTGATTCTTTAAGAACATCACAGACCTCAATTTCAAAATATGAATCAGGTTTTGCATCTTGATCAACTAATAAATATTTATTTAAATTTTGCATCCCATGTTCAGCACAATCTAAATAATCTTTTAATAATTTTGCACCACTTGAAGATGTTCTTCCTATGTCAATATCATATGATTTTATAGATGTAACTAATTTTACATTATATTTAGCTCTAGTAATTGCAACATTTAATCTACGCTCGCCCCCTTTTTTATTCAGAGGTCCAAAATTGTGTAAAAACCTTCCTTCGGCATCTTTTGCATACGCAACACTAAAAATAATTGTATCTCTTTCATCACCTTGAACAGTTTCTAGATTTTTAACAAAGAAAGGTTCTTCTTTCTTAGTATCAAAAAAGTTTGCATATTTATCATCTTTTTCTCTGCATTTTTGAATTATTTCTTCAATAGCTTCTTGTTGAGATATACTAAATGCAACAACACCCAAACTTCTATCTGGATGAATTTCAAAATGGTCAAAAACTAATTCTACAACTTTTTCAGCTTCAATCATATTACATTTTGACTTTCTATCAAAAATACCATTATTCACATAATAAAAGTCAACCCCTGTATCTTCATTATTTTTGTGAGCAGAAGGGAATGTTACCAAATGTCCATCGTAAAAATTTTGATTAGAAAAAGATATAAGATCTTCCGTTTTGCTCCGATAGTGCCAATTCAATCTAGTTTGAGGAAAAACCGTAGAACACAAATCTAATATTGATTCAAAATCTAAAGTATCATCTTCATAGAAATTATCATCCATTTCATCTTCATTCAATCCAGCATTAAAGAAGTTACTTGGAGGCATTTGTTTTGAGTCACCAACTACTATAACTTGTTTTGCTCTATAAACAGAACCAATAGCATCCCAAGGGAAAATTTGTGAAGCCTCATCAAAAATTATAACATCAAATTTACATGTATCTGCATCTAAGTAAGTACTTACACTAAGAGGTGACATCAAAAAACAAGGTTTTAATTTTTGAATAAGTTTCCCAGCATCTCTTAATAAAAGCCTAACTGGTTTTTGCTTACTTTTTTTATTCGCTTCACGTACAAGTGAACTTACTTGACTTCCGGCTGCCATATTGCTTAATGAAGGCATAGAATTATTCAACTTGGATATAATTTCTGCTTTTGAAATTTCAAACCTTAACTTATCTCTTTTCTTAAAGTTTGCCACAGCAGCATCTTGAGATAATCTACTAAACTCATGAAGTATGTCATTTTTATCAATAATATAATACATCCATTGAATATAAAACATTGATTTAAATGTTTTTGATAATGTTTTCCTTGGAATATTATTTTCTATAGATAAATCAACAAATTCTAATAAATCTTGATTTTTTATTTCATTGAGAACATCATTAAATCTTACCCAATCTTCAATTAAATCAAATTCTTTGATACATGTAGAAATTTTAGATAAAAGCTTATTAACTTCTATATCATCAAAATCAATTACATCTTTATCAAAAGATTCTTGTAATTCTTTTATATTATCTATCAAATCTTCTGAACTTTTAATGAATTCAACGAAATCATTAATTAAATCTTGGTATTCATTGAATTGTTTTTCATTTATACTGGTTAGATTTGATAAGTCTTCAATTAAAACTTTTGAAATCTTATTTAATTCTTCTTCAATAGATTTCCAATCATACTCTTTGTCTGAATATTTATGAGTTTCAAGTATATTAAATAATATCTTTTTATCTTTTTGAATATTAGTTTCAGATTCTTGTACACCTTTTGCAAGTTTTAATAAATTTACAATTTCGGCATATTTTAACTTGTTCTTAGGGTCTTTTAGATATCGAGATAAAACCTTTTTATCATTTCTATATTTTCCATTAAAAAATCTAAATGCTGATATATAATCATTTTTAAATCTTAAATAGTAATCCTTTATAGAGATTTCGTATAAATCATCTGTAAATATATTAGATAAATGTTTTTTAAGAGATTCTATCTCTTTTATTTTCTTGTTATAATTTGAAACTGCATTTAATAATTCTTTTAATGTTTCTACTTTGTATATTGAAGTATCGAAGAACTCTAAATCCTTTATTGTATCCAATAATTCAAGATTATTTTTTATCGCATTTAATGTTCTATAGTCAAAATTAGTTTTCTTTTTTAATAATTTTATTTGTCTAATAAGTTCTTTCAAAAATTCTTCTATTTTATTAAATGTTTGTTTTGTTTCTACTTTATTTTGATAAGTTAAATCTCCATTAACGTATCCATACCAACTATTTTTTCTATAATCATAGCCAACATTTTCACTATATTTTTCAAAAGTTTCAAGATTTTCAGTTGCTGATTTTAGAAATTCAATATCTTTGTTATGAATAGAATCTATCACATATTCAAACAATGGAATATTATGGTATTTTGAAACTGCACCTAATATTTGATAAGGTGTTTTATTTATACATGGCTGTATTGTATGCATAGTTTCTACATATTCATCTAGTTGGTGTTTGACTTTTTTAAGTTCCTCTAGTTCATGAGCGACATTTTCTTTCATAACTTTTCTATTGCCACTTAAAACCCTATATAATTCAGAAATGACATCCTTCTTATTTGTTTTGTTGCTATGTAACTCCAAACAGTAATCAGCTAGTTCTGCTTTTTTTAAATTATTAAAAACAACATTTAATGCAGCAAGTTTTTCTGACACAAACAATATTTTTTTACCTTCATACATAAATTCTGCAATTAAATTCGTTATGGTTTGAGATTTTCCAGTTCCAGGAGGTCCTTGTAATACAAAACTTGCTCCACTTTTTGCTTTCATAATTGCTGAAAGTTGACTTGAATCTGCATCTACAACATTATGTAAATAAACCTCTTCATCCTTTTTAAAAGAAACATCACAATCCACATAATCAGATTGTTGTTCAGTTTCATCATTTCTATTTAGTAATTTTTTTACATTTGAATTAGATAAAATACATTTCTCATTATTAATCAAATCTTGATACATGTTAATTTTTAAAAAGGAAAAAGTACCTATTGAAACATTATTAGAAACTGTCCATTCGTGTTTTAATGCAATTTCATCAACTCTTTGCAAATACTCTTCAAGAGATTCTTCCGCATGCTGTTCATCTTGAAAAATAGGTAATTTAATTCCAAATTCTTGTTCCATTTTATATAACAATGTTGGGTTTGTCGTTATTTCATCTTCATAATGTTTTACCGTAAATGGCAAAGTATTTGATTCATTTTCAATGGTAATTGGTATAAGTACTAGTGGAGATTTAAATTTATACTCAGACACTTCACTTTCTTTCCATGTTAAGAAACCAAACGCCATATATAATATGTTAATACCTTTCTCCATTAAACAGGAGTTTGCAATTTTCTTAATGCTTCCTAAAATTCTTCTTAATGTAAAACCTTTTTTGAAAGATAATACTTCATTTTTACCCAAGAGAGGAGTAACAGATTCTAAAATTTGCTCTTTACTTATTTTATCAAATTTCCCTTCATCTTTTTGAAGATTTTCAGATACATCAGCATCTATTTCTTCATCTTTCAATCTACGAATAAAATTATCCACCTCATAAAAAGACAAAGTTTGTCCAGCAGAAATCTTTGAAAAAATTTCTTTATAACTAGGTTCAATAATATCAATGGTTCTCAATTTTGAATCTTTAAAATTTATCAATCTATTTCCTTTACCTGTGTCTAATAGCTTATCACACCATTTTTGAAAAACTGCATCCATAATATTATCCTTTTAATTTAATTTCAACTTATAAAAATATGCTAGATTTATATAACATTCACATTATACCACATATTTTATAAAATTGTTCCTTTTTCAACAATTAATTGAAAATATTTTGCATTAAAATGGGATTACATTTTCTAGCAACACGCAAATGTAAAATTATCCATATAATGTTTTGATTACATCTACTTATTGCGCAATTGTTGGCAGCAGTCCCATCAACAAATAAATCCAGTTACACTAACAAGTGCAACTGGATCTTTAATATATAACTACTTAATAACTTATGACCACATGTAGTTTAAAGTGAAGTATGGTAATATAACAAGCATTGATAAAAAGCGCACCAATATTTTAATTTTTGTTCCTCCATTTATTCTACTGCTTTATTTTAACTATAATAATTACCTAATAATTCTGCAAGAGTTGCTTCTCCCCAACTGTAATTTGTAAGATATGTCCCTTTGAATAATTGCGAAAATTGCTCTTCCCCTGATAAAAAATCGTATAAATCACAACGCACTTTGCTTGTGTCTACCCTCCTCTTTCCATCTACTGATTCAATAATTTCCGCTATTCCATGCTCTTCCAAAATATTCTTTAATCTTAATGCCACTTTTCTATACCTAGCAAGCGTTACTGGATTAGCACTCTCGTTTTCCCATAAGAAACTTATTGCTTCTTCGCTTGTTACAAATCCGCCACGCCTATCAACTAAAAGAGCAAATAATTCTTTTGATTTTTTATTTTTAAATGCTATTGGCTTATCATTAATAAATACATCAAAATAACCAAATGTCCTAATGTAAATATTTGTATTTTGATTGTCTGCTTCTACCCTTTCTTCCGGAACATTGTAAAGAATAACAAATCTTGATTGTGTTTCATCTGACGGTTCTTGCGTGCATAGTGCTTTAATTCTTCTTTTCTTTTGACTAGCGACATCAAAATAAGGAAATTCCGCCTCGCCATCTTCTAATAATTTACTAACACTTTCATTAGTTATAAATTCACTATTTGCAATTAATCTTTGTATAGTTAAGTTGTTATCGTTTGCCATTTCTTCAAATTCTTCTTTTGTACAACCTAGGAAACGGCAAACATTTTCGCTAGCATGCAAGGGCTTAATCTTGTTATTATTTATTTCAAAAGCAACAATACCTTCTGTTAGTCGCATAAACAATTTTTGCATACTTTCTTGTCTGTTTTTCAAAGTAATATTTTCTTGAATAATTTCATCAGTATCTTGCTTTTCAAAACTGCGCACGCATAGCAAACTAACAGATAAACTTATTTTTAAAAATATACCGCTATACAACCTATTTACACCATCAGAAAATTTCGCTTTAAACCTTATTTGAATTGGTTTAAAATCGGTAGGATTAAATCTTCTTTGATAATTCTCATTGAAGAACTTTTGCACTTCTGCTTGGTCATCTTTATCAACATGAATTTGTACAAACTGCTTTATAGCATCATCCATTCTTACAGGCATAGTTTTAAATCTTGAATATGTTTGTGAATTTTTACCATAAATATATTTAACTGATTTATTTGCATAATCATATTCAAAAATTTTATCGTAAACTTGTGCAAGTGAATTTACATAAATATCAACTTCGCTCTCTTTTATAAGATTATATCTATCAGATACATCAATACATGTACTTTGGAATTCTTCTTCACCTTGTGCATTAATCTTTTTTTGTATCCACCCAAATAAATGTGCTTTTGTCCCATCACATCTCAATACTGTAAATTCGCCTGTAATTGTTTCACTATTGGCTAAAACCTTGTTTAGTATATAATGGAATTTTTTTCTTTCTTCAATAGGAATAATCAAATAAATATTGCTTTTATATAATTCAAGATAATCAAGTTCACCTTCCTTATGACTTGGAATTCTTAAAATTTCCATCATCTTTTGATTCATATAATTAATACTTGGTTGTTTTGTTGCTGTAAACTTCATAAAACCGCAAGGACTACCTTCATTTTCATATATCTCTTTTTTTATTGGAGTAATATCACTTAAAGTAGAATAACCAACCATTTCCCCATTTGGCATCATTTTAGATGACATGGTATCATTCACATTTAAAATAATACCATCTTTTAAAACTAGTCTATATTGCAAAGAAACCACTTGCTCTTTACTTGAAAGATTTTGCAAAAAATTATTATACAACTCTTTATCATCTTTATGTATAAAATCTAAATACTTATCCTTGTTTGCTATCATTTTTGCTTGTTTAACTTTCAAAATTTCACAAAAACTATTACTTGCAAAGGTTATATGAAATGGTTTGTTTAAGCTATACTTGTGAAACCCATAAATATGCTGTGTTATAATATCTTCCAGATTTTCGTTATTATTCATTTTTCTCCTATATTAAATTGATAAATTATTTAATTTTATCATCACATAGTTTCTATTATTTGCTAATAAAATCAACTCTTCTAAAACAATATAATACCACATTATAACCTTTAAGTCAAATATAAATTTATCACTTTAAATACAAGACAAAATTTTACAATTTTAGTATTTTAACATCACCTGCTGAAAGTTTTACATTTTTTCCGTTTTCATTTACTACTAATTTTCCATTTTTGCTTATTCGCACTACCTTGCCAATATGAGTTTCGTTATTTTGCACAAAGCTAATATCTCTATTTATAAGAATAGAATAACTTTGATATTTTCTTATTAATTTTTTTCTATTAACTTGTTTATATTGCTTATACGATTGCCTAATAATCTCTGCAACAAGTTTGCAATAAATTTTGTCATCAATTTCATTATTGTATAAAGCGCCAGCAATATTTTTTATGTCTTTATCAAATCCATTATGTGGAACTGATATATTTATCCCAACTCCAACCACAGCATATTCTAATTTATTGCTACTTCTATTAAAAACACCCTCTGTTAAAATGCCACCTATTTTTTTATTATTCAAAAATATATCATTAACCCATTTAATACCACACTTTAAACCAGTTACTTTTTTAATAGCACTAATTACTGCAACAGCTATTGATACTGTTAAAAATATTGGTTGAGATTGTTTGCTTTTTATAAGCATACTCATATAGATACCATTAAGGGGAGAATAAAATTTTCTCCCCTGTGTTCCACGACCTTCACTTTGTTTAAGAGCTATTACAATAGTTCCTTCCTTTGCACCATTTTCTGCTAACTCTTTTAAAGATGAATTAGTTGATTTTAATTCATCATAAAAGTAAATGTCAAAATTGCTATTTATATGTTGTTTTATGGCTTTTAAACGCATATTTTTATTTATTTTCATTAAAGTTTTACCTTTTAAAACTAGATTAACTACTTTGTTTGCGAAGTTCCACTTTCTTTATTTTTCCACTTGTAGTTTTTGGCATTTCTGTAACAAACTCTACAAAACGAATCCATTTATATTCTGCTAACTGTTTATTACAAAAGTCTTTAATTTCCCTTTCTAATTCCCTTGATGCGATGTGCTTATCATCTAAAATAATAAATGCTTTTATTGCTTGTCCACGCAAAGTATCCGGAACTCCAATAACACTACATTCTACAACGGCAGGATGTTCCATAAGAACATTTTCAACCTCATAAGGTCCTACGCGATAGCCACCTGTTTTTATGATGTCATCAAATCTACCATTAAACCAGAATAGCCCATCTTCATCTTGCCAAGCGGCATCGCCAGTATGATAAACTCCACCACGCCAAACATATTGATACTTATCATCATTATCAATATATCCACAGAACACGCCTGTTTGCTTTTTATTTTGAGTTGGAACAATTACCACTTCACCTATTTCTCCAACTGGCGTAAGAGAACCATTTTTACTACGAAGTTCTATGTGATACATAGGAGATATAGTTCCCATTGAACCAATTACTGATTCATAACCTTTAAAGTTTGCAAGAAGCAAAGTTGTTTCTGTCTGTCCATATCCTGCACTTAATGATATGCCCGTTTTTTCAGTAAAACGACGGAACACTTCTGGTGCTAACATTTCACCAGCCGTTGTTGCATGTTTCAATGTTGGCATTTCAGGTATTTCTTTACGCACAAGATACCTATATACTGTTGGCGGAGCACAAAATGAAGTAACTCCATATTGATTAATAATGGTTGTTAATTGCTTTGGTTCAAAATTGTCAAAATCATAAACCATAACAGCGCTACCTACTAACCATTGTCCATAGATTTTACCCCATGATGCTTTTGCCCAACCTGTTTCAGCAACTGTAAAGTGTAGCCCATTATCTTCTGCTTGTTGCCAATATTTTGCTGTTACTATATGCGCAAGTGGATAAGAATAATCATGCATAACGCCTTTTGGATTACCTGTCGTGCCAGAAGTATAGTATATAAGCATAGGGTCAGTTACACTTGTTGATTCTCGCGACAAATTTTCGCTCGCTTCATTCATTTCTTTATTTAGGTTCCTAAACCCCTCAACATCTTCTTGCACAGTCCATAAATTACATTTGTGATTAGCTTTTTCTACCGCTGTTAAAACTTTTTTAGGGTCGCCATCATAAGGAGAACAAATAATTGCATTACATTTAGAAGATTCAATCCTATATATTAAATCATCAACAGTTAACATGTGAGTTGCTGGTATTAAAACAATACCTAATTTATGAAGAGCAACAGCAACAAACCAATATTCATAGTGTCGTTTTAAAACAACTATAACTTTATCGCCTTTTTTTAGCCCTGCATTTATAAACACATTTGCAATTTTATTGCTATAAATTTTAATATCTGCAAAAGAAAATACTCTTTCGTCACCATTAGTATTGCACCAAACTATCCCTCTTTTATTTGGTTCTTGTTTTGCAATTTCATCAACGACATCATATCCAAAATTAAAATTTTGCGGATAATTTAACTCAAAATTTTTAAGTCTTCCCTGCTCGTCAAATTCTTCTTTGCAAAATTTATTATATACACTCATATTTTTAATCCCACTTTATTTCTTGTTTATTTCTTTTACCCCAATCTTTCTAAAACGGTCATAACGTTTTTGAATCAAATCAGGTTCAACTGTTAATTCTTTCAATTCTTCATTAAGAAGAGATTTTATTCTTTCATAAAAAGCAATTTCTCCAATATCTTGTTCAGATAAAATACGCTCTATTATACCAAAGGCTTTGGCATCTTCTGCGGTAAGTTTCAAACTATCCGCTGCCTTCTCTGCCTGTGTTGAATCTTTCCATAAAATACTAGCACAACCTTCTGGCGATATTACAGAATAAACCGCATTTTGAAGCATCCAAACCCTATCAGCAACACCTAATGCTAATGCACCACCGCTACCACCTTCACCTATTAATATAGAGATAATAGGTACACATAATGTACTCATTTCCATTAAATTTTCTGCGATTGCTTGTCCTTGTCCTCTTTGTTCTGCCTCTATTCCGCAAAAAGCACCAGATGTATCAATAAAACAGATAACAGGTCGGCCAAATTTTTCCGCTTGTTTCATAAGCCTTAATGCTTTCCTATAACCTTCGGGTTGTGGTGCACCAGAATTTCTCATAACTCTTTCTTTGGGCAAATGCCCTTTTTCTATTGCAATTACTGTTACTGGCTTACCATCTAATCTAGCAACCCCAGCAACTATTGCAGAGTCATCCGCAAACCTTCTATCTCCATGAAATTCTATAAAATTAGTAAAAATATTATTTACATAATCAAGCCCTGTTGGCCTAGTATTCAGTCTAGCAAGTTTTACTCTTTCATAAGGAATATTATTCATTACACCCTCCATTATGCATACTTAAAAGTTCTGACAAAACTGCTTTTTGCTCCCTACGAGGAACAATAGCATCAATAAATCCATGTTTAAGATTAAATTCCGCAGTTTGAAACTCCTTAGGTAATGCTTTTTTGGTTGTTTGCTCTATAACTCTGGCACCTGCAAAACCAATTATCGCACTTGGCTCTGCTAAAATGATGTCCGCTTCCATAGCAAAACTTGCAGTAACTCCGCCAGTTGTAGGGTCTGTAAGAACTGCAATATATAACAAACCTGCATCACTATGTTGTTTAACAGCAGCACTAGTTTTAGCCATTTGCATTAACGATAACAAACCTTCTTGCATTCTTGCACCACCAGACACAGTAAAACCTATTACTGGCAAGCGATATCCTTTTGCATACTCAAACAAAGAAGTTATTTTTTCACCAACAACAGTTCCCATACTACCCATCATAAAGTTAGAATCCATAACAAAAACACAGCATTGTTGTTTATTAATTAGTGCAGTACCACAAATAACTGCATCATCTTCATTAGATGTTTGCTCTGCCTTTGATAATTTTTCTTTATAACCCGGAAAAGCCAAAGGATTCCCTGATTTTAGATTTGTAAACAACTCGCAAAAAGAATCATTATCAATAATAATGTTCAATCTTTCTCTCGCACCCATTCTAAAATGATGTCCACAAGAACAAACTAGTTGATTTGCCCATAACCTACTTAAAGGAATATCCTTTCGGCAATTTGGACAATTTCTTTCTGGTTCGCAAACATCATTTTGAATTGGCGCAGACATTCTTCCACCCTCTTCTAACTTATTGCTAGGTTTTAAAAATTTTAGTTTTGTCATATCATCACCTATTTGCTCATAAATGTAAGGTCATAACGACCTGAAATAAATCTATCATCACTTATTATTCTTAATTGCTCCTCTATATTTGTAGGAATTCCATCAATTACTAATTCACATAAAGATGCTTTCATTTTCCTTATTGCCTCTTCTCTTGTTTTGGCATGGACAATTAACTTACCTAAAAGTGAATCATAATATGGCGTTACTGTTAATCCATTAATTAGACTAGTATCAAACCTAACAAATGGACCACCTGGAACGTGTAATAAATTAAGAGTTCCACAACTTAACGCATTAATTCTACACTCTATTGCAGAACCATTAAATTTTATTTGTTCTTGACTAAAATCAAGTTCAATACCAGCAGAAATTCTAATTTGCCACTTAACAATGTCAATACCAGTCAATAATTCTGTTACGCAATGCTCAACTTGCAAACGCACATTCATTTCCATAAACCAGAAATTTCCACTATTATCAAGCAAAAATTCTAATGTACCTACACCAACATAGCCAATTTTTTTAATTGCATTTATCGCTTGCTTAATAACCTTATCTCTTTGGTTTGTATTTACAGCAGGAGAAGGAGTTTCTTCTATTAATTTTTGGTTTCTTCTTTGCATAGAACAATCTCTTTCACCTAAACAAACGACATTTCCTGCTTCATCAGCCATTATTTGTAGTTCCACATGCCTTGCTGGATAAATATATTTTTCAAGATAAAGCGAACCATCTCCAAAAGATGAAATTGCTTCCGCTGTGGCTTGCAAATACGCAGGTTCTAACTCTTCCTTGCTTTGAATTAAACGAATTCCTCTACCACCACCGCCAGCACATGCTTTTAGCATAACTGGATAACCTATTTCATCAGCCTTGCTAATAGCCTCTTGAACTGACGACACTGCTTTTGTACCAGCAATAACATTAAGCCCAGCGTTAGCCATTACTTCTTTTAAAATTGCCTTATCGCTTAAACTTTCCATACTTTCAGGGTCAGGACCAATAAATACAATTCCATTTTTTCTGCAAAGCCTTGCAAAATGAGCATTTTCAGACAGAAAACCATACCCTGGATGAATTGCTTGCGCACCTGTTAGCATTGCAGTACTTATTATTCTATTTTCATTTAAATAGCTTTCAGTTGCTTCGGATGGACCTATGCAATAACTTTCATCAGCAAGAGAAACATGCAACGCATTTTTATCCGCTTCTGAATAAACTGCCACTGTTGAAATACCCATTTCTCTACATGCTCTAATAATTCTTACTGCAATCTCGCCCCTATTTGCAATCAATATTTTTGAAAACATATTATTTTATCCCCCTATCAGCACGAAAGAAAATTCTGCTGAAACACATAGTTTGCCATTAACATAACCTTTGCCTTGCGCAAAATAATATGGATGTTTAGCCCTTGTAATTGAACAACTTGTTTCTAATGTATCCCCTGGATAAACTGGATTATGGAAGCGTGCCTTGTCTATCCCTACAAACATAGGTGCTTTACATAGTTTCATTTCTTCTTCCAACAAAATACAACCAGATTGTGCCAACATCTCGCATAAAATCACCCCAGGAACTATTGGATTGTTAGGAAAATGACCTTGTAGGAAAAATTCATCACCACGAACTTTATATTTACCTTTTGAAAATTCGCCTTCTTTTACAACTTCGTCAAGCAAAAGCATATTATCCCTATGCGGAATAATTTTCATTATTTCCTCTCTATTCATTTTACCTCCTTATACGGAACAATTCTGTACCATAATCAACAACTTGTCCGTTTGTTACACAAACCTTTTCAATAACACCAGTTTCATCAGATGCAATTTCATTCATTAATTTCATTGATTCAATTATGCAAAGTATCTTGCCTTTTTCAATTCTTTCGCCAATCTTGACAAAAGGCTCGCCATTTTCAGTTGGTGCTACATAAAACACTCCCACCATAGGCGACTTAATACTAATATAGTCGTTATTTTCCACTGCCTTATTTTCGCTACTTTGGCACACATTTTGTGGCACTACAATTTGCTCTTTTATAGGTGCAGGAATAGAACGTTCTAATCTTACAACTTTATTATCCTCAGTAATTTCTAAACCAGTTAATCCCAGTTCTGTCATTAATTGTGCGTATTTGCGAATATCTGATTCTTTCATACTAAATCCTCCTAAATGCTAAACAAGCATTATGTCCTCCAAATCCCAGTGAATTTGATAATGCTAAATCAACATTAACTTTAACTGCTTTGTTTGGTACATAATTTAAATCACATGCTTCATCGTGTTCTTTTAAGTTAATTGTAGGCGGAATAACTCCTTCTTTTAATGCAAGTATACAAGCAAGTGCTTCTATCGCACCAGCAGCCCCTAACATATGTCCTGTCATTGATTTTGTAGAACTTATATAAGTTTGCTTTGCTTTTTCTTCGCCTAATGCAATTTTAATTGCACGAGTTTCAATAGCATCATTCATAGGTGTTCCTGTTCCATGAGCATTTACATAAACGACATCACTTTCCTTATAATTAGCCTCTTTCATAGCATTAATCATTGCTTGCGCACCACCCCTTGCTTCTGGATGTGGAGCAGTTATGTGATAAGCATCACAAGTCGTACCATACCCTACAAGTTCACCATAAATTTTTGCACCACGCTTTTTAGCATGTTCATATTCTTCCAAAACTAATGCAACAGCACCTTCGCCCATTACAAATCCGCCTCTTCTTTTATCAAAAGGAAGAGATGCTTCATTTGGGTCAGTAGCAAGAGTCAATGCACATATATTTACAAACCCAGCAACAGCACCTTCACAAATAGGCGCTTCTGCACCACCTGCAATAATTGCATCTGCATATCCATGTCTAATTGCTCTCATCGCTTCACCTATTGCATGAGAACCAGATGCACAAGCCGTTACTGCTGGCATAACTGAATTCCTACAATCAAATTTGATAGCAACCATACCTGATGCCATATTTGCAATCATCATAGGCACAAAGAAAGGAGATACTCTATTAGGTCCTCTTTCAATTAGTTTAGTAAACTCTGTTTCAAAAGTTTTTATTCCACCAACACCAGAACCCATATAAACACCAAATCTATCTGGGTCAATATTACCCATAATATTACTATCTTCAACTGCTTGTGTTGCCGCACCCACTGCAAATTGTGCATTTCTATCAGAACGAAGTGATTCTATTTTAGACATATATTTAAGCGGGTCAAAATCCTTTACTTCACCAGCCAATTTTGCCTTAACCCTGCTAGTATCAAATTGAGTTATAGGTGCAATACCATTTTTCCCTTCAATTAAACTATTCCAACATTCTTCCACACTATTGCCTAGTGGAGTTATTGCTCCCAAACCTGTTATAACAACTCTTCTTTCACTCATATTATTTCCTCCTTAAATAGCCATTCCGCCATCTACTTTTATTACTTCACCTGTAATGTAATCTGCTTCAACCAAATACGCAACTGCACTTGCCACATCTTCCACCTTTCCTACACGCCCAAGTGGGATAGCTTTTAGAATTGCATCATTAACTAGATTCTCTGTCATTGAAGTAGCAATAAATCCAGGCGCAACAGCATTACAACGAATATTTCTAGATGCAAGTTCTCTTGCAACAGACTTTGTAAGTCCTATAACTCCCGCTTTTGATGCAGAATAATTTGCTTGTCCAGCATTACCCATAATTCCAGAAATAGAACTAATATTTATAATACAACCTTCTTTTTCTCTTAAAAATAAACCTACACTGTGGCGAATCATATTAAACGTACCTTTCAAGTTTGTATCTAAAACCTTGTCAAAGTCTTCTTCCTTCATCATAGCAACAAGTCCATCTCTTGTAACCCCTGCATTATTAATTAGAATATGCACAGCACCAAAATCAGCCTTAATCTTATTTATTGTTTCTTTTGCCATATCAAAGTTTGCAACATCACAATTATATGCTATGGCCTTAACTTTGTACTTTTCCTCACATAATTTAGCAACATTTTCCGCAGACTCTTTACTTCCTGCATAAATGACTGCTATATTTGCACCCATAGATGCCAATTTATATGCTATTGCTTCTCCTATACCTCTTGAAGCACCAGTTACTATGGCAGTTTTTCCTTTAATCATTTTTCACCTCTAATAAAATTTGCTCAATATTTGAAATTGAATAAGTTTTAACTTCACTACTAATTTTTGCTATCATATTTGACAATGTCTTTGCAGGTCCAATCTCAATAAAAGTATCAATTCCAGCATCAATCATATTTCTAATTGTATATTCCCATAAAACTGGGTTACAGATTTGGTTTGATAACAATTCGTGTATATTATCCCCATAAGGTTTACTAGTTAAATTTGAATATAATGCTATTTCTGGCTTTTTAAATTCAACTCCACTAGTATATTCTGCAAACTCACTAGATGCAGTTTTCATATATGGAGAATGGAAAGCACCCTTAACCCTTATAGGTAACGCTCTACCACCTGCGTTTTTTACATCTTCACTAAATTTTACTATTTGTTCACAACTTCCTGCAACACTTATTTGCCCAGGACAATTAAAATTAACAGGATAAACCTCGCTATATTGTTGAGCCAACTCTTTAACAATTTCAGCACTTAATTTAACAACAGCAACCATAGAAGTTTCATATTTTTCCGCTTCTTGTTGCATTATTTCTCCCCTTTTGCAAACTATTTTAAAGCCATCTTCAAGAGATACACTTCCAGCAAAAGTAAGTGCAACTACTTCACCAAGTGAGAAACCAGCAACTGCACTAGGAATAATTCCTGCTTCTTTTAAAACTGTTGCACCCGCCATTTCCATTGCAAATAGGCAAGGTTGAGTATTTTTAGTTTGTTTTAATTCTTCATCACTACCTTCAAAACATTGCGTTGAAGTGTTTGGGCGAATACTATCAAGCGTTTCAAAAACATTTAAAGCGGAAGGGTATTTATCTTTTAATTCCTTACCCATACCAGCATATTGGTCGCCTTGTCCAGAGAAAACAAATGCTATTTTACCCATAATGCACTCCTTTTTAAAACTTCTTCACAACCTTGCATAACATCAAGAATAATATCTTTTGCAGGCTCAACTTTATTTACCATTCCAGCAATTTGTCCACATAGGAAACAACCTTCGTTTAAATTACCATTCACGACTGCTTCTCTATAAGAACCCCTTGCCATTTGTTCTAATTCTTCATCACTAACGCCACCATATTCTGCCTTGCTATAATTTCTAGCAAAATCAGTACGCAAACTTCTAATAGGATGCCCAGAACGCTTACCTGTAACCATAGTACAAAGGTCGCCAACCTTTAAAATCTTTTCCCTATAAGTTGGGTGAATAGTACATTCTTCTGCACTTAAAAATCTAGTTCCCATTTGAACACCACAAGCACCTAGCATTAAGACAGCAGCCATTCCTCTACCATCAGCAATACCGCCAGCAGCGATAACAGGTAAATTAGTAGCATCACAAACTTGCGGAACTAAAACCATAGTAGTAAGTTCACCAACATGTCCGCCACTTTCGCCACCTTCTGCAATTAATGCAGTAGCACCAAGCCTTGTCATAAGTTTAGCCATAGCCACTGATGCAACTACTGGAATAACTTTGATGTTCGCATCTTTCCAAGATTGCATATATTTTGATGGATTACCTGCACCAGTTGTTACAACTTCAACCTTTTCTTCAACAACTACTTTTGCAATCTCTTCAACATAAGGACTTAAAAGCATTATATTTACACCAATAGGCTTTTTAGTTAAACCCCTTGCTATTTTAATTTGTTCTCTAACAGCATCGCCAGTTAAATTACCACCTGCGATAATACCTAATCCACCAGCTTCTGAAACACTTGCTGCTAGTTTCCCATCAGCAATCCAAGCCATACCGCCTTGAAATATTGGATATTCTATATTTAAAATTTTACATATTTCTGATTTATTCATAACTACCTCTAATAATTATATTCTTCTTGATTTTTAATGCAAAAATAAATTTATTTAATTAGACATCTAATTATTACTAACTTATTTCTTTATAACTAATATGCTTATGTCAAATTTATTTTATTATGACCTAGCACAACCATCTACTGACAATATTTCACCCGTTACATAAGATGCCATATCACTTGCCAAATATACAAACGCATCAGCAATTTCATCTGGTTCGCCTATTCTTTTTAGTGGAATAGTACTTTTAATACCTTCCCTTTTTTCTTCTGGCAAATTAGCAACCATATCAGTATTTGTAACCCCAGGCGCAACTGCATTAACTCTAATATTGTATGGTGCTAATTCTCTTGCTAGCGATTTTGTAAGCCCATTAACAGCAAACTTTGATGCCGGATAAGCAACCCCCGCTGGTTGTCCATAAATAGAAACCATAGATGAAGTACTTATAATAACACCACCGCCACAATCACGCATTATAGGCGCAACTGCTCTAATACCATAAAATACTGAATTAACATTTAATACCATAACATCATCAAATTTTTTAGGGTCATAATCAAATATACTTTCCATTGCAGAAACACCAGCATTGTTTACAAGAATATCTATTCTGCCATATTTATGAGCAACTTCATTAATTGCTCTTTCAACATCTTCATAATTTGTTAGTTTTGGATAATAGCCCTCAACATTATAATCCTCGTTAATACTTTTCAATTTGTCAATGGCAGAATTTACTGTTTCCTCTCTTGAACCAAACATAATTACTGTTGCTCCATTCTCTAAATACTTCTTAACAATAGAAAATCCTATTCCTCTTGTACCACCTGTAACCACAGCTATTTTATTTTTTAATAAGCCCATAAAACCTCTCATATATATTTAATAGATATAAAACTCCCCAATAATTGCTTTAAAATAAAAAAGGCAATGAAAAACTTTATTAGGGCGAGTTTTACCACCTAATCTTTTACATAAATTATTTATTTCATTCTTAATTCATAACAACATTAATTTTGTAAGTTGTGGTAGTAAAGAGTTTTACCACCTAAACTTAACCATTATATAATAAAACTAATTAGCCTTTTTCTTTTCTTCAATAAGAGCAATTAATTCGCCAACAGTTTCAATTTTTTGATTTAATTCAATTTCAATACCAATTTCATCTTCTAGATTCATTAGTAATTCAACTGTGTCAAGTGAATCAATACCTAAATCAGCAAATGTGCTTTCCTCTGTAACACTTGATTCCTCACAGCCTGTTCTTTCTGCTACGATTTTTGCAATAATTTCTAACATGTTTCCTCCTAATATTTCGTATTTGAAAAATACAAATAAATATTATAACCATCTTTCGTTCCTTTAATGTTCCATTTAAGTTCCTTTGTCGTTCCATTTAAAAAATTTTTATTTTTTCTTTCAAACTTTTATTATAAAAAAAGAACATTCAAAACGAACATTCTTCAATCTTATTATTTAAATCTTTTAATTGGTAACAACATTCTTGTTTGATTCTTATATTCAATAAAGCCATTTTTTTGCTTGCTTTCCATCTGCCATAGGAATACATTTAAAATTAACTGCATTATCTAAAACAGTTATCCACATTTAAGTTCTATAAGTGGATATCTTTATCACAATTTTAAGGAATTATTTTATACAAATCTAGAACTAATGCTAAAATAAAAATTTTACTTCTTTACCTCAATTTCCAAATGAAAAAACTGTAAACTTATCGTTTACAGCCAAAACAAAATTTATTTTATCACAATTTCATTGCCATTCTTTTTCCAAGTTTATCAAGTAAAAATGCAATCACAGCCTTTACAGGAACCCTATTAGTATCACCTTTAATTTTCATAATTTCAGCATTTTTATTAATCTCAACTATATAACGCAAATTTCTTTCAATTAACAAAATATTATCAACGCCATAATAGTGAGAAATTTCATTAACAATATTTCTGTAATTAAATTTTAAGTTACTGTTTAATGCTTGATGAATACAAATACTTTTTAAATATCTATATCCTTCATACTTAACTTGGAAGCCATATTCTTCTAAAATATTTTCACAAGCAACTTCAATATCTAAACTATCAAATCTTAAAAATTTATTGTTATTTAAAAATTCATACTTGGCCACCGCCAAGGCATTATCTAAATTATCAACATTTTGAAAATTTGCAACCTGATAATGATTTATAACAACTGAATTGTTTAGGATATTGCTACTAGATTTTAGATCCATAAGCAAGTCTTTAAAATTAATTTCATTCCAGTCAATTATTGTAAAACCTTTCTTAACTTTATCAGCATAGTAGAATAGTTCAACAACCTTTTCAATTATGACAAAATCAAAATTATTCTCCTTGCAATATTGTGAAAATTTAAATTCATTATTTCTATTATTCGTTAAAAGTATTAACATAATCTATCCCCTTAAAATTATTTTTGTTATGCCATTATTATATACCCTTTTAAAATAAAACGCAAGTATTTTTTAATAAAATTTAAAATATTTTAAATTTTATTAAATTATATTAAAATAATTATTTACTGTTTGGTAAGTTTAATGATTATTACCATTTACAACCACTACCCCAACCCCATAAACTAAAAATAGTAGGAACTTTAATAAATAAAATTCTCTTGCCAACCACACACAAAAAAGACCTATAAAGGTCTTTTAGTCGGTTTTTCAGTATTTTTAGCGTATATTTACCCAATATTATTCTGAACGAAGTGCAACTACTGGGTCTTTTTTTGCTGCTATTCTTGCCGGTATTAAACCTGCTACCAAAGTCAATCCCATACTGATAATCACTAATAGAATTGCACTTAACCATGGAAGTGCAGATATATTTGAAATACCAATTACACTCTCCAAGATAATATTAATAGGGATTGAAACTAATAATGTAAACACCACACCTATAAAGCCTGCACAAAAACCTATGATTAAAGTTTCTGCATTAAATACTCTTGAAATATCTTTCTTTCTTGCACCTATACTTCTCAATATTCCTATTTCTTTAATTCTTTCCAATACTGATACATAAGTAATAATACCAATCATTAAAGAAGAAACTACTAGTGAAATAGAAGTAAACGCAATAAGAACATAACTTATAGCATTAATTACAGTATTAATAGTACTAACCATAATTTCCATTAAATCAGTGTAGTAAACTTTATCTTCATCATTTTCTTGTTCTTCATTATACTCATCTAAATGAAGTTTGATTTCTTCCTTAGCCTTAAAGTCAATAGGATAAATACTTATACTAGATGGCAAAGTTTCACCGCTTATTTTGCGCAAAGTATCATTATATGCTATTGCCTTTTCATCATCTGTTGTACCTGCAAATTCTTGACCTGTGAAACAATCTAATGTAGGATTCGCTTTTTGCCATGTTACTATTTCGCTTGTTGATTCAGTTTCAAGTACATAATCTGTCAAACTTGGCAAATATGCAATAGTTCCTTGAATAGAACCCATAGAGGTTTCTTCATTTAACTTTAAAATACCAACAATTTTTAAAGTAATACCATTTTCATAGTTTTCTTGTAGTATACCTTGCTTAACAAACTTATTATTTTGAGCATCAAAATCATAGTAACCATCATTTAATATCAACTTAAATTCTGTACCAATTATTTCATCATAAGTATATGATTCTTTGTTATTATCAGTCCAACCAAGCATTTGTAAAACTATGTCTGAAATTTCATTTTCTTGATTTAGAACAATTACCACTTGATGTTCTTTATGCATATTTTCACTACTTGGATTTTGTGGATAATCTCCATAAACTAAATCATATTGTAAATCAATAAAATCTTTATTACCTACAAGTTCACTCCATAATGACATACTCATAACACCGCTTCCCATTGAAGCATTAACATCTTGATATGCTGGAACACCATTATAGCTAATTTGTCTATAAATATTTAATTGAGCATCTCTTTTATATTGAATGTCGTAGTAAAGAGAACTATCTATTGTTTTAATTGCTTCATCAATATATTCTTGTGTAATCTTATTATTTTTTTGAGTATTCATTAATTTTTCATAAATTTTATTAACGTATACTTTATCTAACTTTCTACCAACTTCATCTTCTTCAAAAGCGCCAGATAATGCAGTTATATCAGTTGCATTTCTTTCTATTGTAAGTGGATAACTTGATAATGTATCCATTTGCATTTTATCTACATACGCTTGAAAACCGTTAGATAGTGCCAAAATTAATGCCACACCAATTATACCAATACTACCTGCAATAGAAGTTAATATTGTTCTTGCTTTTTTAGTCCTTAAATTTTGCAAACTCAATTTTAAAGCAGTAAAGAATGACATTGAAGTTTTTTCTTTTCTACTTATATGAGCATCAACTTTTTTCTTCTTTGTCTTTTGAGATGAACTTGCTTGATTTACATTTTCTTGATTACCTGCATTAATATCTTCTTGCACTTCTTGTGAAGTTACTTTATCCTGCACATCTTGTTGCGAACTTTCTTGACTTTCTTCATTAACTACTTCAAGTGAAACCCTTTCTGCCTTTTCTTCTATTTCACTATAAGGCATTGTATCATCTTTAACAACACCATCTAAAACCCTAACAATTCTAGTTGAATACTCTTCTGCAAGTTCTGGGTTATGAGTTACCATTATAATTAATTTATCTTTTGATAACTCTTTTAATATTTCCATAATTTGAATGCTAGTTTCTGTATCCAAAGCACCAGTAGGTTCATCGGCAAGAATAATTTTTGGATTATTTACTATTGCTCTTGCAATAGCAACTCTTTGCATTTGACCACCACTCAACTGATTAGGTTTTTTATGTATATGCTCTCCAAGCCCAACACTTTTTAATGCATCAATAGATTTTTGTCTTCTTTCTTCCCTGCTTAAACCTGCTAAAATTAATGCCATTTCAACATTATCTAGTACGCTTAAATGCATTATTAGATTATAATTTTGAAATACAAAGCCAATGGTATGATTTCTATAACTATCCCAATCCTTATCAGTGTATTCTTTGGTTGATTTACCAGCAATAACCAAATCACCACTTGTATATCTATCAAGACCACCAATAATATTTAGAAGCGTAGTCTTTCCACAACCACTTTGCCCAAGTATTGAAACAAATTCATTTTTTCTAAAATTTAGAGTTACATTTTTTAATGCAGGAACATCTACACCGCCAGAAATATAACTTTTACTTATATTTTCTAATCTTAACATTTCAACCTCTTTAAAATTAAATAATTTACTTAATATTTTAATGCAAAAAACTATACTTGTCAATTTCAAACTACAATAAATTTATAATTTTTTTTATCAACCTATTATTTGACAAATTTTATCCCTTAAAACTACCACAAATTAATAGAAAATAATTTTTCAACAAAAAATTAAACCACTTTTGACACACTAATATTTTCGCAAATTAAAGCAACATTGTAAAATTTAAGAAGATAATTTTAAACTTGCAAAATCTACTATACTATGATATAATTTAAGCAATGAAAAGAAGGAAGATTTAATATGAGTATAGGATTATATGTAGGTTCTTTTGACCCTTTTACTAATGGGCATTTAGAAGTTATAGTTAAATCATTAAAACTATGCGATAAACTCATTATTGGAATAGGCGTCAATCAAGATAAGAAAAGGCATTATGATAAAGAGTTAATGCGTACAGCAATGGAAGCAACATTAAAGCAAGCAATTTCTTTAAATAAATTTGAAATCCTAATTTATGATGGACTTACTAGTGATTTAGCAAAACAAGTAAATGCAGATTTTATAATAAGGGGCTTACGAAACTCAAAAGACTACAATTATGAAGAAGAACTTGCAAGCATAAATAAATTTTTATTTGATTTGGACACAATATACATAAGAGCAGATAAGTATCCGCTTGTTAGTTCCTCACTAGTTAGAGAATTATTAAAGACAAATCAAGACATCAAAAAGTATGTACCAAAAGAAGTATACGACATAATAGTAAACAATAAAAAAATACAGGATATAGAAAAATGACAAAACAATTTATTATAGCAGTAACAGGCAAGCAAGGGAGCGGTAAAAGCACATTTTGTAATTTCCTTGCAAAAGAACTAAATGCAGATTTATATCATTTAGATATTTATTCGCATAAGGCACTTCAAAATGAAGAAGTCAAAAAAATATTAGTTTCTAAATTTGGTAGTGAAATATTAAAAAATGGCGAAATTGATAGAAAAATTGTAGGAAAGATAGTATTCCAGAATGAAGATAAGTTAAAGTTTTTAAATGCACTAGTTTACAAATATATGCTTATAGCAATAAAAAAAGATTTAGAAAACTCTAAAAAAATAGTAATATTAGATTATGCACTTTTACCTAAAACAGAGTTTTGGATAATGGCAGATTACAAAATTTGCATTGAAGCAGATATGCAAACCAGAATGGAACGCCTTTCTAAAAGAGATAATGTAAGCATTGAATATTTGCAATCTCGTGAAAACGCATCATTAGAATATGATTACAACGTGGACAAATTGATAATAAATAATAATAAAAATAATATAACAAAAACAGCATACGAAACAAGCAAAGAAATCAAAGAAAGATTAAGCAAAAAAAATAATAACTATAATTTACAATTTTAAATAGTTATTAATGCTAATAAAAATATATATGCTTTAAATATATATGCTTTACCCAAATAAAATGTTATTAGAAACATATAAAAAGTAACCACTTAAATGGTTACTTTTTTATTAATTTCCCATTACATTTCCATTAGCATTTTATCTGCAACAAGAGCAATAAATTCTCCGTTAGTAGGCTTTTCATTACTTGAATAAACAGTAACCCCAAACAAATCATTTATGTTTTCTATTTTGCCCCTATTCCACGCAACTTCAATAGCGTGTCTAATAGCCCTTTCTACCTTACTTGAAGTCGTTTCAAACCTTTCTGCTATGCTAGGATATAATTTCTTGGTAATACTATTAATAATATTAGGGTCTTGAATACTTAACTTGATTGCCTCTCTTAAAAATTTGTAACCCTTAATATGAGCAGGGATTCCTACTGTCATAAAGATATAACTAATCTTTTCATCTAATGCCTTTACACTATTTTGTGGATTAGATACAACACGCATAACTTTAACTTCACTTAATGCCTCTTCAACCCTTTTTGCTAAATTTGCAATATTAATAGGTTTTAGCATATAGTAGTAAACACCTAACTCCATTGCTTTTGAAACAAATTTATCTTGTGAAATGCCTGTACATACAAGTACTTTTATTTCTTGTTTGAAATAAGTATTAATCTTTTCTATAAATTCAAAACCATCCATCTTACTTAATAATAAATCTGTAATAACAACATCAGGTCTATGTTTTAACATCTCTTCTAGTGCAACTTCACTACTATTGAAATAATAAACCTCCGCATTAACTTCTTTTTGCAAGTCCTTTGAATAGTCATTGCTTTCATCAATAATATATATTTTTTTCATATTTTATAACTCCTTATTTGTTTATTTTTTGGATACCCTTACTATATCACATAATTTTTTCAAATTAATTAAATTTACGTGTATTTTATTGTTTTTTACTAACTTTCTTTGACAGTATTTTATTCTTTATGTATGTTTTTGTATATTTTCTCTTTAAACTACCTTTTTAAAATTACTTTTTTAGCCTTTTTAAGATGCTTATAAACATAAATTCTTACAAGTAAACGAAGTATTTTGCCCATTTATATTTTAAATTAGCACAATAACCTTAATAATAATTAATTTTAAAAAACAAAGAAATACAAATAATTTCTTTGCAAAAACATTTCCTTAAACAAAACATTTTTCAAGTTAAAAAACTGTAAACCCATTAGTTTACAGTTTTATCACTAATATTTTTTTATTACGCCACTAAACCAGTATCTGTGTCAACACTTTCAAATAAACTAGCCAATGAAGCTGCCTTTTCGGCATTTGTATCACCAGTTAAAGTTACATTAGCAGATTGGATTGCTTCAACAGTGTAACCAATTGTAATTGATTGACCTTGCCAAACATTACCAATTTCTTCTAATGGAAATTCAACTGTACCGTCAGCAAAGTCTATTACAGTACCAGCAGTATTAGGTGTTACACAATACCATACACCACCAACTTCTTCCCATGTGCCAACATCTTGTGCTTTTAGAACAGAACCTAATGCAGTTTCAATACTTTCTATTGCAGTAACATCAGTAACTGTTGGAGTACTTACATTAAACGATACTTTTAAATACGCATCAGCACCAGCCAATACCACTGAACCATTCATTTGAATTTCTGAACCTGGTAATAATGTATCCAAAGTTTCAGTTGAACTTGTTGCAATAGTCCAATCTGTATCATCATTAACAGTTATTGTTAAAGTATCAAATGTAATTTCTTGATTATTAGTTGTTGTATCTGTTGCTGTGAAGTACGCAAAAGTAATGTTTACTGCTAAAAGTGCTAGAAGTAGCACAGAAAGCACAATAATTGCAATAGTTTGCTTTCTTGTTGTTGTTTTTGCCATAATTTACCTCCATAAAAATCTACGACAAGCGTTTAAAAGATTAACACTTATCTATGCATAGAAAAGCATAATTTATTATTTTTAAAAAATATAGAGTATTCACAAATAAATTTTTAAAGATTTGTAACAAAGTTCCACTTTTATATATATAATGAAGTATACAAAAGATATTAATTGGAAATTTAAATTAGTAATCCATTAATCAAAATAAATATTATTGAAAACGCTTTACTATCTGCAAAATTCCAATATTTGATACACAAAAGAAGAAATGTAGTACATAACGCCTATAAAAATATAGAAGCGAATACAATAGATAAATTTAAGGGGGAGTACATATGAACGGTTTATTTGGAAACTGCGGTGGTGGTTTCATGGGACGCAACAATTGTGGTTGCAATAATGGTTGCAACGATGGCTGTGGCTGTAATAGTGGATTTGATTGTTGCACAATCATAATTCTATTATTATTAACATGTTGCTGTGGTTGCGACATTGATTGGTGCACAATCATAGTTCTATTCTTATTATTAAATTGTTGCGGTTGCGGAAATAATCACGGTTGTGGTTGTGATAGATAACCCCACCATAATTTGCAAATACTTGCAATTCAAACAAAAAGCGATAGGCTTTTTGTTTTTTATGCACTCTTTAAATTTTCTATTTTAAATTATGCAATAGTATTTTGTGATGAAATCAAAAAAATATACACTGTAATATTTTACCATTAAATTAAACCTGAATTAAAAGAAGTACTAGTGCGTTAGCATTTAGTCGTTGCATTTAGCAACAAATTTTATTTATTAAAATGATTACTTCTTGTAAATTAAAATACATGTGAATTATATTTTTAACATTATTGACTTTTTATATATTTTTTGCTACAATTAAATTGTTAATATTATATTTAGAAGTAAGCGGAACACAGTTTTATTTTCTAAAATTTGCTCATTTCAAAAAAGAAACAATAATTTCTTTGAAAAATGCAAAATATTTGTTGTGATAAATCTTTTATAACAACATCGCACTATTTCTAAAATAAAAAATAAGGAGTGATTATGAAGAAAGTATTATTAAGATTATTAGTTGCAGGAATAATACTTGCATTAGTGGTTGTTATTTTAATGAATACTGTTTTTAAAACTGAAAGTTCATTAAAAACACATGATGATATTGCTAAGGCAATTTCACCAAACGGACAAATAACAAAATTATACCAAATGCTTGAAGATGATGAAGTAGAAAGTCAATTTCCAAACATTGTTTACATTATATCAAGCGAAACTGAAACACTTAAAGAATTTTACCCTATGATTAAAGTTACAAAAGAAAATTCTGATAAAAAGACTGAAACAATGTTAAAATCATTGGAAGCACTTGAAAGTAATTTAAAAAAAGCAAATACTAAATTTGAGAACATAAAAAATTCACAATCTACTGGTGATGTTAAGCAAAGAATGGTTGAAGATTTAGAGGAAGTTTTAATAAAATCTATGGATTGCCTGCAAGACTTAAACAAGGCACTTATGGAATATTTAGTGCAATACTATTATGGTAAGAGTTATGATACAAACATAGCACTTCACTACATTAAAGTGGCTTATGCACAAAATTATTTTGATGATGATTCTATAAGTAATCTACAACTTTACCAAGACATTACAGTTAAATGTAAAGATGCAAATTACATTTTACAATTAAGTAAAGATAAAGATTTCAATACTTTATTATTTAATTGCAAATCAGTAAACATTTACAAAATTATAACAGATGAAAACTATATTACTTCACTAGATGAAGGTAAGCAAGCAAAAGCGAATCAAATTGCAACTTGTTTGCAAAGTGTAGTACAAATAAATAATTAGGAGAAAAAATATGACAAAATATAAAATTAGTTTAATACCAATAGTTTTGCTTCTTTTAAGTACCCTATTATTTGGATGTGCAACAAAGATGGAAGCAAAAGAAGTGTATTCACATTTTATTGAATACGCCAAAGCAGATGACAATATATTTGAAGTAGTTAATGCAGAAAATCCAGACAATTTAAGTGTTGAAATAAAAATTGGATATACACAAGCAATTGACCAAGTATTAGTAACAGAAAGAGAACAATATCAACAAACTGGGACTCCTATATCAGACTTTTATTTATTAAAGGAAGTTTACGAACCAACACTTAACTTTGCTATGAACTTTTTCTTGACAAACTTAAATGTATTGAATAAATCTAGTAAATCAATAACACAAGAAGAAGCAGGAGTTATATATGACTCTTTCTACAATTTAAAGAAATCTATTAGTTCATTCCAAAACACACTTGAAAGTCTTAATTACTATGAAGATAGATTTACAAGCGGACAATATAAAGAAAAAAGTGATATAGTTTACAAGCAACTTGAAACATTTAAAATTAAATACGCTAATATGATTAATGACGCATTTGATTTGAATAATAAATTTATTGACTTATATTACAGCATATATAATACAGTTGATTATAGAGTTGAAACGACAACAGAATTTGATGGTTTATATTTACAAATGCTTTGTAATCAAAGCGTTGCAAAACTAGCACAAGTAGGTTTTATGGTTGATGGCATTAAATGCAACTTCTTAAACACTAATATGTCATCATTTGAAATTTTAATTGAAGAAAGTGTAATTGACCATACTTATATAGAACATTTAGAACAAATTTCAGATACAGCAAAAACACTTGTTGATATTCCAGCAACTGCGTTCCAAGCACTTGATGGTAATAATGATATGAAAGCAGAAGTGATGGTTTTACAAACTCAATTAGAAACATTTGATAAGCAATATTCTAAATTTAAAAAAGCATTAGGTGAAATTAATTATAGAGATTATATTGCATCAGGAAAAACTCTTGAAGAATATGGAAATACATTAAGCGACTCAAAGAAATCATATCTATATGTTGTTGAGCATTTCCTTAATAATAACTATGCTAGTTTATGCCAAATCATAGATACTATAATTTCTAATGTGAAATAAGTACAAAAAAACTAGGTTCAAAATTGAACCTAGTTTTTTATCTTGCAATTTCCTTTATGACCAAAGTAAATTAATTATTAAAATTTTAAAAACAATAATTTGCCTATCATATTTGAAAACAAAAATAACTAATTCAATTATTTACTAAAAGGCTTTTTAGAAACATCTAAAACCTTAAAAGTCATAACGCCATTTGGTGCATCTACTTTTACTTCATCACCTTTTAACTTACCAATTAACGCTTTACCTACTGGACTAACATTACTAATCATTCCATTAACAGGGTCGCTTTCAGAAGAGCCAACGATTTGATAAATTACTTCTTCTTCAAATTCTTCATCATACAATTTAACATAGCAACCAACACAAATAGACTTACCATCAAAACTTTTACTATCTACAATAACAGCATTATTAATTTTATATTCTAAATCATTAATTTCTAATTCTATTCTTGTTTGTTCCTCTTTTGCAGCATCGTATTCAGCATTCTCTGAAAAGTCACCAAACTCCCTAGCCACATTAATTTTATCAATAACTTCTTGTCTTTTAACAGTTTTCAAGAATTCTAATTTTTCTTTTAACTCATCAAAACCTTTTTGAGTTACTACTAAATCTTCCATAATATACCTCTTTTAAATATTTATTAAATATATTCATTAAATTTGCAAATATGCTTTCGTTGCATTTATCAACTACTTATTTAATCTAATTTTAGTTATAATACACTTATTCTTTGTCAGTAAAAACAAAAAGCAAGCAATTACTTAACCGCAATTTTGCTTGTGTTTCTTATATTACACTAATTTTTTAAAATTGTCAAGAATTTTAAAACATTACTAATAAACACAATAAGAAAATTTGCAAATAAATGCTTTTTGCTTTTTTATATTCTTACTTAAAAAATTTATTATAACAATATTATCTTTTTTATAGTGGTTATTTCTCTACAACTTTAACATTGTTAGATGATAAAAGAGCATATAGTTCATTAATTATATAAGTATTGATTTGAATTGTAAATGGCGATTTATAAGCCTTGCCATCACTTTCATTAACTACAATTACTGCACTATCACCCACATACTTTTTAAGAACTTCATCAACTTCATTTTTTATATTTAAATTATTAATATTATATTTTAAATATAATATTTTAACCTTTGGTTCTTCTTGAATCATTCCTGCATTATTCCATAGTTTTGCATTACTTATAAGTATTCCAGGAATTTTCTTGCCTTCAACATTAAGTTTACCAGTCAAGCCTATAATATTATCAACTTTTAAAATGTCTTTAATTTTTTCATAAGTATTTGGGAATGCAGTAAATTCTATATCTCCATATAAGTCTTCTATAACACCGAAACACATTTCTTTATTCGCGCCTTTTGTATAGTGCTTTTTAATCTCTTTTATAAGTCCACCACAAGTTACCATATCTCCTTCTTTTAACCCATTTTCCATATTAAAGCAACTTGCTTGTTCAGAACCATCGTAACCATCTTCTTCAACTTCATCTTCACTTAAATCAATCATTGAAGAATTAAAGGAACATTTATCTATATTCTCTATATATTGGTCCAAAGGATGCCCAGAAATATAAATACCTGCTACTTCTTTTTCGTATTTCAACAATTCTTCCTTTGGAAATTCTTTTATGTCCATATATGTAATTTCTGCAACTGCTTTATCATCTTTTAACAATTCTTCAAACAATGATACTTGCCCTGATTCTCTTACTTTTTTATCTCCTGCAACCCTATCCAACATTCTAGGATATGCTTCAATTAACTGCGACCTTTTCATCCCAAAGCAATCAAACGCTCCTGCGTAAATTAAACTTTCTAAAACTCTTTTATTAAGGACACTTGAATGCACTCTTTCACAGAAATCTTGCAAACTTGAAAAATGACCGTTCGCTTCTCTTTCTTCCACAATCTTATCTATAACTGCTGTACCAACGCCTTTAAGTGCAGCAAGCCCAAACCTTATTTTACCTTCTTTACCAACAAAATATGTATTGCTGTAATTAATATCAGGTGGTAAAACTTCAATTCCTTCTTGTTTTGCATGAGTTACATAGTTTACTATTTCATCTGCTTTTGCAATTCTATTATTCAAAACTGCCGTTAAAAATTCAACCTCATAATATGTTTTCAAAAACGCAGTCCTATACACAATAAAAGCATAACCAGCGGCATGCGCCTTACCAAACGCATATTGCGCAAATGTTTCCATTTTACCCCAAACTATGTTTGCAGTTTCTTCACTTATTCCACGCTTTAAACAACCATCTATCCCCGGCTTCCCATCAACACCTTCTCTACCATGGATAAATACTTGCTTTTCTTTTATCATATCATCAACTTTTTTCTTACCCATCATACGCCTTACCATATCGGCTTGTCCTAGCGTATAACCAGCCATTACTTGAACAATTCTCATAACTTGTTCTTGATATACAATACAGCCATAAGTTACATCTAATATATCTGCAAGACAAGGGTCATCAAACACAACATCTTCTGGGTGTTGTTTATTATGTATAAATGTTGGAATACTATCAATAGGTCCTGGTCTGTATAATGCTATACCCGCAGTTATATCGCCAATTACTGTTGGTTTTAACTCATGCATAAATTTCTCAAATCCAGGCGATTCAATTTGGAACATCGCTTTACAATTTCCACTACCAATTTTTTCATAAACCTTAGGGTCATCATACGTGCATTTTTCAAAATCTATTTCTATTCCATAATTTTGCTTAACATATTCAACACACCTAGTAATATCATTTAAGTTTCGCAGTCCTAAAAAGTCCATTTTTAATAAACCTAAACGCTCAATATCTGTCATAGAATATTGGGTTGTAATATCTTCCCCATTCCTACTTAATGGTAAAGTATCATACAACTTATCAGGTGCAATAACTACACCACACGCATGCGTTGAACACTGTCTAGGCATCCCTTCCAATTTTCTAGCAATATCAACAACTTTTCTTAATTCTGGGTCATTATTGTAAAGGTCAACCAAATCTTTAATTGCGTAATTAGTGCCATAGTCTGCATCACCTTCTTTTGGAGTATAAAAACCAAAACACTTATCAAGCACATCATTGTGTTTCGCTGGAATATTAGGAATATTCTTTGTGATTTCATTTAACTTTGCAAACGGTACTCCTAATGTCCTTCCTACGTCTTTTACCGCATTTTTAGCGGCCATTGTACCAAACGTAACTATCTTACAAACTCTTTCATCACCATACTTTTGCCTAACATATTCAATAATATCATCACGCCTATCATCAGCAAAGTCCACGTCAAAATCTGGTGCAGAAACTCTTTCTTTATGCAAAAATCTTTCAAAATAACAATCATATTTAATACTATCAAGTTCTGTGATTCCTATCAAAAATGCTACAAAACTTCCACCACCACTACCACGAGCAGGCCCCACAGGAATACCTCTTACTTTCGCAGCATGGACATAGTCCCATACCGTTAAATAGTACTCAACAAAGCCTTGCCCAACAATTAAATCCATTTCATGAGCAATTCTATCTCTCATTTCTTGTGTGATTACTTTAAAATGTCTATGCAAACCTTCTTCAATTAATTTATACATATATTCTAGCGGTGTACTTCCATCAGGTGATTCAAATTTTGGTATTAAATACTTCTTTAAGTCAATATTAGTAAAAGTAAACTCGCATTTGTCCGCTATTTCAATCGTACTTTGTATTGCTTCCATATTATCAGGGAAAAGTGCTTGCATTTCATCAGGTGTTTTTAAATAAAACTCATCATTAGGAAACTTTAATCTTTGAGTATCACTAACCAGTTTACCCATTTGTACACACATTAAAATATCTTGTACTTCCGCATCTTCTCTTGTAATATAATGACAGTCATTAGTTGCAACCGTTTTTACACCAATTCTTTTTGCAAGAGCACATAACTTTGGATAAACTTCTCTCTCTTCTAAAATTCCGTGGTCTTGGACTTCAATATAAAAATCGCCCGGAGCAAACATATCCCTAAGCATTATTGCAATTTCTTCCGCCTTTGAATCTTGCCCATTTATAAACGCTTGTGGAATATCTCCCGCTATACACGCAGATAAACAAATCAATCCTTCCGCATGCTCTTTTAATGTTTTGTAATCAATTCTAGGTTTAAAGTGAAACCCCTCAACAAAAGAAATAGAGTTTAGTTTTGATAAATTTTTATAACCTTTTTCATTTTTAGCAAGAATAATTAAATGCGCAAGTTTAGGTTTACCTGCTTTATTATGTAAATCTTCACAAACATAAAACTCACACCCATAAATAGCCTTAACACCTTGCTTTTTACATTCATCATAGAGAGCAATAGAACCATACATATTACCATGGTCAGTCATAGCAATGGCTTTCATTCCCATCTCTTTTACTGTCTTAACTAACTTTTTGATTCTACATGCTCCATCAAGCAAACTATATTCCGTATGCACATGCAAATGCACAAAATCAGTCATAGTTATTCCTCCCTTATCTCTTTTGCGATTTTCATAATTTTGTTAAGTCTATAATTTACAGCACTTTTTGAAATTCCTGCAAGCTTACTTAATTCACCTAAACTTTCCTCTGTATTTGCAAGTCTTAAAGCACAAAGATTAGCCAAATCTTCACTAAGCGACTCAATACCTATTGTATCATTAATTAAATTGATTGCTTCTAATTGAGCAAGAGAACTTTCAACCATCTTTGTTATGTTTGCATTTTCACAATTACTAATTCTATTAACACTATTTTTAATTGAACGCTTTGCATATTCATCATTAAGTTTTAACATACTTTCATTAGCGTTTAAGATTACTAGCATATCACTTATATGTTCAAACCTTTGCAAATAAACAACATATAATTTTTTTCTTTTTACCTTTCTTGCATTAATGTTTAAACTTTCAAGTAAACTTAAAAAATCTGTTGCTAATTCATCATTATAAAATACCCACTCTAAATGATAATCAATACTTTTCTTTCCTTCTTCATCAATACCGCTTGCACTTCCAGAACCTATAAAAGCACCTTTTACAAATTCCCTTTTACAACAATCTTCTGCAATATCTTCAACATCAATACCAACCTTTAAGTCAAAACAATTTTCTTCATTAATATAAGCAACCTTACAATCTAAAAGCAACTGTTTTATAGTTGCTCCACTTACTATTATTCTATAACGTGGCAATTTTAAAAAACTTTCTTCTTCTCTTTGCATACCGACATCTAATCCATAAGGCATTACAAGTTCGCTTATAACATCATAAAGTTCTTGTATTTGCGTTTTTATATTTAAAGTAAGCCTATTATTTGAAATACTATATTCACTAGTCGTCATTATAATTGCAGACAAAAAAGCCTGCCTACAACAAGCATTTTCACTTAAATTATTTAGCACCTCATCTTTAACATCTCTTGAAAAACTCATATTTTATCCTTTGCTTTTTATTTTTATTAAGTCATTTATATTAACAATTCTTTCTAATGGAATATTGTACATAGTAGCAACTTGCATTCCTAATGTATCATCGCCCACTCTGTCAGGCGTGTGTGCATCTGAACTAATAACGAATTTAACATCAGTTTCTAGCATCGCTTTAACTTCTTCTTCATTAAAATGAATTCTTTTACCATTAAGTTCTATATGCGTATTTGTTCTCGCGCACGCTTCTGCCACTCTTTTAACATCTACTTTTGCTGTTAAGTTTAAATGTGAAATAATGTCTATTGGATACTTTTCCACAGCCTTTATATAACTTTGCGTATTTTTTTCAATTCTCTTTTTTGAATGACATTTAAAATAATCCGCTAATATATTTCCCATTGAAAAACCGAAAAATGATTTTATGCCATTTTTTATGCCTTTATGAAAACCCATAACAACTACTTCAAGAGTCTTCAAATCTTCTTCCGTAATATCTACATCACCATCATAATTCATTAAATTCGCTTCAACGCCTAAATATATTTTAACGCCAGTCTTTTCCATTGCTTCATCAATATCTCGCCTTAAATCCTTTAATTTAGAACGCTTTAAATTAAACGCTATATGTGAAAAACCATGGTCAGTTATTGCTATTTCTTTTAACCCCTTTTCTTTTGCCACTATTGCATTTTCAAGTACACTACCTTTACCATGACTGTAAACTGTATGTGTATGATAATCTCCCAAAATCATATTATCTCCTTAATCACCTTGTCCAAAAGTGCCATATCATAATATTTAATTGTTAAATTTAAAATTAAAATATAACAATTTCTTCTTCAATATCTATTCTAAATTTTTTATAAACTTCTTTTTTAACATAACTAATTAAAGATATAATATCTCTATTAGTTGCATTGTTGAAGTTTATTATAAAATTGCTATGCTTTAATGATACTTGTGCACCACCAATAGTACATCCTTTTAAATTACATTCCTGTATAAGTTTAGCAACTTTATATGAATCACCATTTTTAAAAATACTGCCACAAGAAGGATATTTTAAAGGTTGTGTTGAAGATTTTATTTTTATATATTTCGTTAAATCTTTTTGTATTTCCAATTCTTTCCTTCTTGTCAATATTAATACTACATTAATTATAACACAATTTTTATTTTTGAAAACACTATTTCTGTAACTAAATAAATTTTTATTATTTAAAACTGTTTTTAAAGTACCATTTTCATAATAGGTAACACTATAAATTTTATCGCCTATTACATTATCAAGTGAGCCCATATTCATAATAACAGCACCACCAATGCTTGCAGGAATACCTATTGCCCACTCCATACAAGAAAACCCTCTATTTTTGCATTTTTTAATTATGCTTGAAACTTTACAACCAGCAAAAGCAGATAAATAATATTTACCATTTTTAAAGTATATTTTTTGATATCCTGAATTAATATGAATAACTATATCTTTTACTAGTTTATTCTTAAACAATACATTACTACCATTGCCTAGAATATAATACTTTTTGCCACTACCATTTAAAAAGTCTATTACTTTAACTAGTTCTTTTTTGCTGTAAATCTCAATTAATATTTTAGCAATACAATCTACTTTAAAAGTCAAATAATTCTTTAAGTTAACTTTTCTTTTTACATTTTCTTTACCTATCAAACACTCTAAACATTCTACAATTTTTCGCATAACTTTATATATGCCTAAAAGACAGAATTTGTTGAATATTTAAATTTTTTATTTCATTGACTTTTACTTTAAATGGAACTTATTGTAAATTGCAATAGCATCTTTCTCATTTATCCCTTTAACTTTTAAAAGGTCTTCAATAGTCGCCTCTTTTAATTTTTCAATACTTGTAAAATGTTTCAAGATTTCTCTTCTTTTTACCTTTCCAATACCCTTAATTTCATCAAGTTCACTAACAACCATTCCTTTCCCCCTTAACTTCCTATGGAAAGTAATTGCAAATCTATGTGCTTCATCTCTTATTCTTTGTATAAGTTTTAATTCTTGTAAATCTTTTCCTAATATTACAGATACTGGATTATATGGTTTAAAAACTTCTTCTATTCTTTTTGCAAGAGATACAACTTCTATTTTATCTACATATTCTCCTGCATAATTTTCAAATATTTCCATAACACTTGATAACTGACCCTTACCACCATCAATTATCATAAGATTAGGTACTTGCTTAAAACTTTCATCATTCTTTTCTTCGCTTTTAAGTTCTAACAATCTTCTCTTAATTACTTCTTGTAATGATGCAAAATCATTGTTACCTTCTACTTCTTTTATCTTGAACTTTCTATACATATTTTTCGCAGGACTGCCATCTATAAACACAACCATTGATGCAACTTTATAAACACCGCTTATGTGTGAAATATCATAACATTCAATTCTTCTAGGCAAATTATTTAGACCCAATGATTTTTGCAAATTCTTTATAGCACCCAAAGTTCTTTCATAATTTAAAGTTTCTTTATCGCTTATTTTAACAAAATGCTGATATGCATTTTTATGAACCATTGCTAAAAGTTGTTTCTTTACTCCACGCTGTGGAACTATAAAATCTACCTTATATGGTGTATTACTTTGCAATAATCTTTTTGTATCTTCACTTATATCTCGTTCCAAAATTATTTCTTTCGGCATAATGTTATCTTTGTAATATTGCAAAATATAACTTTGCAAAGAATCTTCATCTATACCGCTAACCGTTTGAGATTCAACCCCTAAAACTTTACCATTTCTTACAACACCAATTGCTATTGAGCATTTGTTACCATCATCACTAACTGCAAATATATCAAGATTTGTATTTTTTGTTAGTTGTGCAACTATTTGATTATCAACAGATTTAACCTTATCAATATAATCTCTATAAACAATCGCCCTTTCATAATTTTCATTAGAAATACAATATTGCATTTTTTCGTTAAGTCTATTTATTATTAGAGCATCATCACCATTTAAAAACTTAATAGCATCTTTTATTCTTTTTGCATATTCTACCTTTGAAATTTTTGCATTGCATGGTGCATCGCATAACCCAATTTCATTTCTAATACAAGGTCGTTCTTTTTTCCCTTCAATTATCTTTTTTTTACACTCCCTTAAACTAAAAGCAGAGATAATAATCTTAATTAAATCATAAGCCTTGAACTTGCCTATAAACGGACCAAAGTACTTGCAATCATCATTGGAAACCTTCCTTGAAACTTCCAAAATTGGATAATCTACACTTAAATCTATCTTTATATATGGATAAGCCTTACCATCTTTTAAAAGTATGTTATAATATGGCATATACTTTTTTATTAAGTTACTTTCAAGTGCAAGTGCATCATACTCGCTTTGGCAAATTATATAATCAAAATCTTCAATATTTTGTACCATTGAAGATACTTTAATTTGCTTTTCTGTATTATTAAAATATGAAGATACTCTTTTTTTTAAATTCTTGGCTTTCCCAACATATATTATTTTATCAAGAGCATCTTTCATTAAATAAACGCCGGGACTAGTTGTTATTGTATTAAGTTTATTTTTTATTTTATCATTCATAAAAACCACCCCCTATTTAATTTAAACAGTCATTAAATATTCAAACTCTTCAATACCTAAATCAAAAGAATAGTCTTTCTCTATAACATATTTATCATCTGCCTTTTTCTTAAATATAAGAGAAAACCCTTTACTTAAATTTTTAGCACAAAAAGAAATATTTAACCAATTTGTAGTTAATAGTTGATAATGAACAAATCTATTAACAACATAAATAAAATTGTAATTCAACTTTACTTCACCACTTGTCAAATCACCCTTTAATGCAGATTTTATTTTTTCATAAATTATAAATTTATCTTCACTATCTTCAAACAAATTAATTTGTATTCCAAACATATAATCTACTATAAAATCTTCTCCACTTTTAAAGGTATTAAAGTTAAATGTATAATAAAGTATTTCCTTTTCTTTATCAGTCAATAAATCATTTAAACATTTTATGAAATTTAATATTTTATTTATATTACTATAATCTAAATATATTGCAATGTAAACAGGGTCTTTCCACTTTTCATTATCATGCCCTTTACTGCAACTAGTTGTAATGAATCCTTTATCAATAAATGTTTTTAGCACTTCAAACAATTTATCTTCATTTTCGCTGTAAATTACTATTTGTTTATTAAGTTCTTCAATATTATTTTTCTTTAACAATTCCAATAAATCATTATTGCTGTTTATTTTAATTTTATCCATAATTACATTTTATCATATTTTGAATTTTTAAACAATACTTTAAAAGCATTCATTATAAAATTATTATTAATATCAACAAAACTTTTTTAATTTATAGTCTAGAAATTTTTTATATTATATGTTAAAATGAATACATAAATTCAAAAGGAGATACTTATGAGTAATAATTCAACTGACTTAAATAAATTAAAACATTTACTATATTCATGTTATACAATAGAAACCTGTTATCATAGTGTAAAAGATGAATGGACAGAAGAAAACAAAACCTTAGGACAAGATACACTAACTTCAATAATTATAAAAGATTACTTTGGTGGATTAATTAAAAGATGCTACATAGAAGAGAAAGATTATTATCACTTTTTCAACATTGTAGGTGATAAAATAGTAGATTTTACAAAAGAACAATTTAAAGATAAATATTTTATTCCCTATGATAAAGCACAAACAAAATCAAGGGCTAAATTGCTAGATATAGTTGACTTAAAAAACAGATATGAAAAGGTATGTGAACTAATTAAAATCAAATCTAATAAACTGAACAATTTACTTAAAGAAATGGACAATGAAAATATCAACCATTTATTATTTTTAAATGAAGATTGTAAGTATTTAATAATATCTAATGACTATATTACAATAGAACAATTAAACAGTAGTCCAAATTTAACTGAACAAGATAAAAAGTATTTAATAGAAAACGCAAAACGCATTTCATATTTAATATTAGATATAAATAGCAAAACCGAAAGTTATATAACAGAATTAACTAATATTTTAAATCCTTATAAGGTAGTTAAAATAAAATCTTAATTTTGCACTTAAAAATTTATGTATTTAAGACATTTTCAAAAAGAACAGAAAGCATTAAACTTTCCGCTCTTTTTTTATTGTCCAATTTATTAATCCTAAAATTAATAATACAAACATTAATCTCTTAATTTTATATGAACTTCTCTTAATTGTTGTTCTGTTACTTCACAAGGTGCATTCATTAAAACATCTTGTGCTTTTTGATTCATAGGGAATGCGATTATTTCACGAATATAATCTTCACCTGCTAGAAGCATAACCATTCTATCCACCCCAGGAGCAATTCCTGCATGAGGAGGAGCGCCATATTGGAAAGCATTATAAAGTCCACCAAAACGCTTTTTAACTTCATCTTCCTTATATCCTACAATATCAAATGCTTTTAGCATAATATCAATATCGTGATTACGAACAGCACCACTACTTAATTCAATACCATTTACAACAATATCATATTGATAAGCAAGAATTTCTAGCGGGTCTTTATTTATCAAAGCATCAAGACCGCCTTGTGGCATTGTAAAAGGATTATGACAGAAATCTACTTTTCCTAACTCATCATTATATTCAAACATTGGGAAATCTACTATCCAACAGAATTTGTAAACATCTTTTTCAATTAAATCTAATCTCTTTCCAAGTTCAGTTCTTAAAATTCCAGATAATTTAGTTGCCACATTATAATCATCTGCAATTAAGAAAATTGAATAACCTTCTTGACTTTCAGTTTCCTTAATTAAATTTGCCTTTTCTTCTTCACTTAAAAACTTTACAATAGGACCAACTAAATTTAATCCTTCTTCAACCTTAATCCACGCCAAACCTTTTGAACCATTTTCAACCATAAATTCAGTAAGATTATCATAGAAACTTCTTGGCTTATCTGTAACCTTAACACCTATTGCCTTAACAACTTTACCAGCAAATGCGTTGAAATTTGTATTTTCAAAAACCTTTGTTACGTTATGAACAATTATAGGATTTCTTAAATCTGGTTTATCTGTACCATACTTTTCCATTGATTCTCTGTAAGGAATCCTTACAAATGGTGCTTCAACTTTGGCTGTTGAATATTTACTAAATATCCAAGGTAACACATCTTCCATTATCGCAAATACATCTTCTTGCGTAGCGAAACTCATTTCCATATCAAGCTGATAAAACTCACCTGGGCATCTATCCGCTCTTGCATCTTCATCTCTAAAACATGGTGCAATTTGGAAATACTTATCAAAACCACTAACCATAAGTAATTGTTTAAATTGTTGCGGTGCTTGTGGAAGTGCATAGAACTTACCTTTATGAACACGACTAGGAACAAGATAATCTCTTGCTCCTTCTGGTGAACTTGCAGTAAGAATTGGAGTTTGAATTTCATTAAATCCTAATTCGTGCATTTTGCATCTTAAATCAAAAATGATATTATTTCTTAATTGTATCTTTTTAACCATTTTAGGATTTCTTAAATCCAAATATCTGTATTTTAATCTTAACTCTTCATTTACATCCGTACTTTCATCAATTTCAAAAGGTAGTACATTAGGTGATTTACCTAAAATATCAAGTGTTTTAACTTCAATTTCAATTTTACCTGTCTTTAACTTGTCATTGTAGTTTTCTTGTGTTCTAGCTATTACTTTACCTTTTACTCTAACAACAGTTTCCCTGTTAACTCCACTAATCAAATCACTGTTATTAACAACTAATTGTACAACCCCATAAATATCACGCAAATCAATAAAAGTAATACCACCATGGTCTCTTATAGTTGCCACCCAACCAGACAAAACAACTTCTTCATTTAAATTACTTTCATTAAGTTCTCCACAACTATGTGTTCTGTACTCATTTTTTATTACTTCACTCATTAATTACATTCCTCATTTCTTTTAAATTGCTAACAACTATATTAACAAACTTTTTAATATTTTGCAATAACTTTTTAAAATATTTTTAATTTAAATTGAATGCACATAAATTACAATATTTAATACCAAACAATAAATCATTGGAAACATTATTATTACTTATTAAAATTTTAAAAATACTTATGGAAATTAATTCCAAGAACTATTTTCCATAAGTACTACTTTATTTTGTAAAAAACTTTCTTTTAAATTTATTATCCTTTGATTTGAAGAACCTTTAAATTTTAAATCAAGACTACGTTTTTCAAGTTCAAACTTGCCATCTATTAAAACATCAACCATACTTAACAATTCAATAACATGTTTATTATTACGCTTGATAATTTCCTCAAATGTGTAACCTGTGTATAAAGCAATATCTAACTTTTTTTGCTTCACATTGATGGCAAAATCTATTAATTTATCCGCTTGAAGTAAAGGCTCTCCACCGCTTATTGTTACACCAGATAACAATGGATTGTCATATATCATATTTACAAGTTCTATTGTATCTATCTCATATCCGCCATTAACATCATGAGTCTTTGGATTATGACACCCTTCACATTTATGTGGGCAACCTTGTGTAAACACTACAAATCTTAATCCTGGTCCATCTGTTATTGATTCACTTTCAATTCCCGCTATCCTAATTTTTGACATTATGTTTAATCCTATCTCTCTCTTCCGCTCTCTTTCCATTATTAAATCTATCAAGCGTTCCAACTAAATAACCAGTAATTCTTCTTATTCTCTCAAACTTAATATCACTATCACATTCTTTTCTTCCACATTTAGGACAAGTATCCCCAATTATACCATTATAACCACAAACTGGGTCCCTATCAACTGGGTGATTAATAGCACCATAACCTATTCCGCATTCTTTCATATATCTAATAACACTTTCAAATGCTTCTGTGTTTTTAGTTGTATCACCATCTAGTTCTATGTAACTTATATGACCAGCGTTTGTTAATGCATGATAAGGTGCTTCAAGTTCAATTTTCTTATATGCGGAAATAGGATAAGATACTGGAATATGAAATGAATTTGTGTAATATTCCTTTTTAGTAATATTTTCAATTTCTCCGTACTTCTTTTTATCAAACTTAATAAATCTTCCACTTAAACCTTCCGCAGGAGTTGCTAAAAGTGTATAATTAAGTCCTGATTCTTTACTTGCATTATCGGTAAAATCTCTCATAAACTTAACAATTTTTAAACCTAACTCTTGTGCTTCCTCACTTTCTCCATGATGTTTACCAATTAAAGCAATCAATGTTTCAGCAAGTCCAATAAAACCTATTGATAGAGTACCATGTTTTAATACTTCTTCTACACTATCATTCATAGATAATTTTTCAGAATCTATCCAAACACCTTGACCCATTAGAAAAGGGAAATTTTTAACCTTTTTCCTACATTGAATCTTAAACCTGTTATATAATTGTTCTTTTACAAGAATTAATTTTTCCTCTAATTTTTCAAAGAACAAATCTATATTTTTATTACTTTCTAATGCTAGCCTTGGCAAGTTAATTGATGTAAAACTTAAATTTCCTCTACCAAAAGTAATTTCTCTTGACTTATCAAAATTATTACCAATTACTCTTGTACGACAACCCATATATGCAACTTCTGTTTCTGGTTTTCCTTCTTTGTAATATTGCATATTAAATGGTGCATCAATAAAACTAAAATTAGGGAATAATCTCTTCGCACTAACTTTACAAGCTAGTTTAAACAAATCATAATTAGGGTCCCCTTCGTTAAAGTTTACACCTTCTTTCACTTTAAATATATGTATAGGGAAGATAGGAGTTTCGCCATCACCTAAACCTGATTCAGTTGCAAGCAAAACATTTTTTATTACCATTCTGCCTTCTTCACTGGTATCAGTGCCATAATTAATAGAACTAAATGGAACTTGTGCTCCTGCTCTACTATGCATAGTATTTAAATTATGTACTAATGCTTCCATTGCTTGATAAGTTGCTCTATCTGTTTCTTTGTAAGAATTATTGATTGTAAATTCTTTTATTTTATTGTAATTTTCTTCCTTGATTAAAGTCTTGAAAATATCTCTTTCTTGAACATCATATTTTTCACTATTCTTTAATGTCGGTTCTAATGAAAGACTTTCAAGCATTCTAAAAATTTCTTTAATTTTTTCCTCATCTAATTCTGGACAAATCAAACTAGATGCCTTAATAAAATTCTTTTGATATAATTTTTTATAAGTCTTTTTAACTCCAGTTGCTAGTCCATAATCAAAATTAGGAATACTTTGTCCGCCATGCTGGTCATTTTGATTTGACTGTATTGCTATACAAGCAAGTGCAGCATAACTTGATATATCGTTTGGTTCTCTTAAAAATCCATGCCCTGTTGAAAAACCATTATGGAATAATTTATTTAAATCTATTTGACAACATGTTGTTGTAAGATTGTAGAAATCAAAATCATGGATATGAATATCACCCTTTCTATGCGCTTCTGATTCTTCATCTTTAAGCAAAAACTTTTGATAGTAATATTTAGCACTTTCACTTCCATAGCGTAGCATTGTGCCCATCGCTGTATCACCATCAATATTTGCATTTTCTCTTTTTATATCACTATCCACTGCCGAAGTATTTGTAAGTTCATCCAAAATTTTAATTAGTTCTGTATTCATTTCTCTATTTTTACTTCTTTGAAGTCTGTAAGTAATATACTTTTTAGCAACTTCTGCATACATTTCTTCCATTAAAACCTTTTCCACTATATCTTGTATATCTTCAACTTGTGGAATACCGTTTGTAAACTTCTCATTTACTTTTTCCTCAACTATTCTAGCAAGTCTAAGACTCTCTTGTTCATTCTCTATACCATCAGCCTTCATTGCTTTATTGATAGCTGATTTTATTTTGATAATGTCGTAATCTACAACCCTACCATCTCTTTTTTGTATGTTTGTAACCATATTGCCTCCTAAATTTTCACTGCTATGATTGAATCATAAAAAGCATAGTAAGTCAATAGAAAGATGACAAATTTTATTTGAAATTTTTACCAACTACAATATATGGTGCATTAAAATTACACTATCACAATGCAATAATATTTTAAAAAATTAGACCTAAACATAGTCTAATTTTTTAAATTTAACTCAATACTTTTTATCTTTTTATAAATCTTATCTTCTTCACTTGCAATATTTTCTCTTTGTTTTTTATATACTATTTTTCTCAAATTTATAATAGCATTATCTAATACATCAATACTCTTTTCATATAAAAAAGGTAACGCGATATGAGTGGCTACTACAATAGTACCAAATGTTAAAAACTCCTTAAAATACTCTGGTGCAAATAAAAACACCAATCCACTAAATCCTACTAAGGCTACAACATCCTCAAAACAAGTATATGCAAAACTTTCACCATGCACCCATTTTATATCAGATTCAATAATTCTATCTCTAAGTTTTCCAAAAAAACTAGTATGGTCAGAATAAACAAGTTTATAATCTAACAAATACAACTCATTCAATTTGTCTTTTAATTCTTTTAATGATAATTCATCAATATTCTTTTTACTATTTAATTTCATATTTTTCTCCTTTACTTAATTAAGTGGATAAGTGGATAATCAAACCATGTTTTAACATCATTAATAAAACATTAAAAATTTATCACAACAAAAATCATACGATTTTCAAAGAAAAAATATTTTCTTTGCTTCTCTTTTGAAATAACATCAGTTATTAGAAAATGAAACTACGTTCCGCTTTCTAATATCTTCCTATATTATAAATTATGTGTCGTAGAAATTTTAAGAAACTAAAATTTCTAATAAAATCCAAGATTTTATTCTAGAACTGCCGTTCTAGCGACACAAATTTGAATTAGGCGTCGTTTATATCAAATACAAAAACAAGTTTTTGTGC
>JAFTVC010000032.1 GCA_017465925.1 Clostridia bacterium | reverse complement strand
GATTGCGGGAATGCTTGCATTCACATTTGACCGACTGACGAAGTTTCAAACTAGAAGAAGTGCTAGTGCGTTAGCAGTAGCAGATGCGTTAGCAACAAACATTTTACTTGTTAAAATGTTTACTTCTTATAGTTTATATTAGTAAAAAAGCAAGCATTAATTTGCTTGCTTTTTGTTGATGTTATGTAACAGTAATTTGTTCTAACTTATTTTAAAGTTGCATAATTTAGTAGTAATAGTTTTCAAGTGCTACTTTTTGTAGTTGTAGTAATTTGCTAAATGGTTAATAATTATTTGTCATAAGTTGAATTTTGTGCTATTTGCCATTTTGCGTAGCGGTTGGCTGTCTTTTTGCCAAATACTTTATTTAATATTTCATAAACTGAATGATTAATATTGCAATAATTATTTTCAAATAATGTATTGCCGTTTTTATCTTGTAATTTTTTAATGTAAAACAAATATACTTTGCCATTTCTAAACTTAAAATAATGGAATAGATTATTTTCTTTATCAATATTAAATGATGAATCTTGCTCTGTTTCTAATTTAACTCTGTCAGTTTCAATGGTTAAACCATTTTCCATATTATCCATTATTAATTTTGTAAGTTTATCTAAATCATAAGTCTTTTGTTCCATTTTTTTATCCCCTTTGTTTTTTATTTAATTTCATTGTAGCATACTAAATAATATAAGTCAAGACATATTACTGTAAAATTTTTTTGTAAGAATTTTAAAATGTAGTGAAAATAGTCTTGAATTTCTATTATGCAAAATTGTGATAGCAAAATAGTTTACTTTCACATTTTTCAAATGTACATATTTTAAACTACAATTTATAACTTGTTTCAGTACTAGCGTTAAATAACACAAAAATAAATATAAGTCAATTTTTTTGCTATTCATTATATGATTTAATTTAAAACACTTGTTTAAAACAACCGCTTAAAATACATAAATATTTGGTTTAAAATAGGTCAAATATACTAAATATAGCAATTTTTAACTGTTTTTTCCATATTTTTGAAAAAATATGCTTATAATATATTGATTTTTACATATAAATATGGTATACTATCTCTACTTAAAGAGATTTAAGTATTTTTGCTGTTATTTTAACTTTTTAATGGCAATTTAAATCATTTTAAGTAATCGGTTTTTAAGAAAAGTTTTTTACATATACAAGTTTTAATACAATTTGATTGAATTAAATGGGAGTTAAAATATGTTAAGTAATTTAGGTCTAGTTCAATATCAATATATAAGTTTAGCAATCTTTGGTGCTATCGCTATTGCACTTGTTGTAGTTTGCGTTGTTCTTTTAAATAAACTATTCGGTAATAAGATTGTTAGAAGTGCTAACAAGCAAATCGCTTATATGAATATGGATGATGACAGTGATGAATGTACTGTGGAAGGAATTAGTTTACTTGCTAAACGTAAGTATTTGGTTTCTAATGACAATAAAGTTAAACCACAAGTTTATACATTGATTACGACAGAAAGCACAACTATTTGCATTAATCACATTAACAAAGAGTTTAATAAGGGTGATACCATTGAACTTAATGATGGTGATACAATTTGCAGTTTAGATGAAAATGTTGTTCTTGCTGCCTAAAATTTTTGAAATCGCAAATGCGATTTTTTTTGTTCTCCTTTTTAACTTCAAACATCTTTTGCTACAATTATTCATTAGTGTTATGCTTGAAAGAGATAAAACAAAATTATTCATAGTGTTTAATGCAGTCAAAGAATTCAAGTTAGTAAACAAAAAAGAGTGAAAGTAAAATTATTCATTTATGAATAATTAAAAAGGCTTAAAATGCAATGCAAAATAGGAATTATTCATTTATGAATAATGCAATTTGAAAGCAATTTTAAATGGGGCTAGTAAAAATGTAATTATTCATTTATGAATAATGCAGTTTTAAAGAAAGCGAACTAACAATTTATTGTAGGGGGTTGTAAAGATATTAAATAAGAATTATTTATTTATGAATAATGCTATTTATAAAAAGGCTTAAAATATAATACAAAATAGGAATTATTCATTTATGAATAATGCCATTTTTTAATAAACTTGTTTATGGTGATTATTTTTTATATGTTTAATTAGTTAGGTAAGAAAAATTTTTTTATATATTTAAAATTTAAGTTTTTTATTTGCAATTATTTATTTTTTAAGGTAGAATATATTAGCATCAAATAAAGTGGCTTTAATTTGAAGTTTGTTTTGCTAAAAGTGGTTTGTTTATTTCCTTTTAGTTTAAAATAATTTAATAATTATTTTGCTATTTTATTTGCATTAGTTTAACATTTAAGGAGTTAGAAAATGAAATTAGAAATTCTAGAAAAAGATTATGATGTATCTAAAAGATTAAAAGATATTATTAGCGATAAGGTTAATAAATTAGATAGATATTTTGACAATGAAGCAACTTGTAAAGTAGTTTGCAGAAAAGTTAAAAATATGTATAAAATGGAAATAAGCATTTTATCTAAAAAGACTTATTATAGAGCAGAAGTTAGCAACATTGAAAATATGTACGCTAATATTGATTTGGCTCTTCCAAAAATTGAAAGACAAATTATTAAGTATAAAGGTAAGTTGAAAGATAAGATTAAGGCTGATGCTTTTGCTGTTGAAGGTTTTGAATTCGTTGAAGATGTCGTTGAAGAACCAGCAAAAACTGTTGTTAAGACTAAACAATTTGAAATCGCTCCTATGACAACAGAAGAAGCAGGCGTTATGCTTGAAATGTTAGACCACCAATTCTACATTTATAGAAACATTGATACTAATGCAGTAAATGTTATTTATAAGAGAGAAGATGGCAACCACGGTAACATTGAAATTCTTTCATAATAAAATTTGCTATTTTAAAAACTATTGCTTAAATTAAAGCAATAGTTTTTTAATTAAAGATGTTTGTTTAAAAAAAACTATGCCATTTGGCAGAATATAACAAAAATTATTTAAAATCATTATAATAGTTTATGCTATGAATTAGTTTGTCATAGTGTTTTAAGAGAATAAGGAGATTTATTATGAATAATTTTGGTAAAAAATTACGATTGTTAAGAAATGAAAAACAAATTTCTACAAAAGAACTTGCAAAAATTTTGAGAGTTAAACCCTCAACAATTTTTAAATGGGAAAATGGTTTGAAATTACCCAGACTTCGTTATATTCGCTATATTGCTGTCTTTTTTGATGTTAGTGCAGATTATTTAGTTGGTTTGGAAGATTAAAAGCATTATGCTATGAAAAAAGTTGACACAAAGTAAGTGTCAACTTTTATTTTAAAAGTTACGCTCTGCAATATGGATAGAAGCATTTAGTTCTTTTGCTTGCTTGCAGGCTGAAAGTAGGGTTGAAATAATATCTGTTGTAAAATATTCCATTATGTTTTCTTCTGCGTATTCTGGGTCTTCTTCAAAAGTTGGAGTTTGGGTTTTATCTTCAAGGCTAAAATGCAAATCTTTTACTTTTAATTTTTTAAATTCGCTTTCAAGTGCTTTTAACTCATTTTCAAAACTATTTAAGTCTTCTGGGTCAACTTGTGAATTTAATGCAAATTTATTTAAAATAGTTGG
>JAFTVC010000031.1 GCA_017465925.1 Clostridia bacterium | reverse complement strand
ATTTGTTTTTAAAGTCATTTTTTTAGTGGCATTATTCATTTATGAATAATTGCACTTTATTTTCATTATTGCCTTAGATAAATTAATTACGTTTGGCATTATTCATAAATGAATAATTGTATTTGTGCCTATTTTTTGTTGCCATTTTTCTTTCCACTAGTAAACCAATATACTAACAAATAATTAGTTTTACTTATTAAAACTATTAGATAATACTAATATAATAGTATAATTAATTTACTACTATCTATTTTACCCCCCCCCGCCTTTTGTCAATAATTTTAAGCAATTTTTTGAAATTTATTTAAAAATTTCTTCATTTTTTCTTTCTAAAATTTTAAAACTTTATTTAATTTAGTTTCTTAAACGCAATTTTATGTTTTTGAACATACTAAAATATTTACTTCTTAAATTTCTACTTAATCAAAAAAGACTTATGAATGTTATTTTTCATAAGTCTTTATTTTTTATTCTGGATAATATACTACATATTTTCTAGGGTCTGACCTAGTAAAGAATAAGTAAACTAATATTAATAAAAGTACTGAAAGCACTAAATTTTCTTGTATATCTAAAATGATATTACCAACTTCTGGAATTGCAAGCGGAACTCCAAAAAGTGTTACAACCGTTCCTATAACTTTATCTGGATAAAGTGGTGGGTCTTCTACATCCAAATTTGGATTATCACCTTCTGTTTTATAATATTGTACCATATTACCATTTTCATCATAATAGTAATAAATGCCAACTATTCTATGCGTATTAACAAGTTGCCCCATTTTAAAACTAACAATATCGCCGACTTGCAAATTGTTTTTATCAACGTTTTTATTGACAACAACAAGCGACATATAATCAATAGTAGGTTGCATTGACCAACCGCCAACCACATAAACATTTATTCCACATAGCATAGCAACAAGAATCAAAATAACAACAGCATAAGCCAAATATTTAAACACTTGCTTAAATAAATACCAAACACTTACTTCATCATCATTAAAACATTTTTGATAATACAAATTTTCCATAATATCACCTTATAAGTTTTGAAATAATAGATTTAGTTTACCACAAAAAGATAATTTTTACAACAAAAAGCAAATAATTTCATCAAAATAATAAAAAAATTAGCATATAACCTATGAAATTTTATTAAAAGTAAATAAATAATATTGATTTTTGTTTCAAATTAATGTATACTAAATAAAGATAAAACTATTTTAAGGAGTATGGATATGGGACTAATTAAAAATATAGTAAAATACATTTTCATTTTGCTTTTAATCGCGTTAGGTGTAGTAGTACTAATGGGTGCAGTATTGTTTTTGTTCCCAAATGTATCAATATTTGGATATAGATACATAAGTGTAAATGAAAAAGTACAATACAACTTATCAATTAGTGAAGTGATACCTGAATATTACACTGAAAATCTTGATAAAGTTGTAAGCATTGAAATTGATGCTGAAAATGTAAATGTAACAGTTGAACCTAGGAATGTAAATATAAGTGAGAACGGACAACTAATTGTTAAAAGTTTGATTCAAGGTAACGGATTTTCTAAACCTGAAAATGAAGGTGCGACAATAAAAGAAATGTACAACACACAAAAGCCTTATCTAGTAGATTTAGGTAATGACGAGTACAAACTTGTAATTGTAAATAAAACTGCTGATGGTATTGTCAACTTAACTCACCATAAACTTCAAGTTCTTATTCCTAATGATTTAGCATCAAATTTAAAGGACTTAACTATAAAGACTAAATCAGGAAGCATTAATATTGATAAAGACACAGATGATGTTGAAAATGAAACTATATTCAATGTAACAGGAACAACTACCCTACAATCTACAAGCGGAGCACAAAACTTACGCTATATCACAGTAAACAATTTAAATGCGAAATCAAATAGCGGAGATATGCTATTTACAACAAATATTGGCAATATAAAAGGCAATGCAATAATTGAAAACGAAACTGGAAGCATTAAGTTTGAAGAAGAAGTAGACATTTTAGGAAATGCTTATGTTAAATCAGGTATTTCTAGAATTAAGATTAATGATATTAGAGAATATTTTGAGTATGTAGGCGAAAGTGCATATCTTGAAGTTGGAAAGATTACAGGCGAAGTTTACATTAAAAGTAGTGATGCAGTTGTAGTTATTGATGAAATATCAGGTGAAGGTGCAACTCTTGTAGCAGGTTTAGACCCACAAGATGCAGATAATATGAGTGGTAATAGCGCCCATAACGCAATAGGCAATAGAACATTCCATATTAAAAAAGCTGATGTTGATACATTATTTTTAGAAACTAACACTGGCGATATTACTATTGATGAATTAATTTCACAAGATAATATTGAATCAAAGCCTAATGGTAACTTATTAACAGAAAGTGGAGATATTACAATAGGTAAACTTGTAGGCGATGTTGGAGCAGTAACTAACAGCGGAAACATTAAGATTAATCAAGGAACTTACACTGAATATTCAGATAAGAAAGACATACTTAAAAATGCATATATTAAAGTTAAAAGTGCAAAAGGAAATATTGTGCTTAAAAATATTGTAGGCGAACTTCACTTATCTGTAACAAGCGGTGGAAATGCCCCTATTGATGTTCAAATGTTAGAAGTTAACCAAAATAGTGAAATTTTTGGTGGAAAGGGCAATTTAAAATTAAAACTTCCTACATTATTAACAGATAATACTACACATAACATTTATACTATTGCTTTCTTTAAAGAAAATAACAATGACAAAACATTAGCAAAAGGTAGCATTTCTATTAGTTTAAGCGGAATTACAGAAATTGAAGATAAAAACGACTACTATTACATTCAAAAAGTAGTATATAATGAAGAAACTCAAAACAATGAATTCTTTGGTACTGCTAAACTTGATAACTACCCTATTATCCACATTTATTCAACAGGTGGCAATATTAAAATTTCAGATATAAAAGCATAAACTAATTTAGTTTAATAAATAGATAAAAAAAGGTTGTGAAAACAACCTTTTTTTTGATTATATTTATTCATAAAACTTAAATCTTTTAAGTTGATTATCCTCTTATTTTTTTCTGCACTTCTCTATTGTTCTAGCAAACTTTTGCATTTTTTCTTCCACCTTACTATTGAATTCTTCTTCCCCTACAAAATATGCAAGCCCTTCTACACAAATAAAAACATCTGCTAATTCTTCCAAAAAGTTCTCCTTAATACTATTGTCATTTTCATATTCGCCAAAGTTTTGCTGTCTTTTAACTTTACTAATAGCAACCATAAGTTCTGCCATTTCTTCAACACATTGGTCATATTGACATTCCATTCCAAAAACATCTAAACCATCATCATATATTTTTTCTCTTTCAAATTTTTCCATATATAAACTCCTTAAATCTTTAATATTATTAGAAATCTTAATTCTTTGCAATTTCCACGATACATAGTTTCAATATACAACAAAAAGACTGATTTGTCAATTTATTACTTTCACTTTATTAAGACCACAAACTTTTACATTCGCAAAACTTTATTTTTTACCAGTTGATTTAATTTTCAAAAATTTGTTGTAATTATTGATTAAATTTGATAAAATAATTATGAAATGAGAATTAAAGAACTTGAAATAAAAAATTTTAGAAACTATACTTATGCAAAAGTAAATTTAAATGAAAGGTTAAATGTTTTAGTAGGAAACAACGCACAAGGTAAAACTAACCTATTAGAATCAATTTTTTTGCTAGCACTGGGCAAAAGTCCACGAGTGAATAAGGATAAAGATTTAGTTATGTGGGAAAAAGAAAATTCTATCATAAAACTAGTTCTAGAAAAAAAAGCCGGCACAACCAATATAGAAATAAGACTTTTTAAGGCTGGCAAAAAAGTTATTCTTATAAATGGAATTCCAATAAAAAAAATAAGTGAACTACTAGGCATTTTAAATGTTATCTATTTTTTCCCTGATGACTTGAAACTTATAAAAGAATCACCAAGCGAAAGGCGAAAATTTATGGATATGGATATTTGCCAAGCATCAAAGCAATATTTTTATTTACTAACTCGCTATGAGAGAATTTTAAACCAACGCAATAAACTAATAAAAACAAGCAAAGACATTAACATTTTAAAAGATGCAATATCAATATGGGATGAACAACTAGCAGATACAGCATCAAAAATTATTTTAAGCAGAATAAAATTCATAAATAAACTAGCCCCAAAGGTAAAAAACTGCCACCATTATTTAACTGGCAATGATGAAAATTTGCAATTAAGTTATGTAGGCATAACTGGCGAAACAAGTTTAGAGATTAAAAATAAGTTACTTGAAAGTTATAACCAAACTCTTGAAAAAGATTTTGACCTAGGCTACACAACAATAGGACCGCATAGAGATGATTTAAAAATAACGCTTAATAATATAGATTTAAGAACTTTTGGTTCGCAAGGGCAACAAAGAACAGCATCATTATCATTAAAATTAGCGGAAATAGAAACATTTAAATACGAAACAGATGAAACCCCTATTCTATTACTTGATGATGTTTTAAGCGAATTAGATAATACAAGGCAAAATAAATTATTAGAGATTGCTTCTAAACTTCAAACAGTGCTTACTTGTACTGATTTTCCATTTGATATTAAGTGTAAGAAATTCAACATTCAAAACGGAAAAATAATTTAGTTATTCTCTTTAAAAATCAAGGAGAATACGAAAAATAAAATAATTAGTTAATACAGGAAAATTAGTTAAAATTATTTGCATTTTTGAAATACTTATGTTATAATTTGCATAAGCAAATAATTGCTAATAATGAAAGGTAGGATAAATAAAAAATGAATAAAGCAGAATTTTTAAAAGATTTGCAAGAAAACGGTAATTACAATTCAGTTAAAGAAGCAAGTCAAGCGTATGATGCTTTTGTTGCTACAATATTAAAAGCACTAAAAGAAGGTGAAAAGATTCAACTAGCAGGTTTTGGAACTTTTGAAGTTAAAGAAAGAGCCGGCAGAATTTGCCAAAACCCTAAAACAGGCGAAAAAGTAGAAGTTGCTGCTTGTAAAGTACCAGCATTCAAGTTTGGTGCAAGTTTCAAAGCATTAATTGAAAACTAATAAAAATTTAAAAAGAACAACTAAATCAGTTGTTCTTTATTTTGTATACACAAATTATTTACATTCACCCTTTTTATAACACTGATGTAATTTCAAACTTATCATAGTTTCCTATTGTTTCAATGTATTCCACAGTTAATTGTGGCGAACTTTCAGCATTATCACTATAATTGATTGAAGTATGAATATACACTGTCCACGAACTACCACCAAAAGCAGATTGTAAATTGTTCAAAAATGTTTCTGGCATATATGTAGCAAAGTCAATACTATCAATATAAATGTCTATACTATTTTTTGTATATATCGTTGTTCTATTATAAACTATGTAACTAGGAATATTAATACTTGTAATACCACTACAACTTTCAAAAGCATCTTCTTCAATCGTAGTTACTGGAATACCATCGATTTCATTTAAAATTACTACATCGCCACTTACTGTACTATCTTTTGCTCTTACTGAATAATAACTTTTATCTGCACTTAATGTATATATCGCAATACTATCAGTGTAAATTGGTTCTGCAAAAGGTGCCCAAGCAGATAAATTAGAAATTGCACTTGCTTTTTCTGCATAAGTAGAATAAGAGGATAATTCAAGCCCTAATCTACTAGATTGAATTGCTTGAATTGTAAAACTTATTGATACAGTTGCACCTTGCCACGCATCATTAAAAGCATAAGATGCTAAATTGATTGATTTATTTGCAAAATTATATGCTGTGCTTTCAGTAAATTCTCCTGCATAATAAACATAATTTCCAACCTTTTGTATTATACCAGTGCTATCTGCATCCGCTAGTCCAGTTAGAAGCAATGTTTTAAATTCACTTACTGCACTTGCATTAACCGCTGTGCCATCATTGTATGCCATTGAAACATTTGGCATTATTCTTAAATAAGCATTTAAAGAACCATCTTCAAGCCCTAGTGTTCCACTTAACGCAATTAAACTTGCACCATCCATTTTGGCATCACTTGTAACTGAAATTACATCACTTACTCCATCATTAACCGTTACTACAATTTTACCAAATTTAAGTGTTTGGTCAGCACTAGTCTTGCTTGCTGAAAAATAAGCAAAACTTATTCCTGCTGACATTGAAAATATTAGTAGCATTGCAACCATAATTGCAAGTGCTAAATTTTGTCTTTTTGTCCCTTTCATATTTTTTACTCCTTTAATTAATCATTTGTTAGAAACTATGTGATGATAAAATTAAATAAAATTTAATTTTGTGTTGCGTTCCGCAACCACCACAACAAGTTGTGCATCACAGTTTGAATTATGCTTGTTGGTCAAATGAGAAAGTAAACTTTCTCGCT
>JAFTVC010000030.1 GCA_017465925.1 Clostridia bacterium | reverse complement strand
TATAACATAAAGTTTTATTAATGTTCGTGATTGCAAGGGCATTCACCTAAGCAATATTTTGATTTGTCATAGTCAATTTTATTTTTGTCATAATAGTCTTTAACAGCGGCCTTAACAGCCTCTTCGGCAAGAACAGAGCAGTGAATTTTATGTGCAGGTAATCCTCCAAGTGCATCTACAACTGCTTTGTTTGTTAGTTCTAATGCTTTATCTACGGGTTGACCTTTTATCATTTCAGTAGCAATAGAACTAGTAGCGATGGCACTACCACACCCAAAAGTCATAAATTTAACATCTGTTATGATATTATCCTTTACTTTAATATACATTCGCATAATATCTCCGCATTTAGCATTTCCAACTTCTCCAATTCCATCGGCATCTAAAATTTCGCCAACATTTCTTGGATTTCTAAAATGGTCCATTACTTTTTCACTATATAGCATTTTTTCTCCTTTCATTAATTAACATTTTCAATTACGCCACCTCCAAGAACAATATCGCCTAAATAGGCAACCGCAGCTTGACCCGGAGTAATTGCTCTTTGTGGTTCGTCAAAAATAATTTTTACTTCGTTATTTTCTAACAAAATTAACGTTGCACTTTGTTCATTTTGTCGATATCTAACTTTTACTTTACATTTAATTTCGCTTTCAAGTGGTTTTCCCATAATCCAATTGAAATCCTTTACTAATACAACAGATTCAAATAATTCTTTGTCATTTCCAAGAGTTACTGTGTTGTTTTTGGCATCAATTTTACAAACATATAAAGGCTCTTTACTTGAAATTCCAAGCCCTTTTCGTTGGCCTATTGTATAATTTATAATTCCTTTATGTTTTCCAATTATTTCACCGCTAGTGTTAATAAAATTTCCATTTGTATATTTTTTACCAGTATAATTCTCAATAACACTCGCGTAATCTCCATTAGGAACAAAACATATATCTTGGCTATCAGGTTTATTTGAATTTATAAAATTATTTTCATTTGCAATTTTTCTAGTTTCTGTTTTTGTCATTGAACCTAGCGGGAATAGAGTATGTTTAAGCTGTTCTTGTGTCATTGAATATAAAACATAACTTTGGTCTTTTGTCTCATCAATGGCTTTTTTTAAAATATACTTTTTGCTATCAAATTCAATTCTTGCATAATGACCTGTAACAATATAATCACAACCAAGAACCCTTGCTCGATGATAAAGTTTATCAAACTTTATATATCTATTACAATCAATGCACGGATTTGGGGTAATTCCACACTCATAGCATTTAATAAATTTATCAATTACTTTTTCTTTAAAATCATCAGTAAAATTAAATACATAATAGGGTATGCCTAATTTATAAGCAACATTTCTTGCATCTTCAACATCGTCAAGAGAACAGCAGGTGTGTTCTTTGGGAATGTTTGCATCTTCATTGTTATAGAGTTTCATTGTGCAACCAATACAATCATATCCTTGATTTTTTGTAAGTAAGGCAGCAACGCTGGAATCTATACCACCACTCATAGCAATCAATGCTTTTTTAGATGACATATTTTCTTACTCCTTTAACAAGTTCGTCCCAAACAGGACTCATCTTCCTTAAATATTCTACAACTCTTGGCACAACTTCAATAACTTTATCTATTTCTTCTTCTGTTGTGTATTTAGAAAGTGTTAATCTTAAACTTCCGTGTGCAACTTCATGCGGAAGTCCAATAGCTAATAAAACATGACTAGGGTCAAGAGAACCACTTGTGCAGGCTGAACCACTAGAAGCACAAATCCCTTCATCGTTCAGTAAGAGTAACAAACTCTCACCTTCAATACCTTCAAAACTCATATTAAAGTTATTTGGAAGCCTATTTTTTATATCTCCGTTGATTTTTGAATGAGGTATTTTTGATAGTTCTGAAAATAATTTATTTCTTAAAATTATTTCTTTTTGTGAAATACTTTCCATCTCGTTTATAGCATCTTCCAGTGCAGTCGTGAGACCAACAATGTCTGACAAATTTTCAGTTCCTGCACGTTTATTTCTTTCTTGTGCTCCACCATGAATTAAATTAAAAAGCGGAGTGCTTTTTTTACAATACAAAATTCCCACACCTTTTGGACCGTGAAATTTATGAGCAGAAACTGAAAGCATATCGACATTTAATTCTTTAACATTAACAGGTATGTGCCCAACTGCTTGAACAGCGTCTGTGTGAAAAGTAATTCCTTTTTCTTTGCAAATATATCCAATTTCTTTAATAGGTTGAATTGTTCCTATTTCATTGTTTGCAAACATTATTGTCACTAAACAAGTATCTTCTCTAATTGCATTTTTTAGGTCTTCAATTTTAATAATGCCATTTTCATACACGGGTAAATATGTTACTTCAAACCCTTGTTTTTCTTTCTCTTGTAAAGTATGAAGAATTGCGTGGTGTTCAAAGGCTGATGTAACTATATGTTTTTTCCCTTTTATTTCACCAAACTTGCAAGCACTTTCTATTGCCCAATTATCACTCTCGCTACCACCTGATGTAAAATAAATTTCTCGTGCTTCTGCACCTAATAAATTTGCTACTTTTTCTCGTGATTTTTCTAAATGTTCCTTTGCTATTTGACCATATTCGTGCAACGAACTTGCATTCCCATATATTTCATCAAAATAGGGGAGCATTGAATTTTTTACTTTTTCAGAAACTTTTGTTGTTCCTGCATTATCGAGATATATCATAAATTACTCCTTATAATATCCTACCAAACAGGTATGATATTATTATATAAATAAAAGGTGTTATTGTCAACACCTTTTAAAAAGTTTTATTTATTAAATCTTGTAGTGATACTCTATTTAAATAATCATATATAATCTTATTCAAAGTTTCCCAACAACCAACTGTGGAGCATTTATCTTTGTTTGGGCATTCAGTTTGTTGTT
>JAFTVC010000026.1 GCA_017465925.1 Clostridia bacterium | reverse complement strand
TTTAGATATCTAAAATTTAAAGTAACCTAACGGTTACACAATGGAAAACCTTTGTTTTCCATTGATTACAATTTGAATTATGTTCAGTTACTGCACAATGACCGCAAGCGGTCGCTCTGCGATAACTTCGCATAATATAATATTCTAGAAGATAAAAAGATAATCTACTCAAAAAGATTATGCAAATCAAAAAGTACGCTTTAAAAATTTAATTTAAAAAGCATACAATTTTATTATAAATAAAAGGTAAATATAAAAGGACTAAACTATGCACAAATTAAAAGAGTTTCGTAAAAGTTTTAATTTTACTCAAAAAGAAATTGCGGAAAAATTAGGAGTTACAACAGTGACATATAAAAGTTATGAAAATAATTTTTGTAGACTTAATGATGAAATCTTGTTAAAACTTTCTAAAATTTATAAAGTTTCCATTGATGCCCTACTTAACAATACTGACAAAGACATAATAATGTACAGCGAAGAACAAAAGCAAGGAATACAAGATTATTTAAATTTGCAAGGTCCATTTTTAACAATGGCAAATGCTTATTTGTCAAACTTATTAAAAGACCAAACTGAAATTGAACAACAAAAGAAAAAGCAAAACGACTAATAATTTCGCCCTAGTAATTATTAAATGTAACTGGTTTTAATCTGGATTAATTATTTTTAAAATAACAAGTAAGTTTGAAATTTACAAATTTTTACCTAACAACAATTAAGATACATTTTATCAGTTTAGAAACTACGTGAAGATAAAATTAAATAAAATTTAACAGCAAAAAAAGTTATTGCCTAACGCAATAACTTTTTTCTTCTAGTCTTTTAAAGCAAATTAGTTAGCATAAACTGAAACTTGCTTCTTGTTATGACCCTTTGATTCAAATTTAACATTACCATCAATTAATGCGAATAATGTGTAGTCCTTACCCATTCCAACATTAGCACCAGGATAAACCTTTGTACCTCTTTGTCTTATGATAATATTACCAGCAGTTACTTTTTCACCGTCGTACTTCTTAACGCCTAGTCTTTTACTAATACTATCACGACCGTTCTTTGAACTACTTTGACCTTTCTTGTGGGCAAATAGTTGAATCTTAATAAACATCATCAATTACCTCCATTGTTATAAAATCTGAAAATCCTTCTTGTAAATCAGCCAAACCTAAAATTGCAGTTTGCATAATAGTATTGCACTTATCTTTTTGTGATTCGCTAATATCAAAAGGAATAATTAATTGCAAAAAGCCCCTTTCCTCATCTCTTTTAAATTCTGCATTAATCATAGCAACATTAAAAATTCCTAGAACAGCAGTCTGTGCAATGCAAGAAACGCCAGCACAAACAATATCTTCGCCTTCAACACCATAACCAGTGTGTCCATCTAGTTCTAAATAATAAATAAGACCATTTTGCTTTTTAATTGTAATTTTAGTCATATTAACCTATACTAATAATTTTTAATTCTGTGAAAGGTTGACGATGACCGATTTTTCTTCTAACACGCTTTTTAGGCTTGTATTTGAAAACTGTTATTTTAGTTCCTCTACCTTGTCTAGTAACTTCTGCAACAACTTTAACATTAGTTTCAGGTGTTCCAACTGTTACCTTACCATCAATTTCAGCCATAAGAGCCTTAAACTCTACCTTTGCGCCTACTTCCGCATCTAATTTTTCAACCTTAACAAGTGAATCTGGCTTAACTTTGTATTGTTTACCACCAGTTTGAATAATTGCGAACATTCTCTCTCTTCCTCCATAATAAAACTATACTCGCTAGGAATCAGGGTGCTTAAATTGCATACTTTATTTTCATATATAGATATTGCAAATGCAATTAAAATCAAATATTTTAATCTTTAATCACAAATGCAAAATCACATAAAAACTAAAATGCAACCCAAGACTTGACAGCATAAAAGCAACCCAGCCTAAGCGGTTACAAGTTAAAGTATACAATAAATTAAAGCAAAAGTCAATACAAAAAGGCAAAAATATTTATTAATTTTAAGTAAGCAAAATTTCTTATAAAATCAAAAATTTTATTCTAAAACCATTGTTTCCGCAACACAAATTTTAATTAGGCAAAGCAATTAAAATCCTTAATAATTTATCATTTGAAATAGTAAATTTTTTTGCACTTAAATTATCAAAAATTTCTGTTTTATCTTAACACATTTAAGTAACTAATTTGTCTAAATTATTAATTGATTTGAAATTAAACTTTGAACTTTAATAACGACATTTTCGCCCGTTCTTAACTTCGCCTTATAAAGTTCTTTCAATCAATTCTATTTGCTTAAATATTATGCTTTAAATCTCCATTGCCACAATATGGGCAAAAACTTGCATAAACTGGCACTTGTTTACCGCATTTTGTGCAAAGTTTAAATGCAGTAGATTGTCCATAAAGCGTTGTGTAGGCATCTTGTTGTTCGCCCATAGATTCATCAGCCATATTATACATTGATTGTATGTCATCTTCTTGTTGCATATTTGTGCCATTTCCGCCATTTTGTGTACTTTGATTATTTATATATCCACTAGTTGTATTTGAATATTGATTTATATTCATATTAGCATTTGCACTTGTCAACTCATTTCCATATAAATCATTTAAAAAAGGATTATTATCTATTGCATCAATTCCGCTAGTAATTTCTTCTAGTTTTCCTGTTTGATAATCATTTGAAAATTGATTAACTCCATACGGAGCAATCTCATCAAAAGCATCCATTTTTATACTTGTGTCTTGTGATGGTGTCATATACTTTTCTGCAATGCTACCCTGCATTTGTTCTGTACTTCTTGCAAAATCTACTTGCGTTTTAAACCCATCATTATTCATAGCAAGGTCAAAATCTTTCATAGTGCTGTAAATATGATAACTCAAATTTCTATTGTCTGTGATTTCACGCACTAATTCATCAGGCATTATAATATCTTCCAAATCTGTTTCAATTATAGTAAGCCCCATTGGTACAAATCTATCACTTAACAAACTGTGCAATTCTTGATTAAATCCACGAGTGTAGCACATATAATCTTCAATATTGTAGCCTTGCCTTTTTAGATGCTTTTTAATATCTTTTTTGAACCAATAAATTATTTCGCTTATAACTCTCTTTTTTGAAATGCGTGGACGTTCATAAAGCAGATTCTTAAAAAATTTAGTTGCATCATCAATTTTAATATTTATTTTCATACTGAAACAAAGTTTTTGCTTGCCATAAATTCTATCTTTTACAACAAAGTTTTCAATGTCAAAATCTAACCATATTGCATTAGTACTTGCAAACCAAATATTTGCGAAAAAATAATTTGGAATATAATTCCTTTTATTAGGTTTATTATAGCCACCCTTTTTGTAAAGCATTGGTAAAGAGTTACCATTTAGTTGATATTCGCCAGTGCCTATAACATCACAAGGTTTATTGCGATAACAAAAAACGCAAAGGCAATTTTCAGGAACTATAAGTTCAGTATTTAAATAAATACGCTTGCCACTCTTTTTATGCTTAACGCAAAAATAATCTTGCAAATCTTCATCTTTAACTTTAATTTTTTTACTAAATAAACTACCAAAAATACTCATCAATTAATTCCTTAACTAAATTTTTACCCTGAATTAAAGCAAGTTTAAATGCTGTAAAATGCTTATTATGTTTTATTTTATCATAATTTAAAAATAATTTCAAATTAAAATGTAATATTTGCATACTTATTTAAATTTTTTACTATATATAATTGTGTATACAACAAAAAGTAGAACTACAACATAAATAACACCATAAATTAGCTTTAACGATTAGCAACAAGCGTGCATCACAGTTTGAATTAGGCGTTGTTTATATCAAATACAAAAACTTGTTTTTGTGCTTGCATAAACTTTCTATTATAGAAAATAAAAATTGATAGTTTTACTTTTGTATTAAACAAGGAGATGTAATAATATGAAATTTTCTAACTTACTTTCAAAAAGTGTTTTAAGTTTATATAATGGAAGTAATGAAGGGGTTGTAATTTCTGGTTATTTTGATGATAAATTAAAAAAGTTAATAGCACTAGAAGTTGTAAGCCAAGATGACAGCACATTAACAGATGAGTACTTACTTTTTGTCAAAAACATTTATAACATTGGACAAGATGCAATAACTATCAAAAATAATTCGCTACTTGATTTAAAAATAACAGCAAAAGAATTAAATGATTCTTCCCCTATTAATTGCCTTGCGTACAAAACAAATGGCGAATTAATAGGCAAAATTACAGACATTGATTTTGATGATAAATTTTCAATAAAATCATTCATTATAGAACATTTAGAACTTGATGCTAGCAAAGTTGCATCACATTCAAAAGGCACAATTATTTTTTATGATGAAGAATTTAAAACAAAGGTAGAAAAATTAAGGCCTAGCATTGCTAGAATAAAGATAAAGGAAAACGACTTGATGTCAACTACCCTACCTAAAACTTACATAATGCCAGCATTTGAAACGGAATCTATTAATCAAGAAGCACTAGAAGAACAAAAACAAGAAAATGAAAAACCAAACTTACAGAAGTTTGAAACAACGACTGAAACAAATAAGCCTAATTTACTAAACGCACGCATTGATAGATTAACAGCAAATACAAATTTATTAATTGGCAAAAAAATAACTAGAACGATAGCGACAGCAAACGGCGAACTTATAGGAAAGAAAGGCAATTTAATAACAAGTAAAACAATCTATTTAGCGACAGCACATCAAAAGTTACGAGAATTAATTTTGTATTGTGAATAATGATTACATAAACTAATTTTTAAAGGGATAGTTACATAAAAACTATCCTTTTTTGAGCGATTCGTCCTGAAAAGTGTCATCAGCAACACTTTTTCGGCGGAAAAAATGTCATCAGCAACACTTTTTCGGGGGGAAAAAGTGTCATAATCCTTGACATTATATATTTTTTAGCATATAATTACTATGTTAAAAGCAAAAATAAATATGTTTAAATTTTCCAAACTTAATTTTATACATTTGTAGTTGTAGAAAAGTAAAAAATATAAAAAAGGAATAACTATGCTAAAAAGAAAGATTGAAAGCGAACTTTTAAAATGGAAAAATGATAAAAATAAAAAGAGTTTAATTATTGAAGGGGCGAGGCAAGTTGGAAAAACTTTCATAATAGAACATTTTGCAAAAGAAAATTATGAAAATTTTATTGAAATCAACTTCATCAAAAACCCTTCTTATAAGGCAATATTTGAAGGTGATTTAGATATTGACACTATTTTATCAAATATTACTCTTTTTACTAAACAAGGCAATAAACTTGTAGCAGGTAAAACTTTAATTTTTTTAGATGAAATACAAAATTGTAAAGAAGCAAGGACAGCACTTAAATTTTTCACAGAAGATAAAAGGTTTGACGTTATTGCCTCTGGTTCTTTACTAGGACTTCACTATAATCTTGCCCCTACTTCATATCCTACTGGTTATGTTGATTTTATGGAAATGCATTCGCTATCTTTTGAAGAATTTTTATGGGCAAACGAAATTAATGACAATATTATAAACAATTTAAGAAATTGTTTTGAAAAAAATGAAAAAGTTAATGAAAGCGTAAATACAAAAATTTTAGAGTTGTTTAGACAATATATTGTTGTAGGCGGAATGCCAGAAGTTGTAAATACTTTTATTGAAACGCAAGACTATGAAAAAGTTTTAAAACTTCAAAGAAATATTGTAAATGATTACAGAAATGATATTGCAAATTATGCTATATCTAGTGAAAAAGTGAAAGCAACCGCTTGCTTTAATAGTATTCCTTATCAACTTTCAAGAGAAAATAAAAAGTTTAGTTATAAGATAGTTGAAGAAAATGGAAGAAGTAGCAAATATTTTGGAAGTATTGAATGGCTTATTGATGCTGGCATTGTGAATATTTCTTATTGTCTATCTAGATTAGAAGCACCGCTTATTGCTTATGTTAAGGAAGACTTTTTCAAAATATATATGGCAGATAGCGGACTACTTATTTCAATGCTTGATGATGGAACTAATGCACAAATACTAAAAGGGAATTTAGGAATTTATAAAGGTGCTATATTTGAAAATGTAATTGCAAAAATGCTAAAAGATAACGGCAACAAACTTTATTACTTTAATAGAAATAATAGCCTTGAATTAGATTTTGTAACAACTAATAATGGTGATATAACCCCTATTGAAGTTAAGGCTGATAACAACAAGGCAAAATCATTAATTACAATTTTAAATGAAAATCCTAAAATGCAAGGTTTCAAACTTATCAATGGTAATATTGGAAAATCAAACAATTTAGTTACTCTTCCACTTTATATGGCAATGTTTATTTAAAAAGATTGAAATTTCAATCTTTTTTTGTTTTATGTCTTAATTTTAATTTCAAACTATTTTAATTAAATTTCGCCTAGTTTGTACTGCAAAATGCTGGCAAGTGCAAGGCACGCAGTTTCTGCCCTTAAAATACGGTTGCCTAGCGAAATTATCTTTGCATTTGCTTCAACTATTCTTTCTGCTTCTTCCTGACTAAAACCACCTTCACTACCTACTATCATTGCAATATTATTTAAATTACTTATGTCAATATCTTGCAATTTGCTTGTTCTCTCATTTTCATAAGCAAAAAAGGCAAGGTCAAAGGTTTGAATTTCTTTTAACATTTGCTCAAATTCAATTAATTTTGCAATTTCAATTAGTTTGCCACGTCTGCATTGCTTGCAAGCATCTTTTGCAATTTGCAGTTGTCTTTCTGTTTTATCATTGCCCTTTTGTGCTGTCATAAACTTTGATTTAAATGGCACAATTTTTTTAATTCCTAATTCACTTAATTTAGTTATCAAAAATTCAAACTTATCACTTTTAAGAAGCGGAACAAAAACAGTAAGACTTGATTTACATTCGTTTTTAGATTCTTCAATTTTTTCAATCTTGCAAGTTGTTGCTATTTTACTAAATGAAATAATTTCACAATAAATAAGCAAATTATTATTGGGCAAACAAACAATCTTGTCGCCAACTCTCATTCTCAAAACTTTTGAAATATGATTATGCTCTATGCCAGTAATTTCTATTATATCATTAACTTTATAATCTTTTTCATTAATAAAAAAATATCTTTCCATAGTTACATTATAAATCATTTTCAAAATTTTATCAAATAAAATATTGCTATTAAAAGCAAAAATACACTAAATATTTTTGCTAAAAGCATGAAAGCACATTACTAGTTTTAAAAAAAATAAAAGCATTACTTCTTGTAGAAATAAGCAAATTTGATTAAACGGACATAAAAAAAGAAGATTAAATTCACTTAATCTTCAATTTATCCTTTATTAAAATAAACTTCTTAAACCATTATAAATGCCTTCAAAAGTTTCCACCGTAACATCTACAAATGTATCAACTGCATTGCCAATATTATTTGGAATACTTTTAACTGTTTCAACAACCTTATCAATTGTGCTTTTTTTAGTTGCAGATACATTTACACTTTTATTACCTGCATAAATTTGAAATTCGCAATCCTTAATATCCTTGCCCGTTATCTTGTAATATTCTATTACTTTTGATTCCTTAACATAAAGTGGAGAATCTAAACTAAATTTTGTTACTTCTTCCCATTGATTATTGTTTTTGCGATATAAAGTATAAGTTTCACTATAACTTAAGTTTGCAAAATTTATCAATACATAATCAACTTCTTTAACAGCTATTTTTAAACAATAAGAATTAGGCGTAACATCAATAGAATAATCTTTGTATCTTCCGTTTTTGTCAGTAATTGTTAAAGTCCCAGCCTTTGTTACTCCTGTTATCAAAAATTCGCCATTTTTATCTGTACTAGCAACTTCTACTCCATTTAGACTAACTGCGAGTCCGCTTAATGGAATTGCACCACATTTCACTTGACCAGCCACAACACTTTCTTTACTGTAATCTTTAAAATCAAAACTAACTGTGCCGTTTGGGTTCTCTACAATATTATCAATTACAAATTTTGCAATAGACTTATCTTCGTAAAACAACGAAAATGCTTGATTTGATAAACTACCGCATCTTTCGCCACTATTTAATGCAGAATTACCTAAACAATAATCATCTTCATTAGTTCTGTAAACATAAACTTCAAAAGTTTCATAAGTTGAATTACGCAAATTGCCATCTTGCTTGCTATGCTCGTTCACTCTATAAACAATAAGCCCATCATAGCCTAAAGCACTATCAACTCCATAATTAGATTTTTTCCTATACTCTGCCATAAAGTAAATTTTCTTGTCGCCTTGCTTAACACCAAATTTAATAGCCCTTGTCCCGTTCCAACTTGTTGTAGGTTGTAATGTATATCTGCCATTTTGCGTGATTGTTTCTATTGCTGTTGCATTTGCATCTTCATAAGCGGAGTTTTCCACCCAGCCCATGTTAAGTTTGTTGTACATTAATGTATTAGTAGTTGCAACTCCATTTGCTATTAAATCCCAATAAAGCACAGGATAAATAGTTGTCTTGCTTGTATCTATGTACAAATCACAAATATTAAATGTATGTAATAATTCGTGGCAGATAGTCCTTAAATTTGCATTTGAATAACTTATAAATAACTGCTTCTTGCCTTTCCAACCATGCGACCATAGCATTGATTCACTTATAAATTCAGTTCCATTATATGAATATAGCAAAATGTGCCTTTCCCCTGTTGCATAATTTACTAGCACTGGTTTTTTAGCATTATTTGCTTTGTTAAAAGTACTGATTTCATAATCGTAATTATAAGTTCTATAATTGTAGTTATCAATAGTCAAATTATCTTGATAAAGATAAAAATTCGCATATAAATCTACTGCCCCATAACTCACATCATAAAAATATTCGTGAACACTATAAACATCATTATAAGGAATATTATCATTTATTAATTTATTTAAATATGCTACTTTTTCTGCATCATAAAATCCATAATCACCAGCAAATTCAAATAAAATCACATTGCATACTTGAGATGAACTTTCAGCATTAGTTCCTAGCGGTACTGTTTCAACATCAATAACTTCACTGCCTTGACCAGTAATGTTATTAGATGAAATGCTTTCAGTTTGAATCATCCTTGCATTACCATCAAATCCAGAATTCACTAATGCAACACTTGTTACGCCAGAAAATCCTATTAATAATAAAATGCAAATTATAAATTTCTTCATATATTAATCCCCCATTAACTTGCTTTTCTTTTGTAATTATGCAAGTTATCTCACTTTTATTTTAGCACTAGATAACTGCAAAGTCAATAGCCAATTCATTTAGCAAAAGCATTTATTGATTTTTTATCAATATTACCGACAAATAACATTTTAATTTAAAAGGAATATTAATTTTTATTAATGATTAATTAGCCCATTATTAGAATTTTAGCATTACTCTTTAAATAACAAACAAGTATATCACAACATATTTTGCAAAATTAACAAAAAAAAGATTACCATTAAGATAATCTTTAAATAACCATTCCGCCATTAATGCTAAACACTTGCCCTGTAATGTAGTCCGCTTTATCACTTGCTAAATATATAACCATATTTGAAATGTCATCAACCTTGCCAATTTTTCCTAGCGGAATTTCACTTTCCAAATAATTAAGCGTATCTTCGCCAAGTTCTTTCATCATATCAGTATAAATTGCCCCCGGAGCGATGACATTAACTGTAATGTTTTGCGGTGCAACTTCCTTTGCAAGTGCCTTTGATAACCCAATAATGCCAGCCTTTGTAGCACTATAATGACTTTCCATACTTCCGCCAACAAGCCCCCACATTGAAGAAATGTTTATAATCTTTCCAAAAGTTTCCCTTGCTATCATTAACTTAATTGCCTCACGTGAGCAATAGAAAACAGAAGATAAATTTGTTGCAACTATTTCATCCCATTCTTCATCTTGCAAATCTTGAAAAGCCTTTGTAATTGAAATGCCTGCATTATTAACAAGTACATCAATTTTCCCATAGCACATTTTTATATATTTGAACATTTCATTTACTTCATTTGATTTTGAAACATCACATTTGTATAATTCACAACTAAAACCATCATTCCTAATTTCAGTTAAAACTTCAACCGCCTTTTCTTCGCTTTTATTATAGTTGATAATTGTATGATAGCCAGCACTTGCTAACTTTTTTGCAATGTCCGCCCCTATGCCCCTAGATGCACCAGTTACAAGTGCAATTTTGTTATTATTCACTTTGCCTTATTACCTTTTAAATATTGATAAATTCATTTTATCATTTTTTTATCTTTAATGCAATACATTATAAATTATGTGTCGTAGAAATTTTAAGAAACTAAAATTTCTAATAAAATCCAAGATTTTATTCTAGAACTGCCGTTCTAGCGACACAAATTTGAATTAGGCGTCGTTTATATCAAATACAAAAACAAGTTTTTGTGC
>JAFTVC010000025.1 GCA_017465925.1 Clostridia bacterium | reverse complement strand
TTTTAGATATCTAAAATTTAAAGTAACCTAACGGTTACACAATGGAAAACCTTTGTTTTCCATTGATTACAATTTGAATTATGTTCAGTTACTGCACAATGACCGCAAGCGGTCGCTCTGCGATAACTTCGCATAATATATGTTCAAACTTGTTTGACATATTTTTTAGTTTTAAATTACAAGTTTTAAGCATAAAAATTAATATGTTGTATGAAGAAATTGTAGGGCAGAGTGCAAATTGTCAAACTAAAAATTTAAAAATTAATTGCAAACCTTTTAGACAATCTAGGTTTTTGCGTTTTTTATTTTCATTATGCTTTGCTTGTCTTTTTTTTGCAAACTTTATTTCAATTTTTTGTGTTTGCAGTTCAAATTTTAAGCAAAGTATTGTAAGTACATTTTCTTCATTTGAATTAAAAGAAAACGAATCTTATTTTTACAATTTACTTTTTAATGAAAATTATGAAAATATTATTGAATTTGAATTGCCTTTAAATTCTCCTTACAATTTACTTGATATTGGGGTTGTGTTTAATGTTGAAAAAGAAACAAATATTTTAAGCGGTGTAAGTGGGGTGGTTTCTACTATTAGTGGTGATAGTAAAAAGCATATTCAACTTGAAACAACAGAGCATTTTATTATAAATTTCTTAAATGTAGATGAAGTTATAGTAACAGTGGGGGATAAAGTAAATTCAACAACCATAATTGGTTCAATGAAGCAAGATAGTAAACTATATTATTTTATAACTAACAATAAGGGAATAAGACAAGATATAAAAATAGTAAAAGCAAAGGTGCAAGTTATTGAAGAAAAGTAATAAAAATAAAGGCAAATTTATTATTCATCCACTTTTTTTAGCGTTGTCAATATTATTTGTTCTTGCTGGACAAGGCGTTTATTTTGTTATTTGCCTAGTTGTTGTTATTCTTCACGAATATGCACATTACTTTGTTGCGAAATACTTGGGTTATAAATTAAAGCAAATGAGTCTTTTGCCTTATGGGGCACAATTAAATTTATCTAAATCTATTTTTAATAGTCGTGATGAAATTTTAATTGCTATTGCTGGACCATTGTTTAATATTGTACTTGCTTTCTTTTGTATTGCTATTTGGTGGTTGTATCCTGTAACTTATGTTTATACTGAAATGTTTGTTACAGCAAATTTAGTTATTGCATTATTTAATTTACTGCCACTTGCTCCACTTGATGGAAGTCGTATTTTACTTGCTATTTTAGGGAAGTTTGGTAAAAGATTGCAAGGTTATAAAATAGTAAATTGTTTAAATATTATAGTGTCAATTTTGTTATTTGCGTTATTTATTGCTTCATTATTTAATAATTTTAATTTATCACTTGGCATTATGGCAATATTTATTTTTGCAGGTGCTTTTGAAAAAGATGAGGCTTATTTATATTCTTCACTTTTTACATTTTCTAAAAATGAGTATTTAAATGAAAGGCCACTTAAAATTAAATATTATGCTGTAACAAAAAAAATAAATAAATTGAAAATTTATAGGCTTATTAATCAAAATTATTATCTTGTAGTTGTTGTTCTTGATGAAAATATGCAACCGATTAAATACATATATGAAGGTGAATTTGATAAATATTTTTCAGCATAGTATTACACTAAAAATTTTAAAAAAAATTTAAAAATGACTAAAATTACTTATTATTTTTTGATTATATTCCTAGCATTTTAAAAAGTTAATAAAAAAGAAGGCAAAGAAGTGAAAATTAAAAGAGTATTTGATTGTGTTTCGGTATTAGTTGGCACAATAGTAGGGGCAGGTTTTGCAACAGGTAATGAAATTTATCAGTTTTTTGCAAAATATGGTTACATAAGTTATATATTAATTGCATTCTTTTTTATTTGTATGTTTGCCTTTACATATAAAATAATGCTATTAGCAAATAAACACAATGCTTTTACAATAGATGACCTTTCAAAAAAAGTTTTTGGAGAAAAATTTGCATTTTTTGTAAATGTAGTTGTTTATATCTCATTTTTTATTTTTGCTAGTGTTATGATGTCTGCAATGAGCAATATTACAGGATTTATAGGCGTTGTTGTTATGTCGCTTTTAGCGTTTATTCTTTGCATTAAGGGTAAACAAGGCATTTTAGTAGCGAATCAAATAATTTTACCGCTTATATTTATTTTTCTATTTATGCTTATGGCGAATGGGTTTTCTTTTCAGCCAATTCACGAAGTCGGTTTTATTGGGTTTTTAGGCATTTTTGGCGTACTTTATTATGTTTCTCTTAATCTTTTAATTTCACTTGGTTCGTTGCTTGTTGTTCTGCATCAAGTAAATAAAAAAGAGTTGTTATGCTCTGCTATTTTAGGTTGTTTAATTTTAAGTTTGCTTATTTTAATTGTTGTTGTAATCTTAAATAACTACAATTTTGCTTCAATTTCAATGCCACTTAAAGATATTGCACTTACAAAAGGTACTTTTCTTTCACTCTTTACGAATATTGTTTTGTTTTGTACAATATTTACGACATTTTTATCTTCTGCATTTGGACTTTACAAAAAAATAAAAACTGATTATAAGAAACCGATTTTTGTTTTCATAATTATTTTATTATTGTGCTATATTGTAAGTTTAACTGGATTTAACTGTTTGGTTCAATATGCTTATAATATTGTAGGATTTTTAAGCCTAGGCGTTACGATATGTTTTTTATTTGCAAATAACAAAAAAAATTAGTAGAAGTTTTTGATTTTGTATTACAATAATAAGTAAAAGTTGCAAATTGCTTGACAAAAATGGACTGTTAAGGTTAAAATATACTAAATGTAAAATAAAGAAAAATTTTAAATGTTAGAATTTCTATTAAATTTCTAATTTTGTGCAAACTAATTACAAAGGATAAGGGGATATGAAAGAAAAGAGAAAGTTTAGTGGATTAATTGTTATACTTGTAATTATTCTTATTGCTGGTTTAGGCTTTGGTGCTTATAAAATATACAATGAAATAGTTACAACAAAACCTAGCGAAGATATAATAATTACATTTGACTTAAATGGTGGAACATTGGAAGAAGTCAATTTGCAATTACTAGATATTTTAGATGATGGAACAATAACTAAAAAAATAACTAATGGGTCTAAAACTTATGGTCCATTACCATCTGCTGAAATGGAAAGTTATGACTTTTTAGGTTGGTATACAGAGCGAGAGGGTGGCGAGCGAGTTGATTATGATACTAAATTAAAATCAAAAGAATCGCACACATTATACGCAAGGTTTGCACCTAAAAACTTATATAATTATACAGTGCATTATTTAAACATAGAAAATGATGAACCACTAGTTACTAGTGAAGAAAAATTTACAAATAGAAATACATTAGTAACAGCAGAAATCAAGGACATAATTGGTTATCATATTGTTGAAAGTTCAAGTGAATTAAGCAAATTTATTGATGAAAGGGATTTATCACTAACACTTTATTATGAAAAGAATTCGTATAATTTAAATTTTGCAGTTGATTTAGATGGCACATTACATACAGCGGAATATACCTTAACATTTGATTATGGAGATACAATATATTTACCATCATTTGATGATATTGTAGCGGAAGATGAAAACTTCAATAAAAATGGTTATTCTTTTGAAAAATGGGAAGTGAATGACAACTATTATGACAATAGTGCAGAGATTACTACTGATGATTTAGAAGATTTGGGCTTATCGTTATTATTTAGTCAAGATACAACTAATTCTGCAACATTAAAAGCAAATTATGTTAAGAATAGTTATAATTTATCATTTATAAGTCAAGGCGAAGTATTTGATAGTCAAAATGTTCTTTACTTGGAAATTCCTAATGCAGTGCAAGAACCAAGTGCAAATGGTTATACTTTTGCAGGTTGGTACGCAAATGATACAGGTGCAACAGGCACAAATATTGAAGGTAATGCGTTAGTTAATGTAGCAAATTATAGAATGCCATATATGAATAAAAGTATATATGCAGGATTTACATTAAATCAATACGATTTAACATTAAATCTTGATGGCGGAAGTTATGCAGGAGTAGATGAAATTTATACAACTACATTTACTGTGGAAGATAATTTCTTTTTAGAAACTCCAATTAAAGATGGTTATACTTTTGCTGGTTGGACTGGTGATATTTACGAACAACCAATAAAAGAAGTTAAAATTCAAGGTCAATATAGAAATATTACACTAAATGCTACTTATTCAGCGGTAGAATTTACAATAGTACTTAATCTTGATGGTGGAACTATTGATGGTGGCTCATCAATAGGCTACACAAGTGAAGATGATGACATAGTTATAAATAAACCACAAAAAGATGGTTACGACTTTACAGGTTGGACAAGTACTGAAATCACGACTCCAATAAAAGAATTGATAATTTCAAGCGGAAGTGTAGGCAATAAAGAGTTTACAGCAAATTGGGAAATTATTAATTATGATATTGTTTATAATTTAGATAATGGCATTATTGAAAATGGAGTAAATCCAATTTCATATAATATTGAAAGCGAATCATTTACGCTTATAAATCCAATAAAACAAGGATTTGATTTTGTTGGCTGGACAAAGAATGAAGAAAGCGAAAAGCAAACAAGTGTTACTATTGAAAATGGAACATTTGGTGAATTAACTTTTACTGCACATTTTGAAATTGAAGAATATGTAATTCTACTAAATTTAAATGGCGGTAGTTATGCAGGAGAAGTAGGTGAAAATGGTGTTTATACATTAAGCTACACTATACAAAGTAATGATATTGTATTGGAAGATGCAAGCAAAGTAGGTTACGACTTTACAGGTTGGACAGGCGAAGGTACTACGGAGGCGACTAGTGGAATAACAATTTCAAGCGGAAGTACAGGAGATAAAGAATATACTGCAAATTATGAAATTATTGATTATGTTATTGATTATGAGTTAAATGGTGGCGTAGAAGTTGCGGGCAGAAGTTATCCAAAAGAATATAACATTGAAAGCGAAACATTTAAACCAAGTGCCTTACATAAGACAGGCTTTATATTTGTTCACTGGGAACTTTATGATGAAAATGGAGATTTACTTGAAAATGTAGAAGAAATTGTTAATGGAAGCATAGGTGATAGGAAATATGTTGCAATTTTTGTACCAGATTCAAGAACTCCATTTACGGTAGAGCATTATTTACAAGATTTAGATGGAAATTATAATGTAAATGCAGATTACACAGAAACACAATATGGAGAAAGTGAAACAGAAGTTGATGCAGAAATTAGTAAGACTTATGCTGGATTTATAACTCCAACAGTAGAAAAGGTTACAATAAATGCAGATGGAAGTACTATACATAAATATTATTTTGAAAGAGATAGTTTCACTGTACAAGTAGAAGCAGATGCGAATATTCAAGCAGTTAATGATATGACATTTAAGTTTGAAGAAGCAGTTTCATTTACATTTGTAATAAATATTGGTTATGGTTTCAATGGTTGGACAGCAACAGCAAGTGATGATTTACAATTTACTGCGGGAAGTGATAGTGTAATTGTTTCATTTAATATGCCAGCAAGTGATGTTGTAGTTACAGCAAGTACAGTCGTTGCAAGTTATCTAATAACATTAGATTATAATGATAATGATGCAACTCCTGATAAGACAGAAGCGTATACTTATTTTGATGATGATATTACTATTGATAACCCTACAAGATTAGGCTACGAATTTGTAGGCTGGACAGGTACAGAACTTGAAAATCCAACAAAAAATTTAGTAGTTGTAAGCGGAAGTACTGGAAATAAAGACTTTACTGCAAATTGGGAAATAATAAACTATGACATTATTTATAATTTAGATGGCGGTGTTGTAGATGGCGAAAATCCAGAGTCATATAATATTGAAACTCCAACATTTACACTTATAAATCCAACAAAAGAAGGCTATGCATTTATTGGTTGGAGTGGTAGTGGAATAGAAGAGGGAAGTTATGAAAATGCCATAACAATAGAGAAAGGAAGTATAAGTAATTTAGAATTTACAGCAAATTGGTCTGCTGATGCGGTAGTAATAACTGTAAAACATAGTTATATGAACACTGATGGTGTTACTTATGAAGTGTTAGAAACTAAAACAATAAACACAGAAACTGGTGCTACAATCACTCCTGCACTACAAGAAAAGGAAGGCTTTACTGCTGAACAAGTTGCACAAAGCATAACAATTACAGCGGAATCGCCAAAAGAGATTACTTATAAATACACAAGAAATCAATATACAATAACATTTGAAGAAATTGGCAATAATATAGTAAGCATAAAAGATAATAATGGAAATAATGCAAATGATGCAAATATTAAATATTATTATGATACTGAAATTACATTTACTGCAACATTAAATACAGGTTACCAAATAGATGCTTGGAATGATTTAGATGAAAATGCTACACTTACAAGTGGTGATACATTGACTATAACAATTCCAGCAAACAATATGCGTTTAGAAGTTGTTTCAAGTGCAATTATTTACAATATTAGTTGGGAATTAAATGATGGTACTTACGCAAGTGAGTTAAAATCAACTTATACAGTTGAAGATTTATTTACAGTAGGCGAACCAACAAAGACAGGTTATGTATTTGATGGTTGGTCTGAAACAGGTGTGGCAGGAACTACAAAGACAATTACAGTAAATGCTGGAACAACTGGCGATAAAGAATTTACTGCAAATTGGAGTCTAGATGAGTATGAAATATCATATCAACTAGATGGAGGAAGATTTGTAGCGGGTGCTACTTGTCCTACAACTTATGATGTTACAATAGCAACATTTACAATAAGTTCACCAGTTAAAGATGGTTACACATTTGCAGGCTGGTCAATTAATAGCATTGATGCAAGCATAACTAATTCAGTTACAATAACACAAGGCGAAACGGTAAGCGATTTAACATTGTATGCACACTGGACAGCAAATGAATATGTTGTTACACTTGATTATGATGGCGCAGACGGTAACTTTGGAGATAGGACAATAACACTACAATATGGCAGTGCTTATGGTACGTTGCCAACTCCTACAAGAACTGGTTATGAATTCGTAGGTTGGTTCTTGGATGATACCTTTACAAGCAAAATTGAATCTACTACAACTGTAACAACAGCAGGTCCGCATACAATATACGCATATTTTGTAGGTTCTACACATACATTAACGTTTAACAAGCAAGGTGGAAATGGTGGAACTGACAGCGCATTTGTTACTTATGATGCAGACTTGCCAAGTGGAATTACTGCACCTACAAGGGCTGGTTATATCTTTAAGGGTTACTATGAATTAATAGAAGGTGGCGGTTCTTGTTACTACAATGAAAGTATGTTGGGTCAAATCAAGTATATGATTGATGGCGACACAGAAGTGCATGCGTATTGGCAAGCACAAACTTACAGTGTGGTATTAGATGATATGCAAGGACATACTACTACAATTAATCTAACTTATAATAGCGATATGCCAACAGGCTATACAGCACCAACTAAACTAGGTTATAGTTTTGCTGGATATTTCAGTGGTAAAGATGGTTCAGGAACACAATACTATGATTCATCAATGAATAGTACAAATAAATGGACAAATACAAGTGGAGCAACTTTATATGCGCATTATACTGCTGTGCCTTTTGAAGTCTATTTGGATGCAAGGGGCGGAACACTTGTAAATTCAACTATCAGTGTTGTTTATGGTGGAACTTATGCTTCATTACCTACAAGTGTAAGCAAATATGGTTATAATTTTGCTGGTTGGTACGATGATAGTACAACATGGGATAATCAAATTACTACAACATCTATTGTAACAAATCCAAATTCACATACTTTATATGCTAAATGGACAGCAGTTAATGTTACTGTAACTTTTGATGCGAAAGGCGGTAGTGTAAGTCCTGCAAGTAGAACATATTCTTATGGAGATAGTTATAGTAGTTTACCAACTCCTACAAGAACTGGTTATACTTTTGATGCTTGGTACTTGGATGAAGAATTTACAAGTGTTGTAACTTCAAGCACAACAATTACAAAAGAGGAAGCACATTCAATTTACGCAAATTGGATTGCTGATAAATATACGCTAAACTACAACACAACTGAAAATGGTGGTTCTAATTCAATTTCAAGCGTGCAAGTAGGTTATGAGCAAAATATTGATTTAACTCCGACAGGTGAAAAGACAGGATGGACATTTGTAGGTTGGAACACTGATAGTACTGCTAAAACAGCACTTACTTCAATGACAATGCCTTTAAGCAATTTGACAATTTATGCAATTTACAAAAAAGATGTTACTTTAACTATTTACAACAACTCAACAACTGCAACGACTTCAAGCGGAACAATGTACAACAAGGAAACATCAGTACAAGTTAGTATTCCTGCAAGTTCAAGTAAGAGTGGTTGGACTAGTTATGGTTGGGCAACAAGTACAACGGCAGATTCAACTTATTACTCAACTACAACAACAGCATCTAATTTGCAAATTAGTGAAAGTCTAACATTATATGCTAAATATGTTAGAACATTAACTATTAATTATAATGCTAATAATGGTAGTAATGCTCCAAGTGCTTCAACATTAAAGCAATATTGCGTCTCTACTACAAGCGGTCTTGCATATAGTAGTGGTGCTGTAACTATTACTTCAAGTGAGCCATCAAGAAACAATTACTCGTTTGTTGGTTGGTCAACAAGTAGTTCTGCAAGTTCAAGTTCATATAATGCTGGTTCAACTTATACATTCTCAAATACAAGTACAACAATAAGTACAACATTATATGCAGTTTGGGAAGCAAGTGCATTTACAGTTTCTTACAACACAACTTACAATGGTGGTAGTGGTTCTGTAAGTAATGCAAGTGTTTCAGCAGGTTCAAGTGTTCCACTTCCAACAAGTGGAGCAAGCAAAAGCGGATGGACTTTTGAGGGTTGGAATACTGATAGAACTGCTACAAGCGGATTATCAAGTTTAACAATGCCAAGTAGTGATGTAACTCTTTATGCTATTTATTCAAAGGAATTGTATTACTATATTTATAATAATAGTTCATCTTCAACTACTATTAGTACAACTATTTATAATAACGCAACTAGTGGCACTGTTACATTCCCAGCAATGCCTAGTAAGAGTTATTGGACAAAAGTTGGTTGGAGTAGTGATGATGATTTAGATGATTACACTTCTAATGGACCAAGTGGTTGGTCAACTTCAAGTTTTACTACTTCAATATCAACAAGTACTTCTGGTACAACTTACTATTCAAAATATGAAAGAACTTTAACTTTAAGTTATAGTGCAAATGGTGGTTCTAACGCACCTAGTAGTACGGAAAAAACACAATACTATAATGGTTATGCTGGTTATTCAAGTCGTGCAGTAACTGTTACTTCAAGTGAGCCAACTTATACAGGTTATACTTTTGTTGGGTGGTCAACAAGTAGTTCTGCATCATCAGCAACTTATACTGGTGGAGATAGTTATAACTTCTCTAATACAGGGACAAAGAGTAAAACTCTTTATGCGGTTTGGGAAGTGTCTGGCTATACTTTAACAATTAAAGTAACAGGCGAAGCACTATCAGATTATACTGAAAATAGTGAAGGTTTCAGCGGTGTTTACTATAATTATGGTGGTGCAAGTTGGGAAGAATCAGATGACCCAATTCTAGAAACTGTATTAGTTGATGAAGCAACTAAAATAAGTACTACAATGTCATCAACAACAATTTCTGGTAGTGTAACAATTACAGGAATTCAAGCAGGTGAAGTTTATTACCTTTATACATCATACTTTTTCAATGATTATGATTTTGCCTATGAAACTTCTGGCACTCCATCTTCAAGCACAAGTAGTATTACTGTGGATAGGGAAACTGTAACAGATGATGGAACATTTGAAATATGGAGCATTATAGTTAATGGTTCAGGCACTGTAACTGTGGAATATTGGAATAATGTTGCTTGTTTCACTGGTGATACAGATGTTAAGACTGAAAATGGCACAGTAAATATTGAAAGCGTAAAAGCAGGCGATAAAGTATACAGTTACAATGAATCTACTAATGAAATTGAATTAAAAGAAGTATTGGAAGTAAAAGTATATGATAAGATTACAACTATTTACAATATTAAAGTAGGGGAAGAAACAATAAGAGCAACAGGCGACCACCCAATTTTAACAGCAAATGGTTATGTAATGGTAAATAGGTTAAAGGTTGGAGATAAGTTATTAACATCTAGTGGAGAAGTGGAAATAACTGAAATAACAACTGAAACATTAGAAACAACAGTTTATGATTTAATAGTTGCTGATAATAATACTTATTTAGTGGGAAACAATGAAATTATTGTTAAATCTTCTCATAGTTTAGAAAAATATTTAAGCGAGAATATTAGTAGCGAAGAAAATTAAAGTAAAGTTATTTATGAAATGAATACTTTACAAAATAAACAGAAAAAATAGAGAAATAAAAAAACAAGTCAACTGACTTGTTTTTTTGTTAGTTATTCTAATTAATGGTTTGTTTTGACTTTCTTTTCAAGTAGGGCAACAAGTAGGTACATAGCAGATGCTAATATGCAAAGAATTAATGTACTTGCCATCACAAGGTCTAGTTTAAATACTGTGCTTCCATAAACAATTAAATATCCTAGTCCTGCCTTACTTACCAAATATTCGCCCATAATTGTGCCTACCCAAGTAAGTCCTACATTGATTTTAAGAACTGATACAAATTCTGGTAGTGCGTTTGGCATCACAAGTTTGCGAAATATTTGGAACTTGCTTGCTTTCATAGATTGCATTACTAAAATTTTATCTTTATCACAAGATAAAAATGCTCCTAACATTGAAAGTATAGTTACAACAACTGTTATTAAAATAGCCATTACAACTATTGCTTTTGTTCCAACGCCAACCCAAATAATGATTAATGGACCAAGTGCAATTTTTGGTAGACTATTTAAAACTACAATGTATGGTTCTAACACTCTTCTAACTAAATCACTCCACCATAGTAGTATGGCAACTATAACGCCAATGCTGGTTGCTAGAATAAAACCAAGTATTGCTTCATAGAGTGTAGTCCAAATGTGAATCCATAAATCGCCAGCATTAGCAAGTTCAATTATTGTTTCAACCATTCTGCTAGGCGAACTTGTAAAGAAGGCATCTATTAGGCCAACTTGTGCAAATAGTTCCCATAATCCAATAATAGCAACTAATAATCCTATTTGTAGAGATAAAATTAAAGTTTTTCTTCTTTTTGTCTTCTTTAAATAGGCTTTATGTTCACTTGAATAATTTATTTGATTTTTCGTTTGTTTATTGCCTTTTGTAGAGTTTTCAATTTCACTTTTCATCTTCTGTTAATTCCTTCCATATAATATCAAAATATTTAGAAAATGTGGGTTCTTCTCTTCGCTGAAATGGAGTTAAATTTTTATCAAAGTCAAGTTCAACAATGCGTTTTACAACCGCAGGTCTTGATGATAAAATTATAATTCTATCACTCATTGAAATTGCTTCTTGAATGTCGTGCGTAACTAAAATTGCAGTCTTTACCTCGTTTTTTATAATGCTTGCAACATCATCGCAAACATTTAGTCTTGTTTGAAAATCTAACGCAGAAAAAGGTTCATCAAGAAGCAAAATATCAGGTTTTAGGGCAAGCGTTCTAATAAGCGAAACCCTTTGCCTCATTCCACCACTTAATTCGCTAGGGTACCTATCTAAAAAATCATAAATGCCATATTTTTCTGCTAAATTCTTAATGTATGCAATGTTTTCATCAGTTACCTTTTTTTGCACTTCAAGTCCTAGACAAATATTTTTTAGTATTGTACGCCAAGGAAATAAGTGGTCCTTTTGAAACATATATCCACACGCAAATTCATTATCACTATTAATTTTTACTTCGCCACTAGATGCAGTAAGTAATCCAGAAATAAGCGACAATATTGTTGTTTTGCCACAACCACTTGGTCCAACTATTGAAATGAATTCACTTTTTTTTACATTTAAATTTATTTCTTTTAATGCTAATGTTTCATTTTTGGGTGAATGATAAATTAAACTCACTTTATTTAATGTAAGTATATCCATAAAAATTCCTTTTGCTTTTGTATTAAAATTATGTGTCGTAGAAATTTTAAGAAACTAAAATTTCTTATCATAGATTTTATTCTAAAACTATCGTTTTAGCGACATAATTTGAAATAGCATCAGTTATTAGAAAATGGAACTGTGTTTCGCTTTCTTCTAACTTCCGTTATTATTTATTTTAATAATTATTAATCATATTGCATTATATTATCTTTAAGCCAAAATTGTTAAAACTTAAATAAAATGCAACTTAAATTGTTGCATTTATTTGTTTTTTAGTTGAAACTTTGCATAACTTTGAATGCAATATCATTATTTACAACACTTGAAAACGAAACCTTTTCATCTAGTTCGCCAGCACTCATCATTATTGTTTGAAGTCTATCAAAGGCATCTGCTTGCATTACAGGAGTGTTATTCCAAGCGTCAATTAATTTATATTGCTCAACAGCAGTTTTAATACTTTCTAAACTTGTATCACTAAATGATGGTTTTAAACTAGCAGCAACTGCATCAAGGGAACTATTCATAATGAAGTAGTAGCCTTTCATTACAGCAGTTAAAAACTTTTCACAATTTTTAGCATTGTTCTTTAAATAACTAGATTTAGCAGTAAATGCTGTATAAGGGATTTCTCCACTTGCTTGACCTACTGATGCAACAATATATCCTTTACTATTTACTTCATAATCGCTTGCTGTTGGCTCAAACATTGTGCAGTATGAGTTAGGCTTGCCTTCAAATGCAGCAGCAACTAAATTGAATTGTACATCTAAATTTAAAATTGTATCAACAGTGTCAGATAGGGCATCCCCAGGTTTAAGTCCGTTTTGTTTAAGTACATATTCAAGTACCATTGCTGGAACTCCGCCACGCCTTCCACCTATAATTTCCTTGCCTTTTAAATCAGTCCATTCAAAGTCTGGTTCCGCTGTATGACTCATCAAAAATGAACCATCACGTTTTGTAAGTTGCCCAAATACTACTGGTTTATCTTTTGCACCTTCTTGCACAACATAAATGCTTGCTTCTGGTCCCATTAATCCTATGTCCGCTTCACCACTTACTAGGGCAGTCATTACTTTATCAGCACCACCTCCGTTTGTAAGTTCAATTTCAAGTCCTTCATCTTCAAAATAGCCGTTGTTAATCGCTACATAAAGTGGGGCATAGAATATACTATGTGTAACCTCATTAAGCCTTATCTTGTTATCGTTAGTGTCAGTACAGCCAACAAGTACAAAAGCAAGACTTAATACAAGCGAACAGCAAAATATTGTTATTTTCTTCATTCTTTCTCCTTTATTAAATTTGTAAGTATTTTAGTATTTAAAAGATAAATCTAAATACTTTGTATAGTATTCATAAAATTTAAATTTTGTTAAAAGCATAATAGAAATTATTTAGTTAGTCTAATTGTTTAAATATTTTCAATTTGTATTTTAAATAATAAAAATTTTTTAATATCTATTGATATTTTTTTATTTTATGTTATAATAGTTATGAAATTAAATTTAAATTTTATGCTATTGCATATTAAGGAGATAGTTATGTATAATGTTGGGCTACTATTAAATAGTTTGCAAGATTGGTTTGCAACTCCACTTGGTATTGTTGCTATGGTTGTAATAGCCATTGGTCTTGCCATGGTGCTACTTGCTAGAAATATTGCAAGATTTATTAGAAAGGCAAAAGAAGTTGACAATCAAGATAGAATATTTATAACAATTTCAATTTTAGGCGTAATCCTAATGTTAGTAGGTCTAATTTTAGCAGTTGTAAATTGCCTTTAATTTTTGAAAGTTTTATGGATAGGTTAAGTTCTTAATTTAACTAAAAACAATAAGGTAACTTTATTAGTTGCCTTTTTTAGTGTTTATGGCGTAAAATTTAATTTGTGAAGTGGTTTAATAGTTTTCTTATAGAAATAATTTTTTAATGAATAATAAACTAGTGATTTTATAGAGTTTTTAAAGGAAGACATTAAAGATTTTTGTAATTTTATTAAGCAAAAAAGGATGAATCATTTTTATTTAAAAAATTAAAAAAATTTATTAAAAAGTGTTGACAAATAATTTAATAGAGTATATAATACTTATGTTAAGTTTAAGTGGCACCATGGCCAAGTGGTAAGGCAGAGGTCTGCAAAACCTTTATCCCCAGTTCGAATCTGGGTGGTGCCTCCATTTGACAGGGCTTTAATTTAAGTTTTGTCACTTACAAAAGAGAAGATACTTTTATTTATTAAAAGTATAGAATGCCGTAGTGGCGGAATAGGCAGACGCAAGGGACTTAAAATCCCTCGGGAGCAATCCCGTATCGGTTCAAGTCCGATCTTCGGCACCAAATTCTAGGTTAAAATGCCTAGTTTTTTTATAAAAAAATAGGTTGTTTACACCTATTTTTTAAATATCAATATCATTAATTAAATTTAACTGCTCATCACCAAATAAATGTCCATAAGTCAACAATACTTGTTCAACAGTATCTCCTATTCTTTCTGCAATAACATAAGCCAAGTGCAATGAATTTTTAGAAAATTCACCAGAATATGAATTTATTAAATAACTAACACCACTATGTCGCAAGTCGTGCAGTCTTATTTTTTTTAATCTTGCACGTTTTTGATACTTCTCAAAACGATTAGTTAGGGTAGAATATTTTAAAAATGAATTTTGTTTACCAAATATAAAATCATTTACTGAAAAATTATCACGTTGCTTATGTTCTTTGTATAAAGCATCTAACAAATCAATACTAGATTTTGGCAATGCTACCTGTCTTAAACTATTTGCAGACTTTGGAGTTTGCAAAATATATACAACTTTACCAGTTATATAATAATTAATAATTTTACTTTCATAACTTTTTATTGCAGTTTCATCAACATAATTATTAACCCTTGAAAATGTCTTATTCACATCTAAAAATTTTTTATTTTTCAAATAATCATTCCACGTTAAAGCACACAATTCACCTTTTCTTAATTGGCATAAATATAGCAAATTAAATATTGTCTTATCTTCTAAATTATCTATTTTAGCCATAAGGCGTAAATATTCATTTTCGCTATAAATATTAAATTTAGTTTTTTTCTTGTATTTATCTTTTGAAAAAGCCCACACAAATTTTAACTGATTAACAATGCCATATTCATACTCGCAAAACTTTAAAAAATTAAACATAAATCCACGTATTTTAGATTTGTACTTATAACTATATTTATCTAATCCAGTTTGCCAATTTTTTAAATCTTCTTTCGTAATATCTTCAATGTTAGTAGTAGCAAAAATGGGGCAAATAAACGAATTAAATATTGTTATTCTATCAAGATAACTACTTAATTTCAATACACCATTTTTACAATATTTCAAATATGCATCATAAGCAATATTAAATGGAGTCATTTACCACCTTTTTGACATATTTATTTTGATATATTTTACAAATGTTTATTAAATCTTGCTTACTTTGATTTTCAAAATAACTAATTTCATAATATTTTGTAGGGTCAAATGCTTGCGGTATTTCTTCATCTTCTACATCTGGATTATTATCTGCATAAACTGCATTGCCTTTTGTTTCGCCCTTTAAACGTTTTACATATTGTCTAATCTCTTTAACAGTCATGCTTGCTTCAAGTACACCACTTGCAATATCCTTTTCCAACTGCTCATTAGATACTGATAGTAACTCAATTAATTTGCTTGGAGAGTAGGCAAAAAAGACTGGTCGCATTTTCTGTGCGACATCGCACATATTTGATACAAAAAACTTTTCGTAACATTCACAATATCTATAAATTTGAGAATGGTCAAAACCAAATAATTTAAAAAACGATAATTTGTTATAAACAACACCTTTCTTACTTTTATAAGTAGGCATTTTATTAAATTTTTCTGCAAGGTTATAAACTGAATAACAGAGCAATGAAAAACTTTCTTGTTTTTTATAAAATGACTGCTTTAAACAATCAATTTATTTATTTAATTCTTTATCACTAAATTCAATTTCTGTAATATAAAAATCTTCCAATCATATCACATCCTTTTAATTAAAATATATCACTTACATCTACATCAATAGGAATAAGTGTACCATCAATCTTCCTTGTTTTAGTTTCTATTTCTGTTTCTTCAATTTCAACATCTATGATAGGAGTGATGCCATTATTCATCATTTCATAACAACAACGTTCTAACTCCAACTGCCTAACGTTATATTTAGCACTATAATAATCAGTAAGGGCAACATTAGTATATTGGTCATTATAACAACTAATATCACTAATTCTACAACTTGTTTTAATAACGTCTTTTTTAATTACAGGACGCTCCAAATTCCTGCTATAAAAATAATTTTTCTTAAATACAGTAGTAGAACCTATTTCCTTTTTTAAATACTTTTTAACATAAGATTTAGTTTTATTTTGACTCTGCACTTTTGTTACAGTAGTTAAGCCCCAGTAGAAATTTGAAATATTATAAACAGGTATGCCATCCGTTTCAGTCAATATTCTACCTTCTTTTGTTTTTTCAAAATATTCTTTAGAACAAACTGCATAACCATCACTTAACCAACTGCAACATACTTTACCGCTATCAACGAGATGTAACTGCTTGGCTCTAATATTGCCCATAAGTATATGGAAGTGAAGGCAACCCTTTTCATTATATTGCTTGTCTTTATGCCTTTCAACTACGGTCAAATAACGAACATCAGGACATTCATTTTTAACTATTCTAATCCATTTCATATAGACATCATAAACTTGTGCATCATCAGTTCTATCAATAACGTTATTATCAAAAGTCAAAGTAATGAACCAGTCAAAATTATTAGCATCTAATAATTGGCTTATCTTTCGCCAAGCGTTAGATTTCACGCTTGCAAAACCTTTCAAACAATCACTTCTAGAATATTCAGTCAGTTCTCCTGTTTTTGTATCAAATCTCATTAAATTATAACAATCTAATGATTCATCAAATACTTTAACTGACTTATAACGTACTTCACGTTCTTTATTGGACCTAAAATAATAACTAAATTTAACTTTATTATCATAAATTTCTTGACTTCTTATTAAGTCAAACGAAATATTTTCCTTATTTTCCATCGTTTAACTCCTAGTCAATTTATTTAATTAATTACTTCTTCTTTGTTTTTTTCTTTTTAAAAATATTAAAAAAGTTAGAAATTAATCGTTTAATATTAGAGAATAATTGCTTGATTTTAACAAATAATCGTTTAAATAATGATTGTTTAATAGATTTTTTAGTTTTCTTATATAAAATTTTATCTTGAATTTTATAAAGGCGTAAAGACCTTTTATAATCTTTCCTAATAACTCTATCAACTTTTCTACAATATCTCTTACCTAAATAATCAACACAATTTGCTTGATTTTCATAAAGGAAATTATAATAACTATTTAAATTCTCTAACTTTTTAAAATATTTCATTACTTAATTTTTCTCCCTTATTTAGACCAGTAACTTTTGCTAGCCATATTTTCTAATGTTTTTTTATTACAAAACTCTTGAATAGACTCATATTTTAAATCAATGTCTTTATATTCTTCAGCATAAAAATCTTTATGCTTAGAACAATCTAAAAATAATAATCTATTCATTTTGCTGTCGTAACATTTATGAATATTTCCATCATATATATAAGTAACATTTTCACAATTATATTTTTTGCTTAAACGTTCAAACTCTTCATAATCTTTAATATCGTAAAAAACGCTACAATGCCATAATGTTTTAACAATACGACCTAATTTATCTTTTTTATATTTGAGTTCATCAACATATATTAATGTAGACAATTCCCTAACGTTTAAATCAATTAACGTTGCACGTTGAGCGTCTAAATAAATATTTAAATCCCAGTGCCTGTGTTGCTCATAAGCCCTTGAAACACTATCTCGAAACAGCTTTGATTTTCTGCTGTTTAGAAACGCTTGACTTTCCGTAAAGAATAGGGAAGAGTAGGGGTAAACTAGCTTGGCTTCATGTTCGCTATCAGGTAAACCAAATTCATAACCCTCCATGTCATAAGACCTACGAGGAACATAACCTTTCATATGACTTTTTATGTCATAATTAGAATACACCAAATGATTTTTTGCAAAACTAAATTTATATCCACCAATATTCAATAATGCTATGAAGTTGTTTGCTTGATTAACTGCACTAAAAGCGTTAATAGTCATATCACATATTGCAAAATACGTAAGTAGGGCGGTTTTACCCACCCCAGGTTTTCCAGCAATAACTGTTATCATACACTTTCAGTTGAAAATACTATTTCAACTTCACCAGCAGTTTCAGGCATTTCAAATAGAACTACCGCATAAAAATTATTATACACAGCCACAAAATCTATTGACTTATCGCCAATTCTAACTTCTTCAACAGCACTAATAACAACACCTTTATCAATATTGTAACTATAAGCAAATCCATAAACCCCAAATGAAGCATATTCATAAGAACCCAAATAAACATTACCATTTGATGATGTACCATAATTATTTGAATAATCAAATAAAATATCTGTATATTCTACATCACCATAAGTTGCTGATGCAGTTACTGTATGAGTAGTAAATTCCCTAATATCCAATGAAATCGTATAAATATCATCTCTATAATTAATAAAGTATTCTCCGCTAGCAAAAGCAATATCACCAGATGGAAAATAACCTGACTCCCACACTATTCCATTAATATAAATATCGAAGTAATATGATTTATCATATGTTCCAACCTCATAATTAAAATTTATTGCAGTACCATCGACAAAATCTTCAACATTTGCAGATACGTTCTCATAAGAACCATCTTCGTTAAGTTGATTTATAACATAAGAACAACCTACTGGAAATTGAATAATAACTTGGTTATTATTATCAATATAACTTTCATAAGCTTTACTTATTTGACTAGCATTATACTCATTCAAGTATTTAAAATACTTATCACGAGTATCTAACAACTCCATACTATTATAAGCTAAATCTTCATTAAGAGTATCTATCTTATCATTTAAAGCAGTAACCCTTGATTGTAAATCATCAATATCTGCCTCTTTTACTAAAATACTTTCATTTAAAGTATCTATTTCAGCATCTAATTCGTTAAAAGTAGTGTATAAAGCATCAATTTCTGCCATTTCAAAACTAGTAACGCCACCAGTTCCTCCATTGGCTAGATTATTTAATGATGTTGCTTCGGCTCTCATTTGTTCCAAACAATTCTCACATTCTTCCAATTCTGCTAACAACTGATTATATTTTTCCACGTCTATAGTTTCTTCCTGTTCTTGTTGCTCTTGTTGTTGAGTAGAGGCATTAGCAGTATTAAATATTGCATCATAAGCAAAGTAACCACCAATACCAATAACTGCAACTAAAATAATTATTAATAATACTTGGGTAGTCTTACTCACTTACAGCACCTCCAACAACTATTTGCTGAATACTATCTGTATTAACTTCACCTGCACTTTCTTCTTGTTCTTGTTGCTCTTGTTGAATTTCTGCTTGTTGTGCAATATGGTCAGCAATTCCATCATAAATGAAATAAGCTCCAACAACAATAATGCCTAGCAATATTACACAAAGCAGTACTTTAATAAAATTATCCATTTTAATTTTTCTCCTTTATTTTTAATTAGTTATATTTTAAATTTAATTTATTTGATAAGACAAATTCACTTTCCAAACTTGTCCTTGCTTTAAATTCAATAGAGTATTGCATAATTATATTTTTTTCTACCAAAACCCATTTCTCCGTTTTCTTATTAAACGAATATAATGTTGCTAAATCATTTAAAACACAATAATCAATTATTGTATCGCCATTTTTAGCATTAGTATGTTTTTTAAGAACGTGCTTAAATATATAGTCCATAGATTGCATATATCCATTTTTCCAAACTAACCTATATGGTGTTTTATCTATATACATAAAACTATTGTCGCCATATTGTGCCATTTTGCCTAATTTACCAGTAGTACTTATTTCAGGATAATCTATTGAAAATAGATTATACCAAGTTCCCGTTCTTTGTTTTACATTACATACATTAAAACTACCATCAACTGTGGAATAAGCAATTCTTTTTTCGGATGGTTTCAACATATATCGGCTACTCCAAAACTTAATGCCTTTATAATCATCTACTGTATCACCTTTAACTTTTGGCCAAAACAAAGATAAATCTTGCATTATATAATCATAATCGCCATTATTGAAATACATACGTTGATTAAGTTTATCGCCAAGTCTAAATAACTGATAATCAGCAGTTTCAACTAGTCCCCTTGAATTACTATTTCCAAGAGTAGAGTAGTATGTAAATTCAGCATAATAACTTTGAGAATAATCTGTTTCTTCACCCTTTGTTGCTGTCAAATTAACTAACTGAAAGTCTTCTAATTCTTCATTATAAGAAGAACCGAAAAGCATTTCATTTGATGTTAAATCTGATGGAATTTGTGGTGGTGATATTGAATTGTTACCGCTCTTATTATCTGTAAAAAGACCTACCACATTAAACACCATTACAAACAATAAAAGTGAAACAACAGCTATTATTATAAAATTTTTCTTTTCCATATTTCCCCCTTTGTTTTTTATTTAAAAATGATGAACCAAAGAAAGAAATCAAATAAAAAAGCAACTAAAAAAACAACTACAATTACTATTATCCAATCTATTATTGAACAACTATTTAATACACGCAGAAACATTTCTATTAATTTACTTTCCATTTTTATCTTCCTTTGTCATTATTTCACAAAAAGCGAAATAAACCAGATGCCTAAAAATACAATAACAAACACCAAAATATAATCTACAAATGATGCACTACCATTTAGTAAACTTTGAAATACTCCAATTATTTCACTTTCAAACATTTTTATTTTCCTTTATTAATTTTTCTTATAAGGTACAACTCCCACTGCCTTGAAAGTACCTGATGTACTCATTTCCAATTTAACATACACCTTGTCCAAATATTTTAGACTATCAAATAATGCCACCATATCAGCTGTTGCATTAGCATATGAACCTGTGCCTAAATTATCATTTAAAACATATTCAGTTAGAGATGGGGTAGTCATACCATCAGTTTGGTCAATATCTTCACTAGATACTACCTTTAAAACATACCTAGTAGGTTGTGCTGGGACACTTTGTAATTGTCCATCTATTCTAAATTCTTTCGCTTCACTCGCTTCTTTAACTTCTTTTCCTACTAAAATTCCTAATTCTTTAAATACCTTTTTAACTACTGCCATAATTCATTTACCTTCCTTAATTTAATTTATTTTTATAATCTTTTATTTAATCTTTTCTATTAACTGCCCATAATCTTAATACAGGACTTAATTTAACTTATTTAATTGAAATTCTATTTCATTCTGTTAACAAATGTAACTGTTTTACTACCATCTTTATTTCTCTTGGTAACTCTGTCAATTTGTCTAGGTTTGTAACTTACATAAATATTGTTGTTAGCCTTGCTCTCGTTGTATGTGTCTTTTTTAAATTCACCAAACTTTTTTCTAGGATATTCTTTTATGGTTCTACCACCAACTCTTTTATATTTAGGCCAACCTTTATCGTTTGTTTCACCTGTTGGTTGGTAGGTGTAAGTACTAGTTACAACACCTTTACTTTTATTTCTATTCCAAAATGCCATTTTAATTTTTCTCCTTTATCTTTTCAATTTTATTTAACTACTTCATTAATATTAAACTTGTTAGGGTTGACTTGTAACATCCTATTCAAGTTCAATAACTTACATTGCATTTGATAAAATGCATAATTAAAGCCTTTATCAAAATTACCTATTGTTTCTTTTAAACTCATAGTTTCACAATAACTCATTAAATCTTTAATAATAGGGTGCAATTCATTTTCTTTCATAATACCCCTTACCTTTCAAAATATTTAATCAAACTATTAAGTTGACTAGGGGATAAATTGTTGTTTTTACAAAACAATTTGTAGTCTTCAAAACTATATTCCATTTTGTTTACCTTCTTTATTTATTTCTTCTATCTTTTCTTCTTTGAATTTTTCAAAACCATACTCCGCAAATTCTCTTAATAAATCATAATAGTAAGTGTCATCTTGTATAACTTCAATTTGTTCAAATTCTGTTATGTTTTTAAGCAAATTTAATCTTTTAATTGACAAGATTTTATAGTCGCAATCAAACTTGATTTTATACTCACAGTGTTGCTTGTCCCTAGCAAGAATAGGCACAAGTATTTCTTTATCTTTAACCTTTAATTTAACATTATAAAAGTGCATACTATTCCCCCTTGCTACATTCTTCAATAACTTTATTATAATCATCTATATCATTACTAAATTGATTTATTAAGTTATAAAATATAAATTCACAATCGCACAAATTGTCTTTCCAGTCCCTGCAATCATCTTCACCGCCATTTTCTAATTCATCAATTTTATAAATTGCATATTGTAATAATGCAATTAATAATGTTTTAGATAATTCTTCCAATTTAAAATAATAATCGCATGCATTATCTTTGATTTTTTCTAATTCATCTTTATTTACCAAATAATCTTCTTTTATCATTTTAATATCCTTTTGTTGTTTTTAAATTATAATAAAACCCTTTCAATTTTTAAATTTTTAGAACTTTTAAAATTATGTTTCTTTAAGCATACTTCAATAAGAGAACAAACCAATTTCCCTTTTTCGTATAAGGAATATTTATAAATATAATGTTTCATTTTTTTATCCTTTTAATTGACTTTTAATTTTTCTTCATGTAAAATAATTCAATTATAATAAGGAGGTATTAAAGTGAAAGAAATAGAACTTGCAAATAAACTAATAAATGATGCTTTAACTATGTATAACATTGATAAAGAATCATGTCCTATTCCTTGTACAATGATTGATAAACAAGAATACGCAGACTATAATATAAAATTACTTACACAAGAATTAAATAAACATAAATTTAATTTAGTTGATTTAGTTTTTGCACCAGCACCATATAATAATTATCACAAAATGGTTCAAGGGCAAAAATGGTTTATATTTAAACAATTTTAAATTGTTTAAATTTTTTTATCGTTACAGCACAAATGTAATTTTATTAAATTACTAAAAAATCGTTACAGCACAAGAGCAAGAACGCTTAATGATGCTTACAACATGAGTAAAAAAGTAATAAGCATAAAACTAATAGGGGATAGTTTTAAAAGTTGGTATCTTTAACAAAAGGATTAAAAAATTTGAATCAAAAATCTCTAATATGCTTTCTTTTGTAAGCATCATTAAGCGTTCTTACAATCTACCAGTACACTTTTAATCAACTCCTTTTAAGTGTTTAGATTTGGTAGGAAAGAAACTAACTTTTGTTAATTTCTAAAATAAATATATCACTAACTTTTTTTAATGTCAAGCAAAAAACTAACTTTTTTTAATAATTTATTAATTTTTTTTAATTTTAATTAAATTTAGTTAATTTTATGATATAATGCAACATATGGAATTAAAAGATAAAATATATAACATAAGAAAAACATATAGATTAAGTTTAAAAGAATTTGGAAAAATATTAAATGTATCTGATGTCGCAGTATTAAAATGGGAACAAGGTAAAAGTGAACCTAAGGCTAGTAATTTAAAAGCTTTAGCAAACAACTTTAACATATCAATAGATGAACTACTAGAAACAGACCCTAAATTAAATAAATCATTAATAATTAACAATATTAATAGTTTCAACAATTTCAACAATAGTGGCGATGTAAGATTTTAAGGATGTATATGGGATTTGCACTTAAATTAAAAGAATTTTTATTTGCTGATAATGAACCAGAAGGAATAAAAAATGGTGAATACGAAAAAAAAGATAGTTTATTAACTCAAACTGAATTAGTTTTTTTTAATAAACTACAAAAGTTATACAATAAAAAATATCATCTACAAGCCCAAATAAGTTTAAGGTCAGTCGTAAACAAAACATATTATTCAAAATATATAAATGAATTATTTAAAGATATTGATTTTGGAATATTTGACAAAAAAACACTTAAACCATTAGTATTAATTGAATTAAATGACTATACACATAATTATAACAATAGACAAGAAAGAGATGCAAAAGTAAAAGATATATTATATCAATGCGGAATACCATTTTTAACATTCTATACAGACAAACCAAATAAATTAACTTATTTAAAAGAAAAAATTAATAGAGAACTTAAAAAATATAAAAAAGGAATTTTGACAAAAAATATTAATAAAACCAAAGTGTATAGACATTATGAAATAAATGATGACACATTACCATTTTAATATTAAAAAAAGTAGTACAATTAATGTGCTACTTTTTATGTTGATTTTTATTTGTTTTTTTATTTTTTGTAATTAAGTCTAAATGTTGTCAAGTAACATGCCCCGCAAACGCGGGGCTTTCTTTGCGGGGCATGATGTACTACGGATGCTTTTGCTTTTGCTTTTTTCTTCCGTTTCTCTTTTACTGCTCTTTTCTTTGTTGCAGATTTTATTTTTATTGGTGCTTTCTGCTATACGTGCGGACAAAAACTTTTGAAAATTTTATTCTTGTCAGGCGTTGCCTTGTCTTGACATTTTTTAAAAATATGTTCCTTCGCCTTGCGTTGGCGAAGGGATAAGGTTAGACGCATTGCATCTAACGTTATCCCTTCTCCTTTTTTTTATAGTTTAACATATTTTGAAAAAATGTAAAGAGTCGCCTAAAATTTTAAAAACTTTTTGCCGGGCATATTTCTTGCGTGGTTACGCATTTTTGTTGGCTTGGGGGATAGGATACCGCATTACTATTGGGGGCTGTTTCGCTTGCTTCCGCTTTCCGTTATTGGTGGCATATTTTTTTTACTTGACATATTGCTAGTAATATGTTATAATATTTAATATTTTTAAAGGAGGCATTCTATGGAAGAAAATAAAAAAAACAAATACGCACCACAAAATAAATACATAAAAGGAAATACAATACAATATGCTTTTAGATTAAATAAAAACACAGATACTGAACTTATTGAATTTTTTAGCAGTGTTGAAAATAAAAGCGGACTTATAAAAGAACTTTTAAAAGAATATCTAAAAAAAAATAAAAATATTTAGATATTTTTTTTAAAAACTCTTGACATATTGCTAGCAATATGGTATACTTATAATGTACTAGTAAAGGGGGTACTAAAAAAGGTAATAGTTCTCCTACTTCAAATTTGAACTATTACCCAAACCAATAGATAAATTAACAAATCTATCTTTTGTTATTTTATCACCCTTTAAATTAAAAGTCAAGGAGGTAAAAAAAAATAAATGGCAAAAGATTTTTCAAAATATCTTGAAGAGAAAAAACAAGAGTTAAAGAAAAAGACCGGAAAGAAAAGAGCAACTCAAAAAGAAGTTGCCAGATACATTTTATTTGGCAAAACTAAATAATAAAATTTAGTTGGTAAATAAAAGGTTAAATGCTATTGTTGAGATAGACAGCAATGCAGTTAATCTTTTATTTTTATTTTAAATTTAAGGAGTATAAAATGAAAATAAAAAAAATACATAATAAATTAGAAATTAAATTTAACAACAACAAAAACGAAAAAATAATAATACATGTAAAGATTCAACAGCACGATTTAACCTATAAAAATTCATTAATGAATTTGTGGGTAAAAAATAAATACATTAATCAAGCAATTCCTAAAACTTGGCATCTTGAACTTTATGTATATAATAAAAAGGGGAACTGCTATAATAAATATAACCCTTGTATACAACAAAAAACCAATAAAATAAATTTTGATCACATACTGCCAGCAACTTTTGGCAATTTAAAATTATTGCTAAAAAAATGCAAAGAAATGGCAAACGCATAACATAAAAAGGAGTAAAAAAATGAGAATTTATGGAGTAACATACCAGTACAACGACTGGTGTTCAAATGATTTTTATAGTAATGACTATAAAAAGGCACTTGAATTCTATCAAGAGTGCAGAAAAAAAATAAAAAACAAAGGAGAATATCTTATGCTAGGGTATGCTGATATACCTAATGCCATTTTTAAAGAAGAAGAAAAGGCTCTCCTATTCAATGAATACGGATATAATCCAATTTACGAATATGGAAATATTCAATTTTAAAGGGGCAACCCTTTTTTTCGTGCACCGCAAACCCAACCGCTCCCCTCGCACGAAATTTAAAATTTTTAAAAATTTTTCTTAAAAATATTACCAAAAAACAAAATTATATGATATAATAATAGGGTTCTTTTATTTATATTTACTTTGTAAATATAGTTTTTATATGGTTTCCGATCTTCGGCACCACTATAAGTCTAAATTGAACCAGGTGTTTAATTTAGACTTTTTTTATTGTATACAACGAAATGAGGTGAGTGTTCAAGACAACTGTATGAGGTATAGATTTTATATACAACTATTAGGAAGTTATGTTATAATGAAAAGTATAATAGGAGCAGATTATGGATATAGAAAAAATTAAAGACGATTACTTTAATCAATGTATATTATTTAAAAATGTAAAAAAGGATTATTTTCTTCAAATTCTCTCACAAATTAATAGTGAAGATAGAGAACTGTTAAAAGAATTATTAACATCTAAAATAAAAGAAACAATATCTCAAATTACCAACAATGGAAAGAAGTTTCAAACTGAAAGTGTAACAATGGCTCAACAACAATTTTCGCAAACAATATTAGACAATTTTAGGAACGCAATACTTAATTCAAAATCAGAGATTGAAGCAAATATTTGGGAAAGTCCAAAATCTTTTAGAAATATTATCGCAAATATGTCTTATGATGAATTAAATGAATTTTATAGTCAATGTTTAAGTCAACAACAAAAATTAATTTCTTTATATTCTCAAGAAAACAATGCTATGTTCTTTGATTACTACAATAGAGATTTAATAGAAAACATAGAAATATTAACGCCTTTACTTTCCTTTGATTATCCTTACCAATCCAAAAGGAATGTAGTAGGAGGTAATTCTTTTTGGGGAAGAAAAAACAATTCGTTATCAAAGGCGGATAGTGCGGAAATTTTAAAAACTTTGGGTTTTTATAAAAATCTTTTAATTGCGATAGATAACAATATTTTTTGTGACACACAAATAGGTTTTTTAAATGAATCTATCTCTTATAATGCACAAGATATTGAAAAATTTTTATTGGAAAATAATCCAAATATATGCGAATATCAACATGAATATATAATTCAAACAGAAGTTGTAAATTCTATGTTAAGGTGTCCTAAAAGTTTATTAAAAAGCGTTGTTGTTAATGATAATAATAAATTTGAAATTTATAGAGATTCATTATATAAAGATTTGTTTGTTTTGCAGTATAAAATAACTCCAAATAATTTTGCAAATAGAATTAATAACACCACGAATGCTACTAAATGTGAAATAATATTATTCTATTTACCAGATAAATCAATATTTTCCGCTTTTCAATTAGGTCGCCTTGATATGTACTCTGAAAACAATTACCATAAACCATACGGAATGTCAAGAATAGATACTTTGGCACATATTCATATCTACTCAATAGAAGATGCTGCTTTAAATAATAAATTCTATAAAGACCATAAAGAAATAAATTTGGCACATTATGATATGATTAGGAATTTGCCTAAATCGGCGACTTATGAAGAATTTGAGATGTATTTTAGAAAAATTTGTGGAATGGGTCTAACACAAAATTATAAACAATTTTATAATAATATGGAAAAACATTCTTAATAGATGTATATAAAAATATTTAACACAAACCAATTCATAAATAATTAAAATAGAGTTGTTTAAAACGGATAGGACTTAAACCGACACAAGCATGGGGACCCCTAAAATTGTTAAATTTTTGGGGAGAGGAACAAGCGAGCGAAAGGCGAAGTTTGCGATAAAGAAAAAGGACAACTCAAATAGAGTTGTTTTTTATTAGCATCAAAAGACAACTCATTAAATTTTTTAATTAAATAACTTATTTATCAGGCGATAGTTTGAAATGATAAATAGTTTATCATAATTCTTAAAAATAAGTTTTTCGCATATAAATATTATTTAAGGGGGAATAAAGTGATAAAATTATTGAAATATTTAAAAACAAAAGAATGGCTACTTGTTGCATTATGTGCTGTTTTTATATTTGCACAAGTGTGGCTTGATTTGAAAATACCTGATTATATGCAAGAAATAACCGTTCTTGTACAAACAGAAGGAAGTTTGATGGCAGATGTTTGGCACGCAGGGCTAATGATGATGTTATGTGCATTAGGAAGTTTGGTAACTGCTATTGTGGTTTGTTTTATAGGTGCTAAAATTTCTGCAACTATTTCATTTAGACTTAAAAAAGCGGTTTATGACAAAGTAGAATCTTTTTCAATGGAAGAAATTAATAAATTTTCAACTTCTAGTTTGATAACTCGTTCTACAAACGATATAACACAAGTACAGCTTTTTACATTCCTTGCAATGCAAGTTTTAATTAAAGCACCAATTCTTGCTATTTGGGCAGTATTTAAAATAGCAGATAAGGGTTGGGAGTGGTCGCTTGCTACAATTAGTGCGGTGTGTTTACTTGTGATTATATTAGTCATAGTTATGGCATTTGCAATTCCAAAATTTAAGAAAATGCAAAGATTAACAGATAACATAAATAAAGTTACAAGAGAGAATTTAACTGGCGTAAGAGTTGTAAGGGCATTTAATGCTGAAAGTTATCAAGAGCAAAAATTTGAAAAAGCAAATGAAGAACTTACAAATACGCAACTTTTCACTGGTAAATTAATGGCAGTCTTATTGCCGGCAATGACGCTTATTATGGATGGATTAATGCTTGCAATATATTGGATTGGTGCATTTTTGATTGATTCAGCAAGTCAAATAGACAAACTAACAATTTTTGCAGATATGATTGTTTATACATCTTATGCAATGCAAATAGTAATGGCGTTTATGATGCTAATAATGGTATTTATGATAATGCCAAGAGCAAGCGTTTCTGCAAATCGTATTAATGAAGTTTTAAATACAAAACCTAATATTGTTGATGGTACGTACGATTCTAGCAATAATGATATTAGGGGTGAAATTGAATTTAAAAATGTATCTTTCAAATATCCAGATGCAGATGAGTACATATTAGAAAATGTGAGTTTTAAAGTAGAAAAAGGTGAAACAGTAGCGTTTATAGGTTCAACGGTAAGCGGAAAAAGTACTCTCATAAATCTAATTCCTAGATTTTATGATGCAACTGATGGTGTGGTACTAATTGATGGAGTAAATGTTAAGGATTATAATCAAAAAGATTTGCATAATAAAATAGGTTATGTAGCACAAAAAGCAGTAATTTTTTCTGGTAGCATAAGTTCAAATATAAATTTTGGGGAAAATGACAAGGGAGAAATGACAGCGCAAGATATTGAAAAAAGTGCTAACATTGCACAAGCGAGTTCATTTATTGAAAGTATGCCTGGAAAATACGATTCAAATATTGCACAAAGCGGAACAAATTTGAGTGGTGGCCAAAAACAAAGGTTGGCGATTGCAAGAGCGATTGCTAGAAACCCTGAAATTTTAGTTTTTGATGATAGTTTTTCTGCATTAGACTATAAGACTGATAAAGTTTTAAGAGAAGAACTTAATAGGCAAACAAAAGATATAACAAAGGTAATTGTAGCCCAAAGAATAGGCACTATTATTGATGCAGATAAAATTGTTGTACTTGACAGCGGAAAAATTGTAGGTGTTGGCAAACATAGTGAATTAATAGAAAAATGCGAAGTTTACAAAGAAATAGCATTATCTCAATTATCAAAGGAGGAACTTGAAAATGCGTAAAAATCCTATGATGAATGTTAAAAATGCTTCAACTTTTGCAAAAGATAAGCAAAAATATAGCATAAAAGATACTTGGGGCAAATTGTTAAAGTATTGTAAACCATATTTAGTAGCAATTATAATTGCCTTAACATGTGTAATAGGCGGAAAAATACTTGCAATTTTAGCACCAGATAAATTAAGTGATATGACTGCTGAAATTAGCGTTGGTCTTTCTGGTAATATGAATTTTGATGCTATATTAAATATTGCGTTAATTTTGGTTTTGTTTTATGCTGGTAGCATTGTTTTGACTTATGTTGAAAGTTTGATTATGGCGATATTAGCACAAAAAGTTTCAAAAAAAATGCGTACTGACATTTCAAAAAAGATAAATAAATTGCCTCTTAAATATTATGATAACCACAACATTGGAGATACTTTATCAAGAGTAACAAATGATGTTGATACAATAGGGCAAACATTAAGTCAAAGCATTGGAATGTTAGTTTCGTCAGTTGTGCTATTCTTGGGCTCATTGACTATGATGTTTATTACAAATTGGATTCTTGCAGTTGTTGCAATTTGTGCAACATTAATTGGCTTTTTTGCAATGGCATTAGTTATGAGTCGTTCTCAAAAATACTTTACAGCACAGCAAGAGTATTTAGGTAAATTAAATGGTCATATTGAAGAAACTTATGCTGGTCATAATGTAATTAAAGCGTATAATGCAGAAGATAAAATGAATAAGCAATTTGATGAATATAATGGCAAATTATATACTTGTGCTTGGAAATCTCAATTTTTATCAGGGCTTATGATGCCATTTATGAGTTTTATTGGAAATTTTGGTTATGTTGCAGTTTGTGTTGCAGGTGCAATACTAACTTTAAATGGAGTAATAGGCTTTGAAGTGATTGTTGCTTTTATGATTTATATAAGGTTATTTACTCAACCTTTATCTCAAATTGCACAAGCATTTTCTAGTTTGCAACAAACAACAGCTGCTAGTTATAGAGTCTTTGAATTTTTAAGTGAAGAAGAAATTGAAGATGAAACTAGTAAAAATGTTAGGTTGTCAACAACTAGCGGAAATATTGATTTTAAGAATGTTAAATTTGGCTATAATAGTGAAAAAACTATTATTAATGACTTTTCAATTTCAATTAAATCAGGTCAAAAAGTTGCTATTGTTGGGCCAACAGGTGCTGGTAAAACAACTATGGTAAACTTGTTGATGCGTTTTTATGAAATAGATGGTGGACAAATTTTAATTGATGGCGTACCTATTAAAGATTTATCACGAGAGAATGTTCATAATTTATTTTGTATGGTACTGCAAGATACTTGGCTATTTGAAGGTAGCATAAAGGATAATATCAAATTTAATAATCCTAATATTACTGATGAAGAAATTGTAAAAGCATGTAAAGCGGTTGGAGTGCATCATTTTATACAAACACTTGCAAATGGCTATGATACTATTTTAAATGAAGAAGCAAATATTTCAGTTGGTCAAAAGCAATTACTTACTATTGCTCGTGCTATGATACAAAATGCACCAATGCTAATTTTAGATGAAGCAACTAGTTCAGTTGATACAAGAACTGAAATTTTAATACAAAAAGCGATGGATAAACTAATGCAAGGTAGAACTTCAATAATAATTGCGCATAGATTATCTACAATAAAAAATGCAGATTTAATTTTAGTAATGAAAGATGGAGATATTATAGAAAGTGGAAATCACAAAGAACTATTAAAGCAAAAAGGTTTCTATGCAGAATTATACAATAGTCAATTTGAAGAAAATTAATAAATAAAAATGCCTTTTCAAAAGGGCATTTTTTGCTTTAAGATGATAGGAAAATTCTTAAATGTTTTTAATTTTTTTTAATGAAAGAAAATCAAGTAGGGTATTTATTTTATTTTGTTTTTATGATATAATGAAATAAAAGGGTGGTGAGTTATGAAAAAAATGCTTTTACATAGTTGTTGTGGTCCTTGCAGTTCTTCTGTTCTTGAAAGGCTTATTTGTGATTATGATGTTACAGTTGTTTATTATAACCCAAATATTTATCCGCAAGAAGAGTACGAAAAAAGAAAGGCAGAACAAATTAAACTTCTAAATTTGGCTTATCCAAATGTTAAGTTTTTGGATTGTGATTATAACCAAAACGAATACTTTGATTTTGTTTGTGGATTTGAAAATGAAAAAGAAGGCGGTGCTAGATGCACAAAATGTTTTGAGTTAAGGCTTTCTTTTACTGCAAAAAAAGCAAAAGAATTAGGTTTTGATTGCTTTACTACGACTTTATCTGTAAGTCCTTATAAAAATAGCAAACTTTTGAATGAAATTGGCAATAAGTTATCAAGTCAAATAGGAATTGAATATATTGAAGCAGACTTCAAAAAGAAAAATGGCTATTTGCGTAGTATTGAGTTAAGTAAAAAATATAATATTTATAGGCAACATTATTGCGGTTGTAAATTTTCAATTTGGTTTGATGAAAATAAAAATAGTTGATATTTGAAAGTTTAAAAGGGTAAAATTAACCTTTTTACAATTTGCATAAGTAGGTTTGTTAATCTTTTTTACTATTAAAAAAAATGTTTGAGTTTGCATAAAATTTATTGATATGCATATATATTTAAAAGGAAAATTTAAAAAAAATTTAAGTTTTTCGTGAATTTTAGCAAATTTTGTTTGCTTTTAAACTCAAATTAAGTATACTAAATTTGAAGTCTATAAAAGGAGATTAAGTATGGCAAAATCAAAGTTTAATTTTAGTCTAACTGCGGTTATTACATTAGTTACTGGTATTTTAGGTTTTGTAATGTTCTTTTTACCTAACCTTTACTACGGCGTTAAATCAGATTATGTGACTGCCGAGGGAAATGCATCTGGATTAGATATGTTTTTAGGCGTATTTAATTTGGATAATGCAAATGATATGACATTATCTATGTTTATTCATGATGCTAATATGACTTTATCAGGCGTAGAATACGTTTATAATGCACTTGCATATTTTATTGGTATTTTATTTGTTTTAGCTGCATTATGTTTAATTGCTTGTGCTGTTTTATCAGCATTAAAGTTATTTGGCGTAAATGTTAATTATGATTTAGTTCGCATATTAGCTATGGTTGCAACTGCATTACTTGTAATTGCATTAGTACTTGTACTTATCCGTTTTGGTCAAATTGCTGGCGATGGACTAAGTTTAAGTCTTGGCTATGGTTTAATTGTTGGTTTAATTGCATCTATTGCGACAGCAGTTGTACCAATGGTTTTAAAAGATTAATTTTTAAGGACGCTTGTCGTCCTTTTTTATGTGTAGTAGTAAACGGTTGTTTGTCAATAGTAAAAATTTGATTTATATTTAGTGTTTATATTAAAATAAGTTTTTCAAATATTAATTACAAAACTTCAATATTATTTTATTTGTATTTAATGTGATTTAAATGCAATCTTTAAAAACTTTTAAAATATATAATAAATAAATTACTTCTCAAAATACAGCAAAACTAGTCAATTAACGACAAAGGTTGCTGTTTTTTTTATTTCTAACTATGATACAATTCAAATTGTAACAAATGCAAAGGGGGTAAAGATGCAAGTAAAAAATAGAATTTATGACGGAACAATGTACATAATACTATCAGGCGAACTTGATGAACATACAGCAAATTTTGTGCGAGATGAAATTGACAGGCTAGTAGGTGCAAAAAAGGTAAAGCAAGTTATTATTGATTTATCAGAACTTGAATTTATGGATAGCACAGGAGTAGGGGTTATGATAGGTAGGTACAAAAAATTTAAAGAAAAGGGAGTGCCAGTTTTTATAAGTAATCCATCTACACACGCAGAGCGAATTTTTAAAATAACTGGACTTTATGATATTACGCCAAAAATAAATTAAAAAAAATAAATAAAATCAATATTTAAAACGGTAATTTAAATTACTAGTTTTGAAAAGTACTGATGAATTATTATACTAAATAGTTTAAAAATTAAAAATCAAAAGATAATCAAAATAAAAAAGGAGAATAGGTTATGAATATTAATTATATGGAAATCAAATTTAAAGCATTATCAGTTAATGAAAGTTTTGCAAGGACATGTGTTGCATCATTTTGTTTACAAGTGAACCCAACTATTGAAGAGTTAAATGATGTTAAAACAGCGGTATCAGAAGCGGTTACAAATTGCGTTGTCCATGCATATCCTTATGAAAAGGGCGAGGTAATAGTGAATTGTGCTCTTGTAGATAATTGTCTTACTATAACAATAAAAGATGAAGGAATAGGAATAGAAAATTTTGAACAAGCGAGAATGCCATTTTTTACAAGCAAACCAGAAGGTGAGAGGAGTGGCGTAGGGTTTGCAGTTATGGAAAGTTTTATGGATAGGTTAGAACTTTCTAAAAATGGTGATAAAGGTTTAGTTGTTACTATGAAAAAATTCTTTAAGGGTGCGGAACGCTTAAAAATTATTGGAGGTTAATTTGCTAGGGATTGAAGAAACATTAATGCTAATTAAAAAAGCACAAAGCGGAAGTGAGAGTGCAAAAACAATTTTACTTGAAAATAATTATCCGCTTATAAAAAGCATAGTCAAACGGTTTTTAAATAAAGGCATTGAATATGATGATTTGTACCAATTAGGTTGTGTTGGTTTTTTAAAGGCAATAAATAATTTTAATGAGCAATTTAATGTTAAGTTTTCAACATATTGCGTTCCTATGGTAATTGGTGAAATAAAAAGATTTATGAGAGATGATGGCATTGTTAAAGTATCACGTACTTTGAAAACGCTTAATTTTCATATAAACAAATTTGTAAATAACTATAAAAATGAAAACAATGGGGAATCTCCAAATGTTGAAACGATAGCAAAAGAACTGAAAATGGATACGCAAGAAATTGTACTTGCGATTGAAAGTAGTAGACAATTAATTTCGCTTAATGATAATATTGATGATGAATCAAGCAGTTGTTCAATAGGAGATAAAGTTCCTTGCGAAGAGAGCATATATGAAGATGTTGACTTTATAATGCTTAAATCAGCACTAAATAATTTAGATGAAAGAGATAAAAAACTTATCATATTAAGATATTTTAGAAATAAAACTCAAAGTGAAGTTGCACAGGCGTTAGGAGTTTCGCAAGTTCAAGTTAGTAGACTTGAAAATAAAATTTTATCAAATTTAAGAAGTCAAATTGCAGAGTAAGTAAGTTTAAAATATAAAGAAAAAGTCCATTTTTGATGGATTTTTTTGTTTGTTAGCATATTTTTGATAGTCAATTTTTTGCTATGTACTTTTTTGCGTAAAGGTTATAGATGATTTACAAATTAATAAATTTTTTCTGTTTTTATTTTCTTTAATTCAAAGTTTAGCTAAATTGACAATTTTTTTTACTTTTTTTGATATTTACTTGCTAAAATTGTTATAATATATTAAAATGAAGTTGTGATATTTGCTAATTTCCAATAAAAGCAAGTTAAAAAAGAATGTTGGGGGAAATAAAGTTGGCCAAGTTTAAAAATTTTCTAGGTTATTTAGTAATAATTGCAGTTATAGCAGGTATAGGTTATCTTGCTTATTACTTTATTATGCATCAAGAAAATGTTATTGTATTTAAAGCCGAAGGAGTGGAAAATATCAGCGGTGATTTAGGCGAAGAAGTTACTTTGCCAGTTATAACAAAAGAGGGTTATGACTTTTTGGGTTGGTTCTATGACAAGGATTTAGAAAATGCTTGTGGTGATGTTATAAGATTAGAAAAAGGAACAACTACTCTTTATCCTAGTTGGTCAATTAAATACTATACTGTATCTATCAAGCATTTATATGCTTCTGTAAGTACTGAAACTGTGCCTTATGGACACGAGTTTACTTTGGACAACAATATTATACCAGATTTTGGCTATAAAATAGTTTGGGTTAATGCTGATACAGAAGAAGAAGTTAATGGTACAATAGTAGTAAATAATGATTTAACATTTATGCAAGTTAATAAACCAAAAACATATACTGTAAATTACTACTATGATGATTTAAATGAAACGCAAGTTTTAAGACTTACCAAGGAATTAGAATATTTAAATTATAATGATTTGCTTTATGCTGATGAAACAGAAGCAGATGTTGAAGGACATACATTACAAAGTTGGTACTACTTTAATAGTCAAAATGAAAAAGTAACTATTGGACAAAGCGAATGTTTAACGGAAAAAATTGTTAGATTAGCAGATGGAAATGATACTTTAAATGTATATGGAGAATACTCAATTAATTCTTATCAACTTGTATTTAAGGATAGTGAAGATAATAGATTACAAGCAGTTGATTTAGTGTATGGTTCAAATGTTCAAACAGCGTTAGATGAAGTGCTTGCGAGCGGAAATTTGGACAAGGCACATAATACAATTATAGGTTGGAAATATGCAGGGGAAAATGAAAGTAGTGATTTTACTAATGTAACTATGCCAGCAATTATGCTTGAAGTAGAGCCAGTTTATAAGTTAAACGAATATAGTTTACAGTTAGTTGCAAATTTGAAAAATAATTTAGTGCCAGTTACAACACTTACTTATGAATATGGTAATGGTTTAACTATTGCAGATATTCCAACAGATGAAGAAATAGAAGAAGCGATAAATTCTTATGATGGTATTGTAAAATATTATGAATTTAGCGAGTTTGAATTTGATTATTACAGTGTAAATGATGAAGTAGAAGAACTTGATTTAAGTCAAATTCTTGCAAGGTTTAGTCTTGTAGAACAAGATGAAATGATTATATTTAATTACATTAAAGATATTTTCTTTATTGAATATTATTCAGATTCAAGCCTTACAACTCTTGTTGAGAGAAGGGAAATTGATATTAAAGAAAACTTTGTAATAGCAAATGGAATTACTCACGAAAGTCAAGATTATGTATTTGGTGGGTGGGCGTTTGCAAATGACCCTACAATGCTACTTGAATATGATTCATTTGATATGGTGAACATAGGGGAAGACGTTGCTGTATATGCAGATTTTTATAGAAATGACCCTAACAGATGGGAAACAGAAAGAATTGATGGCAAACTTTACTTAACAAAATATAAGGGCGGTTATGAAAATGTAGTAGTACCTGCTCAAACGCAAGAATTAATATACGGAATAGGTGATGGTATAAATTCAATATTGAATTCAGGGCTTGCGAATAGAGTTAAGAGAATATTAGTTCCAGAAACAATAAAGGTAATAAATAGTAAATCCTTTGAAAATGTTAGCGTATTAGTAAGGTTTAGGAATTCAAGCACACAAGACACTGCTAGGTATGGATTAGAAATCAAAAAAGATGCCTTTATAAGTGCTCCGCTTGCAACAGATGAAAGTTCTTATTCTATTTCAAGAATTAAATTACCTACAAGAACTGTAACAGTTGAAGAAGGTGCGTTTGCAGGTGCGTTAGATTTAGAATATATTGAAGTTAGTGAAAACTGCGAAAACTATGCAGATTATGATGGTGTACTTTACAAAAAAGCAACTCAAACAGACGGTAGAGTTCTACTTGCTTATCCAATGGCAAGAGAAGATGAGGACTTTGTACTTGATAGCGATGTTGTAAGAATTGGTGATGGTGCATTTATGATAAATAGTGTTGACGCAACTTATTCACTAACAGATTTGCCAAAATTAAAAACTATTACAGTTGAAAGTGATAATAGTTTAAGAGAAATAGGAGATAAGGCTTTCTATGGAAATGTACAATTTACAACAGTTTCTATGCCATCACTTCCTAATCTTACAAGTGTAGGAGATTATACATTCTATTATTGTTTTGACTATGGTGATAGATATGCAACAACTTACAATACTGAATTTACATTTGACTTTAACAACAATATAAGTTATGTACCGGCATATTTCCTAGCAAATACAAAAATGCTAGCCAAAGTTACTTTACTAAATACTGATATGATAAATACAATTCAAAATGATGCGTTTAATGGTACAGGTCTTTATGTTCGTAACTATGTGGAAGATAATTTGAAATTCACTTTAAAAGGTGATTACAACCTAATAGGTGACAGAAGTTTTATGCTTACAAGGTTAACTATATTTATTGACTCAACATTTGATTTGGTAGAAATGAATTCGCTAAAACCTACAATAGGAAATAATGCTTTCTCATTAAGTGGTAATAGTGCGATTAACACTATTTATATTAAAGGTGTTGAGGGTGTAACTAATGTATCAATATCAAATGCTAATATTGGTTACCGTGCATTCTATGGTGCTAATTCAAATTTAATTTTTACATTTACAGATTGTGATTTTGGATATAGTACAACTGCTGATTATGGGTTAAATTTTGAGTTGTCAACTTTTGGTGGATTGAATATTGTATTTGATAGATTAACTGAAAATATTAGCATAAGTAATAAAATGCTTAATAATTTAACTATAAATGGTGATATTACTATTGAATACAAAAATAATGATGGAGAAATAGTTGGAAACGCATTAAATAATTTGATTTGTAATGCATTAACTTTAAAAGGTATTGCAAGTTATGCAAATAATGCTTTTGGTTCTTCATCAGTAAATGCTACTGTAAGTGAAGTAATGTATGGACCTTCAATAATTGTATTTGATGAAAGTTGCAACTTAACAAGTTTAGGGGCAGAAAGTTTCTTTAATTGTAAGAATTTAACAAGTGTTACACTATGTAGTTCAATAAATACTATTGATGGTACTACATTTGCTACATCAAAATATGTAAAAGCGACAGAAAATTCAACGCCAGTGAAAGTGGTAGAAGCGTTACCAAACTTAATAAGTATAAATATTTATAACGCTACCACTGTTCTTACAGTAGAAGGTGATACGTTGGTTTATGAAACAACAAATGCAAAATTCTTTGTCCCAAGTGCAATGCTTACAGCATATCAAGTAACTTCTCCTTGGAGTAGTGTGTACTTTTCAGGACATCTTGAAGGTAATTAAACTTAATGAATACATTAAAATTTAATTCAAACTTTGAAATGGTTATAAGAAAATCAAAGTTTATAGGCTATGCTTATAGGGTAGATAGCGAAGAGCAAGCGAAATCTATTATAAAGGAAATTGAAAGAAAGTACTTTGATGCTAGGCATATAGTCTATGCGTATAAAATAGGCGATTACTTAATAAAAAAAGAAAATAGTAGCGAACCAGCAGGTACTGCTGGTACGCCTATTTTATGTGCAATAGAAAATAATAATTTAACTAATACTCTTGTAATTGTAATAAGATATTTTGGTGGGGTGCTACTGGGTGCAAGTAACTTATATCGTGCTTATAGTGATACTGCACTGGGAGTTATAAATGCAAATGAAAAGATAGTTTTAAATAAGTACTTGAAATACAATTTAGTAGTTAATTATATTGAATATGCAAAATTAACTTCACTTGCAAATAAAAGTGATGACTTAAAAATTATTTGTAGCAATTATACTGATGCAGTTGAAGTAGTTATAGCGGTTAAAGAAAATGCAAATAATCAGTTTTTAAATTCGCTTATTGAAAATAAAGAATGTTTGGAGGAAGTATGGCTTTAATTACTGATATTGTACAAACAACGAGAAACAAAGGTCAAATGTACGAAGTCTTTGTTGATGGTGAAAGTTTGGGACTTTATCATATTGAAACAATAGTAAAGCATAGGATTGTTAAAGGGAGTAATGTTGATGTTGAAAAACTTACAAATGCACTTGTTGAAAGTGGTACTTTACTTGCAATGGAAAAAACTTTAAACTTAATTTCAAAATCAATGAAAACTGAAAAGGAAATAAAAGATTATCTTAAAGGCAAAAATTACAATGATAAAATAATTGAAAATGTAATTTGTAAATTAAATGAATATAATTACATTAATGATGAAGTTTATGCTAAATATTTTGTTTCTTGCCACAGTAAAAAGCAAGGTAATAAAAAGTTAAAGTTTGACCTAATCAAAAAGGGAGTAAGTGAAGAAGTTATAAATAGTGTACTTGATGAAACAGAAGAAGATTTGCAAGGACTAAAACATCTTGCTGAAAAGTATTTGAAAAATAAAGTAAAAGATTTTAAAACAAAGTCAAAACTATTTGCACATTTAGCATCAAAAGGCTATAATTATGATAATATTAATAAAGTAATTAATGAATTTGATTGGAGCGAACAAAATGAAGATTGGTTGTGATATTTTAAAGGTTGAAAGAATTGAAAAAATTTTAAAGCAAAAAACAAGAGTGTTTACTGTAAATGAAATTGAACATTGTGAAAAATACGTGGAAACAAATTCGCATTATGCTGGTTTGTTTTGTGCAAAGGAAGCAATAATAAAAGCGCTTGATATTGACAACTCTTACAAGTTTAAATATAATGAATTAGAGATTTTACATAAAGAAAGTGGAAGACCTTATGTTAAATTTTTAGGAGATGCTGAAAAGTTGTTTAAAAATATCAAAATAGATATTTCTATTTCAAACGAAAAAGAGTTTGCAATGGCAACAGCGATAACTTATTAATTAAAGAAAATTATTTGAAGTAAAAGAAAAGTAAAACCGAAAGCGATTGCTCTCGGTTTTTTGCTTAAAATTTTATTTTATCAGTTAACTTGTTGTAAGCCCTTAAAATTTATGTATTAATAAATAAATTATTAATAATCAAAAAAGATTGTTAGAAAACTAGTTGTTTATTTAAAATCAATTAAATTTTCTCTATGCTTATTCATTTTGTGAATTAGCAAATAAAAAACACTATTTGTGTTTGCTTACAAAATAGTGTTGTTATGCTGCCTTTTTAGCATCGTTTACAAGTTTAGTAACGCTTGATACCTTTCTTGCTGCATTGTTTTGATGAATAACACCCTTACTTGATGCTGAATCAATATATGCAACTACTTCTGGTAGTAGTTTTTCTGCCGCTTCAATTTCGCCATTAGATACCAAAGTCTTTACTTTCTTAATAAGAGTAGACATTTTGCTTTTAATCATTCTGTTTTCAAGTGTTTTCTTTTCTGTAATTAGTACTCTTTTCTTTGCTGATTTAATATTAGCCACGACTTTTCTCCTTAAATTTATTTTTTACTGACTTATTATACCACACTAAAAAATAAAATGCAAGATTTTTTTTAAAAATCACATAATAATTTTGATAATAAATTTTAAGGGTGGTGAAATTATGTCTTTTTATACGGATATTGCGTTTGAAGCGGTTAATTCTAGTTTTGCTAAAAAAGCCAATGATTTGGAATATGGTTGCACTGAATCTATTGTAAAAATTGATAATTCTAAAAAGGAAAAATTATACAACAAGCCAAAGGGTGAATATTATTTATTAGATTGTCCAAACTTAAACTCACTTGCACCAGTTGTTTACGAGTATATTATTGAGCAAGTAGCATCATATTTAAGGCATAAAATAAAAAGCGTTACAAATAAAGATAATTATAGTGTGCTTGTTGTTTGTTTGGGAAATGAAAATATTGTAAGTGATTCGCTAGGTAGCGAAGTCTTTTCAAAACTTATAACTACAACTTTGAATAATGAATATTCAAATTCACTGCAAGCAATTAGAACTAGCGTTTTTGGTAAAACAGGAATTGATACTGCGACCTTAACAAAAGGAATAACTAACTTAACTAATCCTGATGTTGTCCTTTTAATTGATTCGCTTTGCTCTGTTAGCATTAATAGAATAGGTACTTCTATTCAAATTTCAGATACTGGACTTGTTGCAGGTGGTGCAATAGGAAGACAAGGAAAACTAATAAATGCACCTTTTTTAAAATGTCCCACACTTGCAGTTGGAATTCCGTTTGTAGTAAGGGTGGAAACAATTATTGGAGAAGTGCTAAATACATTAAGCGATACAATTTTAGAAGAAAATAAAACTCTTGATAATAAATGCAGAAACTTACTTGTTGCTCCAAAGGATATTGATAATATGGTGGAACTGGGTTCATATTTAATTGCAAGTGCAATTAATCTTGCTGTTTTAGATTTGTCAATAGAAGAACAACGACTTATTAGAATGTGATTAAAATTAATAATATAAAATTGATTTTTATTAATTTAAATGCTATAATATTCTTTATGGTAAGTTGTGATAATTTTAAGGAAAGTACAAATTTTACATTCTCTTATGGAATCGTTGATATATTAATTCATGATTGCTTTTATTTTGGTTTTGTTAAAAATAATACAGCCAATATAAGCGGTTTTCTTAATTATATAATTCCAAGACTTTCAAAGTATAGAGAAAACCTTCATAATAATTTTTTAGCAAACAATAATGATAATGAGGAACTGGTAAAAGTAATAGAAGATAATTTGTATAATATTTATTTAAATAATTTTAATTTAGATGATGATAAGGCATTTGTTATTCCATTTAGGATAAACAAATCTAATAAAGACGAGTTCGTTTATATTCATGATGTTTTATTAGATAAATTTAATATGAATTTTACACATTATGTTAGAACATTATTAATAGAGTATTCAGTAAAACCGCTTTTTCAAAGAGAATATTTTTATTTTTATTATGACTTATCAAAAATCAATGAAGCTATGGCAAATGGTAATATATTGAAGATTTATTTAGAAGAAAATGTAATAGAAGTAATGCCAATGGCTATTGAAGTGAGAAAAAAAGATAATATAAATTATATTTGTGGATGTGATAAAGATAAGAGTGGAGCTTATGTAATAAAAATGTCTGCTATAAAACAAATTTCACTACTTGACAAATTTGTAGAGTTGAATAATAATGAATATGAGAATATTTCAGAATTAATTATAGAAATGTTAGAGGGGGATGAGGTTTAGGTGTTTGCTACAAAAAAATATAAAGAAACAAAAGCAAAAAAATTTTCTAGCGACAAAGAAAGAAAAAAATATTTCTCTATAAAAAATTACTATACAAGAAAAGAAGAAAATAATAATGTGGCAACTAAAAAGATAAAAATGAAAATAAATAAAAAAAATGCTTAATTTGAAAAAATTAAGCATCTTTTTAATTTTTATAATCCTAATTTTGAATTTAAATCATTAAAATTTGGTTCTTTATTTAATGCCCAGTTTCCTGAAATTTCAGAAACAAAATCAGTAGAGTCTAGCGACTTTTGTTCGTCAAATTCTAGTTTGCTATTTGTTTCTTTTTCTGCCAACAAACATTCATAATTTGTTGCTAAATCAACCATATCAATTAAAATATCGTTATCTATTTTTTTTGTTATATTAAGCTCTGTAATCATATATTTTTTTATATAATTAATTGATTTGTCAGATAAAATATAAGATTCATTTTTATATGTGGAAAGATTTATTCTTTTTTTATTTGGTTTCATTTTATTTTCTCCTTAATTTTGTTATTTCTTTATTTTCATTTTTTCTATGATATTTTCTTATGGTCTTAACAACATTGTTTTTTGTAATGTGAGTTATTGTATTATTTTTTGTGTTCAATCTGTCATATTGTTCTACATGGTTATTTGTGTATGTATGAGAATTTATTCAGTTACCAAATAGTTTTTTAAAGTTTATTCTTTTATATAAATTCAGCATTTTATCTGTCAAGAAACTACAATAATTTGATTCATGTTTCGCAATTAAAAAGTAAATTTTTCAACATAGAAACATCGCAATTATAATTATTAGATAAAGCAACTAATTCATTTGTTGCTTTGTTTAATTTGTCTAGCAATGATAAATCTATTGCCAAATTTTCTTCTTCTTTTTTAGTAACTAAAATTGAAACTTCAAAATCTATTTGTTCTAATATATCACAAAGAGTGTTTTCGTTAAAATCATTAATGTTCAATTTTGGTAGTATAAGATTTTTGATAATATCAATAGTAGTTTTGCTTAACATAAAGTTACGAGAATCTATTGATTTATTTTCTTCTTTTAACATATTTATCTCCCTTTTTACTAAATTGTATTTTTTGATTTCTGACTTGCTTACAAGACGAACGGTTGCTACAACATTGTCCTTGGGGTTTATACTTGTGGTTATTTTTTTTCCTATTCTGTTATATAATTTGCGACCTAAATTATCAGTAGCAATCGTTGTTAACGCATTAGGCTTGGTAAATAAATTCGTTACCATATCTTTTTTCTTTAACTTTCTTGCTGGGTCTACAATACGATTTTGAGCATGTGCTGAAACTTTGTATTTTCCTAGCCTTACTCGTTTTGTATTCGTTTTTGCCATTTCTCTTTTCGGTTTCAAAAACCAACTTAATAAACTCATTAAATTTTACTCCTTTACTTTTTATTTGTCAATTAATTGTGTTATTTTTTACTATATTGTTTTAATTTTTACAAAGTTTAGTATTACATAATATTTAGCCTCCTTTTTTGTGATTAATATAATTTTAACAAAATAAAAATATAATGTCAGTATCAATATTATTTGTTAATTCTACTATACAAAATTTTAATGTAATCCTTAATTCATAAGGGGTTTTTGAAAAAAATATATAAAATTTACAATACAACTTGTAAGGTATAATTGGTATTTAAAAAACTTCTAGTAAAATCTAGAAGTTTTTATAAAGTTTATTCTTTTAAAGTTTTTAAAGCGGATAGTAATTTATCAATTTGATGTTTTTTGTTGTAATGGGCTATTGAAACCCTTATAACTCCGCCATTGATTGTTCCTAAAAATCTATGAACATAAGGGGCACAGGTTAAACCACTTCGCACGCATATTTTGTATTTTTCATTTAACATATCGCAAACTTGACCAGCAGAATAATTTTTTACATTAAATGCAACGACTCCGTTTATTGAATTTTGTGGAGTGTACAAAATTATATGTTCCATTTTTGTTAAGTTATCAATTAAATATTTTGTTAAATAATCTATTTTGCTGTTTATTTTTTTAAAGTGCTTTTTTACAAAGTTTGTTCCTGCTCTTAAACTTACAATATTTACAAGAGGCAAAGTACCGCTTTCAAATGCTTCGGGTAGGGTGGTTGGTTGATTTATGTCTTCGCTACTCGTTCCAGTACCGCCAAATTTTATTGGTTGTAATTGTACTTTATCATTTACAACAAGTCCGCCAACCCCTGACAATCCAAGTAAACCTTTATGCCCAGCAAATGCAAGCATTGAAATATTTAATTTTTGCATATCTATATTTTTATGACCAGCAGATTGTGCGGTGTCAACAATAAAAAGCAAGTTATGTCGCTTTGCAATCTCGCCTAATCCTTTAATATCTTGCTCAATGCCCAGCACATTTGAAATATGATTTACAACTATTGCGTAAGTGTTTTGTTTTATTGCTTTTTCAAAGTCTTTTAAATCAAAATAACCGCTCTTTTTAGGGGAAATAATAGTAAAAGAAATTTTGCCTTCATTTTCTAAATGCTTCAAAACTCGCAGTACTGAATTGTGTTCATAAGCCGAAGTTATAATATGTCCGCCTTGTTTTACAGTGCCTCTAATTGCTAGGTTTAAACTTTCAGTACAACCGCTTGTAAAAATAACATTTTCCGCAGATGCATTAAAAAGTTCAGCAATTTCTTGCCTTGCTTTATAAATTTCAAATCCTGCTTTTACGCTTAAACTATGACCACTTCTTCCAGCATTAGCATTATATTTTAGCATTGCCTTATTAACAGCAAAATAAACTGAAAGCGGTTTTTTTAATGTTGTGCTTGCATTATCTAAATAAATCATAACTTCACCTTTAAAAGAAATTTCTTCACAATTATTATTATGCTTTAATAAAATATAATGTGAAGTATTTTTTGCGATTTAAACTTCAATTTTTACATACAACTTTTAAAAATTAAAATTTATAAAATAGCATTTTTGCAAAGTTAAAAATGATAGATAAATAATAAAGTTAAATGTAAAATTACAATTTTCAATATAAAAATTACACTACAAAAGAATGGTGGAAATTATGACTTACTTACTTGCTATTTTTAGAAATAAAACTGATACAATGGCATTTTATAGCATTTTGTTATCATATCGTGTAAAATGCAAAATAGTAAATACTCCAAAACAGGCTATGATTGCTTGTGGTATTTCTGTTAAATTAAGTATGAATGACTATGTAAAAGCATTAGAAATCTTCAAACGCAGAAGATTTAGTTCTTTTGTAGGCTTTTATAAAGTAACTGAAAGGGGTTCAAGTCTTATTATTGTGCCATATCTTTAAATGATAAAATCAATTAACTTGCAATTTAAAATTTTTAAATTATAAGTAAAAGTAAATATTTCCAAATTATGTAATAAATAAAATTTTAAAATTTTTGTCATTTTCCTTGACAAAATTTTTTTATAGCGTATAATGAAAGTCAAAGAAAGTCAAACTTTATTAATTTCAAATATTTAATGCAAACATTTTTAATGTGGCAAACAAGGTTATGACTTTAAATAAGATATAAAAGGGGTGCAAAATGGCAAACATTAGTGATATAATTGAAAAGTTTTTGCTAGATGCATTAAAGCAAGATGAAACAATGGATATTTCAAGAAACGAACTAGCAAGTTTTTTTAATTGTGCACCTAGTCAAATTAATTATGTTTTATCAACTAGGTTTACGACTGAAAGGGGGTTTGAAGTTATTTCACAGCGTGGCGGTAGTGGTTATGTTAGGCTAATAAAGTTAAATTTTGCAGAAGATGACTATTTGCAAGAGTTAATAACGCATAGGTTAAAAGAACCCATAGACTACAATACAACGAAGCGAATAATTGCAAATTTGCTTGATAATGAGATAATAAATGAAAGAGAGCAAAGCATAATATTATCTAGCATATCTCCAAAGGCACTTGCTTGTCCAATAAGTATTGAGGATAAATTAAGAAGTCAAATTTTAAAAAATATTTTAATAACACTAATTAGTCGTGAGCATTTATAAAATTAAAAATTTTTATTAATTAGATATTAATAAGAAAAAAATAAATAAGTAAAAAATTTAATAAATTTGCAAATTAAACAAAAAAGGAAAGGGTAAAAATGTATAACGGTTTAAAAATTACAAGAAGCACTCAATTAGTTTTGCAAGAGGCAGAAAAGAGCGTAGTTAGTTCATTTGGAAGTCAAATAACAACTCTTCATTTGTTGTATGGGCTTTCCAGCGTATCAAGCGGAGTTGCAAGCACTGTATTAAGGGCATACGGCATTACTCCTAGCAGATTATGGGCATACATTAACAACATAACTGTGCCATCTTTTTCAGTAGGACTTGTTGACCTTTCACAAGGGGCAACTGCAATAATAAGCACAGCAGGAATGGTTGCGAACGAACTAAATGCAGGTTGCATAAGCACAGAGCATATTCTTTATGCAATAGTAAGTAATCGTGATTGTGAAGCAAGTCAAGTAATTGAAGCGGAGTTTGGCGTAAGTATTGAAGATATAAAAGAAAAATTATTAACGCTATTTAAAGATACATTAAGCGAAGAAGAAAGCGAACCAAAGCAAAGTGTTTTTGCAACAGCAAGTTCTTATGAAAATTCACATTGCAACAATTATTCAACTAGTAATAAATATAATGCAAATTTACCAGAGTCGCTTAAAGATTTGGGCATAGATTTAACTGAAAGGGCAAGACAAGGAAAAATTGATGAAATAATAGGGAGAGATAATGAAATTGAGCGTGCTATTGAAATTCTTTGCAGAAAAACCAAAAATAATCCTATTTTAATTGGAGATGCAGGGGTTGGTAAGAGTGCAATAGCAGAAGGGCTTGCATTAAAGGTTGTGAAGGGCGAAGTTCCTGAAATGTTAAAAGGCAAAAAAATATTTTCATTAGAATTAGGTTCTTTAATGGCAGGCACTAAATATCGTGGTTCTATGGAAGAAAAATTAAAAAATGCAATAGAAGCAATTACGCAAGATAAGAGCATAATAGTTTTTATTGATGAAATTCATACTCTTGTGCAAGCAAGCGGTGAAAAGGGCGAAATTAGTCCAGCCGATATGTTAAAGCCTTATCTTGCTCGTGGAGATATGCAAACAATAGGTGCAACTACTATTGATGAATATAGGAAATTTATTGAAAAGGACAAGGCATTGGAACGTAGATTTCAACCTATAATGGTAGAACAGCCTAGCATTGAAGATAGCATTAAGATTTTGCAAGGCATAAGACTTGCTTACGAAAACTATCATAGAGTTACAATAACTGATGAAGCCATAAGCAGTGCTGTAAATTTGAGTGATAGATATATTACTGATAGAAATTTGCCAGATAAAGCAATAGATTTGATTGATGAGGCATCAAGTCGTGCAAGGGTTAAGGCGAGCGAAAATGATAGACCAGAAATTAGGGAAGAAGATGTTGCAGAAGTAGTTGCTAAATGGACAGGAATTCCAGTAAACAAGATAGGTGAAACTGATATTGAAAGATTAAATCATTTGGAAGAAATATTGCATAAGAGAGTAATTGGCCAAAATGAAGCGGTGCAAGAAGTTTGCAAGGCATTAAGGCGTTCAAGGATAGGAATAGCGGATAGCAAACGCCCAATAGGAAGTTTCTTATTTTTAGGACAAACAGGCGTAGGAAAAACAGAACTTTGTAAAGCACTAGCAGAAGCAATGTTTGATAGTGAAAAGTCGCTTATTAGAATTGATATGAGTGAATATATGGAAAGTCATTCAGTTGCAAAACTTATTGGAGCGCCACCAGGATATGTTGGACACGATGAAGGTGGACAACTAACAGAACAAGTAAGAAGAAAGCCTTACAGCGTAGTTTTGTTTGATGAAATAGAAAAAGCGCATCCAGATGTTTTAAATATGTTTTTGCAACTTTTAGATGATGGCAGACTTACAGATAGCAAAGGCAGATTAGTAAACTTTAAAAATTGTATAATTATTGCAACTTCAAATATTGGTGCTAACAAGATTAATAAGCCTATTGATTTAGGGTTTAAAGATAATAAAGAATTAAGCGAAACCGAAGCGGAAACTTATGAAAGAGATAAACAAATAATGCTTGATGAAATGAGAAGATATTTAAAACCTGAACTTATTAATCGTTTTGATAACATTGTAGTATTCCATAAATTAAATAAGATGGAAATGGCACAAATTGCAACTATTATAATAAACAACTTAAATAAGAGATTAAAAGCACAAAACTTAATGTTAAGACTTGATGATAAAGCACTGCAAATTATTGTAGAAAAGGGCAGTGATGCAAATTATGGTGCAAGACCATTAAAGAGATTTATTCAAAGAGAAATTGAAGACCGCCTAGCAGATGAATTACTAAATGGCAGATTTGTAGGTGGCGGAGAAATTTTAGTCAGCGGAGTAAATGGTTATCTAGAATTTACAAATCAGCCAACTTATTACTAATGGGAGTTATTTTGAAATTTGATTTGCAACATGTAGAAGTAGTGGCAATTTAATTAAGTTTTGATAAAACGAAAAAGACAAGAATTTATTGTTCTTGCCTTTTTTATGTTAATCTTTTAGAGTGTAACTGCTTTTTTCAAGTTCTTCTTCAATCCTTAAAAGTTGATTATATTTTGCAACTCTATCTATTCTGCAAGGCGCGCCTGACTTGATTTGCCCTGCATTTGTTCCAACTGCAAGGTCAGCAATAAATGTATCATCAGTTTCGCCACTTCTATGAGAAATTACTACGTTATAATTGTTTTGCTTTGCAAGCCTTATTGCATCCAATGTTTCAGTTAATGTCCCTATTTGATTTGGTTTAATTAAAATTGCATTTGCAACTTTTTCATCAATCCCTTTTTGAAGTCTACTTACATTGGTAACAAATAAGTCATCTCCTACTAATTGAATTTTGTTTCCTAATTTCGCTGTGTAAATTTTCCAGTTTTCCCAATCTTCTTCCGCAAGTCCATCTTCAATACTAAAAATAGGGTACTTTTCAATAAGTTTTTCTTGATATACTATAAATTCTTCTGTTGTAAAATATTTGTCAGTTTTCCAAAAATAATAACCGTCAGCCTTGCCAATCTTTTCTGCTTCGCCTTTCATTTCGCTACTTGCAATGTCAAGTGCAATAAATACTTCTTGCCCAGCCTTATAACCAGCATCATTAATTGCTTCCATAATTAAATCAAGTGCTTCTTCATCATTTTTAAGGTTTGGTGCAAATCCGCCCTCATCACCAACAGCAGTAGAGTAGCCCTTTGCTTTTAAAATTGCTTTCAATTTATGATAAATTTCAGTACTGCACATAAGTGCATCTGCAAATGTTTTAATTTTTTCACATTTAAATGGTGCTACCATAAATTCTTGAATGTTTACACTGTTATCTGCGTGCTTTCCGCCATTTAAAATGTTAAATAATGAAAGTGGCAATATTTGCGGTTCGCAATTATAAAGATTGCCAATGTGTTCGTATAGTGGTCCAAATTTGTAATTAGCTGATGCTCTTGCAACAGCCAAACTAACTCCCAAAGTGGCATTAGCACCTAATTTTGCTTTATTAGTCGTGCCATCTAGATTAATTAAAATTTTATCAATTTCATTTTGATTTTGTGCATCTTTATTAGTTAAAGCATTTTTTATTGTAGTGTTAACATTTTCAACCGCTTTGTAAACTGATTTACCGCCAAATTTGCTTTTGTCGCCATCTCTTAATTCAACTGCCTCAAATTTGCCAGTAGATGCCCCAGATGGTACAGAAGCACGCCCTGATGTAAATCCGGTAATTAATTGTACATCAACTTCAATAGTGGGGTTGCCACGAGAATCTAAAATTTGCCTTGCCTTAATATCTTTAATTAGTGATTCTTTAATAGTCATAATTTAACTCCTTAAAAGTGTTTCATTAATAGTTTAACATTATTTAAAATTTATAACAAATTTTTTTGCTACATTTAATAAGAATTTTATTTTTCTTTCTCAAATTTTGCTAAAATACAAAACTTCAATTTCAAAAATCAAGTTTAAAATCTGCCATATTTCATTTAAATAAATATACTTATGTCTTTACAATAAAATATGTGTTTAGTAAAAGGTATTTGATTTGCAAAATTTTTGTGCTTTTATCAAATTTAGTTACTTTAAGACAATTTAAGACAACTCGTAAAGTTGCTTAAAATTTAGTAATACATTAAAATAGTTGTAACAAAATTAAAAAGGAGTAATCAGTATGAATGGTAATTCTAGTTTAAGAAAAATGGCATTAGCCGCAAAGAAAAGATTAAACGGAGCAAGTACAGAAAAAGAAAAAAGAGTAAAAAAACAAGTTTCTTCATTTGCCGTTTATAAAAACTTATACAAAAATGACTTTCAAGTTATTACTTTAAAAAATAATGATGATGCACTATATGAAAAAGTAAAAGCCTTACTAGATATTAATTTTGATTCGCCTAATATTTTAAAATCACTAGTTGATGATAATGTTTATGCAAAATTAGAAGAAGACAAAAAAATGGAATATATGCTAAAACTAGCAGATAAATATAATCAACTAAAAAAACGCTACATACAAGAAAATAGCAACAATTTAGCAATGTAATTAAGTTGCATAAGATAAAGTAAAAATAAATTAATTAATCCAACAATAGAATAATTTGAATAAAAAACTTTACAGTAAATTGTAAAGTTTTTTCATTTTACAAGATTAAGTTTTACTAAAACAAGTAATTTGCAAAAAACAATTTAAGAAATTATTATTAAATTTACATATTAATAATAAAAGAGATAAGGAACTAGACGTTTTTTATCTCTTTTTAATGTGAAGATTAAAATTTTATTAATATATATAATATATAGAAAAGAAAAAATTTGAAAATTCTAGAATAAATATACTAAAACAAATTAGTCGTTTTCTTTAAATTTTTGATAGGAAATAGAAAAAATGAGAATAAAATTAAGTTAAAGATTGTAGATAAAGTGAATAAAAAAGGCGAGTAAAGATGGTGTAAATAGAAACACTAGGGCAGGTTGTAAGAGTAAAAATAAAAAGAAATAAAAAAAATTAAAAAATTTCAAAAAAAGTTGAAAAAAAGTGTTGACAA
>JAFTVC010000024.1 GCA_017465925.1 Clostridia bacterium | reverse complement strand
TTTTCTTCTAAATTATTTTTAATTTTTTTTATTATTTTTTTGCTTTTCTTTTATTTTTCTTCTTTATTTGCTATCTTTTTTTTATTTTGTTTTTTATTTATCTACAACTTTTTTCTCATTATTATTTATTAATTTTCTTAAATTTTATGAATTGATAATTGTATTCATTTTATTACCCTTTTAATTACTGTACTCTTCTTATATCCCATCATCTCTCCTTTTCTATATATATATTATAATAGAATTTTCATTTGCTTGACTATATAACTACGCTAAAACAAACTTACAAGAATTACCCTTTGTTTAGCAAAATTGTTTTCCTTTTTTAACAATGCACACTTTTTACTTCTTCTCTTTCTACAAGTATAATGAGAGCAAAAATGGTTTTATTAATGTATATCAAACAACAAAAAAGGAAGCCTAATGCTTCCTAGTTATTCTATAAGCCGAGTTCTGTATTTGATGGTTATCTATCTAAGGCATAATATCTCTATTATGCTCAAGCGATGCTTTTCGTGTACTAACGAGCAGTTTCAAACATACACTTTAATCTTGCTTCAAGTGGGGTTTACAGAGCCTTCAATGTTGCCATTAAAGCGGTAGTCTCTTACTCTACCTTTCCACCCTTACCATAGAAATCTATGGCGGTTTATTTCTGTTGCACTATCCTTAAAGTCGCCTCCACCAGCAGTTAACTGGCACTTTGCTCTATGAAGCTCGGACTTTCCTCATCTATGGCCATCACAACCATAAACGCAACCATCTGAATAACTACAATTATATTATCACATTATATAATATATGTCAACAATGAAACAAACTTAAAATTATAATTTTGATAATTTAAAATTTTAGATTGTCTTTTCTTCTATTTTTCTTTCAAGTTTTTTATTGTAATTACAAACTTCATATATTTTACTCTTTCTTAAAAATAAGTTATATTCAGTATCAAAATAAGGGTCGCATGTCTCGCCAGACAATAATTTTTTCAAGTTAGTTTTGTAAAACTCTAATTTCTTGAAGTCGCTACTATTAAACACCATAGTGAGTTTATCATAATTAAGCCCATATCTATCATAAATCTTACCATCTTCACCTTGATGCCAGCCATATTTAATACCTACGATACTCATTATTGCTTGGTCAAATATCTCAATAGCAAACAAATTCTCATCTATAATTAGATTTTGTACAAATCCATTACCATTTCTTCCAGTTTTTTATATCTAATTAAAAGCCAATTAATTTCCAGTTTAGATTAATTAAATAAGTCAATTTTTCTTTCTATCATTTCATCAATTCGTACAATATAATCAGTAATTTGCTTAACATTTGCACATCTTTCAATTCTGCTTTCATCTCTAAAAATCCGCTTACTTATTGCACCTGCACCACATGCTATGATGCTCATTTTTTCTTCCATACTTTCAACATTAAATTCGCAAATATCGCTACCTTTAAAATAGCCTACATTTTCATATAATCCCAGCATATTTTTCTGTCTATAAAGATAATATGGTTTATAATAATTTTCTTTTAACTTATCATAAGCATATTCTACCATATTTTGTATAAAGTTATCTTTTAAATTCTCTATATTTTGTATAAGTACTGATGCCCTTTTAACTGCTAATGTATGAATAGTTATATTATTAGGATTTAACTCAATAATTTTATCTAGGGTCAATTTAAAATCTTCAAAAGTTTCATTTGGTAAGCCTGCAATTAAATCAGTATTAATTGTAAAATCATAATTCTTTGCTAAATTATATTTGTTATAAAAGTCTTCACTTGTATGCTTTCGCCCTATTATTTCCAAGGTTTTGTCATTTAATGTTTGTGGATTAATACTTATCCTTGTTATATTATGATTTTTAAGAACTTCTAGTTTATCTTTTGTAATAGTATCAGGTCTACCACATTCAACAGTAAATTCTTTAAATGGAAAATCTATTGTTGATAGTATCATATTAAGTTGCTCACTTGTTAGTGTTGTAGGAGTACCACCACCCATATAGATATTTTTAATGCGTAACCCTTTCGCTTTTATCATTTCTTTCATAGTATTTATTTCTTTAATTAAAGATAAAACATAATCATCTATATATTTTTTGCATCTTTCATACTCACTAGAAATAAAACTGCAATAACTACATCTTGTAGGGCAAATTGGGATATTAATATAAAAATCAACTTCTTCATCTTTTAACTTTACTTCTAACTGATTTTTAACAACTTCACATATTAAATTTGCCTTTTCTTTTGATACTGCAAAATCTTGATTTAACAAATACGGGATTTCTTCCATTTTTATGCCATCATCTAACATATCATAAACTAATTTTGATGGTCTTACTCCTGTTAATGAACCCCAAGGCATACTAATATTGTAAAATTCACTCAATGCTTTATACAATAAAAACTTAATAGTTCTTTTTATTAGCCTTTTATCCTTTAAAATTTGGTCTAAAATTTCTATTTCTTCATTATATGAAATATTATTCAAGACTATGTCAATTATTCTAAATTTGCCAGTATTTTTACATTGTATTTCTATTTTGCACTCGTCATCATTATAATACTGTGCAAAAATATGAATAACATCATTTATATCGTTTTCATATATTAATAAATCTTCTTGTATTTTTAACATAACACTTCCTACTTACCTAACATTTTGCAATACAAACTAGAATTGTAAAGATTAGTTTTCCTTTTAGGGTCTATTGTAATAAAGAAATCCTTTTCCCTATTAATTTTTATAATACCCAACTCTTCAAAAACATAAAGACATAAAATATATTGAGCATAGTTAAATCCATATTTCGTAAAATGCTTTTTATACATATTTATTTCATCAAAATAAACCTCTTTAATATCCTTCAATATAGTATAAAAGTTTATAAACACATCTTTTTTAGTGCTTACACAAAAGTTTCTTTCCTTATTCCTTTTAATGAAATATATATTTGCCTTTGGATATTTAAATTGAATATAATTTATAAAGTTATTATCAAGTACATCATCTAAAAAGACAATATTATTAAAACTTTCAAGCCCATCATAATTTGATGGAGCAATTAAAAGTGTATTATCATCGCATTTATGGGAAATGTAAACAAAATCAGCAATATCGTAATTAATATTTGACAAAATTTGCTTATTAATATTACTAAAATATGAAATATACACAACACTTGATTTTGGCAATTTACTTAATTCATTCATTGTTATTTCTATAACGTTTTTTGTAATTGTGCTACTTAAAGCATAAATATATTGCTTAAAATAACTCCCTTGACTTATATCTAGACTAAAATCATTAATATTATCACAAAATACATCATTCACAAATAACTTCACATTCTTTTTGGTTCCATATAATTCAATATAAGGATTGCAAAAAATTGCTTTATTTGCCTTATTGTTTAACGTATAGATATAATAAGGCTTATTAAACATAACCCCTGAAAAATTGTCAAATTTTATAAGCAAATGCTCGTTATGCTTATTCATAGGATATGAATATAAATTATTTGTTTTAATTAAAAATCGTGGTTTTGGATTAGCAACCCCAAATGGTTCTAACCTATTAAGTGCTTCTAAATATTCTATCGTAATTTCATTAGCTGTACATTCAATATCATAAACTAAACTATTATCAATAGTTTTACCTTGACTGGCGACAATACTGTTTATACGATTTTTAAATTCATTAAATTGGAAATCACTTACAGTTAGCCCTGATGCCATTTCGTGCCCACCAAAAGTAACCAATAAATCCGCACATTTTGAAATAGCATTATATATGTTTACACCTTCAACTGCTCTTGCTGAACCAACATAATTTCCCGTTCTTTCATCTTTACCGAAAAGTATTGCAGACTTATTGTATGTTTCAATTAATTTCGCACAAACAATACCCAGCACTCCTGTTTCCCAATTATCATTTCTCATAACTAAAATGCTATCATTATGAAGTTTCTTTTCATCAACAATTTCTTGTGCTTGCTCAAATATTTTTTGACAAATTGCCTGTCTTTTTTCATTCATTTCAATTATTTGTTTATATATTGCATTAATTTTATTATTATCTTTTTCCAAATACAATTTTAAAGCAATAGTTGCATCACCCATTCTTCCTGTTGCATTAATTTTAGGTGCTATTTTGTATGACACATCAGAAGAAGTTGGTGCATCTTTAATTTTTAACTTCTTAAACAAATATTTAAGTCCAATAGGGCAATTTTCTTCAAATGACTTTAAGCCCTCAATAACAATAAATCTATTTTCATCTTCAAGTTCTACAATATCAGCAATAGTAGAAATAGCACAGATTGTAAAATATTTTTTTGCTGTTTCATAGTCAGACAACGCATAAACTAATTTTAAAGCCATTCCTGCCCCACATAAATACTTAAACGGGTAAGGCTGTCCTTTGATTTTGCAATCAATTACAGGGCAATTAGGTAATTCTTCTAATGGCTCGTGATGGTCAGTAATTAAAATGTCAACACCTATACTTTTTGCATATTCAACTTCATTAATGCAAGTAATACCACAGTCAACAGTAATAATTAAGTCTGGATTAAATAATTCTTTAACTTTATCTAAACTTTCAATAGTTAAACCGTAACCATCGTTGTATCTACTTGGTAAAAAATAATCTACTTTTACATTTATGCTTTCAAAATATTTATACAATATTGCAGTAGAACCAATACCATCTGCATCATAATCTCCAAATATTAATATTTTCTCATTATTTGAAATTGCTTTTTTAATTCTATCACAAATTTCCTTCATACAAGGAAATAAAAATGGGTCGTAAAAACATTTAGAAGTTGGAAATAAATAGTTATTTATTTTTTCTATTGTATCATACCCTAAATGATAAATGTAATTTACCAAAGAATACGGCAAAGAAAATTGCTCCATTGCCTTTGTAATTACTTCGTTGTTTATTTCTTCGTATTCTTTTTTTAATTTCATAAGTCCCTCTTTTATTTACCTTGATTAATCATTAGCAATTATTATATTTTAATTTGATTATGCAAATATTAATTTAAAAATATAGATTTAATATATATAAATAGCAAAATTGACCTTTAAAACAAAGGTCAATAATTTTATGCGTTAGCAGTATCTTGCTCCAAGTCAAAATCTTCATTTACTTCTATTTTTTCTTTCTTTTTAGGCTTGAAATCTAATTTATCATTTTGAGACATCATAGCCCACAAAGGAGTAACAATAAATAATGAAGAATAAAGACCAGCAGTAATACCAATTATGATTGGCAATGTAAATAATCCAATAGATGGCACGCCAACAATAGCAATTACTATAATTACAATTAAAGTTGTTAATGTTGTAATAATTGTTCTTGTTAAACTTTGTGCTATTGATTTATTAGTCAATTCGTTAATTGATAAATTTGGATATCTACTACTATTCTCTCTCATTCTATCAAAGATAACAACGTTATTGTTAATAGAATAACCAATTACCGTTATAAGTGCAGCAATAAATACTGAACCTATTTCTAAATTGAATATCAACATAAATGCGCAAACAATTAGTACATCATGTAATAAACCTATAATTGAGCAAATACCATATTTAACTTGTTTAAATCTTATTGCCAAGTAAATTACAATTAGTACACTTGCAATAGCAACAGCAAGCAATGCGTTTAAAATCAATCTAGAACTTGCAGTTGCAGTAATTCTATTACCGGGTTCTACAACTTCACCTTCCGCTGTAAATTCTGCTTGTAATGCTACAACAACTTCGTTTGTGATTTCATTCATTTCATCAACATCTTTACCTGCAATATCTTGGTATCTAATTTGTAAAGTTGTTGAATCTTCAGTACCTTCTTTTTGATGATAAGCAATTTCTAATCCGAAATCCTTTAATACATCATCTGCTCTTTCAACATATTCATTATAAGTGGCAGTATTGTTTAATTTATCACCTGCTTTAATATTAACAACAGTACCACCAGTAAAGTCAATACTTAAATTTACGCCATGAATACATAAACATACAATACCTGCAAGCAGTATAATAACTGATGCAAGCATATAATATTTACTTGTCTTAACAAAGTCATATTTTGTATTTGCTAATTTTTTAGTTAAGTTCACTTGTTGTTTCCTCCCTTGTTAAGTTTAATCTCTTGGCAAATTTTTCTTCTTTAACATGTGAATTTAATGCTAAATACATATTTAGTAAACCTTTTTGAACTACCAAACCTGTGAATAAAGACACTAAAATACCTATTAAAAGAACTATTGCAAATCCTTTAACAGAACCTGTACCTAAAAGTAATAGTACAAATGCAGCAATAATTGTAGTAATATTACCATCTAAAATAGCATTAATTGACCTTTTAAATCCTGTATTCACTGCAAAAGGAATCTTCTTTCCTAATGCATACTCTTCTTTAATTCTTTCAAAAATGATAACACTTCCATCAACAGCCATACCAATACTTAAAACTATACCAGCAATACCAGGCAATGTTAATTGTACAAGCGGAATCGCTTGAAGTAAGAATATCATTATTACAGAGTAAATCATTATAGTAATATTAGCAATTAAACCAAGTTCTCTGTAAATTACAAACATTAGTATAAATATAATTAAAATACCAATAAGCCCTGCAAGTAAACTACTCTCTATTGCCCCTTCACCAAGAGTTGGACTAACAACTTCTGATGAATCTAATGATAATTTAATTGAATAAGTACCACTTAAAATTTGTTGTGCTAAATTTTCTGCTTCATTTTGTGACATTTCACCAGAAATAAATGTTTCGCCAGTTGAAATTATAGATTGAACTACCGGCGCAGAAATAAGTTCAGTACCTAAATAAATGTAAATCATCTTGTCTTCTTCGGTTGCATTATAGGCATTTGTAGTTAATTCTTCAAAAATCTCTTTACCTTCTTCATCAAATGTTACTGTAACACCATATTCGTTTGTATTTGGGTTGTATTCTGCAACAGCATTTACAACATTTGCACCAGTAATTTCCGCTTCTGCTTCCACGCCTGATTCTGATTTTATTTCAAGAAGTTCAGGTGTTTCAATAATATTTAAAAGTTCTTGCGTATCATCTACATCTGGAACTTCAATACGAATTTGTGAAGTACCTTGTTTTGTTATAGTTGCTTCACTATATCCTTTATCAGCAATCAAATCTTCAAGTCTTGACATAGTGGCATCAATTTGTTTTTCCAAGTCGCCTTCTTCTAATTGTTCTGTGTTATAAACCGCAACAACACCACCCTTTAAATCTAGACCTAATTTTATTGCATTTGCAAATCCTGCAAAATTATGATTTGTAAATGGAATAGGAAAACTAACTACACATAGTATTATTCCTATAATCAAACACAAAATTGTAAATGTAAATCTCTTAATCGCTTTTCTTTTACTCATTCTAGTAAATACCTTTTTTTATTAATCTTGAATAGTATACAATTTTTCTTTATAATAGTCAACCAAATTTACTAAATTTAGCAACTCTTTTTTAATTAATATTTAAAATTATTGTATCTGTTGTAATTTCTTTATTTTTTAATTTTAACTTTAATTCATAATTGCCACTAGCAACAAATTTTATACTGATTAATTCGTTATTATAAACTGATATTTCAATTATTTCATCATTCGCATTACCATTAATTAAACAAATTAAATTTTCATCTAAACTAATATCATTCAAGGATAAATCTTCGCTTATAATTGTATAAAATCTAGTTTCATTGGCATTCGCATTTATAGTTGAAACATATTCTCCACTATTACCAACTAAAATTATTTTACTTTCTATAACCACATCTTCTGTAATTGTTATAGTAACATTATAATTGAAATTACTAACTACTATGGTTACATCATATATACCTGCTTTACTTGCAATAAAACATCCATTGTCAATTAAACAATTTGCATTTAATGTACTATAATTGACTTCATAAATTGCATAACAAGGCTCAACACTTATTGGAGAAATATCTATCAGTTCATTTACTTTACCACTGTACTGATAAGCACTACTGCTTGCACTAGTTATTGGGACATTTTTAACTTCTACTACAAAGTCGTATAATATTTCATTTTCGTAAAGCATTTCAACGACAGTAGAACCTAATGCTTTTGCAGTAATTTTATAAATGCCATTTATTTCCAAAACATCTATAATATTTTTGTTAAATCTAATTTCATAATCTATATTAGAAATCGCTAAACCATTTACAATACTAATTTCATTAAAACAATAACTATTGTTATGATTTTGTAAATCATTAGTAATTTGTAAATTTACGTTGTCTATATCGTATTCAAAAGTTGTTAAATTTAATATGCTAAAATAATTTTCATAATCTTGTTTTAACTCAATAGTTTTACTATAACTATCCGTTGTTTCTTCTATTATTTTTTCATAACTAACAGTCAAACTTCCTGTAAAGCTATTAACTATGTCTACTAAAATAGTAATTATATTAGAATTAGTTTCAATACTTTTTATAATTAAATCATCACAAGAATAATCTAGACAAGTGTAATCAATATCATCTTTAATTAATAAGGTTATTAAAAACTCATTGATGCTATTACTATTATACATACTCTCAATTTCAGTTATTTTATCATAAAACATTATAGTAAAAATCCTTAAAAGTGCATAATCTGCTTCACTTCCAGTATGTTTATAGTAAATACTAAATGTTGCTGAACCTGCTTTCATAGAACAAATTTCAAAACCATTTGTTACAATGCTATAATTTGAACAATTTATAACAATATCAAAATTATTAATATCTACGCAAGTAAAATATTGCCTTAAATCCAAACTTTCGCCAACAAAATACTCCGTTATATCTATATTAAATATAAGCGTGTCGTTATAGTCTTCTAAATCATCAGCAACATCGGCTACAACTTCATTGCCTTTGTTTTTATTGTTCTCTTTACCCATATCAGTTAAAAGCGGTATAACAAATATGCAAATCACTAATATGACTGCTACTGCTAATATGCTTAAACCTACTGTTATCCAATTTTTCATTTGTATTCCAATTTACATAATTCTATAAAACATTTCGCCGTTGCTATTGTATCATATAACGCCCTATGCGCATGGTCAAGCGGAATATTGAAATGTTTTGCAATGGTTGCAAGTTTATGATTTTTCATTCCGCTTAATAGCCTTCTTGACATCACCAAAGTATCAATAACAGGATTGTCAAATTTATACATAAACTTTCCAGCGTGATAATCTAAAAACAATGTATCAAAATCTGAATTATGTGCTACCAAAGTGCTATTTCTTGTGAATTTAAAGAAATCTCCCACAATATCTTCAAATTTTGGTGCAAATGCAACCATATCATCACTAATACCAGTTAGTTCTGTAATAAACGAACTAATGCTTTGACTAGGCTTACAGAATGTATTAAAAACTTCTATAATCTTGCCATTTCTTACTTTAACTGCACCAATTTCAATTATCTCATTTTTGCTATAATCCAAACCAGTTGTTTCCAAGTCAAATACTACATAATCTTTTCCGTCAAGCATATCACAAACTTGCTCAACATTCCCAAATGATGCAAATAAATCCATTTGATTTGGTTCTTTGTAATCAGATGGAAATGCAACCATATAATTTTCAGGTTCAGTTTTGTAATCCACCTTACACATAGACTCATTTTCAATTTTAACTTCTTGATTAACGGTTAAATTTTCTTCTCTTTTTTCTGGTAGTTGCCCTTCTGGCAAACAGCAAAATGCTATTTCTTTTACCTTTAAAGATAAACTTTCTCTATACTCTTCAATCTTGCCACATATTGTAACAATTTGTCCATCTTCAATTTTTATTTGCTTTTCCATAAAAGCCTTTGTAGGAAAATAACTAGCCTTTATCTTACCAAAACCATCAAACAATTCAAATGTAAAATAAATCTTTTCTTCTTCACTCTCTACTTCATCTTTAACAACTTTCTTTTTAAAAGTCCTTTCAGTAAAATATCTAACCTTGCCTGCTACTTGAATAAAATCATATTCACTTTTTATTTGACTTAAACAAGTTGCAATATCAGTAAAATTTTTACCAACAACAATGTCCAGCCCTCTAATTTTGTAGTCTTTTTGCTCTTGCTTAAATTCTCCAATTCCAGAGTTTAATAATTTTTCTCTGTCTAATAAAATGTTGTTAGAAGATTTTGTTGATTCACCTTGTATTATTTCACTTACCTTTACATCAAATGAAATTTCAACATTTTTAAAAGTATGTTTACAAAGCACTTTTTTCAATTCTTCTTCTAAACATAAAATTCTATGTTTTAAGTAAAATGAATTAATTAGTTTTAATTTTATTCTAATACTATCAGAAAATTCAATTTCTAGGTCATTAATTTCAGCATCATAATTATGTCTTTCTTTTAAAAATTTAGAAATCAGTTCAAAAAAATGTTCCCTAGTTTCTACTGGATTATGAAAATTGAAATTATAATTAATATCTAAATTTAAAGCGTTTTTTTATGTCTCCTTCTATTTCCGCAGTATTAATATCTAAATCAAATTTTAGTAAAGTTAGTATATTAAGACAAAGGAGTTTGCTAGACTTAATGTAGCAAACTTCACTTATCTTATAATTATCTTTAAATTTTTTCATTAATTCTTCTATGTTATCTTTTGTAATCACTTTATTTTCCTTCTTTTAAAACAACAAATTCAACGCATCAACTAATATTACAAAACCAAATAATATAATTAATCCAACCGTATGAATGTATCCTTCAATATTTCTATTTATTGGTTTGCCCCTTATCCATTCAATAGCCACAAATACCATTCTAGCACCATCTAATGCAGGGAACGGCAACAAGTTGAAAACTGCTAAATTAACAGATATTAATGGGAATAATATCAAAAGATTTATCCAACTTGATTGCGTATAAGTTGCCATTGCTCCTATTGTAGTAATAGGTCCACCAACACCTTCAAGACCCATTTGTCCTGTTATAAGTTGCCATAACAATTCTAAAATCTTCCAAGCCCACTCACATGTAAATGGAACTGCTTTTACAAATGCTTCTCCAAATGAGTATACATAATTACCAATAGTTATTCCCAGATATGCAGAGTAAACTTCGCCACTTTGAATGTCAAATACATATTTATGGTCTTTATAAATGAAAGTAAATAATTCATCATCATCTTTACTTTCAATATTTGCTACCTCGCTATTATCAGCAATATCGGTAACAATATAATTATTATCTACTTTTTCAACAACAACATTTCCATCAATCAATTCATAGGCATTTTTACTTTCATACTGATATTTGAAAAATTGCATACCATTTTGAAGTGTCAATTCCTTAAATTCACCATCACGCTTAACCTTGACAATAAATTCTTCGCCCACATCAACTTTTTGCAATAATGTTGAAAAATAATTGTCATATAAGAAATTCGTTTCTACTCCATTAACTTCATAAATCACATCATCAACTTGCAACTCACTTACATTAGTAGCATAAGGTTCTACACTTTTAACTTGAACTAAATCTCCATAACCAAAAGTCATAAGTAGAACAAATGAAATTAAAACAGCAGATAAGAAATTGAAAAATGCACCGTTAAATAACACAATAAGCCTTTTCCAAGGCGGTTGATTATTGAACGCATTTGGATTAAGACTATCTTCATCTTCACCTTCAAAAGCACAATAACCGCCAAGTGGAATAAGTCTTAATGTAACTAAAATACCATCTTTTGTAGTATGCTTTAACAGTATTTTACCAAAACCAACTGCAAATTCATTAATTTTGAAACCTAGTTTCCTTCCGGCTATAAAATGTCCAAATTCGTGAATAGTTATCATTATAAGAAGCACAACAAGTGCAATAATAATGTAAAAAGCATAAGTTAAAACATCGCCAAACGTTAAGCACAATGATGATATATCCATATAAACCCCTATTCTAAATTAATAATATAATGAATAGAACTAAAACAAATACTAAATTAAAAGTAATTCCATCAACTCTATCCATCAAACCGCCATGTCCAGGCAATATATGACCTGAATCTTTTACATTTGCTCTTCTTTTTAAAACTGACTCAAATAAATCACCAAGTTGAGTAATTATTGATGCAAATATGCCAATTACTACAAACCAAGGCAATGTTAATCCAAGCCCAGCAAATCCATTAGCAATGTAACCATTTGTACAAGCCAAAATGTAGAAAATCACACAACCAAGTACAGAGCCAATAATTGCACCAATAGCACCTGAAATTGTTTTCTTTTCACTAATTGTTGGACATAACTTCTTTCCACCAAATAATGAACCAACAAAATATGCAAATATATCGCTAAATGCACTAGTAATCAAAACAAATAGAATTAAAACTAAACCTAAATCAGCATTTTGAAATAATGTTAAATTAGATAAACTTGAACCAAAACTATCTATATGATTTAGTATTACAAATAAAAGCAAAAATACACTAGGATAAATACAATTAAAAATAGTACTTATACTTGATTGTAATGCATATCTGCTTACTTTTCCATCTTTTTCATCAAGTTCCATTCTTAATTTGGTTCTTTCTTTTGCAAAATAAATATATGCATAAGTTGCAATAAATACAACTAATAATAGCAATACTAAACCCACAAATAATTGCCCTAATCCTAAATTATAATTGATACCTAATAGCAAAAACAAATAAGCAATAGAAGTATACAATAGCACTGGCAATACTAAATTACCTTTCTTTGCCTTGATTAAAAGTTTAGCAACTTCAAGTGATGCAAATAATGCAAACACACCAATACAAATATCAAATAAAAATAGATTAACTTCTCTAAGTAGGAAAGCAACAACCAATATAGCAGTAATAACTGCACCTGTCCATATTCTCTTCATTTTTCTTCCTCCTTACGCCTTTAACCCGCCAAACCTTCTATTTCTGCCTTGAAATTCTACAATAATTTCTTCTAAACTACCTTTGTCAAATTCAGGCCAATGCTTCTTTGGAAATATCATTTCACTGTATGCTAATTGATAAAGCATAAAATTTGAAACTCTCATTTCGCCACTTGTCCTAACAATAATATCTGGGTCAGGCAAATTTTTTGTATATAAGTATTCACTAAATAACTCTTCACTGACTTCCTTATGACCATCAGCAATAATATTATTACAAGCCCTTATAATCTCACTTCTACCACCATAGTTTAAGCCAATATTAACAATCATCTTGTCATTATTTTTAGTTTCTTCTACTAACTCATTTATACTATCTTGCAAATCAAGAGGAAGTTTTGAAAGGTCGCCCATTGTTACAACTTTAATGCCCTTTTCTACATATTCTCCAAGTACTTCATTTTTAAAATTTTTTGCTAGTGAAAATATGTAATCTATCTCTTGCTGGGGTCTTTTCCAGTTTTCAGTTGAAAACATATAGAATGAAACAACTTTAATCCCCAAATCAAAAGATGCTTCAATAACTCTTTTTAATGCTTGCACCCCTTCCTTATGCCCATAATTTCTAGGCATACCACGACTTACAGCATATCTTCCATTACCATCCATAATAAAACCAATATGTGCAGGTAATCTTTGCATATCAATTGCTCTTTTTTCCTTATTACATCTTTTAAATAATCCCATTGTTAAACCTCAATTTTGAAATGTGATACAGTTATATATGTTTTATTATTTTTTTGATCTACATTTGTAACATATAACTTATCATCTTCTTTTTTTTGTGTATTATATATTATTTCTATATCCTTGCCTTTAAGTTCTGTTAAAACCTTTTCAAGCGGATAGCCAATATATTCTTTCATTTAAATTTCCATAATTTCTTTTTCTTTGTTTGCTAAAACTTCATCAACTTTCACGATAAAGCCATCAAGTAATGTTTGAACTTGCTTTTCATAAGTACTTAATTCATCCTCAGAAATATTTCCATTCTTCTTTAAGTTCTTTAAACTATCTAAACAATCACGTCTAGCATTTCTCATAACAACTTTTTGACTTTCAGCAATTTGCTTAACTTGCTTAACAAGTTCTCTTCTTCTTTCCTCATTAAGCATAGGGAAAACAAGCCTTATAATTTTACCATCATCAGATGGATTAATACCAATATCACTTTCTTGAATTGCCTTAACAGTATTTTTTACAACGCTAGCATCCCAAGGCGTAATACATAACATTCTTGCTTCTGGAATAGTGATATTAGCAATTTGATTAATAGGTGTCATTGTACCATAATATTCTACCGTGATTTTATCTAAAATATGCGGATTTGCTCTACCCGCTCTTATATTACTTAATTCCCCTTTTAAATAAGTTAACACCTTTTCGCATTGTGCTTTCATTTCATCAATATAGTCTTTCGCATCAAATAATTCTTCCATAATTATCTCCTAATATTTTAAAAGTAAAATTATTATACCAAAATACAAAATAAAAATCAATTAAAAAGCAAATATTTATAAGAAATAATTTAATTAAATTTTACCAAACCTTGATAAAAGTAAATAAATTATCTTTAACTCACACAAATGAAAAACAAGATAAAATTTCCGCTAAAAATAGGCAAAAATAATTTATTTTATTATGCTTGATTATTTATGATAATTTAATAGTAAAATTTATTCAAAAAAAATTTTAATAGATTAATTTTATTTAAATTTACAACTAAATAAATGATTTTATTTTTTAACAAAAATTAAATAAGATTAAAATGTTTAACAAATACAGCATAATAAATATTAATGAAAAAAATTTGAAAATTATTTTGTAAGCATCATAAATCACAACTTCACAAAAAAAAGACAAAGCATAAAACTTTGCCTTTTATCATAAAGCGAATTAAGCCTTCATTTGACCCAAAACTTCACTTGCGAAGTCATCTTTTCTCTTTTCAAGACCTTCACCCATTTCATATCTAGTAAATCTTCTAATAGAAATCTTTTCTCCAATAGTAAGAGTCATTCTATTAACAAGTTCGTTTACTGTAATGCTTGGGTCCTTAACGAATGGTTGGTTAAGTAGACAAATTTCAGAATAGAACTTTGAAATTCTACCATCAACAATTCTATCAACTACATTTTCAGGTTTACCTTCATTTAAAGTTTGAACTCTAATTATTTCTCTTTCTTTGTCAACTTCTTCACTAGGAACTTCTGATTCATTAATATATCTAGGATTAGAAGCAGCAATTTGCATAGCAATATCTTTAACAAATGATAAAAATTGTTCACTTCTAGCAACGAAATCTGTTTCACAGTTTACTTCAACTAAAACACCAATCTTACCACCCATATGGATATATGATTGAACTACGCCTTCTGCGGCAATTCTACCTGATTTTTTAGCAGCGGCAGCCATTCCTTTTTCTCTTAAATATTCTGCGGCTTTTTCAAGATTGCCATCACATTCTTCTAACGCTTTTTTACAATCCATCATACCTGCATTAGTTCTATTTCTTAATTCTTTTACATCTTCAGCTGTAAACATATAGTCCACTCTCCTTAAATTTTACTCTGCATCTGTTGCAGTTTCAGTTTCTACTTTTACTTCTTCGCTTACTTCTTCTCTTGCTACTGGTTTACCTTCTTTAACTTCAATAACAGCATCAGCAATAGCACTTGCAATTAATTTAACAGCACGAATTGCATCATCGTTACCAGGAATTACATAATCAACATCATCTGGATTACAGTTAGTGTCTACTAAACCAATAGTAGGAATATTTAAACATTTAGCTTCATGTACGCAAATGTGTTCCTTATCAGTATCAACAATGAAAATAGCACCAGGAAGTGATTTCATTTCCTTAATACCACCAAGATTTAATTGTAGTTTATCTCTTTCAGCCACAAGTTTAGCAACTTCTTTCTTTGGAAGTAAGTTGAATTCACCAGTTGCTTCCATTTGATTTAATTTGTTTAATCTATCTACACGACTACGAATAGTTTTGAAGTTAGTTAATGTACCACCTAACCATCTACTATTGATGTAGTACATTCCGCATCTTTCTGCTTCTTCCTTTATAGAATCTTGTGCTTGTTTTTTAGTACCAACAAATAGAATTGATTTACCGCTTGCAACAACTTCTTTAACGAAATCGTACGCTTTATCTATTTGATTTGCAGTATCCTCCAAGTTAATAATGTGAATATCATTTCTTTCTTGGAAAATGTACTTTGCCATTTTAGGATTCCATCTCTTTGTTTGATGACCAAAATGAACACCTGCTTCCAATAATTGTTTCATAGAAATTACAGACATTTTTAATCCTCCTCTTGTTTTTAGTCCTCCCCATAGTTTCAAACTTGTATCATCAACCGTATAGGCAACATTAATACAATAACTATAAGTGTGTATTTATATGAACTTAAATAGTATATCACATAATAATTAATAATGCAATATTTTTTTGATATTTTTTGAAAAATCTTTAAACAAAATAAAAGATTGAAGCACTAACTTCAACCTTAAATATTACATATTATGCAAATCATTTAAAAGACGCATTAAAATTTATTTTTTTATTTAAGAATAAATCTTATTACTCACCTTTCATAGATTCTTCATATAACTTATCGTAAACATCAAATACTTGATTAATAATTTCTTCATCTTGAACAATTACAAGTTGTCTTTCGCCATCATCACCATCTTCAAGTGCAAATACTAATGCCTCATCATCTTTCATATCTTCAAGAGGAATAACAGGTTTTAATATTGCATAATCAATTTCATCAATAGGAATAATAGCAATTTGTTCAAATTCTACCGCCTCATCATCAGCATTATATAATACTACATTTTCTGTATTGTTTTCATCAAATATAGCATCAATAGCATCTAGTCTTTCATTTTCGTTCATAATTTATTCTCCTTATTTACTGTATTTATCTAAATAACTTTGCAGTATAATAGTTGCAGCAATTTTATCAATAACAGTCTTTCTCTTATCTCGCCTTACATCTGCATCAATCAACATTTTTTCCGCAGAAACAGTAGTCAATCTTTCATCAATATAATCAATTTTAACATTTTCAGGTAAAAGCGGTTTTAATTTTTCACCAAAAACCTTTGATTTCTCAACCCTTTCCCCCATTGTACCATCCATATTAATAGGAAGACCAATAACTACAATTTCTACTTCCTTTTCCTTTACAATATTAACAATGTGCGTAAAATCACGCTCATCTTTTATTCTTGTATAAGTTTCATAACCATTTGCAATAATTTTCATAGGGTCGCTTAACGCTATTCCTATTCTACTATCGCCAAGGTCCAAAGCCATTACACGCATAATCATTACTACCTAGATATTTTTTAAGATTTCTCTTATGCCAAATTATAGCAAATACAAATTTCTTTGTCAAACAAATTAAATCAATTTGAAAAAATTTGCTATATTTCCTGTTTACAAACATAAACTATAATATTATTACAACTTATATCGCATAAATCAAAGGTAATTAAATAAGCAAATACTGTTATAGATTTTGATAAAATTAATTTTGAAAAGGAATTACATTGTAGTAACTCCTTCTTCATTAAACAAATTATTGTCCTTGTTCGTTTTTAGGTTTGACATCTTTTGCAATTTCTTGAATTTTCTTTGTAACCATTTCTTTACCTTGTTTTACAACATCTTGTGCTTGCTTATTGCCTTGTACAAGAACAGCACCAACCAAGAAACCAAGAGCCATACCAATAATTAGACACTCTTTCATAAGTCAACAACCTCCTTACACAATTATTTTAAGCAAAAACAAAAACTAAATACTTGACAAAATTTTACAATAAATAATCTACCCCTTATTTTACTCTTAATTACAAATTGCATAATATTATAAAAAAGTAGGCTTAAAAGCCTACTTTATTTTGAATTTATGTCATAGAAATTTCAAGAAACTAAAATTTCTTATAAAATTAAAGTTTTTATTCTAAAACAATTTTTTAGACAACACAAATTTACATTAGGTTAAATTTCGCCAAACTTATCTTTATAATTTTTAAGTGCAAGCAATAATGCTTCTCTTGCAATCTTTAAACTTGGTATTTTTTCCTTATCAATTACTCCACCTAAACTTTCTAAAATCATTTCATTTGAAACATTAATGGCATCATCTAAAAACTTGCCTTTTATCAGTGTAGTTACAGTTGAACCTGATGCAATAGCAACAACACTACCATAAGCCTTAAATTTAGCATCAGTAATAATTCCATCTTCGGCATTAATGAATATCTTTACAACTTCGCCAAATTCATTTGTTGCCTCACCTGTTGCATCTGCACCCTTTAATGTCCCTACATTTTTTGGATTTGCAAATATTTGCATAATTTTATCACTATACATATCTTAATCCTCTTTTCTCTTTTTCTTTCTTAATGGACTAATATTTCTTAATTTCTCTATAATAGGAATTAATGTTTCAATTAAATAATCAATCTCTTCTTTGGTGTTTGATTTTCCAAATGAAAAACGAATAGTTCCTTTTGCTAGGACATCATCAAGCCCAATTTCCTTCAATACATGACTAGGTTCTATTGTGCCACTTTCACAAGCACTACCAACAGATACAGCAATTCCTTGCATATCAAGCATAGTAAGAACTGCCTCGGCATTGACACAATCAAAACTAACGCTTACAATACCCTGTAATCTTTGTGCAGGATGCCCATTAATATAAACATCACTGATACTTTCTGTTAATCTTTTAACAAAGTATTCCTTAATTGTCTTAATCTTTTTATTGTTAACGCTCATATCTCTAACAGCAACTTCAATAGCCTTTCCAAAACCAACTATCGCAGGAACATTTTGAGTACCACCTCTTACGCCCCTTTCTTGTTTTCCGCCAGCAATCACGCTTTGAATTTTAACGCCATCTCTTACATAAAGACAACCAACACCCTTTGGTCCATAAATCTTATGACTACTAATGCTCATCGCATCAATACCCATAGCATTTACATTATAACTTATAGAACCTACCGCTTGTACTGCATCAGTATGGAAAATAATTTCCCTTTCCTTTGCAGTTTCCGCTATCGCTTGCATGTGTTGAATTGTTCCTATTTCATTATTTGCAGTCATAATACTTATTAAAATTGTATTGCTATTAATATGATGCAATAGGTCAGCAAAGTTAATAAGTCCATGACTATCAACTTTCAAATAAGTAACTATAAAACCATCTTTTTCAAGTTGTCTGCACGCTTCAAGCACACTGCTATGCTCAATGCAAGAAGTTATAATGTGATTTCCTTTGTGCCTATTTGCATACGCTAAACCCTTAATTGCAAGATTGTTCGCTTCTGTTCCACCAGAAGTAAAATAAATTTCACTCGCCTTTGCACCAATAGCCTTTGCAATTCTATCTCTTGCTATATCTACTAAATTTACAGCATCTCTACCAAATGAATGTAAACTACTAGGATTGCCATAAATATTACTAAATACTGGCATCATTTCACGTAGTGCTTCGTTTCCAACATAAGTAGTAGAAGCATTATCAAAATAAATTTTACGATTTTCCATAATTTCTTCCTATTTTATTTTTATCAAAATTTATGCAAAAATGAATTTAAAAAAGATTCACTTCGCAAATTTTAAGTCGTTTTAATTATACCACACTACCCACTAACTGTCAAGTAACAATTAAAAAATCACTGCGATAATTAATTAAAATTTAAATTTAATTTTATTGCATCAATTTTGCAATTATGTTACAATAGAATTTGTAAATTGAAATACAAAAGTTGTACTAAAATTTGATAACAATATTTTTTTCTTCAACAAATTAATGTTTAACATATAAAAGAAACATAATTCAAATTAACTAAATTATTCTTTTTTAACAAGATATTTCAATGTACAAGATAGCCCCAATAAATTTGATAAGGAGTAAATAAAATGGATAAACACGAAGTAGACTTAATAAAAGGTTATAGTGTAGAATATGAAACATTAGAAGAAGTGCTTGAAGCTGTGGAATTATGTGTAGAAGGTTCAATACTTTCAAGTTGCACAGATGAATTAAGAAGAAACAAAAAAGCAGTTGATGCAGTTGTTGAATGGCTAGGCGAAGACTTTCAATATGCCTCATTAGAATTGCGTTCAAATAAGGATATTGCACTAAAAGCATATTACTACTCAACAGACAGGTCTACCAATTTAGATTATATAGGCAACAACTTAAAAGATGATGAAAGTTTTTTAGAAGAAATTATAGAAATTGACTACGAAAATGACGTAGCTGAACTAAACGGCGACCACATTAGCGAAAGATTAAAAAATGATAAAAAATTTGCTACCTTTGCATTATCAAAATTTGGCAAACTAATAAAAATTTTTAGCGATAAAATTCAAAATGATGCAGATTTACAAAAAATTGCCCTTGAAAACGGTGCAACAATGAAAGATATTGGAGTAACCACTATTGATGATGAAAAAGTTGCTTTAAGTATGGTTGAAAAAATATATGACTTCTACGATAGCCAATTTAATATGTTGAGTGAGCGAATAAAAAATGATAAAAACTTTACTTTAAAAGCAATCAAAGAAAATCCAAATTATTATTCATACATCAATGAATCACTAAAAAATGATTTGGATGTAGCATCATTATTAGTATTACAATATCCTGACAAATTTAATGCACTTCCTGCATCTTTCAAGGAAGATAGAAATTTTGTATTCAAACTTGCAAGTCAAAATTTAAAAATATTATCTTATAATCCAAACCTACTTAAAGATAAAGATTTTATGTTAGAACTAATAAAAGAAAACCCAAAAGCAATTGAATATCTAAACATACTTTTAAGACATAATAAAGACTTTATGCAAAAAGTAATAAAAATTAATCCTGATGCAAAACAATTATTACCACAAAAAAAATAAAATTTAATCTTGTATTGATTAACGCAAAGACAACAAAAAGTTATGCTTCCCAAATGGCATAACTTTTTTTTAAATTTGACTTAAAAACATCTAACTTTCTTATCTATTAGATGTTTACTTATGATATTTTATTGTTCCATTTCAATATTTTTTTGATTTTTGTATTGCCTTATTCTCTCATTATAATATGAACCTTGATTAGATTTAATAGCTACTAGTTCATCTAATGGTACTGAATTAAGTTTTTTCCAAAGTTCCTCAATGTATTTATTATGTACATACATAACTAACTTTTTTGAGTATTCTTCATCAAATTCTGTACATGTCGCAACATACTCAACAACTGCTTTCAATCTCTCTTCATCAGGTTTGATTTTGTTTTCCCTATAAAATTTAACAAGATTATATAAATTTACTGCATTATAATTAGACCATTTTATATACTTGTTCAAATCGCCTAATTCTGCGTTTAATTTTGTAAGTTCTTCTTTTTCCTTCTTTAAATGATTATCATTGTTTTTAACTTTTTTAAACTTGTAACCTAGATTTTTTAAGCCTAAAAAATGAACAATATCGCCTTCCAAACCTAAAAATAACTTCATAAGAGAATTCCTCCATAATAAATAATGTAAGCCAAAATTAAATTTAACTCCAAAAATAATATAGGACAAACAAAATATTTTGTCAATATCAATCTTAAAATCCAAAAATCATAATCAAAAAAGCAAAATGATATTTTTATCAAATTGCTTGTTTTTAATTAATCTAAATATTTTTCAATCTCTTCAACTACTTGTTCATAATCTCTGTAACCAACCATTTTGCCAACAGGTTCTCCATTTTTGAAGATAATCATTGTAGGAATATTGATAATGCCAAATTGTCTTGAAATGTTTTCATTTTCATCTACGTTGATTTTAACCATGGTAATCTTGTCGCCCATTTCTTCATTAACATCATCAAGAACTGGTCCTAACATTTTACAAGGCGGACACCAAGTAGCATAAAAATCTACAAACACTAAACTATTATCATTAACAATTTCTTCAAATTCATTTTCATTAATTTCTCTTAATTTACTCATTATTACTCTCCTTATAACTTATTTATCTGCACACACATACTATTTAAGTAACATTTAATCAATCTAATTATTTTATTTACTTAAAGCACAAAACTGCATTTATGCAAAATTATTTAATTACTATCAATTATTTTATTAACAACAAAACCTGCAATAGTTGCACCGCAAACACAAGGATGATATGAAATACTACCCACAGAACCATTATCGTTACATAAAATCTTATCAGACTTCATATAAACAACATCTAATTCTTCAATACCTAAACGCCTGCATTGCCTTCTTATTTTCTTTGCAAACATATCATATTGTGTTTCGTAAATATCGCCTACAACATAGTTTGGGACAGAAAACTTATTGCCAGTACCCAGTGCAGTAATAATTTTAATATTATTTTCCTTTGCATATTTTATTAACACCAATTTATTGCGTGCTTTATCAATGGCATCTACTATATAGTCATATTTTGTTAAATCTATTTCATTTAACAAATCAGGATTAAATACTGCATTTACTTTAACTACCTTTATGTTAGGATTAATCAATTTTAATCTTTCTTCCATAACATCAACTTTTGCTAAACCTACTGTGCTAGTAAGTGCAATAATTTGCCTATTTATATTAGTTTCATCAACCTTATCAAAATCGCATAAAAGCAGTTCTCCAATTCCAGCACGTGCTAACATTTCGCAAGTGTAACCTCCTACTCCGCCAATTCCCACGACTGCAATCCTTGCATTTTGCAATTTATTAAAATTTTCTTCACCTATTAATGCTCTTTCTCTTTTAAAAATATTATCCACTAAATAATAAATTTCCTTAAATTGTATTGTTTAATATTGCCAGAGAAAATGCTTTCAACATATTCTTTTGTAATTATAACATCAGTTTCTGTATCATTATTTCCCGCATTATAGGAAATATCTTCAAGTAGTTGCTCAATAACTGTATGAAGTCTTCTAGCACCAATGTTTTCGCTTGTTTCGTTTTCAGTTTCTGCAATTTCTGCAATTCTTTCTAACGCATCTTCATTAAACTTTAAGTTGATTTTATCAACTCTTAATAATTCAGTATATTGCTTAACTATTGCATTTTGTGGTTGAGTTAAAATCTTTAAGAAATCTTGTTTAGATAAATTATCTAGATTTACTCTTATAGGAAATCTTCCTTGCAATTCTGGTATTAAATCTTCAACGCTTGAAATGTGGAACGCTCCCGCAGCAATGAATAAAATGTAATCAGTCCTTACACTACCATATTTTGTTGAAACCGTACAACCTTCAACAATCGGCAAAATATCTCTTTGTACGCCTTCTCTTGAAACTTCTGGACCAGAACTACCCTTTCCATTTGATGCAATTTTATCAATTTCATCAATAAAGATAATTCCTTCCTGCTCAACTCTTCTAATTGCTTCAACATTTACATTGTCTTGGTCAATTAACTTGTCTGCCTCTTCAAACATTAAAGCCTTTCTTGCTTCTTTTACGCTAACCTTTCTTCTACGCTTTTTAGCAGGCATAAGACCACCAAACATATCACCTATGTTGATTTCCATTCCTATTCCGCCAAACATTTCCATATTTTTAGGCGCATCAGCAAGTTCTACTTCAATAATTTCTTTTTCACATAAGCCATCATTATATTCTTGCTTAATCTTTTCTTTTAATTCATCACCTGAAATTTCACTTTCTCCACTCGCCTTTCTTTGAATGTAAAGTGCATCAAGAATGATTTTGTCAACTGTTTCTTTTGCTTTCTCTTCAACTTTCTTTCTGTTTTCTTCTTTTACCATTCTAATTGATACTTCAACTAAATCCCTTACCATACTTTCAACATCTCTACCGACATATCCTACTTCTGTAAATTTAGTTGCTTCAATTTTAACAAATGGTGCAGAAACAAGTTTTGCAAGCCTTCTTGCTATTTCAGTTTTACCAACACCAGTTGGACCTTTCATAATAATATTTTTAGGCGTAATTTCTTCTTGCAATTCTTCGCTTAATTGACTTCTACGGTATCTGTTGCGAAGTGCAATAGCAACCGCCTTTTTAGCCTTGTCTTGTCCAATAATATATTTATTTAATTCTTCGCATATTTGTTTTGGTGTAAAACTCATATTAGACCTCCTCAACTACAATATTACCATTTGTAAAAACGCAAATGTCGCCAGCAATTTCAAGTGCCTTTCTTGCTATGTCTTTTGCTGGTAAATCTGTGTTTTGTGCTAACGCTCTTGCCGCTGCAAGTGCAAAGTTACCACCTGAACCAATAGCACAAATGCCATTTTCAGGCTCAATAACATCACCCATACCGCTAATCATTAGCAAATTATCTTTATCAGCAACAAGCATAAACGCTTCTAGTTTTCTTGCCATTTTATCACTACGCCAAAGCATTGCAAGTTCCACAGCACTTCTCATTAAGTTTCCTGAAAACTTGTTAAGCATCTTTTCAAACTTTTCGCTTAAACTAAACGCATCAGCAACAGAACCTGCAAAGCCAATTACAACTTTATCATCAAAAATTCTTCTTACTTTTACAGCAGTTGCTTTACAAATTACTTGTTCGCCAAGTGTAATTTGACCATCACCAGCAATTACACAAGAATCGCCTTTTTTTACGCCAACTATCGTAGTACCTTTTAAAAGCCTACTAAATTCTTTTTCCATATATTTAACTCCTAAAATTATCTTGTAAATTATTCTCTCGCAATTTTTAAGACTTCAAATAAAGCAAAGATATATCGCTTTATTCGTTGCCATTATCTCATAATTTTTAAGTTTAAGCAAGTAATTTAGCATATTATTTGAAAATATGTTACTTCACTTACATTTAAAACTTACAAACAGCAAAGCTCAAATCCTAATGATAAAATATTTAAATTGTCAAACTATTACTTGAAATAGTAATTTATCACCTATTAAAAATAATAATCTGCTTATCATTAAATCTTGAATATTAAATCAAACCAAACTTGGCTTTAATCATTTTAACTTCTTCTATTGCTCGTTCTGCCATAAGTTCTTTCTTTTTATTTTTATCCTTAAACTTTTCAAGCGGTGTAGTCATAATGCCATAATTTGAATTCATAGGTTGAAAGTTCTTTTCGCTTGCACTTGCAATAAAGTTACCAAGCGAACCTATTGCAGTTGCAGATGAAAACTCAATAAATTGTGTACTATTAATTAATCTTACCATATTTATAGCACACATTAAACCGCTTGCAATGCTTTCAACATAGCCTTCCACACCACTTAATTGCCCAGCAATAAAGACTTTTTCATATTGTTTTAATTGATAAAATTTATTAATTAATTTTGGTGCATTTATAAAAGTATTTCTATGCATAACACCATAGCGGATAAACTCTGCATTTTCTAGTCCACTTATTAGTGAAAATACTCTCTTTTGCTCTCCAAACTTCAAATTTGTTTGAAAGCCAACTATATTGTATAGTGTACCTTCTCTATTTTCTTTTCTTAATTGAACTACTGCATAGTAAGATTCGTTAGTTTTGGGATTTACTATTCCAATAGGTTTAAGTGGTCCAAATCTTAAAGCATCAATTCCACGCTTTGCCATCACTTCAACAGGCATACAACCTTCAAAGACTTTTTCATCTTCAAAACTTTTTAATTCTACTGTTTCCGCATTAACTAATTCATTTACAAACTTCAAATACTCTTCTTTATTCATTCCACAGTTAAGATAATCTGCATCACCTTTATTATATCTATCTGCAATAAAGCATTTGTCAAAATCTAAACTTTCGCTTGTAACTATTGGTGATGCCGCATCATAAAAGTAAAAATGTTTTTCTCCCAGCATCTTGCTTAAATTTTCACAAAGCGTAGAAGTAGTTAAAGGCCCTGTTGCAATAATTGTATAACTATTTGGGTCAATTTCTTCAACTTCTTTTGAAATAATTTCAATATTTTTATCTTCCTTAATAATTTGAGTTAATTTACTGGAAAACTCATCTCTATCAACTGCCAGTGCTGAACCTGCTGGAACTGCACATTGTTTTGCAACTTTTATAACAATACTATCTAGTATTTCAAGTTCTTTTTTAAGTAATCCGCAAGCATTTGTTATTTCTAAACTCTTTAATGAATTACTACAAACTAGTTCTGCAAAATTATCACTTTTATGTGCATCAGTTTTCTTGTTTGGCTTCATTTCATAAAGTTTTACTTTAATGCCGTACTTGCTTAATTGATAAGCACATTCCACACCAGCAAGTCCTGCACCAATCACATTTACACATTTTTCCATATACAAGTTATTGTGTAGTTTGGTTGTAAAATAGATTTCATTTAGTATATTACAGCAAATAATTATGTTATTAATTTTACTGTGCAAAGCAATTAAAATAAAGCATTTTTTAATCTTTATTACTTTATATTTGCAAATAGAGAAATCAAAATTTTAATTTTACTACACTACTCCTTTTTACTTAACTTTCTTCTGTCGTTTCTACCTTTTTAGGTTCAACATAAGACATTGTATTCTTACATTTAGGGAAATTAGGACACGCTAAAAATTTCCCATTTCTTCCGCTTCTTATAACCATTTTAGCGCCACATTTATTACAAATTTCTTCTGTTTCAATAAAAGATTCTTTCTCTTTTTCTCTTTCAAGCACAGATGATTTAGTTAAAATATTTTTAGTAAATTTGCATTTTGGATAATTAGGGCACGCTAAAAAGTCGCCATTCTTTCCACTTCTCTTAACTAAATTTGCACCACATTTTTCACATTTTTCATCAGAAACAATTACTGGTTCTTTTACTCTTTCACTGCCATCTAAATTTTTAGTATTCTTACATTCTGGATAATTTGGACACGCTAAAAATTTCCCATTTACGCCATTTCTTATAACCATAAATGCTCCGCACTTATCACAAACTATTTCAGTCTTTATTGGCTCAAAATCTACATTAGCACCTACATCTTTTAATTGTTTTTCAAATCCAGTATAGAACCCTGCTATAACTTCATCCCACGCAAGTTTGCCCTTTGATATTTTGTCAAGGTCTTCCTCCATTTCAGCAGTAAATTTAACATTCATTACATCTTTAAAATGCTCGCTTAAAAAGTCTACAACTTGGCAACCTGTTTCAGTTGGGATAAAGAATTTACCATCTTTTTCACAATAGTTTCTAGTAAATAAGATTTGAACTGTTTGTGCATAAGTTGCTGGTCTACCAATACCTTTTGCTTCCATAAGTTTAATAAAAGTAGGTTCAGTATATCTTGTAGGCGGTTTAGTAAACTTTTGCTCATACAAAATATCAAGGCACTTTAACAAGTCATTTTTATTAAGATTTGGCAACTTGTCATCACTTTCAGTTTCATCTTTTGTTTCTTCTGTCATATAAACTGCCTTAAAACCGTTAAACATAGGCGTATTACCACTTACTCTAAATGTATACTCGCCATTTTTTATATCTACAACCAAACTGTCATAGATATAATCTGACATTTGACTTGATAAAAATCTTTCATAAATCAATTTATACAATTTATATTGGTCGTTTGTAAGTTCAGTTTTGATACTTTCTGGTGTTATATTAATATCAATAGGCCTAATTGCTTCGTGACCTTCTTGTGCTGATGCCTTTGATGCAAAAGTGTTGTACTTTTCAGGAGCATACTTTTCTCCATAATTTGATATGATAAACTCTTTTGCCATTTTTTTAGCATCATCACTAACCCTCGTACTATCTGTTCTTATATAAGTTATTAATGCTTTTTTCCCATAAGTTTTAGTTTGCACACCTTCATAAAGTTGTTGTGCTGTTCTAGTTATTGTTGCAAGCGACATTTTCAATTTTTGTCCTGCATCTTGTTGCATAGCACTTGTAATAAAAGGCGGATTAGCCTTTGTATGCTTAACTTCACGCTTAACTTCATCTACAACAAAATTTCCACTTTTTAATTCACTTAAAACTTGTTGCATTTCTGCTTCATTTTTAATAGTGTACTTCTTACCATTTTTAAGTACAAGTAAAGTTTTAAAAGGAGTATTATCCTTATCAAGCATTGCATTTACAGTCCAGTATTCTTCTGGCACAAAGTTTAAAATCTCTCTTTCTCTATCAACAATTAGTTTTAGTGCAACTGATTGTACTCTACCTGCTGATAATTTTGGCATTATCTTTTTACTAATAATTGGAGATAACTTATAACCCACAAGCCTATCTAACACTCTTCTTGCTTGTTGTGCATTGACTAAATCCATATCAATAGGTCTAGGATTTTCAATACCATTTAACACTGCCTTTTGCGAAATTTCATTAAATGTAACTCTGCAACTAGCATCAGCATCTAAATTAAGTAAATATGCTAAATGCCAACTTATTGCCTCTCCTTCTCTATCTGGGTCGGTTGCTAGATAAACATTTTCTGCTTTTGATGCCAACTCTTTTAATTCTTTTATAGTTTGCTTTTTTGCAGGCATAGGTTGATAAGTAGGTTTAAATCCGTTTGCTATATCAATCGCTAATCCTTTTTCAGGCAAATCTCTTATATGTCCCTTTGTCGCAAACACTGTGTAGTCTTTGCCTAAATATTGTTTAATACTTCCCTGTTTACCAGGTCCTTCTATTACTACTAATTTCATCTTTACTCCATAATCTTAACTCAAATTTAAAAAGGGATTTTAACTTACCCCTTTTACTTGCGTAGCATATACAAATTGCCAGCCATCTTTTTTATTATGCCACTTAATTCCAATTTAGTCAATAAACTATTCAACTTTTTTGTATCCATTTTTGACTTTTCTAGTATTTTATCAAAGTGAACATACTCATCTTCTTCTAAAATTGCTCTAATTTGACTTACTTCGTCAACATCAGCCTTTACTTGTTTTCTATTATAATCACTTAAATCCTTATATTTAAGCCCTAAATCTTCCACGACATCTTTTGGACTTGTTACAAGTAAACTATTACACTCTTTTATTAATTGATTTCCATAGTTACCCCTTGGATTTAAAATGCTCCCAGGGACGCAGTAAACTCTTCTATCAGCATCTAATGCATGCTCAATAGTATACCTCGTTCCGCTTTTAGCAGATGCCTCGGTTAAAACAACACCCCTACATAAGCCAGCAATAATTCTATTTCTAATAGGAAACATAAATCTTTGACTATCAACACCAATCCTGTTTTCGCTTATTAATAAACCACCACTATGAACTATTTGCCTTGCTAAATTTGTATTTACACTTGGATAAATTTTATCAAGTCCACCACACAGCACCGCTATTGTTTTACCCTTTACATCCAAACACGCTTTATGTGCAACAGTATCAAGTCCTTCCGCAAGTCCACTTACAATAGTAAAACCATTTATTGCTAATTCTTTTGAAAACAATTCGGTAACGGTTTGACCATAACCAGTGCTTATTCTAGAACCAATTATTGCAATACATTTCGTTTTTAGCAAACTTACATCTCCAACATAATAAAGTACTAATGGTGGCCAAGGACATTCTACTAGCATTTCAGGATAATCTTCACTTCTATAAGTTATCAAACCTATATTCTTTTTTAGTGTTTCCTTAATATGCTTATCTATTTTATCTTTATTATAACTTGTGGCAATTAAATTAATTTCTTTTTCATTTAATACGCCATTAAGTTCATTAATATGTTTCCTAATTTCAAAAACTTTTCTACCATCAACAAGATTTATTGCAACTTTCATTTTCTTTGATAGTGGCAAATCTTCAAGGCTGTCCAAATATAACCAGCCATAATCATCTTCTGTTAATTCTCTCATATATTACCCTTAAAACTTCGCAACAAATGCACTATAAAATCAAACTCATAAGGCATTAATGCTGTTTTGTAATTAAACTAGCAAATATCTTCGCCATCTTTCTTGTCCAAATTCCTATATTGCAATGCTTCTGTTAAATGCTCAACTAAAATGTTTTCGCTATTATCTAAATCAGCAATAGTTCTTGCTACTTTTAAAATTCTACTATACGCTCTTGCTGATAAATCATAAACTTCAAAAGCCATCTTCAAAATATCTTCGCCATCTTCATCTAATTTGCAATATTTTTTAATTTGCTCATTATTCATTTTTGCATTACAAAAGTTTTTATCATTTGCAAATCTCTTTAATTGAATGTTTCTTGCCTTTTCAACTCTTGCCTTAATACTTTCACTGCTTTCTTCGTATTCACGACTTGTAAGGTCGCTATAATTAACTCCATCTACTTCAACGTGCAAATCAATTCTATCCATAATAGGACCGCTTAATTTGTTTCTGTACTTAATTATTTGAGATGGCGTACATTTGCATTTATTAGGACCTTGTCCATAATAGCCACAAGGACAAGGATTCATACTTGCAATTAGCATTACATTTGCTGGGTACTCAATCGTTTGCTGTACTCTGGAAATGCTAATTTTGCTATCTTCAAGCGGTTGTCGTAAAGTTTCTATTGCAGTTCTTGGATATTCTGGAAATTCATCTAAAAACAGCACTCCATTATGCGATAAACTAATTTCACCAGGTTTCGCCGTTCTACCACCGCCAACAAGTGCAGGCGTTGTTGTTGTATGATGCGGACTTCTGAAAGGCCTATTTGTTATAATTCCCACATTTGCATCAAGTACCCCAGCAATGCTATGTATTTTTGTAACTTCAAGTGCTTCTTCAAATGTTAAATCAGGCAAAATTGATGGCAAACACTTTGCTAGCATACTTTTACCAGAACCCGGTGGACCAACCATAATGCAATTATGACCGCCAGATGCTGAAATTTCTAATGCTCTTTTAGCTAATGCTTGTCCTTTAACATACTTGAAATCATCTTGCCCTTTGTTGATTTGTTTTATATCTTCAAATCTTTTATACTCAATTTTTTCAATTTCCCTTAAACCTTGCAAATATTCAACCAGTTCAATAATATTAGAACAACAATATGCTTCAATATTTTCAATATAACTTGCTTCAAAAGCATTTTCTTTTGGAACTATTACTTTCTTGATGCCTAATTCTTTTGCAGTTATCAATATAGGCAAAATTCCATTAACCTTTTTAATTGAGCCATCAAGCGATAATTCTCCCACATAAGCAAATTCCTTAACCTTGTTCTTATCTAAAACACCTTGACAAACTAATATTCCAACTGCAATAGCTAGGTCGTAAAGCGAACCTTCTTTTTTAGTGTCTGCTGGTGCTAAATTGATTGTAACCTTATCTATTGGAAATTGATAAAGACTATTTCTTATAGCACTCTTTACTCTAAATTTAGACTCTTTAATAGCAGTATCTCCAAGTCCCACAATATCATAAGATGGCATACCAGCACTAACATCAACTTCAACGTCTACCAAATAACCATCTAATCCATTTAATCCAAAACTTTTAACTTTTGTTAGCATTTTAACTCCTTATATTTAAGTATAACAAGATTTTAGCAAAAAGTAAACATATTTTGATTGAATTAATTATTTTTTGCAAAATAAATTTTTTAGATTTATATTTTGCATTAAAAAATGACAACACAAGTTGCCATCTTATTTTTAAATTAATTCATATATTAGCCTAAAAGTTTTATTAATAGTTCTCTTACTACATTTGCTTGTGCTTTACCTTTTGATAAACGCATTACTTGACCTAAAAAGAATGTTAAAACTTTATCACCATTAACTTTATAATCTTCAACAGCCTTTGGATTGTCTGCTATAACCTTTTTAACCATTTCTTCAACTTCATCAGCATTAATATCATTTAGCATATTATTTTCTTTTGCTAATTCCATTGCTGTCTTTTCAGTCCCAAAGCACATTTCAATTAATTTCTTCGCATTTGATTGCCCAATTTGGTTACTGTCAACCATTTTGATTATATTTGCAAAATTTTCATATCCAATAGGAATATTAATGTTTTCTTCTGTCTTTTCAACGTACTTTAATAATTCTGTCATAACCCAGTTACAAACCTTTTTAGGTTCTTTATAAACTGTTAAACACTCATTATAGAAATCTGATATTTCCTTATCAGTTGTCAAAACATCAGCATCGTATTCTGTTAAACCGTATTCATTAATGTACAATTCCTTTCTTTGTTTAGGAAGCATAGGAATAGTCTTTTTAATTTCATCAACTAAACTTCTTTCAATCTTAACACTTAAAAGGTCAGGGTCAGGGAAATATCTGTAATCTTGTGAAGTTTCCTTTGTCCTTAATGAAAAACTCTTGCCTCTTTCATCATCCCATCTACGAGTTTCTTGTAAAACTGTTTCGCCATTTTCTACTAATTCTATTTGCCTTTGTGTTTCATATTCAATAGCCCTAGCAACTGATTTAAACGAATTCAAATTCTTCATTTCTGTTCTAGTTCCAAGTTCTGTTGAACCTTTCTTCTTTATTGAAATATTAACATCACAACGCATTCCGCCTTGTTCCATTTTACACTCTGCAATTCCAGCATAAATCAAGTTAGAACGAAGTTGAGTTAAAAACTCTATTGCTTCATCAGCATTTGACATATCAGGCATACTTACCATTTCTATAAGTGGAACGCCACCACGATTATAATCAATTAAAGTTCCTACTTGTTCGCTCTTATGAACAAGTTTGCCCGCATCTTCTTCTAAATGGATTCTATCTAATCTAATAAATTTAGTTCCGTTGTTTACATAAACTCCGCCACCTACACAAATAGGTTTTACTAATTGACTAATTTGGTACGCCTTGCTTAAATCTGGGTAAAAATAATTCTTTCTTTCAAATACAGCAATATCATTAATTTCACAACCCATACAAAGCCCAGCCTTTATAGTTGACTTAACCGCTTGCTTGTTTAGAACTGGTAATGCACCTGGAAGGCCAATACAAATAGGACAACAATTAGTATTTGGTTCGCTACCATATTTATTTGCACAAGCACAGAACACTTTTGAATTAGTCTTTAATTCCGCGTGTACTTCTAGTCCAATGACTACATCATATTTATCGTTCATTAATTGCTCTCCTTGTAATTGTTTTCAAAGTAATCTGCTACATTGTAGATTTTACCTTCTTCATTTTCATTTGCTAAAATTTGTAGTCCTAATGGCATATTGTTTTTACCCTTACCACATGGAATAGAAATTGCTGGTATTGATGCTATATTTGCAGATATTGTAAAAATGTCTTCCATATACATTTGTACTGGGTCTGTAATCTCCCCTAGTTTAAATGCTTCACCAAATGTTGTTGGAGTAATAATAACATCACATTTCTTAAATGCTTCTGCAAATTGCTTCTTTATCTTTTGTTGTAATTTTTTAGCCTTGTTATAGTAAGCATCAAAATAACCACTACTTAATACAAAGTTACCTAGCATTATTCTTCTCTTAACTTCTTCACCAAAGCCTTCTGACCTACTCTTCCTATAAATCTCATTTACATTTTCAGCACTCTCTGCCCTTGTTGAATATTTAACGCCATCAAATCTGCCTAGATTAGAAGTTGCTTCCGCTGGTGCTAATATATAGTAAACTGGTAAACATAACTCAATGTCTGGAATATCTACATATTCAATAACCGCACCTTGTGATTTAAACCATTCTACTAAACTATTAAAATGCTCTTTATCTTTCATAAGTGATACTACTTGATTACATACTCCTATTCTAGCGCCTTTTATATCTCCTGTTATCATTGATAGATAATTAGGTACTTCTACATTTAATGTAGTTTCATCATTTTCATCGTTACCTGCTAATATTTCAAGTAGCAAAGCATTATCTTTTACATTATGTGTTATTGGCCCTACTTGGTCTAAACTTGATGCAAATGCAATAACCCCAAATCTAGATACCTTACCATAAGTAGGCTTTATTCCTACTACGCCATTATAAGAACTAGGTTGTCTTACAGAACCACCTGTATCTGTACCTAATGAACAAGGTGCTAATTTACCAGCAACTGCTGATGCACTACCACCACTTGAACCACCTGGAACTCTTGTTTCATCTAATGCGTTTAATGTTGGTCCATAATATGACTTTTCAGTAGAACTACCCATAGCGAACTCATCCATATTTGCTCTACCTATAATAATAGCATCTTCCTTTAATAGTTTCTTAACAACAGTACTAGAATATTGCGCCTTGTAGTCCTTTAAAAACCTTGATGCACAAGATGCAATTTTACCTTCATATAGAATGTTATCCTTTATGATAATAGGAACACCCGCAAGCCTGCCTAGTTTTTCGCCCTTTGCTATTCTTTCATCAACACTTCTTGCAATTTCAATAGCATCATCAAATGCTTCAATTACTGCATTTAATTTCTTTTTATCTTCTATTTGCTTTAAATAAACCTTAACAACTTCTTCGCTTGTAAGTTCTTTCGCCTTAATCTTTTCAGCAAGTTCAATTACACTTAAATCCAATATTTCCATATCTATCTTACTCCATCATTAAAGGTACTGCAAAACAACCCATTTTTTGTTTTGGTGCATTCTCCAAGATTTTCTCTTGTGCAAAACTTTCCCTTACCTTATCTTCTCTTAATTCTTCTACATCTACTGGCGAATACTCTAAATCACCATCAACATCTGCACTTGAAATTTGGTCAACAAATCCTAAAATGCTATTAAATTCATCTTTAAACTTTTCAAGTCTTTCTTCTTCAAACTCTAATGCTGAAAGATTTGCAAGATGTTTAATATCTTCAATTTCTAATTTCATAATTACTCCTTTCATTTTTTAAAAGGCAAATAATAGATTTAATTATTTACCAAAATTTAGACTTATTCTTGTCTAAACTAAAACAAATTAAATGTTATCACAAATTAAAGTAAAAGTCAATTTAATATGTTATTATTTAAAAAAATCTTGCTAGTTTTGCAAGACTTTTTACTATTTTTCCTTTTCTATCTTTTTATTTAATTTACTTACTAGTTCCTTGTAATGATTAATCCTTGCATTATAAACCTTAACCATTCGCTCTTTTATCTCCACTGGAAATTCTTTACCTTGTTCAATTTCAAACTGCACTATTTCTTCTTCTATGTTTAGTGAAGGAAATTTATTAACTAAACTCCAAATTTCCTTATTTTGCTTCGTCATTTCAAAAATGTCTGCAATAATTAAATTGCCATCTTTTAAATATTTATTTTCTTTTAAACTGTAATGTATGCCAACATCACTTACACTTATGCGAGTTAAAATTTTATTAAAATCCTTGTTATCTTTATCACTTGGTTAGCAATTTTGAAGTAAAAACTTCAATATAGTTTTGTTTAAATATGCTATAATTCATTTTAAAATAGTATTTTTCACCATCAATGTTAAAAATATATTTTTTACTTGCACCACCCTTGAATTCAGTTATATCGTTAGAATTTTTTCCAAATCTTTCATTTAAATAAACCTCCTTAAACTTAAAAAGATATATTAAATAGCATTAGTAAATATCCAATAGCAATGCTTATAGCAAATAGAGAAACAATAATTAAAATCGCTTCTTTTATTTTTATTTTCCTAAATAGCACAAGTGATGCTACTCCTACATTAGCACAAAGACCAGCCACTAAACTAGCAAAATTTAATCCGCCTAAAACATATAGTTGCGAAATAATTACTGATGATGCACAATTTGGAATTAAACCAACCAACGCAGAAATTAAAGGACCAAACGCACTAGATGATTGCAAGAAATTAACAACATTATCTTCGCCCACAAAATGAATAATTGTACCAAACACAATATTAACTGCAAAAATAAAAGCTAAAATCTTTAAAGAATGAATTAATGGATTCAATAAAAATATTTCCCATTTAGATTCTGGCTTACAAGCACAACAACTGCATGCCTGCACATCTTCGCAGTCTTCTAATTCTTCTTCAAGTTCTTCATCTGCTTTTTCCATTAGCCTTTTATTTCTTTTTGCAAATATAACATCAAGCAAAACACCTACAACGATTGCAAGCACAAGTTTTATTAGAATAACAGGAATAAGTGCCTTTAAACCTTCTGGACTAGCAATAAGCACTAATATTGCCTCATCACTTGTTGCTATAAAAACTGCAAATAGCGTTCCAATAGTTATAAAACGCCTAGTATAAAGTTCCGCAGAAACTACGCCAAATCCACATTGTGGAATTGTACCTAGCAAGCCACCAAAAAGTGGTGCCCATTTAGATAATATTCCATTATTTAACTTATCTGATAAAAAATATGTAAATACTTCAATAAGAATATAAGCAATTATTAGAAATGGAAATATTTTTAATGTATCTATAAGCGCATGCTCTAAAACATGTAACACTACTTTATCCCCCTTTTTTAGTATCTTATTATTTGATAAAGTTAAAAATAACTAAAAAAACCAAATGATTACTTCAACTTTACCTTTAACAATATTTTAGTATTATAGCAAAAAAAAATTAATTTATCAATACTATTAAAATAAATTTTTCATTTTTTTGAATATTTACCAAATTTTTACACATTCTATTTTTTGAAAGGAATTCAATTTATTTATTCTTTTCAATAAATAATTTATTAGGAGGCATAAAATTGACAGAAAAGTATACTTGTGGTAACAACGTAGAAGAAAGTGGCACTTATGGTTGCCTAAATTGTGGACAAACATTAGAATTAAATGAAGGTGATAAATTACCACCTTGTCCAAGATGTACAAACCAATCTTTTGAAAAAATCACTGAAAGTAACAGAGATAAGTTTGTTCAACTAGATAACGAATACACAAAAAACGATAGTAACAACAATAATAACTAATTAAAAAAAACTGATGCAAGTTTCAACCTGTATCAGTTTTTATTTTATATATAATACAATGCACACATTTTTTAATTTGCAAACAATTTATCAACAACAAGAAATGAAATTATTTTTGAGTTTCATTTTTCTTACAAATGTAAATCATGTGAGAACTTAAACCTTGTTGGTCCAATCTCTCACAAGTTGCAAAATGCCAATTTATTAATTTATTGTAATCTTCTTCACTCATCAAATCAATATATTCACGCATATTATTTGCTATGCTATCAGTTGCAACATTTTTAAGAAAAGTCGTTGGCATATTATCAAATTGTTTATTAAAATCTTCTATAAAATAAGATGAAAACACCTCTTCGGGAGTATCTATTATTCTACCATCTTTATCCATTGCTTTCAATAATGCATCCATGCTATTTTTCCTAACGCCAAAAGCCCAAACTATTGCAGAATGAGTTAAATAGGCAAATATACAAATTCCATTTTCCTTACAAACTCTAACGCTTTCTTTAATTGCTCTGTCCTTGTCATCTTGTGTATATAAATGGTACATAGGACCTAGATTTAGTACAACATCAAAAGTATTATCTTGAAAAGTTGAAAGGTCTAATGCATCACCTTGTAAACACTTTATATTGTCTAACCCATCTGCTTTTTGCTTCATAACTTCCACATTTTTAGGTACAAGTTCAACTGCTGTTATATCAAATCCGCTTTTTGCAAGTTCAACTGAATAAGCACCAGTACCAGCACCAACTTCTAAAACCTTGCACCCTTTTTTAGCATATTCTTTTATGTATTTCATTGTAGTTAAATACTCTAATCTGGTACTTCTACTATTAAACCTATCATCTTCATTGTAGTTTGCTGTGTAATGATTAACAATTATATCTTTATATTTATTAATTCCCATATTAATTACCTTTACCTTGATTTTCTTCTATTTTATCAAATAAGAAATTTAAAGTCAATTCCATTTGCTAAAAAGTGGATAATTTAATCACAATAAAAAACTCAAAAATTTTAGTTATTTTTTATCAAACAATATTTAAACACATTGACATCTTAGAAAATTTATGCTACAATAATAATGTAAGTGGAGGATTTATGCAAGTTGTTTGAATTTATAGGTACAATTTTAAATACAATTGATGGATTACTTTCCATATTTCCAATTTTTATTATTCTTGTTACTTTGGAATTTATTGTGAGTTTCTTCAAGTAAAGAAAAATATTTAAAATACTTAAAGCTATGAAAAATAAAATGCAATTTAGTGTGCTATGCTTTTTGATTTTTAAAATTACTTTAAAGCATATTTAATGGTGCGAGCATTGTTATATCACAAAATAAAATTAAAATGCTTGACTAATCTTTCAATTTATGTTATATTTATAGTGGTTTATGCCTCCATGGTCAAGCGGTCAAGACGCTAGCCTCTCACGCTGGAATCAGGGGTTCGATTCCCCTTGGGGGTACCAACTTAATAAAAAGCCTTATTGTAATTAAATAAGGTTTTTATTTTTAAATTGTTCTAAATTAAAAGAACTAAACTTATTAGCAAGTAAAATATTTGTTGCTAACTTAACTGTTATGATAATAATCCTACTTCTTTTATGTTGAATTTCATTGCATCAATAGAAAATATAACAATTATTAAACAATTTAATAATTAGCCACATTAAATTAAAAAAAGGAAAGAAAAATGAAAGCAAAATTAAAATCAAATAATAATTTATTAGATATTGAAGTATTTGCTATTATGGATGGCGATAAAAATGCAACTATCTTTATTTATGATTGCGAAGAAAATAAAATAAAGAAAGAACTATGCTTTAAATATGAAAACAATCACATAAGAAGATGTGTTTATTTTCTAGAAGAAAATTGTGAAAACTGGATTATCAAGGATGATAAAATTCAAGGTTACGATTGGTTTATAGAATGTATCTGCAAAGAAGAAAAAGATTACAGTAGTATTATAAGCCGTTGCAAAGAAATGCAAAACAGCATAAAAATACCTAAATGGAATACAATAGAAAGTCAAGATGATATTACTAATTTGATGCTTTGCAGTATGAGATTTCACGATTCTTATGTTATTTCAATGGTTGGAAACAAAGATTTACTAGAATTAAAAATGTACATAAATGATGACTGCTGTATTACATTAGTATTGCAAGGTGATGTCCAAACTAATTTATACGAAGATTTTGGAGATTGTGGCGAAATTTATGAAGCATCAATACATTTTGAAAATGATAAAATTTATTGGATAAATCAACCTTATAAAAGCATTAACGAAATAATGGCAGATGATTATTATTTTAGTGCTAAAAAAGTTAAATGGTGCATTGAATCATTACAAGAAACCGATTAATTAAATTATAAAAAAATAAAGGACATAATAGTTAAGTGCTATTTTGTTCTTTTTTGTAGCCTTTTTTTGCAAAAATTAAGCATTATGATTTAGCAAAATTGCAAATTTCTTTTAATAAAATAATTCGCTTAATTTTCTTTTTTAATAATGCAATCTTTTATGCTTTTATCATCTCTCAACCCTTTCCAAACTGGCTGTCGCATTCCACCAGTTTTAGTTGCGTGCATAAAGTGTGCAGTACCTACAAGTTCCAATTTTAACCAAACAACATTTTTGTACTTTGGAAACCAAGCATTTGCTATTGTATTATTTTTTGCAAATTGTTTTATCTTTTGTTGGTCGCCCTTTGAAACACCTAAATAAACTTTACCACGACACTTTAAGTTGCCTTTTTCATCATAATAAGCAAGCACTAAATCTTTCACATCACCATTTTCACTTGGTTGATAACCGCAAACTATTAAATCTTCATCTTGCATAACTTTTATTTTTAACCAATTTTTTGAGCGTTTCCCAATTAAGTATTTACTGCTCTTTTCTTTTGCGACAATCCCCTCCAACTTTTGCTCTTTTGCAAGTGAAAAAAATGCTTTTCCTTCATTTTCAATAAAGCGAGATATACTCAAATTATTGCCTTCTTTTACATTTTCTTCAAGTAATTTCTTCCTTGTAATTAGTGGTAATTGAGTAACATCCTCTTTATCTAAAAATAAAATATCATAAGCGACAAATTGTACAGGATTCTTTTTAGCAGATAAATTAATCTTGAAAGCATCAGTCATTAAACTTCTTTTCTGCACTTCATAAAAATCTGGTTTACCATTTGTAACGCAAATTACTTCGCCATCTAATATACATTTTTTATTTATGCATTTATTCATTTTCATCAACTCTGGATAAATGTCACTAACATCTTTATACCTTTTATTGTGTAGTATTACATTTAACTTGTCAATATATGCTAAACATCTTATTCCATCTAATTTTAGTTCAAATATAAAATTATCATCATTAAATGGTTCGCTTTCATATAAAAGCATTGGCGATATGTTTTTGTTTTCAAATAAGTTTCCCACTATTTTGCCTTAACCTTTTTCTTTGTACTATTTTTCTTTTCATACTTTTCTAAACTCTTTTGCAACGCTTCCATAAGATTTATAATTTTATTTTCACTTTTTTCTTTTGGTGCTACAATCTCTTTCCCTGCTATCTTCTCTTCTATTGCCTTTTGTACTCTTTCTCTGTATTCATCTTTATACTTTTCAGGTTCAAAATGTGCTGTCATTGATTCTATAATTTGCTTTGCAATCATTTTTTCTTTTTTATTTACTTCTGCCTTTATTTCTTTTGCTGGATTCCTTGTAACTTCTTCCTCAAAGAATAATGTATTTAATAGCATCTCTCCCTTTCTTGCTCTTACGAGAATTAAAGTTTCTTTTGTTCCTAAAACAGTTTTAGCAAGTCCTGCCTTGTTCTCTTCTTCCATTGCAGAAACAAGAACGCCAAATGCTTTTTCAGCACCAGTTGGCAAAACATAGTAAGGACGGTCAAAGTAAAGTGGGTCAACTTCCTTTAAATCAACAAATTGTTCTATCGTTATATTTTTATCTTTTTTCGTTTTAAGTTTCTCAAAATCTTCATCTTCAAATATAACATACTTCCCTTCTTCATATTCAAACCCTTTTACTATGTCTTCCTGCTTTACAACCCTATCTCCACAATCAACACAAGTCTTTTTATATTTTACTCTACTCATTGTTTTTTTATCTATCATATTAAATCCAATGTCATTATCCTTAATAGAACTATGCAATGTAATAGGAATATAAACAAGCCCAAAATTTAAACTCCCTTTATATGAATAAGCCATTTTATTCGCCCCCAATAATATTTATCTTTTAATTGTTGCCCTTGATTTATTAAATTAAACTTAACTAATCAAATATAAGTTGCAAATTTTAGCAAGTAAAATTATTTCTGCACTTATCTGCAACTGATTACATTAACTCAAATTAAGGTTTATTATTTGCAATAAATAAACAATAAATCAAATGTTATTTAAAAAAAGATTACATATTAAATTTGTAATCTTTTTAATTAATTTCTGATAAACACATATAATAATTCATAGTGTATAAATTTAATCTGTAAATAATTTTTTATATCTAATGTATTACTTTTCTAGTTCTTCTTGTTTGTTGTTTACTAATGAATTTTGACTTTTAACCATAGAACTAGGCATTAACTTTTTTTTTACAGTTTTTCGCATATCTCTTAATTCAACCAAAGCATCAAGTTCTGCTAGTTTTTCATTCATATCTTTGAATACTAAATCGTACGCTTCGCCAGTTGATAAATCTATGCCCATTTCTTTAACTTGGTCATCTGGATATTGACTACTACCTTTGCTTAAAAATTCAAGATATTTTTTCTTCATCTCTTGGTCGCCACTTAATATTTTTGACGCAATAACACTTGCACAAGTGTAACTTGTTGCATAATTAAATACATAGTAAGAATAATAAACAAAATGATGAATACTTATAAAGCCTTGTCCCTTTTTGTATTGTTCCATTTCTTCTATTTCATCAAACTTGCCACTATATTTCTTATTTATATTGTACCACTCATCACAAAGTTTATCAACAGTTATTGACTCGCCATTTTCCACTAACTTATAAGCATAGTCTTCAAATTGCGAAAATTTAGTTTGCGTTATTAAAGTACCCATAAATCCGCTAATTAAATTTTCAAGATAATAAATCTTCTCATCTAAATCATTTGTATTTTTGTATAAATAATCAGCAAGCAAAAGTTCGTTTGTAACGCTTGCAATTTCAGCACAATAAATACTTACACCAGAGGTTGGTTTAGGTTGATTTTTAATAATGTACTCAAAATTTACTGCGTGTCCAAACTCATGAACTAGCGCTTCCAAACTATCTAAATCATAGTTTTGTTGCATAAATACATAAGGTTTTCTTAAAGCATAACTCATTGTAGCAAAAGTTCTATCAAGTTTACTATCTGATGGCTCTAAATCAAACCAATTCTCATTTATTGCCTTATCAATATTTTTGCAATATTCTTCGCCTAGTGGTTGTAATGCCTTTCTCATTATTTCAATTTGTTCTTCAATAGTAAGTTTTTTATTAGCCTTTGGAGAAAGTGGCAAATAACTATCATAAGCATAATATTTATCATAACCCAAACTACGCTTTTTAATTTCATAAAATCTGTCCGAAAAATCACGATTTGCTTCAACTTTTTCAATTAGTTTGTAATACACTTCTTTGGGTATCTTCTCGCTTTCAAGTACTGCATCTAGCATAGATGTATGTTTTCTTAACTTCAAGTCCATACAATCTAATTTTAGTTTGTAAATATACGCAGTAACTGCTGAATTAACACGCTTGCTGATTGCATCAGCATTACTTAAATATGCTTGTTTCCTTACTTCTCTATCTTCATTTTTATAAAAAGTTATAAGATTATGGCTTGTTACTTTTTCTTCTTTGCCATTTACCATAATAGGTCTATATCTCATATCGTTATTCATTATATTTGTATAGATTTCTTCAAATCCAGAATTAAACGAACCCATTAAAGCAAAAATATTTTCTTCCTTTTCACTTAAATAGTGAATTCTATTTGCTTTGATTTTATCTAATTTCATTTTGTAATTAGCAAAACGTGGGTCGCTCATACAGTCATCAAAAAATTCTGTACTTTGCTTTGATAGTTCAGTAGAAAGCGGAGTTAAAACTAAATCTAATTTATTGTAAAAATTATCTAGTAAATCACTTCTCTTTTTTATTTCATTATCATTAAAATCTAAATCTTCGCTTAATGAAATAAACATTCCTAATTTTTCTAACTCTTCACTAATCTTTGTATTTGTTTTAAAATATTTAAGTACAACTTCCTTATCATTTAAATTGCCTTTAAATCCATCAAACGCATTTAAATATACTTGCACCCTTTCAAAATCTTTGTCATAATCTTCTAAACTATTATAATATTCTTTTAAATTCCAACTATATTTTTTATTTTTTTCTTCCATTTCCTTACTCCTTTTATTTGCTTTTATTTATTGTCATTAATGGAATTAATTATTTTTATTTAATACTTTCATATTACCATTCAATGCTTTTATCGTTAAGATATTCATTTTCACTAGTTACTGAAATTCTCAACAACTTTAATATTCTTTCTTCTTTCTGTGATAATATATAACTTGAATGCAATTCGCACCCTTTTAATTCTTCTAATTTACCCATCGCAACTCTTGCATCTTCATCATAATTAGTACAAATACTCATTGCAATTAATATATCTTCAAGAGATAGCATTTTTATATTCGTGTCTAATGTTTCACTTTTCAACTTCAAAATCGGCTCAAATACTTTGCTATCTATTATTATTTTCTTATCATCAATTTGCGCAAGTTCTTTTAAAGCATTTAATATACAAGCGCTTGTTGCACTTAAAATATTTTTCATTTTTCCGCTTATAAGTTTGCCATTTTTCAGTTTGATAGTTACTGCTTGAAAATTAGTTTCCTGAACTACTCTTCTATTTTCAACAACTAAATCTCTATCTTCTTCTTTTAAGCCTACCTTGCTCATAAGTAGATTTAATCTATCTAATGTTTCACTATCAATTTGCCCCTTTGTAAACTGAACTTTACCATTCATATAACGTCTTATTATCTCATTTTCGCTCGCTCTTTTTACATTTTCATCATTAGAAATTGCATAGCCCGCCATATTTACGCCCATATCAGTTGGCGAATTATATTCACTATAACCACTGATTTTTTCAAGTATCTTTTTAAGAACGGGGAACAATTCAATATCTCTATTGTAGTTTACAGCATAAGTTCCATATTTAGCCAAATGATAAGGGTCAATAATGTTTACATCTTTTAAATCTGCCGTCGCACTTTCATAAGCAATATTTACAGGATGAGTTAAAGATAAATTCCAAATTGGAAAAGTCTCAAATTTAGCATAACCTGCCTTTACCCCACGCTTATATTCGTGATAAAGTTGACAAAGGCAAGTAGCAAGTTTTCCGCTCGCTGGTCCAGGTGCTGTTACAATTACAAGTGGCCTAGTAGTTTCTATGTAAGGATTTTTACCATATCCTTCATCACTAACAATTACATCAACATCATTTGGATAGCCTTTTGTATATGTGTGGAAATAAACACTTTCACCTTTTTGTTTTAATTCATCTGCAAACTTTTTAGCCTTTTCTTGACCTTCAAATAATGTTATGACTACTGAACTTACATACAAGCCGACACCACGCAGTCTATCCATTAACCTATAAACTTCCTGACTATAACTTGTGCCATAATCTGCTCTTATTTTATTTCTTTCAATATCCTTGGCACTAATACAAAAGATTATTTCGCACTTATCTTTTAATTTCTCCAAAACTCTTATTTTTGAATCTGGTTTAAAACCCGGTAAAACTCTTGATGCGTGCAAGTCATCAAACATTTTACCACCAAATTCAAGATAAAGTTTTTCATTAAATTTGCTTATTCTATCAATTATACTTTTACTTTGCAGTTCTATATATTTATCATTATCAAAACCAATATTCATTTTGAACCTACCTTATCGTTAGCACTATAATTTATTATATTACACAATATGTTGCGTTATCAATCTATTTTTAAAACATCACAAACTTCTGCTAGTGTTTTATTATTTAATCCCTCTAAACCTCTTGGCAAAATGTGAAAATGTAAATGTGCAACTTCTTGCCCTGCTGATTTACCATTATTTACTTGCAAATTAAATCCATTTGCATTTTTATTATCAACATAATGATTTGCAACTTTCTTAACAGCACAAATAACATTAATTAAATCACTTTCCTGCACATCTAAAATATTTACATAGTGAGATTTAGGTATTACAAGAGTATGCCCTACTGGATTTGCATTTATATCTAAAAATGCTAATACATTTTCGTCTTCATAGATTTTATGGCAAGGTATCTCGCCTTTTATAATTTTACAAAATAAACAATCTTCCATTTCTATCTTCCTTTTTAATTTCTATTTGTTACAATTTAAAGCATTTTAAATTTATTCAACATATCAAATTTTATTGTTATTTTTTACTTTATTCTTTAATTGTTAATTTCTTAATTGTAATTAAATTTGTTTGTAAAATTTAATCAATTTATCTAACAATTCATTATACATTGACTTGATTGCTTTTACTTTACTAACGCAATCAGCAAGTGCAATTTCAAGTGCAAATAAAACCTTTTTATTTTTAAGTTTTACCGCTTCTATGAACCCTTGTAAAACTATGTTTAATTTCTCTTTATCTTTTGCATTAATTTTAGGACTAATTTGTGTTATGTTAAGCATTGATTGTAAATGCTTGACTATTTCACTTTTTAAATCCACCGTACTATCCTTTTCTTCTACTTGTGTTTCTTCAACTTCTGTCGGAGCATCAAATAAATTAAAGTTTTTAAGTATTTCATCTCTAAAAGGGATTAGCATAGTTCTTGTAAATAAACCGTATTCATCATCTTCTTTTTTTGACTTAAAATACTTGTTTACAAAATCATAAAAATCCATTTTCTTATTGTCAATTTCAAGCAAAAGACAAAATACTAATGCTACTTTTTTATAACTTTCTTCTGGCATCTTAAAGTAATTTGATGTATAATCTATTCCCTTTGCCTTTTCAAACTCTTTTGCAAAATCAAAGTTTAATAAACATTCTGCTAAAAAACCATAAAGTTCTTTTGATTTTGCAATAGATTTTAATATCTTCGCTATTTTTATATCCGCTAAAATGAATTTACCATTTATCATTTCATTACAGTTGCTTTCAAATTGTTTAATCATTTCTAGTTCTTGATTAGAAATTATTTTCATATATAACACTCTCCATTACATAATTAAATATGATAGCACATACATTTAAATTTGACAACTTTTTAAACAAAAAAATAGCAATTTACATTGCTAAATTTTTTCTCTATTGTATGTTTCACTAACTTTTTTAAAATTATCAAAACTTACTACTCTTTTAATCTCATTTTTAAGATGATTATTTAATGTTTGTATAAGAGCACGTTTAATAATTGTATTTATTAATTTTTCTTCTTCCTTATTTTCTAAAACAACATTGCAATTAAAAAGATTTTCAATAAATTTGCCTTTTTTCTCTTTATTTATAAATACATTTTTTAACTCTTCAAAATAATTTTGATTAAATAATATCAAAATATAATTTGGATTAACCCTTGATATTTCTTTTTTAATAATTTTAGATGCTTCCATAAAACTAATTTCATTAAAAGGACTGCCTAATTCTTCATAACGAGATTTAAACCAGTTTTGCAGTCTTTCACTCTCACTGCTTACAAATTCATTATTCACATTAGATAATTTATCTTTATTGATAAACTTATAAGACATATTTTCTTCAACTTTAATAAAATATAAAATCCTTGAAATAAGATTCCTCTTCTTTAAAAATAGTCTTATTAGTTGTATTTGTTCTTTTTCATTAATTTTATTATATGCCATTTCTCACTCCTATAAACTATTATATACAATAAATGCTATTTGTCAAGGTTTTAAAATTATATCATTTTTAAATTTGTGTTGGATAACGCAACCATCACAGTTTGAGTTATGTTCATTCGTAAAATGAGAAAGTAAACTTTCTCGCTATTCCAACTTCTCATAATATGTAAAATCTTATTTTTTAGCACCTATTTGAAAAATATACTTGAATATCTTTTTAATTTATGATAAACTAAAATGTAGTTTAAAAAGTTATTGCAACTCATTAACGTATTTAGCAATAATTTTATTAATAAGTGAAGTAATTTTTTAATTACTCTCAATATTTTCAATTATATATTTTAAGGATTTAATTATGGCAGATTACAATTTAGATAGTACAACCAATAAACTCGTTCTATTGTTTGTTATGGAAAAGATGGAAATTCCACTTACTGAAAATAGCATAATGGACATTTGTACAAGCAGAAATAATTGGTTAAAATACATAGATTGCAAAGAAATAATATTACAGTTAGTTGAATCAAAATTAATATACATACCACAACCACATCAAGAAGAACCGCTTTTTGCACTTACTTATGAGGGACAAAATTGTCTTTCATTGTTTTTTCAAAACATTCCTATTACTCTACGTGATGAAATAAGCGAATTTGCTAAATTAAACATTCAGCACATTAAAAGAAATCAAGAATATGTTAGTACATACACTAAAATGGCAGATGGTAGTTACCTAACTACTTTTACTATTAGGGACCCACACTTGCAACAAGCACTATTTGAAATAAAGATAAAAATGGAAAGTCGTTCACAAGCAATAAACGCATGCAAAAGATGGATAGACAAAGCACCTGATATTTATGAATCAGTTTTTATTGGATTAATTGCTGACTAATGCTATAAAACATATTTTATTAATACATTACAAAAAAAGGAACATTCAGTTCCTTTTTTAATTCACATTACACTAATAAAGACTTTTAAAATCAAATTTTATCACATTTTAATAATGATTCAAAATTTTTATTCTTCAATTAATTTATCAAACTCTTCTTCGGTTAGTATTTCTATTCCTAACTTTTCTGCTTTTTCTAATTTTGAGCCTGCATTTTCTCCACATAAAACATAATCACACTTTTTACTTACAGCACTTAAAACTTGTGCTCCTAATTTTTCTAATATGTTTGTTGCTTCTTGTCTAGTATACTTTTCTAGCGAGCCAGTCAATACAACTTTTTTACCAGTGAATAAGTGGTCAGTTCTTTTATCTTCAATGTCTTTAAACTTGAATCCTAATGACAATACTTCATTTATTAATTTTATATTGTCTTCATTTTGAAAATAATCATAAACACCTTGTGCTAGTGTTTCCCCTATATCATAAATGTTTATTAATTCTTCATAAGTTGCTTTATGCAATCTCTCCATAGTGCCATAAGTATTTGCTAAATCCTTTGAAACTTTAACACCAACATTTGCAATATTTAATGCGTAAATGAAGTTGCTAAAATCTAATTCTTTACTATTTTCTAGACTTTCAAAGAAGTTATCAATCTTTTTATCTCTAAAACCTTCTAAATCTTGTAAATCTTCTTTTTTCAAGTAGTATAAATCTTTAAAATGCCTAATGTTTAATTGCTCATAAAATATATCAATGGTTTTTTCACTTACGCCTTCAATATTTAAACCTTTTTTTGATACTGAATTAACTATTTTGCCTTTGATTTGGTCAGGACATTCTTCATTTATGCAAAAAATATTTGCTCCTTTTATGACTAATTTTTCTCCGCAACAAGGACAATTTTTAGGTGCTTCTATCGGCTTACTATCATTAGTAAGTTCTGCAAGTGATAAAATCTCTGGAATAACTTCATTACTCCTTCTAACAAAAACACGACAAGGACATTGAACTTGTTTCCTTTCAATATCGTTCATATTATTTAGCGTCGCACGAGATATTAATGCTCCTGCTAATTCAACTGGTTCAAGTATCGCTATTGGAGTTATTTTTCCAAACTTGCCAACTTGCCACTCAATACCATTTAAGTTAGTACTTTTTTCTTCTGCTTCAAATTTGTACGCCATTGCCCATCTAGGATGTTTTATTGTTTCGCCAAGTTCGTTTCTTATCTTATAATCATCTACTTTTATTACCGCACCATCAATAACAAAATCTAATGAATGTTTTATTTCATCAATTTCATCAATTTTATTTTCAATTTGTTCAAATGTAGATAAATAACTTGCTCGCAAATTTTTAAATCCATTATTATGCAAGAACTCTTCCACATCATATTGAGTATTTATAAGTCCTTTCTCTTCTATATATGGGATAGCATAGAAATATATTTGTATCTTTCGCTTTGCTGTTTCCTTTGGGTCAAGATTTCTAATTGCTCCTGCAACCGCATTTCTTACATTTTTTAAAGGCTCGTTTGATGTTTCATTAAACTTATCTAAATCGCTTTGGTACATAATACCTTCACCTTGCACAATGAACTCTTTTTTATAAGGCACTTTTAATGGTACTGAACGCACAGTTTTAACTTGTGCTGTTACATCTTCCCCTTCAAAACCATCTCCACGAGTTACCGCTGTTTGTAGTTTTCCATTATTATAAACTAGGCATAGATTCAATCCATCAAATTTGTATTCAACTGAAAATCTTGCTTCATCATAATGTTCTTTAATGTCCCTAACCCATTTAAATAACCCTTCTTTTGTATTCACTTTATCTAAACTATAAAGTCTTTCCTTGTGTTTATGCTTTTTAAATCCACTTAAAACTTCGCCACCTACCCTTATACTTGGCGAATCTTCTAAAACAATGTTAAGTTCTTTTTCCATTTTTAAAAGTTTATCGTATAACGCATCATATTCAGCATCTGATATAGTTGGATTATCTAAAACATAATAATTGTAACAATGCTTATTTAATATATTTACTAATTCTTGCATTTCTTTTAGTTGTTTATCTTCCATATTTACTCCAATCTTTATTTGACTTTATTAATTTGCCATATTTTCTTTATCTCTTTGTTTGTTAAATTATATGGTTATCAGTTAGTATTTTTTAATTTATAAAGTAACAAAGAGCAACTAATCAACTAATGTTAATGGTGCATAATCAAGTAGCAAATTCTTCTTTCCAACAACTTCAAATTGCACAGTTACCATTTTACTTATGCCTTCGCCACTTACATCAGTTATAACCCCTATCCCATAATGACTATGATTTACTTTTCTGCCTACTTCAAAGCCTGTCTTTGTTGGTTTCTTATCTGCAAAATATTGTTTTGTTCTGTTTAATTCATTTAATGACTTACCGCCACCAAATTTAACAAAATCTGGTTTATCATTCCTATAATCTGTAAAATTATCACCAAATATATTCTTAACGCCATAAGTTGCTGTTTTAGGTGATTCGTTTAACGCATTGTAACTATTTTCCGCTACAAAGCCCATTTCCTTTAAAAAGGTTGATGGCACCATATATTCATAATGTCCATACAAAAAACGAGTTTGTGAATTTGTTAAATACAACTGCTCTTTTGCTCTTGTTATTGCTACATACATTAATCTTCTCTCTTCTTCATCAACCCTGTCATCTCTAACTATTGGGAAAATCTTTTGTTCTGCACCAACAATAAATACTACTTTATATTCCAGCCCCTTAACCCCATGTACAGTTGCTATTGTTACTGCACTACTTTGACCGTTGTCAATGTCGCTATCACTTACAAGCGTTATATTCTCTAAATAGTTTATTAAATTTACATTTGTTGCATTCTCTTCAAATTCTTGTGCTGACTGCACTAAACTATCCAAATTCATCAATCTGTTTTTATTTTCTTCGCTTCTATCACTGTATAATTCCTTAAAGCCTGCTCTCTTAATTAAATACGCAATTCCTTCGCTAATGCCTTTTTCCTTTATTACTTGTTTAATATCTTCAAGTACTAAATAAAATGCTTTGATTTTCTCTTTTGTACCGCTATTAATACTTGCAACTAAATCTATATTGCCACATATATCGTAAATTGACAAATTGTAAGTCTGTGATGCTTCTACTATTTTATCTATTGTAACTTCACCTATGCCACGCTTTGGATAATTAACTATTCTTATAAAACTTGAAATATCATTAGGATTTGCAATAAGTCTTAAATATGCAACTGCATTTTTTACTTCCAATCTATCAAAGAACTTGAATCCGCCATAAACTGCGTGCGGAATATTATATGACAATAATTTTTCTTCAAAGTTTCTTGATAACGCATTAAGACGCATAAGAATTGCCATCTCCGAATAATCAATGCCCTTTTCGTGCAAAGAATAGATTGTTTGTGCTACATATTCTGCTTCTTGTTTATCTGTTGAAAAACTTCTATAAATTATTGAACCATTCGTTTCCTTATTGGATTTTAGTTCCTTTGGAATTCTCTCACTATTAAAACTGATTAATTTATTTGCTATTTCAAGAATGTTTTTAGTACTTCTGTAATTTTGCTCCAACTTAAATATTTGGCAATTTTCATAGTCTTTTATAAAATTCTTTATATTCTTAATATTCGCCCCACGCCAACCATAAATACATTGGTCTTCATCACCAACCACAAAAATATTCTTGTTATTTCCAGCAAGCAATTTGATAATATTGTATTGAACGACATTTGTATCTTGAAATTCATCAACTAAAATGTACTTAAATCTATTATTATAGTAATTCCTAACATTTTCATCTTTTTTAAGTAGATTTTCAGTAAATGTCAAAAGGTCGTCAAAGTCTAGTGCGTTGCTTTCTTCTAGTAATATTTGATAGCGTTTTATTACGTCAACAATGTCTTCTATATCCTTAATATGTGAATTTTGATTAATATAAACTTCATAAGGAATATTAGCATTCTTAATAACGCTCATATGATAAGAAACTTGCTTTAAAAAATTTTCATCTTTGTCATTGTCTTTATCCTTATTTTCGTTTTTCTTATCATCAATATTCATTGCCTTTTTAAGCATTTTATTTGTATCATCAGTGCCATAAATTGTAAAATAAGAATTGTATTTTGGGTTTAACTTCTCAATATCTCGCCTTAATATTGTTGCACACATTGAGTGAATTGTTGAAATCCAAACAAGTGCTTGACCGCCTATTATTTGCTCAACTCTATCTTTCATTTCCTTTGATGCTTTATTGGTAAATGTGATTGCTAAAATATTAAAAGGTTCAACTCCCTTTTCTTGTATTAAATATGCAATTCTTTGTGTAAGTAATCTTGTCTTTCCGCTTCCTGCACCCGCAGTAACTAAAACTGCTCCTTCTGTTGCAAGCATTGCCTGCTTTTGTTCTTCATTAAGTTCTATTATCATAAATGCAATTATAACAAATACAATTTATTTAAGCAAGTAAAAGATAAAAATAAAACCAAATAAAAAATTATTTTCTTTGCCTAACTTGTTTTACTTTGCTTTTCGTTACTTTTATTTAAATATAATTACTTTGTTATTGCTTTTTACTTTTTATTATGTTACAATAAAAATTAAGAAGGTAATTATTTATGCAATTTAAAGAATATGAATTTTATCAAGATTTATATAATAGTGTTGAAGACATTGACATTGTCAAAACAAACTATGGAAAACAAATTAGTTTTGTAACGGACAAAAATGTTACTATCGCAGACTTTTCTTTTGCTCTTTTATTAAATAATATAGTTTTGAAATATGAAATAGCACAAGAAAATGATTTAAACGCAAACAAATTTGAAAACTGCTATGATATTTATGATGAATTATGCTATTTCTTTGAACAAGATAAAAGCAAGGTTACTCTTAAAAACTTGTTTTCTGCATTTGGACTAGAAGTAGATGATTTTGATGATGAGAGCATTAAAATTTTTGGCCTTGCATTTAACAATATCAAAAATTCAATTTCTTATGATTTGGTTTTGTGACCAAATTATTTTTCAGTTTTTAACACAATTAAATTAAAGCGTACATACAAAAACTAGCATACTTTTTTATGTATTAAATAAAAGTTATCTATCGTCCGCCACCTTATACAATGCAAACATTAAATAAGGAAATTAACTATTTAAAACAACCTCTTGACTTTTTATCAAAATTTTGTTATAATATAATTTGGTGGCATTATTTGGTTAATGCTTAATTATATTATTATAAATGAATTTAATTACGGAAAACAACCCTATAAATTAAAATCATTAAAAAAACAAAAGGAAATTATATGACTTTTAAAAATTATAATTACTATGATGAACTGTTAAATAATATTCAATTTTTGAATTTGATTGAGTTTCAATCTTTTCAAATTTTTGATTACAAAGCACCAAAAAAATATCCTTTAAAAGATGTTTCTTTTGCCTATATTTTAGATTATATAATAACAGTTAAGCAAATAAAAACTTTTAACTACAACTCTAAAAAGGAATCAAATTCTGTAATTAGTTGTGAAACTTATGAACAACTTTGTCAGTTTTTTAATCAAGACCCATCAAAAGTAACATTACAGAATTTGTTTGAATGTTTTGAATTAGATAAATCATACTTCAATGAAAGTAGTTTGAAAAATTTCACATTTGCGTTTACAAGCCTACAAAAAAAACAAGAAAATGAATACTTACTTTAATTTATAACACTCTTATCTATTTAAGTTGCTCACTATGTGCAACTTTTTTTATAAAAAATAAAAGCACAAAAATGTTTTTGTACTTTTTAATTCTTCTATTATTTTCATTAAGTCTTATTGTCTTTTATTCATTGCAAGCAACTTTATTCTTTTTTGTCTGTTCCGTTTTCCTTTTGTTCGCCTTTCTCTACTTCGCTTGAAGTTTCTTCTTCCACCTTTTGCTCTTGTTGGTTTACTTGATTTTTATTTAAAACAGGGATTTTCTTTTGCATTTGCTCTAACAAATCTTCATAGACATAAAAATCTTCAACGTATTGCGTATAAATAGGAATTTTAACAAGTTTTAATGCCTCTTCAACATCTTTATCAAAGTAAGTTAATTTAGATGACATTTTTTCTTCTACTAAATCTATCGCAACAATCGGCAACATTGTCTTCTTATCAAATATGACAAAGTCAACATATTTTGAACATATTGCTTCATATTGCTTCTTATTTCCACTAGGTGCTAATAAGTTGTCTATTCCCACCTTTGGCACAATTATTTTATCTTGCTCTAAATGCCTTTGCATAAATTCATAATAATATGTTTCTTGCTTATCCATAAATGCTCCCTTAATTTTTAAAAGCACTTCTCCTCTTGCAAATGGACTTTCTTTAATTATTGTCTTCTCTGGTCTTGTTTTAATATATATTACAAGCCCAATTATTATAACAACAAAAATTACAAATATAATTATTTCCATATTTCATTTTCCTTTAAACAAATAAAGATTTAGATGAACCTTCTTAAAAACTCGCTACTTCCTAATTTCATCTTTACTACTTCTTTAACCATTTGAATTTGTCTTTGCGTAACATTTTTCTTCATAACGCTATTTAAAACAGTAACTGCTTTTTCGCCTTCACACGCTAGTTTATATATTACCGCTAACATAATACTTGCATCAATATCGTCTTGATGGTTATTTACATATCTTTGCATATAGTAAATTGATTTTCTTAAATACTCTTCTTCTTTTGCTTCACTTTCTTTAATCATTTTAGCATCTTCATGCTCTTTATATAGCATACTTTCTATGTACTTTTCTCTTTGAAACTTCTCTACTTTATTTGCCATATAATATGTTCTTGCAGTCATAAAATCATCGCCTTTCTTTTCGCAAATATAAGCATAAAGCAAATATTTATAAGTTTCTTTCTTGCATACCATACCAAATGCTTCATTCTTTTTCTTAATAATTTCTTTGTACTGCTTATCATTTTGAACTTGCAACTCAAAGTCGCCCACTTCTGTTATAAAATATCCTAAACTATTGCAATGTGGACATAGATGCAATTCAAAATAAAATAGATTTTGAAGTTCTGTCATTTTAGCCCTGTTTGAGTATGGATAGTCCCACGAATAGTTACAATTTGCACAAGTTGTTTTTTTATAGTAATTTAATCTTTGTACGCTTGCCATTTTATTCTCCCTTATCTTACTTTATATCTTAAATTGCCATTCTTACTTACGCCTAAATCTCACTAATTAATGAAAACTTATAAACAATTAAAAAATAGCAAATTTTAATCTAAATTATTATACAACAAAAAATTTATTTTGTCAAATTTCTTAATTGTTATTGCTTTTTTCCTTTATTATGTGCTATAATAATTTTGATAGAAAAATGCCTTTAATATTGTAAGGATATGGGGATTAGTCCAGCAATTTAATCAAAAGCATAAATGCTATAAAACTAACAAATGAAAATGGAGTTTTATTATGATTAATACTACTTACACAAAATTAGAAGATGACCCTATTAAAGAAGATTTAGAAACCACTAAAAAGACTATTGAATTTGAAAAAAGGACAGAAGAAGATTTAAATCAAAACATTCATAGTCACATTGACACGCATTTACATTCAAAATATTCGCTAGATGGTTATCTTGATATTGAGCAACTAGTTAAAAGGGCAAAAGAAAATTCAGTTGACTTTATTTCAATAACAGACCACAATAGCGTGCAGGCTTTTCATGACCTTATGCGTTCAGAGAAAAAAGCGGATAATGAAATTATATACGACTATGATGGCGTTAAAATACTATGTGGTAGTGAAGTTACTTGCTATATGCAACTTGATGAAGAACATAAAATAAAATTCCATTTACTGTGCTATGGTTTTGATAGAAGCGATAAAAGTCATATTATGGATTTAATTACTACAAAATATGACGACTACAAAAGGTCGCAATATGCTTTATTGTATTATCTAATAAAAAAAGATGAAGTTTATCAAACAAGCCTAACAGAAATAAGGTCGTATATGCGTGATTATGTAGATAAGCACGAATTTAGTGGAGATATAAACAAAAGTTTTGCTATCAACTTCTATTTATGGAAAGGCATTAATGAAGAGAAAATTCACGAAGATGTAAGAGATTTCAATGAAGCATATAAAAGGCGAGATAAATTTAAATTAGATATTATTGATGTTATTAATGCAACACACCAAGATGGTGGTTTGTGTTCTCTTGCTCACCCTACTGTTTCTATTGAGAAGTTTAGAAGAAAGAAACACGTTGCTATTGATTCATTTACACTTTGCAAACGTGTAACTCAAACTCTGCTATTTGCAGGTCTTGATGGAATAGAAATAGCGAACAAAACAAGCCCATTTGATATACAATACAACGACTTTTTCAAAGATACTTATTTAGTAAGTTGTGGTTCAGACCTACACTATTTCAATGAAGTAATGTATAAAGACGTTGGCAAATATAGAAATAATGTAAGCCACGCAAACATAGACACAGTTATGCTAGAACTTGAAAAGGCGAAAAAGGCAGGACAATTAACAAAGCATCAAGTTACAAACAAATATATTTTCACACAAGATACAAGAATGATTTTGCCATATATGCATAACAATCATCATAACCATAATGGCAAATTTAATCAAAACCATCGTTACAACCACTATCCAGTTTATGCTTATGAGAAAAACATTGCAAAAGGACTTAAAGAGTTTACTTTTCAAGAGAACCAAAAACCTAAAAAGAAACTTTATGAACAAACAACTCTTGAAAGGTTTATTGATGAAGATGTTTATAGTAGACAATAAAAAAACTAGTTATTAGTCTAGCACTTTTAAAACTAGCAAAATAATTAACACTTTAATCTCTAATGGTTAAGGTGTTTTTTAATCTCTCTTAACTGGCAAAAAAAATAGTTCTGCCTTTGTCAAGGATTGTCGCAGAATGCGACATACGCTTTAACCTTGACAACAAAGAATTTTTGTTTACCATAATAAAAAAGACAAAAAAGAATAACAAAGAATTTTAAGAAAAAGAGCATAGAACACATCCTATACTCTAAAAATTGAAAGATTTAATTTTAATTAATCACTTATGGTTGTATTGTTAATATTTGAAAAAGTAAAAGTAAAAGTTGCTATGATTTCAATAAAATCTTTATCGCACATTTCAAATGAAACTTTATTAAGATATCCATTAACAAACGATACTTCCGCAGTCTTATGATATATAGTTTCTGTATTGTTAATATCATAATCATCTACTAATGTAGCAGTTAAATTTTGTGCAACATAAGCATTTTTTGTTTCATCAAAAGTAAAATCATCATAATATTCAGCAAAAGGGACAAACATCATCATATTGGTTTTTACACTTTCATAAAGAACATTATCACTATCAAATGTGCCACTTTCAGAAGATTTCAAAGTTCCATTAACATAAAACTCAATATACATACCATTTGGTGTCATTTTTAATAAAGCAGAACCTGGGATTCCTGCATTTACACCTTCTGCGAGAACAGTATAGGAAGTAATTTCACTTAAAGGTTGTGTAGAATTAGAAAGTAACTCAGTTTGAGATGAACCTAATGAAACACAAGAAAGTGTTTGAGTTTCATTTTTTGTTAAGTTTAAATTTGTTTTCCACTCCGCTTCGGTAACAGTATATACAACAAAAGTTGGTGGGTTTTCAGGTGGCTTATCACCACATGCAGTAAGAGCAAATGCATAAGGTATCATCAGACAAATTGCTAACGCAAAACTTAAAAATTTGTTTTTCATATTCCCTCCTTTTAGTTATAACAAACATTATAGCATATATTTTATTAAATTGCATCTAAATTTATATAAAAAATTTACTTTATTGAAAAACCTATTTTTTTTCAATAGGTTTCGTTTCTATAATAATTTTGCTAGTTTCAAAGTTTGACAACTTTTAACTAGTTTTTTTGTTTTTCTAATTACTTTTATTAGTTACTCAAAAATAAAGCGAATAATTTACTCCAAACGCATTAAGCACCAACAAAATTAAATAAAATGTGAAAATTTATTTACATTTTAGTAAGTAACAAAGGTTGTAATCAAAAAAATGCTTGTGGTTAAGCAATGGTATTGCGTGCGACAACAAACATTTTTCTTTTACAAAACATATATTTTACTCTCTTGACTTCATTATTGATAAATATTTATTTTCAAGTTCATCAACAACTGGTTTAAATTCTTCTTTTAAATCTTCTTTCTTTAAACTTTCTAACATTCTACTTGCATAAGCTAGCATTTTATCATCTTGAACGCCTAATTCTGTTAAATCTAAAATAGTATCAATAAAAATTAAAAATCCTAAAATGCCAATGCTAGAAAAAACACTTTCATCAAATTTGCCTAATATTAGTCTATTTAATAAATCTCTATGCTGTTTTGCATATTCAAAAGTTTTCATTTCGCTTCTATCTAAAATTTTAAAACTTTTGCCGTCCTTATTTAAAACACTCTTTGCCCTTTCTTCTAGAAAGTTATTTATATACGCATTTAATAAATCCACGCTTGCCTTATAGCCTAAAACCGCCCCTACATTATCATTTAAAAGTTCGCAAGCATAACCTTTTACTTCTGCTTGGCGAATAGCCTTATTTTCATCTATTCCTTCAAGTTCTTTATTATTTAGAATTTCAAAAACTTTTCCTTTTTTGTCAAGCAAAACCTTTTTTTCACTATCTGTTAAAATTAATTCAACCATTTTGCAGTTTGGACAATAGTCAAAAATATGTTGATAGAATATTGACAATAAATTATTTTTTGACTTTTCAAGTTGAAGCCCTACTTGTTTTGCCTTTTCTTTATCTGCTTTTACTATTTCTTCATCACAAAAAATACACTTACTCAATTTAATTACCTTCTTAATTAATGTTATAACAAGTTTACCATAAATTATTTAAATTTGCAATTATATTCTTTGTGATTTTCACATTTTATATAGTTTGTTAAAAACACTATTTATTTTTTAGTTTTCGTTTAATGTTAAAATTCGCTTTTCTATCTGCTTTGCAACACTTTCACACATTGATTTACTTTCGCCTTCAACAAGAACTCTTATTAAACTTTCAGTTCCGCTTGCTCTTACTAATATTCTTCCGTTGTAAGACATTTCGTCTTCCAGTCTTGATAAAAATTCGTTAAAATCATAGTTTTGCATTATGTAGTCTTTATTTTCTTGTTTAATCTCAACATTAATTGCACTTTGATTAAACTTGATTATTTCTTTTGTCAAATCTTCCAAATCAGCATTTAACTCATTCATTATATTTAGTAGAGTTATTGCTACAAGTACACCATCACCAGTTGTTGTTTCATTTCCTATAATTATATGCCCACTTTGTTCACCACCCAAGTTATAGCCTTTCCTTTTCATCTCTAAATTGATAAATTTATCACCGACTTGTTGCCTTACTAAATTAATCCCAATGTTAGATAATGACTTTTCAACCCCATAATTTGTTACAACAGTTCCAACTACTGTACTTCTTTTTAATTTACCTTGCATTTTTAAATACTTTGCTATTATGTATAAAATCTCATCACCATCAACTACTCTTCCACTTTTTGAAACTGCCATAACTCTATCGCCATCGCCATCAAAAGCAAAGCCTACATCATAACCCTCTTGAACCACTTTTATTTGCAATTTTTTTAAATCTGTTGCACCGCAATTCAAATTTACCAAACTACTTTCAACTTCATTACCACTTACAATTTGATTAGGATTAAAAATTTTGCCTATTATAAAATTTGTCGTTCCATTTGCACAGTCAAAACAAACTTTAAATTTATTTTCTTTTATCTTATGCCTTAAATGCGAAAGATAATTTTTTATTTTACTGTTGTCATTTTTTAAAGTTCCAACTTCTTTTGCCACCTTTGGTTTAAAGTGAGAAATTATTTGTGCATATCTTTCTAAAACTAACGCAGTTTTAATATCTATTTTTTGCCCACTACTATCAAAAACTTTAAATCCATTATACTGTTCTGCATTATGACTTGCGGTTATCATTATTCCAGCATTTGCCTTGTTCTTTTTTGTTATATACGCTAGTGATGGTGTAGTTATGATGCCTAGACATACACAATCTATACCATAACTTAACAACCCCGCTAACAATCCGCTTTTAAGCATTGCACAACTTTTTCTTGTATCTTCCCCAATATAAACAATGGGTTTGCCTTCTTCTTCAAGTAAGTAAAGTGCCAAAGCACAACCCAATTTATAGGCTGTTTCAACTGTTAAATCTTCATTAACAACAGCCCTTATTCCATCAGTACCAAATTTTACTGTATTCAAATTAGCCCCCTACTTTTAATAAAATAATGTTTTTCGCTCAAATGTGAATGCAAGCATTCTCGCTCTCCCAACTTCGCATAATATAAACTATAAGAAGTAAATATTTTAACAAGTAAAATATTTGTTGCTATTCGCAACTGCTATTGCTACCGCACTAGCACTTCTTATAGTTTGAATTAGGCGTCGTTTATATCAAATACAAAAACAGGCTTTTGTGCTTGCATAAACTTCCTATAATATAAACTATGTGATGATAAAATTAAATGGAATTTAATTTTGTGTTGCGTAACGCAACCACCACAACAAGTTGTGCATCACAGTTTGAATTATGTTCAGTTACTGCACAATGACCGTAAGCGGTCGCTCTGCGATAACTTCGCATAATATTAAAAAATGGCACTACTTTAAGTAACCATACAAAATTTGTTAGAGTGAAAGATTTGCAATTTGAATCAATACTTTTTAAATTTATTAATTTTTTAATTGCCTTATCACAAGTTGAACTTAAATAGCACCCTTTGCTTTATACAAGAAATTAAATTAACTAACCTATTAGTGCATAACAATATGTAATTTAGATAAAGTCATAATCAATTTACCCAACCACACATTATCTGCAAATATTTAACTTCTTTTAATTGCCTGACAATTATTCCCAAAGCAAAACGAAAAGAACAACTTATTCTTCATCTAAAAATTTTAGTACATTTCTGCTTAAAATAGCACCATCTGAAACCGCAGTTACAACTTGGCGAACTTCCTTTTCAATGCAATCTCCACCAGCGAAAACACCTTTCACACTTGTTTCAAGATTGTTTGACACTTTAATATAACCGCTTGGCGTAATTTCAATCTTACCTTTTAAAAATTCTAATTTAGGTTTTCTTCCAATACATAGGAACAACCCATTAGTATTTAAGCGAGTTTTTTCATTTGTTGTTACATTGTTAAGTTCTACCGCTTCAAGACTATTCTGTCCCAAAACTTGCGTAACTGTTGTGTTTTTATGCAACACAATTTTAGGATTTGGCACATTTACCAACTTCTCCATTGCTTGCACTAGGAACCGCTCTGCCCTATATTCATCACGCCTATGGATTAAGTGAACCTCACTTGCAATTTTGCTTAAATAAATAGCATCTTCAAGTGCTGTGTTACCGCCACCCACAACGCATACAACTTTATCTTTATAGAAATTACCATCGCATACAGCACAATAACTAATTCCATTACCAATAAAGTTATCAATATTAGGCAAATCTAACTTAATTTCATCGGCTCCAATACATAATATGATAACCTTGCACTGATATGTTCCTTTTTTACCAATAATTTTTTTAATTTTTTCTGTTTCTATATCAATAACTGTATCTCTTATTACTTTAATATCTAAATTTTTAAGTTGAGTTTTTAAGTTTTCACAAAAAACAAAAGCATCTTTATCTATAAATCCTGCATAGTTTTCAAGTTCGCTTGTTCTTCCTACTTGCCCACCTATAAAAGATTTTTCTATAATTGCAACATTTACATTTGCTCTTTTTAAATAAATTGCTGTTGATACGCCCGCAGGTCCGCCACCTACAACAATAACATCATAATCCATAATTACACCTTTTAATAAAAATTTAACTTTACTATTTAAGTATACCACAAAATTCAAACTTAAACAATTAAATAAACTACTTTTTGAAATTGTACTAATGAAAGTTATTACAAACATTTCACAATTATAAAATAGGAAGTTAATATAATACAAGTATGCTTACATTCACTTTTTACCGACTAACGATTTTTTTTGGAAGCACTAATATGTTGACAGTAAAACTTTCATTAATGGCAAACATTTGCTAAAATGTTTTTAACATACAAATAAAAATAATGCTAGCGTATTTAACTAGCATTACTTTTATCTAAATCTAATTTTGTAAAATCTTATTGTCCTCTATCTTCTTCTTTTTTCTTCTTATTCTCTTCTATTTGCTCTTCTTCATTAACAAGTTCAGGTTCTTCTTTTTCTTCTACTTCTTCTGGCGTATCTTCAACTTCTCCATCTTTTTGCTTTTCTTCTTCTGCTTCCGCATCGCCATTTTCTTCTTTTAATTCTTCTTTTTCTTCTTCACCTTCGTTTAAATTGCCACCCTTGTTTTTCTCTTCTTCTTCAAAAATTTCTTCTTCTACTTCTGGTCTTTTTTCTTCTTCACCTTCAAGTTGTGGCTCTTCTTGTTGCACTTCAACTTGTTTTGATTCTTTTTCTTGTTTTTGTTTTTCTGCCATTTCAGCACCAACTTTTGCAAGTGCTTTATTTAAATTTTCCTTAACCTTAGGGTCTTTCTCATTTTTATTTGCTTCTACTAGTGCTTTCATTAAATCTTCATTACTAATAGGCGTTGCAGTCAACTTTTCAATTTCTTTGTAGCCTTTACTATAATGCATATTTTTATACTTGTTCTTACCTTTATTAGTAAGAGGTTTAATTACTTTATTATATTCGTGTTGACACATTGCTTCGTGCAATAAAAATTCTCCGCCCACAATCGCTAGCACACCTATCATTGCTGGGATAGCAAAAGGAACTAATACGCATAGTAATAAGCACCAAAGTCCATATTTCTTAAATTTTTCGTGAACCTTATCAAATATCGCTGTTGCTTTTTGTGCTGATTCCATTGACTTCTTTAAGCCTTTCAATTCCTTTTCATTTAGAGGCATTTGATAATTTTTATTTAAACTAGCATCTGCTTCTAATGTATCTATTTTGGCAATTTTTCTTGCATTCATATAATCTTGAAAAGTACCATAAAGGTTTTCTGCTTTTCTTGCAAAACCCGCACCTTCGCTTTCTTCTGTTAAACGTTTGTACTCTGCTTTTGCTTCCTTACTAACTTCAACCTTATTTTTTTCCAAGATTTTATCTACATTATTAGTATCTGTCAAATCTTTATAATGTTGCTCTTGTTTTTTTTCAATATCTTCAAAATATTCCTTACCAGCACGAGCCATTGTTTCTTTATTATCTACAAATACTGACATAATTTTCTACTCCTTTTTTTCTTTTTTTATTTGAAAGTTTATCGCTTTCATAATAGTAATTAAATCTACTATTTTACATTACTTTATTAAAATTTTTCTTTTAGTTACGTTATGCTTGACTTTGTTTAACAAACTTATCCATTACTTCATTAAACTTTTTAGTAGCATCTTTGTTATCTTTCTTGTCTTTGTTTTTTGTATAATCCATTATAGATTTCATTAAGTCTGCACCGCTTATTTCTGTTGCTGTCAATTCTTCCAGTTTCTTATAACCGTTACTATAATGCATATTTTTGTACTTATTCTTGCCATTGTAATCTAATTGTTTTGTTACATTTCTGTATGCCATTTGCTTCATTGATTCATTTCCAACATAAGTTGATAGCACAATCGCAATTACTGGACTTAACGCAACTACTGCTGGCGGTGCTACTACACAAAGTAATAAACACCATAGTGCATACTTTTTAGTTAGTTTGTGAACTGGGTCAAATAATTCTGTAATTGCTTTTGTATCTTTAATTGAATTTTTTAATTTTTTCTTTTGTTTACTATCAAGTGCATCAGCAAATGTATAATTTTTGTTAAGTGATGCATCTGCTTCTAATGTATTTATTTTAGCAATCTCTCTTGCTCTTCTATAATCATCTATTGCATCACACAATGATGAAATTAAATTCTTTAATTCTCTTCCATCTTGTTCGCTTAATAGATTTTTATAAATTCTTTTCGCTTCATCACTAACATTTGGCATATCACGCTTGACCTGTTTAAATAACTTGTCAAATCCCTTAATGTCGCTAAAATCAATTTGATAATTTTTAAGGTTGTTAAAATAGTTTAGTCCTGACAAACGCATATATTCATCATTATTAAATAAATATTCCATTTTAAAACCTCCCTATTTTTTTGTTTTCAATCGTTCATTACTTTTAAAATTCTAACTCTTCTTCTTTCTTTTTATTTACTGCTGTAATATCGTTTTTCTTTATTTCTTCTACTTCCATTTTGTTATAACTAGCATTTATATCGCTAAATAAGTCCATATACTTTGGATTGATAGTAGTTTTCTTTTCATTATTTTCCATAATAAACTCCTTAAACAAAAACATTTTTATTTTTATATATTTTTATTTTACTACAAAAACCCTATTTTGTCAATACTGAAATTACAAATTTTTCAACTTAACTTTATAAGTTAAATATTACATTTCAAAATGAAAATATATATTCAATTTTTATTTCAAAATAATTAAAATATTTGTAATAAGATAATTACATCATAATACAAAAAAGCCTTTCGCAAATTTACGAAAAGCAGATTTCAAATTTAACCATTTATAATTATAGATTTTTATTTTTACTTATTTGTTTGAGCAAGCATAGGTTTGCATAATTTTTAATTTTTTATTTGCACCTTGCCTTCAACCCAACTATTGACTAATCCTTTAATGTCGGTACTTGAAACTTTACTAAAATCTCTTATAAAATGCTCTTTGGTTGCAATTTTAAACTTGTTGTTCTCATAGTAAGTTTTCAAGCCTAAACAAAAGTTAGCATCACCTAAAACATCTCTTAAAGTATCAAGCATCAACACCGATTTCACATAAACCATATAAGTGTATTCATATTCACTACCAAACTCTTGCAAACTTCTATTCATTGATGTATCAAGCCCACCAAAAACATCTTCATAAACATCTACAAATAATAAATAACTATTTAGCATATTTGCTACTATGTCATCATAAGTTGTGCCGTAGCCTTCATTTAAATCATAAAACATTGCTGTTACATATTCTGTTAAACCCTCATCAAGCCACGCTTCACTGACTTCATTATTGCCTATGATATTATAAAACCACTGATGAGCAATTTCGTGAACAATAACATTGTAATATTCGCTTGTAATTTCTACTTCATCTGAAATAAGCACAATATTAGAATATTCCATTCCGCCATGAATAAAGTTGCTTTGCACAACCGTTAAAGTTGAATAAGGATATTCGCCTATTAGGTTATTAAAAGTTTTTAAAGCATCTTCAATTAATTGCAGAGTTTTTGCAGGTTCTTCATCTTTGTAGAACATATAATAGATGCTTGTATCTTCATATTTACTTTTTTGCACTTCAAATTTTTCACTTAATACAAAAGCAAAATCTCTCACTACTATTGCTTCAAAATTCTTGGTAATGCAACCAGCATTTTCTTCTGTTTTTACGCACTCTCCACTGCTTCCAATCTCGTATTTGCTGGGATAAGTTATTTCTACATTATAATTCGCCATTTGACTATAAAAAGGGTCGCCATTATAATGATAGCCATCATGCACAAAACCGCCATCTTCATAAATGCAAGCAATAGGATAAAAGTTGCCAATATTTATTGTGTTATCCCCATAACCAAAACGATGATGAATATTAGGAATTTTAATTTCATAAGAAAATTTAATTTCAATCCTTTCTTCTGGGTACAATTTCTCGCCTAGTTCTACGCTTATTATTGAGTTTTCACTCTCGCAAAATGAATAAGTAGCATCTTTATTTTTAACTTTAACTTCTCTAATATCAATGTAACCGCTATCAAATCCATTAGGATAAGCCCTATCATAATTAAAGTCGCTAACTACCTTTTGTGTAGTTTCTTGCCTTTTAAACGCATTGGGGTAAAGATGAAAATCAACATTAGTAAGCACGATATCTGTTGAATTAATATAATTTACAGTTTGCGTTCCGCTTAAACTTTTGTTTTCATCATTAAATTGTAGATTAATGTTGTACTCATTTAGATTTTGTGAATACTTGTCCAAACCAGTAAAGGAACAACCGCTGATTATTACAGCGACAAAGAAAAATAAACAAATAATTTTGCTTAAACTTGATTTTTTCATTAATGACCTAACCTTTTGATTTTAGTTAATTTCAAATATAAAAGAATTGAAAGGCAATTTTATTTTTATTAAAAGGCAAAATATACTATCAATTTTTTATAAATATGCTAATTTTAGATGATTCAACTTACAAAATTGCGTTTAAATAAAAACAAAATAATTGCACATTGTTATGCTTTTACTTATGTATATTAAATTTTTTGGACAAATATTACTTTCCACTTGCTTATTTTTTTTAAATTAGTATAATAGAATGATACGAGGTACTTTTATGGGCTTTTGCGAATTTTCAAATGAAAAGATAACAAAGAATAATATTGAGTTAAGCAATTTTTTTGTAACTGATTATATGATTGGTGCTGATGAATTGCAATTAAAGTTTTATTTATATGGACTATACTTATGCCAAAATCCTAACATTCCAGAAAACGGCATAGATGCTTTTTGCAAAAAATTTGAACTAAATGATAGAAATGATGTACTTGCAATATTTAGTTATTGGGAGGAAGTTGGACTAATAAAAATAATTTCCGTTGGTGATGACTATATGCTTAAATACTTACCTATTAGCAAATATGGTAAGATAGAAAAAGACATAAGCAAAGGCAAATATTCTAAATTTTGCAGTACAGTACAAGAATTTATTACAGGCAGACAATTATTACCAAATGAATACTATGAATTTATTGATTTTCTGGACTACTCTCACATGGAACAAGATGCACTACTTGCAATAGTCAATTATGCAGTAACATTAAAAGGTGCAAATGTTGGATACAAATACATTTTAGCGATAGCAAAATCTTGGTACTACAAAGGCATATTAACAGAAAAGGCAGTACTAGAACAAATAGAACAGATTAATTCATTTGATGACAACTTGGTACTAGTAATGAAAGAATTTGGCAAGAGCAAAAAGATTGGTTTTGAAGAAAAAGAAATGTGGGAAATTTTCACAAAGAAATGGAACTTTGAATTCAATTTTATTATCAACATTGCAAAAGATTTGAAAAAGAAAAAGAAAGGCAATTTTGATGCGTTAAAAGATAAACTTGAAAAGTACTACAAGATGAATTTAAGAACGTTACAGGAAGTTGAAGAATACGAAACATTACTTGAAACTTACAAGCAAACTGCAATGAATATAAATCAACAACTTGGGCTATACTATGAAAACTTAACCCCTATTATAGACCATTACATTGTGAATTGGTTCAATAATGGTTATGACAGAGAAACACTAGTAGCAATAGCATCTTATTGTTTTAAAAATAACATTAGAACGCTTGATGGAATGAATAGCATAATAGAAAAGTTTGTAAAACTAGGGCTAATATCTTTAACAGCAATAAACGACTACATAAACGAATTAATTACACTTGATAAAAAGATTAAAGTAATATTAGAAAAATTATTAATCACAAGAAAAGTCAACCATTTTGACAGAGATTTTTATAAGATTTGGACATACAAATATAATTATGGTGAAGATATTATTGACTATGCAATTACAAAGGCACAGGGCAAATTCCAACCTATGCAATATTTAAATAAAATACTATCAACTTACTATGATAAAAATGTAAAATCAGTTGAAGATGCTAAAAAGGTTGATAGTGAAATCATTCCACAAACTACAACATCTAGCGTAGTTAATAAGTCAACAACTACAACAAATAAACAAAATAATGTTGTTATCACCCACTCTTATACAAAGGAAGAATTAAACTCTTTCTTTACAAATTTAGATGATATTGAGTTTTAATTATTAGGCAAAATAAGCAAGTTTAAAAATTATTTTAACTTGTTTAGCAATTTTCTAACATATAACTCATTAAAGCAAAAACAACTTTTACTTGAAAATATTAAAATGTTTTAGATTAAAAATTAAATATAAGGAAATAACTTTATGAATATGGACGACATTTTTACCCTAGCATCAAATGATATGCGTGCAAGAAGAAGCAAAGCATTACAAGACGCCGAGAGTAACAAAATAAAAGCACTTGAAAATGATGAATATAAATCTATTGCAAATAAAATAGGAGAACTTACTATTGATATTGCAAAAGCGAGATTTAAAAAAGAAGATGCTACCCCATTTGAAAAAGAATACGACAAAGCAATAAAAGAAGAAGCCAAAATATTATCTAAACTTAAACTTACAAAGCAAGATTTAGAACCGCAATTTAAATGCACCTTATGTGAAGACAAAGGATTTTCACAAAACAAGCACTGTTCTTGTTTTAATGAACTTATTTCATTTTATACAAATAGATACAATTTAAACACATTGCAACCTATTTCATTTAATGATTGCAAAGAAATTGACCCTAAAATAGTTGAAACAATGGTTAAGTTTACAAAAGAATATCCTGAAAAAAGGAAGTTTGTAAATATTTTGATTGCTGGTAGCGTTGGGGTTGGCAAAACACAATTAACACAAGCAACAGCAAATGCCTTTTTAGATAAAGGGCTTTACACTATTTTTACAACAGCATCTAGTTTAAACAGTAATTTTTTAGATTATCATAAATGCTTTAATGATAATAAAAATCAATATTTGCATCACTTTTTGGAATGTGATGTTTTGGTTATAGATGACCTAGGAACAGAACCAATGCTTAACAATGTTACAAAAGAATATTTACTGATGCTAATAAGTGAAAGAATGCTTGTAAGAAAACTAACAATTATAAGCACAAATTTAACAGCAGATGAACTAACCTACCGCTACGGCGAAAGACTTGTTAGTAGATTACTTGACTATCATACATCAGTGAGCATCCAAATTATTGGCAAAGATTTAAGGTTAAGAAGCAAAAATAAAAATAATCAAGAATAAAATTTATAAATTTTAATAAAAATCCCTTTACATTTTTCAACTTTTTGAATACAATAATAGAGTTATGTGTTTATACATTTAAGGCAAAATGCAATTTTCAATTTGCCTTTATTAAAGAGATAAAGCCAGTCAGCAATAAAATGGCATAATCAATTACAAAACTACAAAAGATAAAAAATATTTAAACAAAAAATATTACAAAAGGAATAACTATGATAAAACTTTATAACTCACTAACAAAAAAAATAAGCGACTTTTACCCTATTAATGACGATGGCACTGTAAAAATGTACAGTTGTGGCCCTACCGTTTATAATTTCCCACACATAGGTAATATGCGTGCTTATTTGTTTATGGACTTATTAAGGAGAGTTTTAAAGTACAATAAGTACAAAGTTTATGGCGTAATGAATATTACAGATGTTGGGCATTTAACTTCTGATGAAGATGAAGGCGAAGATAAAATGGAAAAAAGTGCTAAAAAGGAAAACAAATCAGTTTATGAAATTGCACAATTTTACACTGATGCCTTTTTGAAAGATTTAAATGCTCTAAATATTGACCTTCCAGAAAAAATAGTTAAAGCAACAGACCATATTCAAGAAATGATTGACTTTATTTTACAACTTGAAAAAAATGGCTTCACTTATAAAATCAGTGATGGTATTTACTTTGATACTTCAAAATTTGCTGACTATGGTAAATTAAGTGGAATGGCACTTGAAGAAAAACTTGCAGGAGCAAGAGTTGAAGTAAATGCAGAAAAGCGTAACCCTACTGACTTTGCACTATGGAAATTTGTTGATGAAAATCATATAATGAAATGGGCTAGTCCATTTGGCGTTGGTTGCCCTGGTTGGCATATTGAATGTTCTGCTATGGGAACTAAATATCTGGGTGAGCACTTTGATATTCACACAGGCGGAATAGACCATTTACCAGTGCATCACGAAAATGAAATAGCACAAAATAATTGTGCATTAGGCCATAAGGTTGTTGAAAGATGGCTACATTGTGAATTCTTGCAAATAGATGGTGGCAAGATGAGTAAAAGTCTAGGCAATGTTTATACATTAAATGATTTAAGCGAAAAAGGCTTTTCTCCCCTAGATTTTAGATATTTTACATTGCAAACTTCATATCGCAAAAAGCAAAACTTTACTTTTGTTGCCATTGAAAGTTCTAAAACAGCACTATCAAGATTAAGAACACTAGTAAATAGCAATAAAGATGTTAAGCGAAAACTTACAAGCGATGAAATTGCAAAACTTACTAATTTTAGCATTGCATTTACTGATGCAATAAATGATGACCTTAATAGTCCTCTTGCTCTGGGAGTTTTATGGGATATGCTAAAAGAAATGCCAAAGAGTGAAGATGTTTATGCACTTGCTATTAGATTTGATGAAGTACTAGGTCTTGACCTTGACAAAGATTTTAATGATGATGAAAGTCTTGAAATTCCTAATGAAATTGTAGAACTTGCAAAAGCAAGACTTGAAGCAAGAAAAGCAAAAGATTTTGCAAAGGCAGATGAATTGAGAAATCAAATTGAAAGTCAAGGCTATAAAGTTTTAGATACGAAAGACGGTTTTGAAATTAGCAAACTTTAATAGTTTGCTTTTTTCTTGCAATCAATTAAATTTGCAAATTTTAAAGTTTAAATAATTTTCTTGTTTTCAAATTCATTTCCTAATATTTTTGCATATTTAAAGTAATCACTTACAAATTACTATTTATTTAGTAATCACATTAAATTAGCAAAAAAAATAGTTACTTAATGCAACTATTTAATATTAAATATTTTTATTTGAACTATTTATTTTTAAAACTCTTTTCTTGAATTATAAATTTCTATCTTACTAGAATTTTTAACTAAATTATAATCCTTTTCTTCTAACGCATTTACATAATCTGCAAGTTTTTCTTCAAGGACTTGATGAAATAATGCCACATCACCATATTTGCTAATGACATTATAATACATATTATAAAACTGATTTAAATCAACCCAATTATAGTTGCTTAAAGCATTAAGTTGAGAAAGCAAAAGATTAGCATTATAATATTGTTCATTTTGTAAATAACTCAAAATCTTCTTTTCGTAAAACGCAAAATTTGTGCTACTTTCAAATTCTTTTAGTTTACTTTCTAAATAATCTTTAAGATTTATTATTACTGCTTTTTCCCTATTTTTAACGTAAATTTCATAATCTTTTATTTTGTAATTTTGAAATATTTTTGAAGTGCAATCTACTGCTTTTAAGTCTACATAAAAGTCCGCTTTACTTAATTCCCTTGCAAACTTTTTCAAATAAGCATTAGACATTTTAGAACCTAAATAATCTACTGTGCAATAAATAAAGTTGTCGTTAAACATTGTTTCTTTTACATATTCTTCATTTGAAAAAAGATTTTTTTCCAGCATCTTTTGAAAGCACTCGTTCGTAAACATTCTTGCATCTATCTCTGCACCGTTTAAAAATAATTGCTCTATCTCATTTGTATTTACTTCCATTCCTGTATAATCAATAAGAGTTTGCAAAATAAGGTCAATCCCAATAAATGAAAACTCCATCGGTACAACTTGCCCTTTGCACATATTAATTAAATTAACATATTGAATAGAATGTCTTGTTTCGTGAATTATTGTATCAAGATAATTAAGTCCTAAACTATCTCTACAATATTTTGGCAACTTGTCAATTTGATTTCCAGTAAAAAGATAAATTTTTATTGTTTGCAAATAGTTTGTTGAAGCGTAACTTACTAACTTTTCATTAAAATTTTCTACCATTTCAAATTGTATATTAAAGTACGGAGTTTTGAAATAGTCGCAAATTCTGTAATGCACTTCTTTTATTATATTTTCTCTCATCTCTGCATTAAGTTCTAAAAAGCATTTATTATCTTCAAAATATGAAATTAATTTTTCATTACTCAAATATTTGTAAGGTCTAAAAAGATTAACTTGCTTATAATCTACTTCCGCAAGTCCATTAATCATATAATCAAAACAACCTTTTACAAATTCTTCGCTTAACATATTGTTGTCCTTTTTGCATCTTTTATTTCAAATATAACTAAAAATTAAGTTTTTAACAATAAGTTCAAATTAAAATAATTGCAAATTAAAAACAAAAGATTAAATACCTTTCTTAACTAACAATTTCTTACTATCCCCTACCGTTAAAAACCTATTTAATTACTAAACAATTCGCATAAAGCATCGTACTTAAATATTCTATATCTTTGACTTCCTGCAATCTTTGTAAGAATGCCTAAATTTTCTAAAATTGCAGTTGCTTTACTTAATGTTGCAAAAGTCATTTCCAATTCTTCAAGCATTGAACCTACTTCAACAACTGGATTTTCAATTAAATAATTATACTCTAATATTACTGACTTCATACCTGCACTTTGTGCCTTTACTAAATCTTCCTTAATAAGTTTCTTTTGCCTATCAATAATGCTTATAGTACTTTTTATAGCAAACAAAATAAGATTACAAAAACTTTCTTTATCACTTGCGAACCCTACTTTAAGTAAAGCGTTTGAAAAATCAAGCATAGGAAAGTTAAGTAATTTTGATTTTACAAAAAACAAATTTACAACAGCACAAGTTGTAAGCATTGATATTGGATTTTGATTATAAATGCAACTAAAAATTTCATATAAACAATCAATAGTAAAAGCGAACTCTATACTTTCCAACTTTTTGACATCTGCTTGTTTATTAAAACTTAAAACTAAACTTTTAATTGTTTCAATATTAAATTCTTCTTTTGCACATAAATCATTAATAGTTTTGATTAACTTTACAATAATCATAACTTCTTTTGAAGGCTTTTCAGCAACATTAGGCGAAAACATCTTCTCAAAGTCAACTCTTTTCCCATTGCAATTCAAGGATTGAACACCTTGTCTAACAATTAGAGGCAATAAAAATTGAGATTTTTTTGCATTTTTTAATATTATATTAAGTCTACCTAGTTCATAGTAAACTTCTTGTATCAAATCCATAAAATTTACTCCTATTCAAGTAATTATACAAGAAATAAATTTTTTTGTAAAGCAAATTAGAAATTAAGCGACAAAAAAAGAGATAAAAAAACAAAAAAATAGCAACTTTAAATTAAAATTGCTATCTTTCATTATTGCAATGTTTTAAAATTTGTAGTTTTTGTAGTTTTTAAAATTGCAAATTAACAATAAACTAATCAAGATTTCTTTTTTATTAGGTTCGCTTTTAACAACTAATTAGATAAATATCTTTTTAAATATTTTCCTGTATAACTTTTTTCACATTTTGCAACTTCTTCTGGCGTTCCACTAATAACTACTTGTCCGCCACCATCTCCGCCTTCTGGTCCTAAATCAACAATAAAGTCTGCCCTTTTAATTACATCTAAATTATGCTCAATAACAAGCACAGTATTTCCGCTATCAACCAATCTATCCAAAATGTCTACTAGTTTAGAAACATCATAAGTGTGTAGTCCAGTTGTTGGTTCATCCAAAATGTAAATTGTCTTGCCTGTGCTTCTTCTTGATAATTCAGTTGCAAGTTTGACTCTTTGTGCTTCTCCACCGCTTAAAGTTGTTGCTGGTTGTCCTAGTTTTATATAGCCTAGTCCTACATCATAAATAGTTTGCAATTTATTTCTAATGCTAGGAATATTCTCAAAAAATGTTAACGCATCTTCAACAGTCATTTCCAATACATCATAAATAGTTTTGTCTTTGTATTTAACTTCTAATGTTTCACTATTGTAACGCTTTCCACCACAAAGACTACACGGCACATAAATATCTGGCAAAAAGTACATTTCAATTTTCTTAACGCCATCACCTTCACATCTTTCGCATCTTCCGCCTTTAACATTAAATGAAAATCTGCTTGCATTGTAACCCCTTTCCTTTGCTCCCACTGTGCTTGCAAATAATTCTCTTATTGCAGTGAATACTCCTGTGTAAGTTGCTGGATTACTTCTTGGCGTTCTACCTATTGGGCTTTGGTCTATTTCAATTACCTTATCAAATTGCTCAATTCCATTTACGCCTTGACATTTACCAACCATTAAGTCAGTTCTATTTAACTCGTTTGAAAGATACGGATAAACAACTTCTGTAATTAAACTACTTTTTCCGCTTCCACTGACTCCTGTTATTACATTAAGTCCGCCTACCTTAAATTTGGCATCAACATTTTTTAAATTGTTTTGCTTTGCACCTTTAACACTAAACCAGCCTTTACCTTCACGCCTTTGTTTTGGCACTTCTATTTTTTTAGCACCACTTAAATATTGTCCAGTAATTGATTGCTTTTCATTTAATATATCTTTCAAACTGCCACTTGCTACAACATTTCCGCCTTTATCGCCAGCAAACGGTCCAATATCAACAATAAAATCTGCTGACCTTATTGTATCTTCATCATGTTCTACAACTATTAAAGTATTGCCTAAATCTCTTAACTTCAACATTGTTGCAAGTAGTTTATCATTATCTCTTTGATGCAAACCAATACTTGGTTCATCTAATACATAAAGCACCCCAGTAAGTCCGCTACCAATTTGAGTTGCAAGCCTTATTCTTTGAGATTCACCACCACTTAATGTTCCTGCCATTCTTGATAACGTTAAATAACCAAGTCCTACATCAAGTAAGAAAGTATTTCTTGCCACAATTTCTTTTAAAATTGGTTCTGCAATTTGTGCTTGTTCTTCATCTAATTTTAAATTCATTAAAAAGTCGTTAAACTTTTCAATAGATTGCTCGCATATTTGATAAATATTTAGTCCGCCAATAGTTACAGATAACGCATTAGCATTTAATCTTTTACCTTTACATTTTGTGCAAGGTGCTTCCTTAATATATCTGCTAATCTCTCTTTTAACCATTTCGCTTTGCGTTTCTCTAAACCTGCGTTCCAAATTGTTTATTATGCCTTCATAAGAACCGCTGTAACTTCCACTAAATTTCTTATTTGTATATTCAAGTTCTAGTTGTTCGCCGTTATTTCCATAAAGCAAAATGTCAACAATATCTTTTGGCAAATCTTTAAGCGGAACATCAAGACTAAAATTATATTTTTTAGAAAGTGCCTTAAAATACATTTCGCTAACGCTTCCATTTTCAAGAGTCCAGCCAGATAATGCAAGTGCACCTTCATTAATTGTTTTATCCGCATTTTTTAAAATTAGCATCGGGTCAATGCTTTGAGTAAAACCAAGCCCCAAACATTTATCACACGCACCAAACGGACTATTAAAACTAAATAGTCGTGGCGTAATTTCTTCAATGCTAATATCACAATCATTGCAAGCATATTTTGTACTGTACAGCATTTCATCACCATCAACATCAACAACAACTAGCCCATCTGCTAAATTTAATGCAGTTTCAATGCTTTCGGTTAACCTTGATTTAATATCACTACCAACGACAAGCCTATCTACAACGACTGAAATATGATGCTTTTTATTTTTATCTAAATTTATTTCTTCATCAAGCCTATAAATAGAACCATCTACTTTAACCCTAACAAAACCTTGCTTTTGCAACGCTTGTAAGTCTTTTACAAAACTACCTTTATCACCCCTTACTATTGGTGCATTAATCATTAACTTTGTGCCACTTTCAAAACTCAAAACTTTATTAACAATATCATCTAATGTTTGCTGACTTATCTCTTTACCGCACTTTGGACAATGTGGCACGCCAATACGAGAATATAACAGACGAATATAGTCGTAAATTTCTGTAACCGTTCCCACAGTTGAACGTGGGTTGTTATTCGTTGTTTTTTGGTCAATAGAAATAGATGGTGAAAGACCTTCAATGCTTTCAACATTTGGTTTTTGTGCTTGTCCTAGAAATTGTCTTGCATAACTTGACAAAGATTCTAAAAACTTTCTTTGCCCCTCTGCACAAATTGTATCAAAAGCAAGCGTACTTTTTCCGCTTCCACTAACCCCACTAAAAACTACCAACTTATTTCTAGGAATAGTTAGATTAACATTTTTTAAATTATTTTCCTTTGCACCTTTGATTATAATATTTTCCATAATTAGCACCTGCTTATTTGAATGTGTTTTTGCCACTTTTTAGCGATTATTTTATTTAAATTTTGCAAGTCAAGAATTTTCTTTTTGCTTGCTTCATCTTCCTTTAAGTGCAATTTAAATTGCATAAATTTATTTCATTTATCTATTTAAAAGAATGAACATAAAAATAAAACCGCATAACGTGAATACATATATATTATAATCATTTATAAAATATTTACAACAAAAATCGTCAAATTTTTAAAAATGTTTGTTTGATAAAAAAACTTAAAAGCAAATTACTTTTAAGTCTAAAATATATTACGCTTCAATTACTTCATTGTCGCCAGTTTCACATTCCTTTGTAGTTTGGATTTTGCAAATTGAAATTTCATACGCAGTTTTAACAATATCACCATCTGTTGTATGCTTTTGATAATCCCTGCTTTGAATTCTGCCTGTTACTACAACTTTTTCACCTATTGCAAGACTTTTGATAAATCTTGCATTTCTTCCCCACGCAATACAAGGCAAGTAATCGCTTTTATTATATGCTCTATTTACTGCAAGTAAGACATCACAAATTTCCCTATTAAAAGGAGTTGTTCTAAAAATAGGTGGCTTGCAAACATAACCTAAAATTTCAACAACATTAGGATTTTGCGTTTCATCTACTTCAACTACTTCACGCACAAAAACCGTTAATAAAAGTCTTGATTTGTTGTCAATAATCTTGTTATAACTTCTAAATTGACCTTTAACTGCTACTTTTTTATTTAATGCAAAGTTATCATCTGTAAGTAGTCTTTCACTTATAGTGATTGGCACTACATCACAATACCCTGATAATCTTGGCACTGAAAGGCTTAACTCGTAGAAACCTTCCCCATAAATTTCGTGGCTGAAAACTGGCTTGCTTACCACTTCCCCACAAAGATAAACCTTATTATTGCTTAAAAAATCGTAATTCATAATTTCTCCTATAATTCATTTTTATTTATTTTATCTAATGTAACTTTAATAAAGATGCAAAGTAAATTTTGCAAATAAAATATTTGCTTTTTAATGCAACTATTTCTGCAACCATATTAGCACTTTTACCCTTAAAAATGCTAATTCATTATAATTGCCCTACGCCAATTTTTACTTCTTTAACATCTTTTGTAAGTTCCCCAATAGTTACAAATTGATAGCCTTTATTAAGTAGCGTTGAAAGAATTAATCGTGTTGAATCTACTACATAATCAGCATTATTGTGGCAAAGAATAATAGAACCTGAACCTACTTTACTTGTTACCCTGTTTAATACTTGCGATGGCGTGTACCCCTTCCAGTCCAAAGTATCAACATCCCACTGAATCCCTTTCATATTTAATTCTTCTAGCGTTTCAATGAGCGTGTCGTTATACGCACCAAACGGCGGTCTAAACAAGGTCGGTCTTATTCCTGTAACTTCTTCCAAAAGTTCATTAGTGCTTTCAAGTTCGGCTTTCATATGTATTTTATCTAATTTAGTAAAATCAGGGTGATTATAAGAATGCGAACCAATTTCAAAACCCCTATCTGCAATTTCTTTTGTCAATTCTGGGTACTTTTCTATCCAAATTCCAACCAAAAAGAAAGTCGCTTTAACATTAAATTCATCTAGCACTTCTAAAATGTCAAGCGTTTTGTCTGCACCCCACGCAGCATCAAATGAAATTGCAATTTTCTTTTCTTCTGTCGCAACACTATAAATTGGGTACTTTTTTAAAGTATCGCCAAAATAGACTGATGCAAATGGTTTGCCATCAATACTAACTGCAAGTGAAGTAACACACAACAAAAGTAAAAGTACAACACCTATGATTTTACGCTTAAAAATCAATACTTTCATAAGCCTCCTAAATTTTACCATAGCAAGACAAGCCCCACAACTAAAACGCCTGTCTTATAAAAGGTAAATATGACAATGATTGACATTAATTATCACAAATAATAGAAAAATGTTTTTGCATTTTAAAAATGCATCTTTTGCTATTATTTATTAGTAGGTTTATGCTTTAAAAATAAAATTTAGAACATTTTTACATTTACATTTAAATTTAAATAATCAAATATGATAAATGTGAAGTTGCAGGAACATAAATAAAGTTAAACAATAAACTAATTTTATCTTCCTAAAACTAAATATTTTTTAATAGGCAATTAAAATTCAATATGTAAATAAAATAATGATAAAAAAGAAGTTTGCATTTAAAAATCACTAGCAAAACTTCCATTATGCTTTATTATATTGCTTTTGCAACTCCTTCTTCAATTTCATTCTCTGCAAGGTAAGTTGCTTCAATATTTAACTTCTGTTCTTCCCTTAATTTTTCCATTTCACTACAAAATGAATTGTACAACCATAAATTGTCTTTATACATTAAGTGAAGTTTTTCATCAGTATAACCCATAAGCAAAAGCATTTTAGAAAATTTCTCTCTAACCTTTGACATTTTGCGATAAATTGTTCGTAACGTCATTTTCATACTAATGGCGATTTTTTCCAAACTATATTTATCTATATATTTTAAGACTATCAGTTTCCTTGCTTCTTTATCCAAATTATTAATAACATTTTCAATAAGCACTTTGGTATTGCAAATTGAAATTTTCTTTTCCATAAGGTCAATAATTTTATTAGAAACTTCTAGTGCATTTAATCTTGAATCATTGCAATGCGATAATATATCAATTTTCCTATCAACCGCATCAGCAAAATTAACTAAATTATTATAACTTTCAAGTAATACATCTGTCCATACAAGCATTGAATTCATATTTCCTCCATAATTTAACTATACTATAAAGATTTTTAGGTGTCAAGCATTTTTGTTATTATTTTACAAAATTATTTACAATATTGTAAAAATTGCTTGAATGATTGCTTTTTCCTTATTTTTACGCATTAAAATAAGATATTTTGATAAAACATTCGTTTTGTTTTTCTTTTATTTGCTTTGGTTTTTCATATATTTTCTTTTGTATGGATTTTTCTTCTTGATTTTAAAAATTCTTGCTTTTTATTTAGTCTAGTACGCAATTTATTTTGCTTAACATTGAATACTATTTTATTATTGTAAAAAATTTCACATTCTACCCTATTAGATTAAATGAGTAAATTATCAAAATGCAAATAAATTATTTGATTTTTATTTCAAAATAGATTATAATGCAATTATGGTTAAGAATTTATATTTTAAAATAATAGCAGTAGTATTAATGCTACTAGCAACAAGTTTAGTTGCAATAAATTTTAATGATAATAAAGTTTTGGCAAGTACTAACTCAAATGAGAGTTTTATAAACACAAACACTACATATAACTACATTGATAAGCCTTCTCATTTAACTGGAAATGCTACCACTTTTTATGTAACTGATAATAGCGGAAAATTATATTTGTTTGCAAATGGTAAACTAACTTTTACCGAACAAACTTTTAATAATTTAGTTGATATAGTTTTTGTTCCTACATATAGCAAAATTTTTGCAATAGATGGCGACAACAAAATTGAAATAAGTGCAGATAATCACTCTCGCCTTTCAACTGAACAAATTACAAATGCAACCGCCCTTGATTCAAACGGAGTTTACTTCTCTATCTCAACAAAAAACACAATTACAATAAGTTTAGAAGATAGCACTACAACAATTTCTCAATATTACATTGACGATTACAACACTTCTAATTTTAACAATATTAAAGACATTTGCATTTATGAAAATGCGATTTATGTTTTAGATGCAAACGAACTTACTTCAAGAGTTAGTCTAATAAAAGTATCTCTAAATGATAATCTAGTTGAATCAAAAGCAGAACAAGTTAAGCAAATTTCAGTAAACACTAAAAACGACTTTGAAATGAATGCTAGTTCAAGTGGCATCATTATAAGAGAAGAAACAACGCTTAAACTTTATGGTTTTGACGGCACTTACCAAGCAAACCTATTAAATGAATACACTCATTTTGAAAGAAGTTTTGAAAAAGGCGAAGTCGTACAATGCAGTGGCATAATAGTTAGCGAAAACACAATAATAGTAGCAGATAAATTTTCAAATAGCGTACAATCATTTACTTTAAGTAACCAATCACTTACATTTAAATCTCTACTAATTGCAAGTTCTGGAAGTGATAATGACAGATTATTTAGCGCCACAAATTTAACGCTTATTGGTGAAAATCAAATGGTTATCAGCGACTATGGCAATAGAAGACTAGTTTATAATGATGAAAATAATAATTCTACTTTACTAAACTTAAATGGCAACCCTAGTTTGATTACAAGTAGTAACACTAGTGAAGTTTATGTTTACGCTAGACCAACACTTTATCACTACGCAGATATTTTAAGCACTCCTACTTCTACTACATTAGATAATTTAAATGTTGTAGATATGCAAATAAGTGCATTAAATAATCTATATCTTTTAGACAGTAATACAAAATCTATTGTATTATATGGCAAAACTTCTACTACAACTATTGCAACTATTAATGAAATGACAGCACAAAGCAAACTAAATATTGATGCAAGCGGTAAACTTGCTTATGTTCTTGCGAGTAATAATATTTACTCTGTTGACCTAGAAACAAACGCAACAAATAAAATTATTACAAGTACAAACAACATAATTGACTTTGCTATTGACTATAAAGGTAATTTATATTTGCTAACTAAAAATTCAAGCAACACATTACAAATTGACAAGTACGAAAACAATACTTTAAGTGAAAGCAAAGCATTGAATGGACTTAATTATATCAACTTGGAACTAAACTTAAATACGGGGATATTTTATAGCATTGATAGTTTAAATAGTGCGGTAACTAAAATCTCATTTGATAATTTTACAAATAATCTAATTTCATTTGTTAATGATACATCTTTTATAAATGCGCCAACAAGTAATGAAATTGTAAAAATTGCTAAAATCAAATCAGCAACAAGCGGTTATAAATATCCGTTTATGATTTCGCCTATTATGCAATTTGAAGAAAATGAATTAGTAATCGTGCTTGAACAAAATTGCCAAGCGAATAGTAAATTTTCTTACTGCTTAATAGCAAATAAAAGCAGTTACAATGAACTAGTTTACATTTCAAACGATTGCCTTGACTTTAATGTACAAGACATAACCCCAGCATTTGAACAAATAAAAGTTGTTACAGCATACGCTTATATTTACAAATTGCCAACTAGCCTATCATTTGAAAATGGCGACAATTTGAAACTATCAAATTATGCCCTACAAAATGATTTGTTTGATGTAGTTGGTTATGCTTGCAATTATAAAGACAATGCAAACAGCGGATATTATTGCATAAGATTAGAAGATGGTTCGCTTGGTTATATGAAGTTATTTAACGCAATGAACTCAACGCTTGATGTTTATCAAGAAACTTTCCAGCCAAACGCACATTTATCATTAGTGCTTGAAAGTGATAAAATTGAAATATTTACAAAAAATGGCGAAATATATGAAGAAACTGGCACTTACCTAGCAGACAATACAAAAATATTTGTTCTTTCAAGTGATTACAATATTGAAAATGAATACACAAAAATTGTATATGAAAATGAAAATCACGAACAAATTAGTTGTTATGTTGAAACTAAATTTGTAGTTTTGGAAACCATTACGCATCATATTCAATTAGGAATAATACTATTCTTTATATCAATCGCTCTTATTGTAATAGTTGCAATATTTATTACTAAATTTATAAAGCAAAGAAAACTTGAAGAAAGATTAAGCACTATTGAAAATGAATAAAGCAAAGCAGAAATTCATAATGCTAAATGTTGAACGTGAATACAAAATACACAACTTAATAATTTGCATAAACCTAATAAATTTATAAAGAAAACCACTTGTTTGGTTTTCTTTTTTATTTGCCTTATTCAAACGTTTGTTTTATTCTTCCCCACTTTATTATTCTACACGCAAATAAAAGTTCCTTATAAAATATGTAAAAATTTTTCATCACAATAGGTTTAATTTTAAATAATTAAAATTAAATATTCAAAAACGACAAACAAAATATTATTGTTTGTCATTTAAATTAAGCATTACAAATACTCTATCACATTTAGCACTTGTTCTGCAAACTTATTCTATTTATAATTAAAAGATAACCACCACTTTTACTTTCGTGCAAATATATTATATCACAACATTTTGAAAAACGAACACTGTTATGACATTTTTTTATAAATATTTTAATTTTTCTTTGTAAACTATTTTTGCTTGTTTAACTTTATTTAGATAATTTTGCGTTTCTTCAAATTTTATTTCCTTCAATTCTCCTTGCTCATTTAACCAAGTTGCAACTTCTCCTTCCCCTGCATTGTAAGCACATATCAAGGCATCTTGATTTTCAAATTTATTCTGTAAATAACTAATATAAGCAACGCCTAACAAAATATTTGTTTCAGCATCATATAAATCAATTTTATCATTTAGCAAACCTATTTTTTCAGCAATAAAAGATGCAGTCGCTGGCATTAATTGCATCAACCCAACAGCACCTACATAAGAAATTGCATTTACATCAAAGTTACTTTCAGCCTTAATCATAGATAGCACTAAATCTTCTTCAACATTAAATTCATTACAATAATTTTTAATAATGCTAATATATTTTAATGGATAAATAATATTTAAAAGTAAGTAAGTCATACTTAAAAATGTTACTGCTAAAAGCAAAATAAAAACAAAGGCAAAACATTTTTTATTCATACTATATTTTACCAATTAAGTGGTTTAAATATACCAAATTTTGACATTTTCTATTTTTTAGTATTAAGCAAAAAGCATAAATCAACCTTGACGGAAAATTTATGCTTTTCAATTAATTTAAGTTATTGTCAACATTATCTAAATAATTAAAGTCTTTACGAAAGTCAAAAATATCCATAATTACAGGATAAGGTTCTTCCTTTAAAAACGCAGTTATTGCAATAAGAAAACCATACTTTGATTCATTATAAGCAATGAATTCATAAACGACCCTTTGCCCATTTTTCATCACAGTATCAACCAACTTTAAAGACTTGCCTTGCGTTATTTTAAGTCGCATAATATTAGTTTTAAGTGAATTATTTTCATCTGGTTCTACTCTTTCATATAATGTTTGCAATACTAAATGTTGCTCAAATATATTTAAATTTTCAATCAAAGCATTAATTCTATTCAATTCATTATTTAATGCTATTTTATCATATTGTACTTTTGCCATAAATTATCCTTAATATTATATTTGACTAATTATTAATTCCAAATAAAAACATAGTTGCCATCTTTCGCTTAAAGGAAAAAGAAATTAAAATTTTAACAAGCAAAAATTATTATCTAAATAACTAGCCACTTAAAAGTATTATACAATAATTTAAATAAAAAAGAAATAAATTTTACTCTATTTCTTTAATATACTTTTCAATATTTTTGTTATATGTTTTGTTGGCAATTATTAAAAGCGCAATTCCTAATAAATATCCAACTCCCCAAACAATTAAGTCAGCATAAATTGTACTTAATGCAAAGTAGCAGATTACAAAACACAAGCCAAACACTAATAAAAACAAACTACTAATTGCCAAAGATTTAACGCTATTAATGTTATTTTGCATTGCAGTGTAAATGCTTTCCCAGTTAAGTTTAGGATTTTTAGCATCAAATAATACATCTAAATAACTAATTGCAGTAGATACAATGAAAGAAAGAACAAATACTACAATGTACATATAGAAAGTCATTGACATTACAAACATACAAGCAATTATTGATAAGATTTGAGAAACAACATTTACAATTAATGCGACTTTTACCTTTATGTTTGCTAACTCTTTGAAAGAAATTGGCAAAGTTTTAGTAAAATGGAATTGCTCCCTCTCTCTTGTAAAAGATGAAAGTGCGAACATTTGTAAACTACTACCCAAAAAAGTCATAATCATAAAAACAATGTAAGGCATTAGATAATCTAAACCAACAAAAATCTGATTAGAAAACAAAATAAGTAATGGCGGTAATATCAAGTTAGCAGAACAATAAATCATAAGAGAAGGAAATCTAACAATAGATAAAAATTCCTTTTTCAATACTGTTTTATTAATTGATGCTCCTAATTTAACTTGATTATTAATTTCAGTATTACTTTCTTCATAAGAATTTCTAGTTGCTTTACGCATTACAAATTTTGCAATTAAAACATTAATAGAAATCAATAAAGCATAACTAACAATTAGAATTATAAAATCAACAAAAGTAAATCCGGCAATAACTATCTCACCTAAAATTGTGTTGAAGAACAAAATGTCCGCTAGTAGATTTATTGCTGAAATTGCAGTATTTGAAAGCACAATTTGTTCGCCATCAAAAGCAATAAGATTAGAACCTATCATTTGAAAATAGAAATATAAAGCGATGCAAATAAGAGCAATACAAACAACTGACAAAATTATTTTATTCTTTTTTAATGCATTATAAAAAGGCATTATAATAGTAGTTATAATACTTGCTAAAAGCATAGGAAAAATTGGAGCAATTATTAAACTTAAAATTAAGCAAATCACTAATAAAAAGCCAAAACCACAACTTATAGCGTACCCAATAAAAGCACTAATCAAAATAATTGCATTAATCACAAACAACCAAACATAAGTTGCCATAAATTTAGCCCAGAAAATTTGATTTTCAGAAAGTGGCATATAACCTATTATGTCATTATCATTTGATGCGTAAAGGCGACCTATAAAAAGTACAAAACCAAAGACTAGCATTACAATTTGCGACATTGTAAACACAACACAAAAAAACTCTGCCACTAGACTAGCATCTGTAAATGCAGGCGCGTACGTACTAGATAAAGAATAAGATATTACAGCAAGAATAATTACTAAATATAAATAGCAACAAGCATACAAAATTTTTGTACCTTTTGAAAGTGGTTTCCCATTTTTTGTTGCCCTAAAATCCATTTTTAAGTAATTTTTAAAAAGTAATAAAAACTTATTCATTAGCATTCACCTTTTTATTACTTTCTGTCAACTCTTGATTTTCGTTTTGATTATCTTTATTAGATGTAATACTTAAAAAGATGCTTTCTAAATTTTCGTTACTATTTGCCTTAATATCATCAATCTTACCCATTGCAACAACCTTGCCTTTGTCAATTATTGCAATTCTATCGCATAACTTTTCAACCATTTCAAGTAAATGCGAACTAAAAACAACTGTTGTCCCCTTCTCACTTTCTCTTTTAATAATTTGCTTCAAATTGTAAGTGCCTTTTGGGTCAAGTCCAGTTAGTGGTTCATCAAGTACCCAAACTTTTGGACTATGTAGAAGTGATGCTATGATGCAAATCTTTTGTCGCATACCGTGCGAATATGATGAAATAGAATCATTAATTGCATTTTGCAGTTCAAATAATTCAACCAATCTTTCAATTTCAGCCTTTGCAACTTCACTGCTGACTTCATAAATATTAGCAACAAAAAGCAAAAATTCCATTCCGCTTAATTTATCATAAATACTGTGATTATCAGACACAAAACCTATACTCATTTTTGCTGTAACAGTTTCACTTTTTATTGAATGACCATTTACCTTTATATCGCCTTCATCTAAATTTAACATTCCAACAATTAATTTAATAAGCGTGCTTTTCCCTGCACCATTAGGACCAACAAGACCAAACACTTCGCCTTTATTGATTGTTAGATTAATATCAGCCAAAGCCTTTTCTTGTTTGCCTAAATATGTTTTTGAAACATTTTCAATTTTTATCATTGCTTTACCTTTTTAATTTATTATATACTAAATGAATTGCATTAGAAAAATTATAAAAACTTTAAAAAATTACAATGCTATTAACTATTATTTTTAATTATCAAACCTAAAATTTTAGGCTAAACCTGATTATAACTATTTTTTGTCTTTAATAATTATGATTGTAATTCCGCTATTAAAGGAATTAATATTGTAATCTAATAATAATTCCGCTTTTAAGTTGCTATTAATTTTTAAATTATTTACAAGCGTTGTAGTAAATCTTTCGCCAATAATATAGTCAACAATAATGTGTTTTTGCTTTAATTCCTTTAATCTTTCTCTTAATGCTAATCTAATAGCACCACCAACCCCATGACTGCCATAACCGTGAATAATTTTTATAATATTATCGCCAAACTTTTTATTAACTTCTATTTCACTTTCCACATTTGCTACTGCAACATCAACAGGCGGAAAGTCATCTTTAACATTATATTCTTTTATCATAATTTTATTTTATCACAAAATAATATTTTTGCAAATTGATTTGAAATTAATTTTACAAATTATTATAATATAGGAAGTAAAAAGAAAGCAGAACGTAGTTCCATTTTCTAATAACTGATGATATTTCAAACGAGAAGCAAAGAAAAATTTATTTTTTCTTTGAAAATCGTATGATTTTTGTTGTGATAAATTTATTTATTACAACTACTTCTCATAGTTTATATTATAGAAAGTAACCGCAAATTAGAAAATAGTTTATAACGAGGAAGTCAGGAGAGCGGGAGTGCTCGCATTCGCATTTGACCGACTGACGAAGTTTCAAACTATAAGAAGTGCTAATGCGTTAGCAGTAGCAGATGCGTTAGCAACAAACATTTTACTTGTTAAAATGTTTACTTCTTATAGTTTATAATTAATTATCATTTTGCTTTTTTAAAATTTTTAGCCCCATTTCAAATAAAATGGCATAAAAAAAGTAGTGATTAATAATCACTACCTTGTTAAAATTAGTCCGCTGAATATGGTAATAAAGCCATATATCTAGCACGTTTAATTGCTCTTGCAACTTCTCTTTGGTGTTTAGCACAAAGATTAGATTGTCTAGCAGGAATAATCTTGCCTTTTTCAGTCATAAACTTCTTTAATTTAGCAACATCTTTGTAATCAATTTCTTTGTTGCCTTCTACACAGAATAAACAAACTTTTCTCTTTTGTTGACGCTTAATAAACTTTTTAGTTTCTGTAACTTCTTTATCTGCTTGTTCCATAACATTTTCCATAGTTTCTTTCTTTTCAACTACTACTTCTTCTGTCTTGTTTTCCATTTTATCTCTCCTTTATAAATTTTTATAATTTGCAATAATCTTTATTTAATTAAAATGGCAAACTATCATCATCAATAGGTTGTAAATCAGAAATTGGTTCTCTTCTTACCCCATCATCATCGCCACTTGCATTTTTAGGAGTTAATATTTCAAACTCATCAACTACAACATCAGTTGAATAACGCTTTGTACCATCTTCGGCATCATAAGTACGAGTTTGTAGAGTTCCCACTACTCCTACCTTTGTACCTTTCTTGGCATATTTAGATGCAAATTCAGCATTATTTCTCCAAGCAACACAATTAATAAAGTCAGCATCATAACCACCTTCATTATTTTTGTACTTTCTACTAACCGCAATAGAAAATCTGCACATCATAACGCCATTCATTGTTTCATTGCATTCAGGGTCCCTAGTTAAGTTACCAATTAAAATTACTCTATTCATATTCTTTCACCTTTAATTTCCTTTACCTATTTAGTTTACGCTTACTTTATTCTAACAAAATAATTTGCTATTTTTAGCACGCATAATGATATTGCCTTAAACTACTTATTTAGCGATTGACATACTACGCAAAACGCTTTCAGTAATGTTCATTAACTTTTCCATATCTTTTGGAAGGTTGCCTTCTGCTTCATAATTCATTAGCACATAAAAACCTTCTTTCTTAAACTTGATAGGATAAGCAAGTTTTTTAAGACCAACTTTTGAAACACTTTCAACCTTACCACCATTCTTTGTAACGAAGTCGCTAAATTTAGCAATAACAGCATCTCTATCTTCTTCACTAACTTCTGGTGCTATGATATATAAGCATTCATACTTTCTCATATTAATTAACCTCCTTTTGGACTTTGGCACTGACTCGTGCAAGGATTTAATTAGTTCAACTAAAAAAATCTTAGATTATTATATCAAATCTTAAACTAAAAAGCAATACTTTTTGACAATTTTATTAAATTTAATTTTCATAAAAAATGCAAATAGATAATATTTGAATAAGATTAAATAATGCTTATCTTTAAAAATTACAAAGATTTAATTAAAATGATAATGCTTAAAAACTTTAAAAAAACTTACAGCACAATGCTACAAGTTATTTTTATTAAAGCAATTTATAAAAACTTTCTTCCAACTTATTTATGTAAAAATCTTTTTGCTTTTCTTTTAAGTCGTTTTGCTTCTGTTCATATTTTTCTACTTGATTTGAATAATATTTATTTTTAAAACTATCAAGTGAAACAGTTGACATTAAACCCAAAGCAAATGCTGGAACAACAAAAAACGGTGCAAATTCAGTTAAAAGATTAGTTGCATAACTTAATCCTATTGATAAAGCAGAATAAACGCCAGTAAATGCAAGTGCTTGCTTTATTAGTGTATCATCATCAAAACTAGCCTTTGCTTCAAGTTTTCTTTTTTTCATTTCGCAAAACTTAATTTCATCATTAGTTTTTAAAAAGTCATTGTACTCATTTAGCGTAAGAAAGCCTTTGGTTTTTCGTTCTACAATCCTAGAACAAGAAGAACAATTTACCGTCGTGGACTGCTCCCCATCATTATTACTTTTTACTAATTTCATTTAAAACCCTTTCATTTAATTGACTTAAATATATATGTCATATTTGGCAGAAGTGTTCCCACTCTAACCACTACAATTATAGCATAATAAATATAAAAGTCAAATAAATTGATAAAATATGTAAAATTAATCTACTAAAATTTTTAACTATAAAATTGCAAAAATTTATCTTTACTTAATTCATTTTAAATTATTTACTTAAATAGAAATAGCATCTTGAAACTTTATATCTTCCAACTTTATATTCAATGCCTTGTTCGCCAATATAAGATAATTTGTCATTAAAAGCACAAGATTTGCATTTTGTATTTGTTATCGTTTTATAAGGACAATGCGATAAAAAGCATAAAATATTATTATTTTTAATTTGCACATCAAAATCAAATCCTACATTTTTACTATCTTTAAATTCATAACCGCAACAAATGCCACTTGCACCTAATTTTTTATAATAAGCACAAGACAAACTATTTGTAATATTGCAAAAATCACAAGCAATTACTTGAAACTCTTTCGCAAAGTACATTTGTCCAATATTATTTGCCAAAATGACAATTCTTTTTTTATCAAACTGACTAATAAAATTATAAATCAAGTTTAAATCCTTGTCAGTGATAAACGGCGGTAAAAATAAATGCAGATTTTCATTTGTATTAGTTAAAAACTCATTAATTTGCAGTTTAGTTTCATTTGACAAAAATTCATTAGGAAAATATGCAACATTTTGATTTTCCCCTTTCAAATCCCTAACCAACTTTAATGTTTTAATTTTGTTTTGATTTGTGTAATTTGTTTTTAATTCATTGTCAACATTTTCTTTTAAATTAGCAGTATTTTCACTTTGCAAATCTATTATGGCATTAGATAAGATTTGCTTATTATCAAATTGACTTGAATCACTATTTTCAAAATGTTTTCTTATTTCACTTATAAGTTCACGCCTTAAATTATTAAGGACAGATTTTGCAATAAATACATTATCTAGTGTAATTGATATATTAGCAATACTAAATATAGGAGCATTTAGTTTTGTTAAACTATTTATAATATCTTCCTTTGTTATTGCACTTGTTTTTGCTTTTTCCAAAACATCGCTAGATTCAACTTTAAAAGACAAATCCAAAGTTTCAATTTTTGCAATTAATTTTGCCTTTTGCCCTTCCTTAAATTCTGCAATCAATTCAAGCGGACAGGTTCTTTTATTAGAAAGCACTTTTTCTTCTAAACTTGCACTGTGAATAAGCCTAACTTCATCATTTGACATTAACTTTTGCTTGCTATAAATTATTGTTTCATTGCCATTTTTTTCAACGTTGCCAACCCCTAGCGAAGTTATTTCCTTTCCATTCCTTAAAATCTTTAAGCCATCATTTTTGCCAATTTCTTTATTAAGGAGTAATGTTATTTTATTGATATCTTTAAACTTTTCGCTTTTTACTACTTTTCCAATTTTAATGCCAATGTGATTTTGAATATTCTTATAAATAATGTCATCAAATTGACTTTCATTTATATAAGCATTTTTTAAATAGTCGCCACGATTAAAAGCAGTTTTTAAATCTTGTAAATCTTTATCATCATATAAATTTATGACTTTGTTTTTATTATTATCTATTGATACATTGCCACCTTTAATAACATCACAATTATTGCAAATTTCTTTTATTTGCGTTTTTTCATTTAATCTATCAACCGCTTTTCTATAAAAACTAGTAGCAACACCTACAAAACTTGCACGCCTTAATCTACCCTCAATTTTTAGCGAAGTAACGCCAGCATCTTTCAATTCTTTCAAATGATTAACAAGGCAAAGGTCGGCAGGAGATAAATAGTACGCTTTATCCTTTGTTTCATTACCAAACTTTGCAATGTACGGCAATCTGCAAAGTTGAGAACATTCCCCCCTATTACCGCTCCTTCCTAGTAGTCTATTACTTAAATAGCAATTTCCAGAAAATGCAACGCATAAAGCACCTTGAACAAAATATTCAATTTCCATATTAGGAACAGCCCTTTTGATTGCCTTAATATCTTCAATGCTTGCCTCACGAGAAAGTACAATTCTTGAAGCACCCAATTTTTCCGCTAATATAGCACCAAAACTATTGTGAATTCCTAATTGCGTACTCAAATGGATAACTGCATTTTTATTTATTTGCTTAATTAATGCTACTACTGCTAAATCTTGAACGATAAAAGCATCAAAACCTAAACTAGTTGCTTTTTTTATGGCTTCAACAACATTTTCCATTTCATCTTCAAAAATCAAAGTGTTAAGAGTGCAGAAAACTTGCACCCCTAAAATATGTGCATCTATTATTGCATTTTTTAAATTTTCAAAATTAATGCTTTCCGCTTTTGCCCTTGCATTAAAAGCATTAATTCCCATATAAATTTCATCTGCACCGTTATTTAGTGCTGAATAAAAATTTTCTAAACTGCCCGCTGGCGATAGTACTTTCATTTGCTCCCACCTTTTTTATAGTGATTATTTATTAAAAAATATTGTAAAATCAAATTTGCTAATCTATCAACTAATTATACTTAACAATTTAAAGCAAAAAGAATTTCAAACAATAAATTAAATTTTCTATTACTAGTATACTTAAAATAAAAATAAAATCAATAGAAATTTACTTCCATTGACTTTATTTTTGACTTTTAACAAAATGCTAAAAATCATCAAATTTTATTGCTCTCTTTTATAAACAACTAAATTAGTTGTTGCCATTCTGCAACGACCCATAACATTGTCTAATTCAACACGAGTAATAGTTTCTTCCTTCTTGGCAGTGAACTTGTTATTGAAATGAGTTTGAGCAAGACATTTTTTCGCTTGCTTAACACTAGTTTCTTCTGGTTCTACTGCTTCTGGTAAAATGCCAAACTCATCAAAGAAATCATATCTTAAATTTTTACCAATTTCTATAATTTCATTATAGATAAATGGGAAACCGCTAAATTCGCTGTTTTCTTTACCAACTTTATTTAGGATTTCATCTAAACCTTTGTTTAAGTACTTTAATTCTTCTGCTGTAATATAGTCTAAATATGCGTTATACTTAACTCTTTTGCCACTAGGTCTAACTTTTAAACCTTTACATTCAAGTAATGCTTCTTGACTCTTAACATCATAAAATGCCATTTTAAATAGAGCAAAGCAAGTTGCAAGATTACTACCGGCAATACTACTTAAAGTTTTGAATTTACTTGAAAATACTTCTCTTTGAACGATTCTTTCTCTGTTTTGTTTTAAAATTGCTTTTTCCATTTTAGAACTCCTAAACTTCAATAAAATTTTGTTTCAAAAGTTAAAATTATTCATTTTATACTTTCACAAATATTATAACATAACAGCAAAAAAAGTCAATACCCTTTGTCTAAAAAGTATTGACAATTAATGCACGAATCAACTATAAAATTTTTGTTTTTTATGTAGAATTTTATTACTAAATTATTTAAAAATTAACTATTATTTTTCAGCATCACATAATTTTTTGTTTTGTTTATTTCTTCCTTTTGTTGATTGCTTATTAAATATAATTTCATTAACTTCTGCAAATTGATTTAAAGCATAAGTGGCTGATTTTTTAACTTCTTCATTATTACCAAATGCAAACGATTTACCGCACGCTTGCATAGGTTCAATATCGTTAAAATCATTGCCCATATAAACAACATCACATAAATCATAACCAAAAATACTATTTATTGCAGATAACTTACTACCAGCACTAACTTCTATTACAAATCCATCATTAACACTAAGACCATAAAACCCACCATTAAGGGTCTTAAATATTTCTTTCTTTTTTTGCTTGTCCAAAGACAAAACTTTTAATGAATGTACTTTCCCTAAATTTACTAATTTGTAATATTCTTCGCTTTTTATAGGCTCAATATTATAATCGCATGATGGATTTATTTTTTGTGCAAGTTTCAAAATTTGTGCTTGTAAATTTTGCTTTGAAAATGTTTTAGGCGGTAGATAGTAAATTCCATCTTTACAACATAGGAAAATATAAGAATTGTTTGTTATATCTTTAACAGTTGTTTCAATCTGCAAAAATCTATCATTATTTATTGTATTATTTTTTATTATGTTGCCATTTTCATCATAAATAACAGTTCCTGAAAAAGCAGAAATATAAAATTTTATGCCACTTTTATAATGATAATTTTTTGCAAGTTCTTTGTTAATTTTAACAATAGTTTGCCTTGCCTTTTCTACTGAATTACCTGTACAAATCATAAATTTTGGTTCTTTATAAGTAATAATAGCATAATAGAAAAACTCTGCAACGCCATCAAAAAGCCTGCCCCTATTATCAATAAGTGTACCATCTAAATCAAATACAAACTTACCACTATTTTTCATTATAAAACTCCCTAATTGTAATTACAAGCCTATTTTATCAAAAACTCCATATTATGTCAAGGGGCTAAAAAAACAACTTGAAATTAATCAAGTCATTTTTTGAATTTTTTAGTTACAACTTATTAGTTGCTAAATTTTTATTAACCGTTACCTACTGCTCCTGCTGCTTGTGCGAATGAGCCTGAAAAATCATAACCAGTTTCATCAGTAGTTTTATCTATAAATTTATCTGCTTCATTTTTAAGATTTACTTTTAATGTATTGTATTTAGGACTTTGAGAAGTAAGACCCATTAAAGATGTTTCAGGTGAATATTTCAACATATTAGCAATACTATTACTAACAGTTGCAGAATTACCATAGAAAACATATTTAAACTCATTAATTGTACTATTTTCAAAATCATAATCAATTGAATATGTAATATAAGCATCATAAGTTGTATTACCAGCAGTAGTTAAAGTAGCAGAACCATAGATAATACCATCTTTATCAGTTGTTTGCATTTTTATATTCATATTTGTAGCAGACATTTCTGTACCACTCACAGTACCTGAAATAATAGCATTTTTTTCGTGTTCTTCATCAATATTTAATTCAGCAAAAGAAAGTGAAAATGCATAACCATAAACTAATGAAGGTAAAGCAGTCATAGCGAAATCATCACGCCAAGCACTCATATCGCTAGTGAAGTGAGAGTCAGGGATAGACAAATCAATAGCATTTAAATTAACAGATTCAGCCATAAAATCGTCTATTGCACTATCAAACACTAAACTAACTGCCGAAAATGCTTCCGAATATTGTACTTTTGATAATTTATTTTCAGTGTTTGAATCCAAACAGCCAGTAAGTGATAAAGAAATCACTAATAGTGCTAGTAAAAGACTAACTGATGTAATTAGTTGTTTAACATTTGTTCTTGTGTTTTTCATTATTATATCTCCTTATGTACTAATAATAGCAATATTATTATATCAACCCCCCCCCGCCTTTTGTCAAGCGTTTTAAGCACTTTTGCGAATTTTTATATTTAATTTTTTGGGGTTAAAAACAACTGATTATTCAACTTACTTTAATTAATATCAAACTGAATTATTAATTTTAAGAAAATAATATTTTATCATTTTTATAAATGCAAACTTGTTCAAATTGCAATAAGATTTTAATAATTTTTGTACTGCAACATTGTCCGCATTTTAAAATAAAATGAAGATAAAAAAAGCCCAACTTAAATTTTGTTTTTAAGTTGAACTTCTTATTTTATTTACATTTCTCTTTCTTCATCTTTTTTAGAGTGTAATTTTTCTTTTACTGAATAAATTGCATTATTTATTGTGCCTCTTTCTTTTTTAGCACGCTTTTTCTCTTCTGCTTCTTTCGCACCTTTTAAAACACTTTCACTCTTATTTTTAATCAGTGAATAGTCATTATTATTAAATGCATTATAAATATCATCAAAATCTTCTACTGCAAAATCTGCTGATTCCAAAACCTTTACTTTATTACCTAATGCAAATGAAATACCTGCTTCTTGCATTGCTGGAATATCATTGTAACCATCGCCAACATAAAGTAGATTGCTAGTATCTTTCCCCATACAAGATTTAATAGCTTTTAACTTGCTACCATTACTAACTTGAATTGTAGTACCTGCACTTATTGTTACACCTACAACTAACTCGCTTAATTCCTTTGTTATTTGCTTATTTTTAGTAGAACTTAATGATAAAATTTCAAGTGAATAAACATCATTTTTATTTATTAACCAATGATAATCTCCCTTTTCTTCACCAATAGTAGTAAAACCACCCTCGCCTTTTGTTGATTGCAATAATTGAAGAACTTTTATTTTAACCTTATCTTTTGAAATCGTTTTTGGTTTAATAAAATGCATCCCATCTTCCATATTAAGTAATATGATTGCATTTTCATCAATCCTACGCACAATACTTGCTATTTCATTAAAATGATTTCTATCAATACGCCTATCTCTAATAATTTGACCATCTTTAACTACAAGTGAACCACCATAGCAAGTAATGTCTGGCTTAAACTCTGCTACTTTGCCATCAAATTTTTCTGCAATTTCTTCATTTATCATTTTAATAACTTTATTTGCTTTTGCATAACTAGCACCTGTACAAATCATAAATTGAGATTTAGTATCATTTATTTCATCATTTTTCAATATATGATAAATAAATTCAACAACCCCTTTATTTAGTTTGAAATGGTCATCCACAAGTGTACCATCAACATCAAAAGCAAACTTTTTTACATTTTTATTTACCTTTCGTAATTCTTCTTGATTGTTTATTCTTCTATCGTACTCCACATGATGAGCAAATTCAACAGCCCATTTTTTTGGTTTGAGAAGACGGTCATCCACATGTGTACCATCAATAGCAAATTGATTGTTTATTCTACCTTTCATATTGTACTCCTTTGTTTTTACACTTAATTCAATTATATTATAACCTTCCCCGCTTTCGTTGTCAATATCTATTTTTAAAAAAAGTTTATAAATTTTTTATATTAAATTTTAAATATTTCAAGGCTTAAAAACAACAGATTATTCAACTTGATTTAATTAATATCAAACTGCTTTATTAATTTAAAGAAAATAAAATTTTATCATTTTTTATAAATGCAAACTTGTTCAAATTGCAATAAGATTTTAATAATTTTTTTCTGCAACATTGTCCGCATTTTAAAATAAAATGAAGATAAAAAAAGTCCAACCTAAAATTTTAAGTTGAACTTAATTTATTTGTCATTTAGCCTTGTAATGCATCTGCTAGATACAAGTATAGATTAACTCCTTCCATCATCTCTATTGCAACACACTTCATACCATTGTGTTCACCAATAGATAAAGTAATATTGCTTGCCATATCATCTGTCAGAGTAATTACATTTTCAGCATTAAATGCATCAGTAACAGAAGTTGTTTGAATCATATAGAAAGCATCAAGAGTAAATTCAGTTGCACCATCCACATAAGCATCAGCACCAAGATAAGCATAATAACATTGGTTTTCCATATCAATACTAATTGTACCTGTCATATCTTCTGAAAGTGTTAATTCTAGTTCGCCACTCATAACAGCTAACACTACTGTTCCTTCTGCTACTGAACCATCACCATCCGCAAAAAGAATATAAATCGTAGAAACTGGTTGCGAATCATTGTCTACTTCCAAAGAATCATAAAGCAATACAGAAGCAACCACTCCATAATCGTTATGATTTACTATGCTTAAATATAGATAACCACCATTAACTACTTGATTATATACACTTTGTTGATTTTCTTCATCATAAACTTTTGTAAATAAGTAAAGAGAAGTATTATTAGTAACTGATTCAAGAGTTAGCATATTATTTACAATAACACCACTTTCAACTAAATTAGTATAATTCATTTGTGATTCTATGTAAACATTACCAGAGCCATCAGTAAATGAGTCATTTTCCGCTGAACTTACTTCTTTACCTTCAATAGTAAATGAAACATCGTACATAACGGCACTTACAGAACCATCTCCACTTGGAAGTTCGCCAACGCCATCAATTACAAGATAAACTCTTACAAAAGTAACATCATAAACGCTATTTTGAGGTAAATAACCAACAAAGCCTTCTACTGCAATATCAAAGTAAGCAAGACCATCTACAAATGTAATAGGAATATTCATTGTTAAATTGTTTTCAGTAGCCTTGAATGCTTGTGTTCCAACTTGAATTAATGCTTCTATATACGCTGAATTATAAACGTGATTAACTTCAACTTGTTGTACATAGTTTTCATAAGCATCACCAATTAAAACCATATAACTATAATCAGTATATGCTTCACTTAAAGTAATAGAAACACTAGATGCAGTTTGTACACTACTATCAAGAGTAGCATATAGGAATCCATTTGTCATATCCATTGTGAAATCGCCAAAATCCATACTCATAACATTACATTGTAAATCTAATGAATTTTCGCCAATTTGCACTGTAACAGGATAAGTTATTTCGGCTTTATCTGCTAAATATAATACAACATTAATAGTAATTGTTTGACTTTGGATTTCCATTACAATGCTATAAGAAACGCAAGGTACAGTATCATTTTCAATATTTCCAACTTGAAGAACTACATTAGTTAAGTTTGTAAATGGAGTATTTGAAATATTGTCAACCATATCACCAGAATACATACAATAAATGCTATCTAGTGTTATAGTTTGTGGAATAGGTTCTTCAAAAGCACCTAAATAGCCAATAAACAACATTTCTGTTTGACCCAACATATTTAATTCAAAGTCGCCAGATGTCATACCAGTTTCAGCATCTAAAACAGATGTTAAAGTAGTTTGACCATAAACAACTTCAATAGCCTTTTGTGCTGGAAGTTCATCACAAAGATATAAGTAAATATATGTAGTACTTGTATATCCTTGAACTGTTGCAACCGCATAGAACATTACAAACGGATTATTTGCATCGCCTTGCACTGTCAAAACAAAGTTTTCAGGATTTGTAATTTCTACTCCACTTTGGTCATAAAGTGTTGCAGTTGAAAGCATTGAAGAACGAACGCTTGTAATTGTAACTTTATTTTCAGCAATTAGTGATTGTGCATCACTTCCTAATAAAGCAATAAAACTTAACTCTGTTTGAGTTTGTTGTTCCCAGTTAAAGTCGCCTTCTGTTGGACCATTTTGACCCATTGTTTGAGTTAATGTAATATCACCAACTACAACTTCAAGAAGAGGAATAATTTCACCAGTAACATTAATTGTATAAGTCTTTGTAGTGCCATCCGTTGCCATTATTACAAGATAATATGTTCCAGTAGCAGTGAAACTATAAGTTCCAGATAAATAACCATTTTCAGTCTTTGCTAAAATATTTTGAGCATCAGTAATAACCGCAGTTGCATAATAATTGTTTAAAGTAATATCAAGACTTTCTGTTGAAATATCAATGCTAATTGTAGTCGCATTGTTATCAATACTAGTTGAACCATTGATAGTACTAAACACTCTAATTTCGCCAGATGTATCACTATCGTAACTACCATTAAATTCTAGTAAAATATAAATATCGTAACTACTATTTGTTAAATCATAAGTTTGTGCATCACTAGAAATAGTTAACTTTAAGTAAACATCTCCATCTATTGCAACTAATTCTTTATTACTAACTACATAACCTTCAACTACTGGGAAGTCTAAATTATCAAATTCTTCTTCAAATGTTTTAATATTAGAAGCATCATAATATGAATATAAACTTATTGAATTATTATATGTATCAATATAATATTGCGTATTTGTTGAAGAATTTGTTAAATATGCCCCGTTATATAAAGCATCTTCGGTTATACAGTCAGCAACATTAAGTGATTTTACAATTTTAATAGGCACTGAATAAGTATAAGTTACTTCATTATAAACAATAGATAAAGTGAAAGTTGTACTTGTAATATCTTCACTCAATGTTAAAGATTCGCTACCATTAATTAAACTTGTAACAACTAAATCTTCGTTAACTGCATTTACTTCAATAGCAAATGTATTTTCGCTTACGCTAAATCTATAACTATTGTTGTTTGCATAGAACCAAGTACCATTTGCATAGAAACAATAATTTGTATAAATTTCTTTTGTTTCAATAGCATTTTCGCCATCATAAACAACAACATAAATACTATTTAAATTTGAAATATTTGTTAAATCTACTTCATTAGTATATTCACTATCAATATAATATTTAACTGAACAATTTTCATAACCTTCAAGTAAAGTTGTATTAATATCAACTAAAATTGCATTTGACAAAGAACAACTATTTAATTGACTTAATGTTAAAGTTTGAGTATATGTACCTTCACTATCATCAAATCTAACCATAGTTAAAGTAACTTCTTTGATAGGTGAAAATTGAATAACATCAATAGAAAGCAGATTAATTCTTGTTGACTCATCACTTCCTAAATAAATATAAGCATAAGTTACATTAGTAGCATTGTCAATTACAAAAGGTACTTGACTAATAACGCCTCTTGATGGTTCTCCTTCTTCATACCAAATTTCATAAGTAATTTGTGAAGCATATTTTGTTAAATATTTTTCATCAAAATTAATATTAAATGAAGTTTGCTCTTTACCTAACAAAATTTCAGTTGAAATAGAAGATAAATTTTCAATAGTTTCAGTTCCAACAACGATTTCATCCATATAATAATGTGAGAAATCATATTTTGAGTAAACTTCGCTATTTTCACCATCTCTAACAACAAGTGATGCTCCCTCTTCGCTTATAATAATTGAAGAAATTTCACTTTCGCTACTATCGTAAGCAGTGTAACCATCTTTTAATGTAAATGTAATTTCTGCACCATATTCAAAATAATTTTGATTTGCAAAATCGCTATAAGAAATTGCTACGCCATCAATTTCAATACTTTCAAATGGATTTGCAGTAACATTTAATGATAATTCAAGAGTATAACCATCAAAAGTATAATTTTGACTATAACTTTCTTTAAGAGTGAAAGTTGCAAAAATTGTATAAGAACTAGCGCTTGTTATTGAAACCGCATCAACATCTTGCCAGTCAAGTTGATAAGCGACATCAAACATATCAAAATCGCCTTGTACGCTTATTTCAATAGCATTACCAGTATATTCTACTGTTGAATAATGATATTCAGCGAAATCATCAGAACCGCTTAAAACTGTCGCAATATTCCATTCAACATTACCCAAAGTTGCTTGAATTGGATTAATATTATATGTCTTTAATAATTGATTAAAACCAACTTCATCCCCATTATCCATAAGAGCATAATTTCTTTCATCAAAGACAAGTGTTGCTGTTGCATTGTATTCGCCAGCATTAATTGGAGATACTTCAACATCTACCTCTTCTAAACCATCACCATTATCAACCCATTGTTTTTGAGTATAAATATAAGTAATTTCTACATTATCAATAGTCTTGTTTAAAACAGGAGTAATAGCAGTTGCAGAATAATCAAATTCGCTTGCTGTTGTTGCCCAATCTAAACCAGTAACATCAATTTCTGCTTTGTTTATAACAAATTCAACAGGTGCTAATTCTGTATAGTTATAAACTGCATAGTTTGCATTTTCCGCATTTATTTCAACATAAGCAATGTAATTTCCAGCATCTATTGGATTATCTACTTGTGTAGAACCAATACTAACACCACTATTTGCAAAATATGTGTAAGTTGCAACAATACCTTCTGGAAGATTTACAACTTCTGGTTTAAATGCTTCACCATTATAAGTTCTTTCAAGTGTAGTAGTCCAAGCAATAGCAGAACAATCCACTTCTTGTGCAACAATTTCATATTCATAATCAACTACATTGTAATTGATAATTTCATAATTATTATTTGTTAATTCAATTTCAGCGTGTGCAACATAAGTACCAACATTAGTAGGTTCTGCATCTTCCCCATTTTGCTTATATGAATAAGTAATTTGAATATTATCAGCACCACTATTTAAAGTTGGTTTAATTACTTCGCCATTATATGCGTAAGGACTTGCTTTAACCCAATCAACATTAGCAAAATCTATAATTGCCTTTTCAACCGTTAAAGTTCCATTTACAAAATTAATTGTATAGTTGTCAGCAGTAACGCCATAAGGAGTAATTTCATAAGTGCCAACATCATCGCCTAAATTGTAATTGTAAGCGTAAGCAATAGTGCCTACAAGTACGCTTTCAGTTTCGTTATTTACTAAACCTGAAACAACATAACCATTATCACTTGCTTCTTGACCATAAGCAATTTCATTGTCATTTGCTGTAATAGTTAATGTAGCATAAGTTATATTCCAAGTAAATTCTTTTGTAACTGCTTCAAAACTATTATAGTTGTCAGTATCAGCACAAACAAATGTAACTTCAACAATGTATTCATCAACATTAGTACCTTTGTTGCCAGTTATTGTATCAATTTTTGCACCTGTTGGAATATTTAAAACTTCAACTTCTTGTTCTAAACCATTGTAAGTTAATTCTAATGCAGAAATGCTCACATTATCAAATGAACCAACTGTTGCCTTTTCAATAGTCCATTCTCTTTCAATTTCAGCCATTGCATTATAGTTAGTTGTATCAACATATTGCAAATAAATAACTGCAACATAAGTATCAACATTAATAGGAGTTTTATCTCTTATAACAAGATTTGTAACACTAACCCCTTGTGGAAGTGTGCTTTCATCTACTTCAACTGATAGTTCTGAACCAGTATAAGTAAGTGCGTTATCAATAAGTGCTATGCCAGTTACATCAACATTAACATCAATTTTTTCAACTGTTAATGTTCCTTGAATGTAAGTAATGTCGTAGTTTGTTTCATCTAAACCAGATACTGTAATTTCATAACTTCCTACATCACTACCTTTAACATAACCACCATAATTATATTGTAAAGTTCCTAACTCTGCAACAGTATCACTAGGAATTAAACCTGTTGGTTCAACACCATTATTTACTGCATCAGTATTATAATCTATTGTTGCATCATTAGCCTTAATAGTTAGTGCCTTTTTCTCAACAGTTAAAGTTCCACTAACAAAACTAATTTGATAGTTATCAGCAGAAACTCCGCTAATATTAATGTCATATTGACCAACATTGCTTCCAACAACATAACCATCATAATCATATTGTATTGAACCATTTAGCACGCTTGCAGTTTCACCATTAGCAAACACGCCATAGTTTACACCATCATTTATAGCATTATCACCATAAGTTATAGTCGCATCTTTTGCTGTAATAGTTAAAGGTGCTTTGGCAATTTCCCATTCAACTATAACGTTATCAACGCTATTATAATTTGTACTTGAACCAATATATCTTAATTCAACTACCGCATCATAAGTGCCAGCATTTGTACCAGTAAGTCCAGTAACGCCTACTACTGCAACATTATCAGTATCAAGTCCTGTTAAATCTAATTGAACACTTTGTGCTGTTCCTGTGTAAACAAGATTATAATCTTGACTTAATGTAACAGTTCCCACATTAGTGAATTTAGCAGGATTAATTGTCCATTGACAATTTAAATCTTCTATTTCATTATAGTTCGCACTATCCGCACCAGTGTATTCAAATGAAACTACAATGTCATAAGTTCCAGCATCAGTTGCTGTTGTTTCGCCTGTGATTGTCGCTTCAACATTTGCTGGTAAGTTACTTGTAATAGTCGCTGTCTTTACAGTGCCATCATAAGTAAATGTTTGAGTTGTAACGCTTGATATAACAATATCAGCCTTTTCAATTTCCCAATTTAAAACCATATTAGGAATTGCATTATAGTTAACTGTATCTTCATAAGTGAAAATTGCAGTTACAGTGTATTCACCCACATTTGTTGCATTGGTTGTTCCTTGATAATCAACCGTAACCCCACTTGGTAATCCAGTTACTTGAACTTCCTTTTCAGTTTTATCATAAGTAAATGCACTTATGTAATCCCATTCAACGCCAGTCATATCAACATCAGCCTTAACAACATTAACATCTATTTCATAAGCATCTTCAACTTGTTCGTGTGAAAAACTAATCTTATATTCGCCTAGCGGAGTTATATTATCACTAGGAATTGTAGATGCAAATGTGTAACCATCCTGCGTTTCAGTCTTTTTACTAATTACAGAAGTATCACCATTTTTCTTTTCGGCAGTTACCTTAAAATCAGTATCATCTAATTCTATTTTACTACCATAAGGAATTGTAATAGTATTATTTGTCATAGTATAATCATTATTGATTAACTCAACAGAAATACCAACAATTTTATCCTTGTCATCTTCACCACAGGCAGTGAAAATTAATGCACAAGGAAATATAAAAACAAAAGCCAATAACAATGTTGCAATTTTCTTTCTCATATTCTAGTCCCCCATTTATTTTTTATCTATTTAATTAACAGACAAAAATATTATAGCACAAAAAAAATAAAATGGTACTATTTTTAATAAAAATTTTTAATTATTTTTTAGTATTAAAAATACTTGACTTTTGCGTGTTTTTAGCGGATATTTTATGCTTTTATCTAAATTTAACAAAAAAAACGGTTAAACCGCTTTTATTAATTTTTTTATAATTTTAAATATTTATTGCTTTCAAAATAGCAAATCAGTATTAGTTGATAACCACAAACTTGCACATTATTACATTTCTCTTTCTTCTTGCTTTTTAGAACTAAAACTTCCTTTCACTTTGCTAATTGCATTTTTAATTGTGCTATTTTCTTTTTTAGCACGCTTCTTTTCTTCTGCTTCCTTTGCTTCATTTAAAACAACTTCACTCTTATAAGTAATAAATTTGTAATCACTATCTACAAATGCAACAGTTATATTTTCAAAATTTTCAACTGCAAAATCTGCTGATTCTAAAACTTTTACTTTTTTACCTAATGCAAATGAAATACCTGCTTCTTGCATTGCTGGGATATCATTGTAGCCATCACCAACATAAAGTACCTTTTTTACATTTTCTCCCAAACAAGTTTTAATTGCTTCTAACTTACTACCATTGCTAACTTGAATTGTAGTACCAGCACTTATTGTTAAATCAGCAATACTTTCACTCAACGCCTTTGTTATTGCTTTATTTTTGCTAGAACTTAAAGATAAAATTTCAAGAGAACCAATTTCATTATTATCTATCAATTTATAATAATCTTCTGCACTTTCACCAATAGTGTTAAACCCACCTTCGCCCTTTGTTGCTTGTAATAATTGAAGGAACTTGATTTTTAAGTTGTCCTTTGAAATCATTTTAGGCTCAATGTAATGCATTCCATCTTCTTTGTTTAGCAATATGATTGCTTTTTCATCAATTTGATTAACTATTTTCTCAATTTTATCAAAGTCTACTCTCTCAATACGCTTATCTCTAACTATTCTATTATTTTTTACTATAACTGAACCACCATAGCAAGCAATAGATGGTTGAAATTGTTTAGCAACTTCAACACCATTTTTATAATTTTGTACTATTTCATCTTTAATCATACTTACAACTTTTGATGCTTTATTATAACTAGAACCTGTACAAATCATAAATTGACATTTTTCTTTTAATAGCATTTCATATATAAAAGCATAAACCCCTTTATTTAGTTTGAAATGGTCATCAACAAGTGTACCATCAACATCAAAAGCAAATTTGTTAATATTTTTGTTTACACTTTCTAATTCTGCTTTATTTTTAATTCTATTTTTCATAATTTAATTCCCCTTTAATTTAAAAACTTTTATCAGTTTTATTATAACCCAACTCGCCAAACTTGTCAATACTGATTTTCAACTTAATTGCTATTTTTTACCACAACTTTATCCTGCAATTTAAAAGCACAACTAATCCTACCGCACATTTAAATAATAGATTTATTAAAGGGAAAAATTATTAGTTTCAATAAAAAGCAAAGCATTTACAAAATAGAAACTATATAATGATAAAATGATATGAAATTAAATTTTGTGCTATTTAACTCAATCACCAAAACAAGTTGTGCATTGAATTAGGCAACGTTTACATCAAAAAATGACCTGAAATTAATCAAGCCATTTTTTAAGTTTGATAGTTTAAAACTAAATTATTTTATAAGTAATCTATTTATTTAGTTTTAATATCAATTTTTTAATAAGTTATGAAATTTTTAAATGCAAATTTTTCAAACTAAATTTTCAATTTAATGTTTCACTAATTAGGCAAATTAATTCAAATCATCATCGTCAGGTTTTAGTTCATTTTCTACATCAAAATCAATATTATCATCTTCATTTTGTGTATTATTCATATTTGCATCACTATTTATTGTAGCATTATTGTTTTCACTTTCATTTAGTGCATCAGTAGAATTTTCATTTGTCGCTTGGTTTTCTGCCATATCACCACCATCAACATTCGCATTAACTAATGCATTTTCATTTGTAGAAACTTCGCCTTCCATCTCTTCAACTTCTTCTTCGTGTTCTACAATACCAACGCTAACAATCTTCGCATCATCAGCAACTCTCATAATCTTAACGCCTGATGTTGCACGACTTATAATTCTAACATCACTCGCTGGCGTTCTAATAATAACACCACTATCAGTTATTAAAATAATGTCTTCATCTTCGCTAACAGTTCTTAAACAAACAAGGTTTCCTGTCTTTTCATTAAACTTGCCTGCCTTTGTTCCCTTTCCGCCACGTGATTGCTCACGATATTCACTGCTTTCGCTTCTCTTTCCATAGCCTTTTTCTGTAATAGTTAAAATATGTTTGCCTTCTTCAATAATTGTCAAGTCAACTATTTGTTCATTATTTACAAGATTCATTGATTTAACACCTTGTGAAGACCTACCACTTTGCCTTACATCTTTAACATTAAAGTTGATACATTTTCCGCTTGTAGCACCAATTAAAATGTTATCATCTCCCTTTGTTAAAACAACGCCAACCAGTTCATCACCTTCTCTTAAAGTGATTGCAATCTTACCATTTTTTCTTATGCTTTCAAACTCTTTCAAGTCTGTCTTTTTAATTAATCCGCCACGAGTTGCCATCAGTAAAGCACCAGTATCATCTTCTTTTCTTCTAATAATTGCATTTACTCTTTCTTCTGGCATTAAGTTTAGAAGATTAACCATTGCTCTGCCTTTTGCTTGTCTTTGTGCTTCTGGTACTTCGTACGCTTTAATTTGATAAACTTTACCTAAATTAGTGAAAATTAATAAATCATCGTGCGTATTTGATACAAACATTGACTTAACAAAATCTTCTTCCTTTGTCTTGTGTGCTGTAATTCCAACACCGCCTCTTCTTTGAGTTCTGTATTCGCTTACAGCAGTTCTCTTAACATAGCCTTGATTTGTAAGTGAAATAATAACATCTTCTTTTTCAATCAAATCTGCAATGTCAATATCGTCAAAGTTGATAGAAATTTCGCTCTTTCTCTCTTCCTTGTACTTTTCTTTGATTTCAGTAATTTCTGTTTCAATAATTGAAAGTAATCTTTGCGGATTATTTAAAATATCTTTCAAATCTGCAATTAATGCCTTTAATTCTTCAAGTTCTTGCTTTAATTTGTCCGCTTCTAATCCTGTTAATCTTTGCAATCTCATTTCCAATATTGCATTAGATTGCTTTTCGCTCAAACCAAATCTTTCCATTAGTTTGACCATTGCTTCATTCTTTTCTTTACTTGCCTTAATAATTGCAATTACTTCATCAATGTTATCTAGTGCAATACATAAACCATAAACAATATGCATACGTTCTTCTGCCTTGTTTAAGTCGTACTTCACTCTATTAGTTATTACTTCTTTTTGATGTTCAAGGTAATAATAAAGCATTTCTTTTAAGTTGCAAATTTTAGGAGTACCATTTACAAGTGCAAGGAAAATAATTCCGTTTTTAACTTGTAATGCAGTATGTTTATAAAGCATATTTAGTACAACTTGTGGTTGATAATCTTTTTTAACCTCAATTACAATACGTAAACCGTGCCTATCACTTTCTTCCTTAATATCTGCAATGCCTTCAACTCTTTTATCCTTAACTAAATCTGCAATATGTTCAATAAGTTTTGCTTTATTAACTTGATAAGGTAATTCAGTTACAACAATTCTGCTTTTACCGTTTTCAAGTTCTTCAATTTCACTTCTTGCTCTAATTACAACGCCACCACGACCAGTTTTATAAGCACTCACAATAGGAGTTCTGCCCATAATTAAACCACCTGTTGGATAGTCAGGTGCTGGAATAATGCTAATTAATTCATCAATAGTAATGTCTGGATTTTTAATAAGTGCAACAACGCCATCTATTACTTCACCTAAATTGTGTGGAGGAATATTTGTTGCCATTCCTACTGCAATACCATCCGAACCATTTACAAGCAAATTAGGAAAACGAGCAGGAAGTACAGTTGGTTGCATTAGCGAATCATCAAAGTTTGGATAAAATGACACAGTTTCCTTGTCAATATCTCGTAGCATCTCACTAGAAATTTTACTTAATCTTGCCTCTGTATACCTGTACGCTGCTGGCGGGTCGCCATCTACTGAACCAAAGTTACCATGCCCATCAACTAACGGATGATTAATTGAGAAATCTTGTGCAAGTCTTACAAGTGCATCATAAACTGAACTATCTCCGTGTGGGTGGTACTTACCTAATACATCACCAACAATTCTTGCACATTTTAAGTATGGTTTATCACTAAACAAATTTAACTCGCCCATAGAAAACAATATTCTTCTATGAACTGGTTTCAATCCGTCCCTAATGTCTGGAATCGCACGAGAAACATTAACAGTCATTGCATATTCAATAAATGACTGCTTCATTTCTTCCGCTACTTCAACTACTTTGTAATTTGTATTATCAACCAAATTTTCAAGTTCGGTTTTATAATCTCTTTTTTTCATAACTTATCCCTTTTTTAAATTTGCAAAATCATATTTGCATTATGTCATTTTAATTTCTTGCTAGTACAACTTGTTTACACAAATATGCCATCATTAATTTTGTAAAGTACATTAATATAATTGAAAGCATTTTATGAATTTAATTTAAATTATGCTGTAACATTTTGATAGCATCTAAAACGCATTTTAAAGAACTGCATTTTAAATCATCCTTCATTTAATAAACATTAAAATATTTTTTAAATTATTATAGAAATTTAAAATTTGCTAAATATATAATTCTCTTAATAATTTAATTTTACTTAATTTATCCACTTTTTAGCGGTTATTTAGTTTCGTTTTGCTGTATTGACTCTCTTTTTTTAAATAACTTGGAATCAACTAAATCTGTACCATTGAATCCCAAATATTGAATTAGAAATTTATCCTTTGTTTCATTTTCAAATAATCCAACTGCGGAGAAAAATCTTTTATCTTGATAAGATTTGTAAAACTCCTCATGCAATTTATATTGTTCCAAATAAAATCCTAGTCCCTTGTTGTCGCCCTTGTCTACTTCTTCAAATAAAATTTCCAAAGAAACCAAAACTTCGCACGCTTCTGTTGAATTTTCAACTATTTTCCTTAATTGCTCTCTAACATTTTTTATCTCTTTGCTTGTTCTTCTAAATAAATTCATTTCTTCCCCCTTAAAAGTTTTTAATATTCATATTGATAAGCAATTTAATTTATTGAACATTTTATTGCTAACTAACTAAATTTGCCCAGTTTTAAATTTGCTTTTAAATATCTAACTCTTTAACCTTGTTCGCATTTTCTTCAATAAATTGTCTTCTTAATTCTGGCGTATCTCCCATCAACTTAACAAAAGTTTCTTCTGCTTCAATAGCATCTTTCATTTCTACTTTTAACAAAGTTCTATGTTCTGGACTCATTGTAGTTTCCCATAATTGTTCCGCACTCATTTCACCTAGACCTTTGTATCTTTGAACTGTATAGCCTTTTCTTCCAATGCTATCAAGATATTCATTTAAACTTTCATCATCGTAAAAATATTTGTCTTCCTTGCCCCTTGCCACTTTATATAGCGGTGGTTGTGCAATATAAACATAACCCTTTTCAATAAGCGGACGCATAAAGCGGAAAAAGAATGTTAATAACAAAATTCTAATATGCCTACCATCCACATCGGCATCTGTCATACAAATGATTTTATGATATCTTAATTTGCTTTCATCAAAATCACTATTTGTACCACAACCAAAGGCAATAATCATATTTTTAATTTCATCATTTGATAAAATTCTGCTCAATCTAGCCTTTTCAACATTCAAGATTTTACCACGTAGTGGCAATATTGCTTGGAATCTTCTATCCCTACCTTGTTTTGCTGTACCGCCCGCAGAATCCCCTTCTACTAGATAAACTTCGCACTTGCTTGCATCTTTTTCACTACAATCTGCTAGTTTTCCAGGAAGTGTTGTACTTTCAAGCACGCCTTTACGCCTTGTTAGTTCCCTTGCATTTCTCGCAGCATCTCTTGCCCTTTGTGCTGTAACGCATTTTAAAACTAACTCTTTTGCTTGTCTTGGATTTTCTTCCATAAATGCACCAAAGGCTTCTTGCATCGCTTTTTCAACTATACCACGCATTTCACTGTTGCCTAGTTTAGTTTTTGTTTGTCCTTCAAATTGTGGTTCTGTTAGTTTAACTGAAATTACTGCTGTAATGCCTTCTCTTACATCATCACCGCTTAACTTTTCGTTTTCCTTTAAAACTCTATTTGTAACACCATATTCGTTTATGATTTTTGTAAGTGCGTTTTTAAAGCCTACTAAATGCGTTCCACCTTCGTGCGTATTGATATTATTCGCATAAGATTGAATCATTTCACTATAACCATCATTATATTGGAATGCAATTTCAACTTCGTTTGTTGGATTAATTTTGCAAATATAAATAGGTTCTTGAAATAATGACTCTTTACCCTTATTTAAATAATTTACAAACTCAATAATTCCGCCCTTAAATTCAAAGTTTTCCTTTCTTTCCTTTCCAGCACGCCTATCTTCAATAGAAATTACTAAACCTTTATTTAAAAACGCAATTTCCCTAAATCTATTCCTTAATGTGTCGTAGTCAAAATCTAATGTTTCAAAAATTTCTTCATCTGGCACAAATGTTATTTTTGTTCCAGTATGGTCAGCATCTTCAACCACCTTTAAATCATAAAGTGGTGCACCCCTTTCATATTCTTGAATGTGCTTTTTACCATTTTGCCATACTTCAACAATTAGCCTTTTACTTAACGCATTAACGCAACTTAAACCAACCCCGTGAAGTCCGCCAGAAATCTTGTATCCACCACCACCAAACTTTCCACCTGCGTGAAGTTTAGTTAGTACTACTTCAACAGCACTTTTATGTTCTGTTGGATGCATACCAGTTGGAATCCCACGCCCATCATCAGTAACAGACAAACTACCATCAGCATTAATGACTACTTCAATTTTAGTTGCATAGCCTGCAAGACATTCATCAACACTATTATCTACAACTTCAATAACACAGTGATGCAAACCCCTTTCATCAGTTGAACCAATGTACATTCCCGGTCTTTTTCTAACAGGTTCTAATCCTTCAAGAACTTTAATGTCCCCTTCTCCATAATGCGTAGTTTCTTGATTAACATTTGTAAAATCTTCCATAAAGCACACTCCTTTAAAATTTTAGTGCAAGATTAATTAATTGAAGTTGATTAATATTTTATTTATTTCAATTAAATTTTACTTGCTAAATAAACAACTTGAAGCGAACATTAAGTTAGCAAAATGATAATTATAAAAGCAACTGCTAATATTTAATGCAAAAGCACTCCAAATTTATTATAATTCTTTATATTTCTACTACATTATATCATAAATAAAGCAAAAAATAAAGGGTTTTGAGTGAAAATTTCAAAATTTCTTTTTATATATACGCAAAAATGGGCGAAAATACGCCCAAATTTGCACGAAAATGAAATTCTTGATAAAACCCCTTACAATTTTAATTGATTTAGCACTAAATTTTGCCTTAATTTTAAAAGTATTACAAATCAAAGCCACCATATAACTTTAATCACAAGATAATGAAAATTGCATTTTAAATTTAAAACACCAACTCTTACTAATTAGCCTTTTAAATTAAAGATAGCAAAAGTAACATAATGGAAACTATTATTACAACCTTGCTATTGTTTTATAACTAACAACTAATCTAGATAATAGTACCAACGATATTGATAATAACCATCTTTTTCTGCATATTCACTTGACCTAGTCAACGAATATACCATTGTACCACCCCAGCCAGCAAATGTAATTTCTCCTATTGTTTGCTTAATGTAAATTGGAAAATGTGTAACAGCATTACCAATGTGTACTACATTTACTAATTCATTTACAAAAGTACTACCATCACCTATAACAGCAGAACTATCAATAATAAGACAATTTTGCTCACCAGCCGTAAATATTGTCCCCCATGCACTACCTAGTGAAGTAATGTTTTCTGGAATATGAATACTAGTTATTCCTTTACATCCAGTGAATGCACTATCTTCTATTGTAATAACTGGAATGCCATCAATTTCATTTAAAATTACCACATCTCCTGTAACGCTACTATCTTTTGCCTTGAATGAATAGTAACTTTCATCAGCACTTAAAGTGTAAGTTCCAACGCTATCTGTATAAACTTCTTGTAAAAAACTACCCCACGCAGATAAATTAGAAATGGCAGTTGCTTTATCTGCATAAGTTGAATATGAAGATAAATCAAGTCCTAATCCAGTTGATTGTATTGCTTGAATAGTAAAACTAATTGTTACAGTTGACCCTTGACACGCATCATTAAAAGCGTAAGATGCTAAATTAATTGATTTGCTTTCAAAATTGTATGTTGTAGTATCAGTAAATTCCCCTGCATAATAAACATAGTTGCCAACTTTTTGCATTATTCCTGTGCTATCTGCATCACTTAAACCTGTAAGTAGCAAAGATTTAAATTCACTTACTGCTATTGAACTAACCGCTGTACCATCACTATATTCCATAGTAACATTTGGCTTTATTCTTAAATACGCATTTGAAGAATAGTCATCAAGCCCCATTGTTCCACTTAATGCAATAATACTACCATCGCTCATTTCAGCATCACTTGTAATTGAAATAATATCACTTGCTCCATCATTGACTGTTACAACAAGTTTACCAAATTTAAGTGTTTGTTCAGCACTAGTTTTTGTCGCAGAAAAATAAGCAAAACTAATCCCTGCTGACATACAAAATATTAATAGCATTGCAATTATAATAGAAATTGCTAAATTTTGTCTTTTTGTCCCTTTCATATTATTTACTCCTTTAATTTTTCTTTTGTTATTGTTGTTTGACTTGTAAACTTTTCAAATTGACAATTTTTATTTCATATTGAAATATCTACATTTTTAAATATACTCGTTTTGAAACATTTGTCAAGCAAAAAACGCATATATTTATTTCAATTTGAAAGAATATATATAATGAAAGTAGGAGAATTTAAAAATGAAAAATTTAAAACTACTTCAAAAAGAAAGCGGAAAGACAATAAAAGAAGTTGCAAGCGAACTAGGGCTACCCTTTTCTACTTACAACAATTATTTGCTAGGCACAAGAGAACCCAGCATTGAAATATTAATTAAGTTATCAAATTACTTTAATGTTTCAATAGATTATTTAGTTGGCAACGACACAGCAGGCAAAACAATTTACAGCGAAGAGCAGAAACAAATTTTTAATATGGTTGCTAATTTAAACAATATTAACACAATAAAAGCATATAGTTATATTTCTGGCCTACTTGCTGGACAAGAATAGTTAAAAAAGTATTGAAAAATAAATTTACATTGCAAAAATAACCACCTTTTAATTCTAAAATTTACTCAATTTAAATTTAAATACTTTATCTTAAAACATAATTGGAATAACTAAAACATATAAATAGAAAAAAAGATAAGTAATAAATTGTATTTGTTCAATTATGGACAAGTACTAGTTCAAACATTACTATCTTTTAAGAAACATTAAAGGAAAATTAATGGGCAAAAAAGTTAAATTAACTATTTTAATATGTTTTATTATTCTATTAGGGCTAGGACTGTGCTTTGTTATTAAAAGTGTTGGTCTTGACAATTTATCTACAATAAAAAATCTTCTAAACGATAATATTTATGGTGCTATTATTTATGTTACTCTACTTGCAATGCAAGTAGTTTTTGTACCTATAAATTCTATGATTTTAATTATTCCTGCAATAATGGCATTTGGAGCATTTAAGGCTTTTTTATTAAGTTTACTTGCACTTCTTATTGGCTCTTGCATTTCTTATTACATAGGTAAGATTTTTGGTACAAGTCTAATTAAATTCTTTGCAGGAACAGCACAAGTTGAAAAATGGCAAAATGCGTTATCTAAAAATGGCAAATTTGTTCTTCCAATATTGCTTTTAATTCCCATCTTTCCAGATGAATTAATTTGTATGCTTGCAGGGATAGCAAGGTTAAAATTTGGTTATTTCTTCCTTGTTTCACTTATAACTCGCATAATTGATTTATCTTGTATTTGCTTTATTGGTGCAGTACTTCCAATGCACGGCTGGTGGTTAGTGCTTTGGGGCTGTTTAATTGCACTTTGCACTCTACTTGCAATTTATTTAGGGAGAAACCAAGAAAAACTGCAATCAAAAGTAATGAATTTTATAAATAAAAATTTAAAAAGGAAAAAGCATAAGCAAAACAACGAATAATATTTACTTTTCTTAAATCAAAATTAATCAAAAATAAAAAAAGCGTTCTTGAAGCAACTCCTTCATAAAAACGCTTTTTCTTTCTTATTAGCATTCTTGTCCATATTCTAGGTTTTCTTTAATATCTTGGAACACAAATTTTGCATAATTATTTCCTTTTACAGAACCAACATTTTTTATTTTGTTTAATTCCTTTTTGTACTCTAAATCATATTGCTTTAATATTTTTTCAACTTCTTGCATATTAATTGCCCTATATTGTTTTACAATATCTTGACCAATAGAAAACTCGGCAAATCTCTTTTCAAAATTATGGCAGGCATAATCTGCATTTAATCTAGTTAATTTGCTAATACGAAAATCTGTATCCATAACTAAATCAAATTCTTCTGATATTTCAAAAAGGATAATATTATAAATTAATTCTTTTTCTTTTTGGCTTAATTGATTACTCTTTAAAAGATTATTTAAATGTCGCATTGTTTGCCTTCTAGCATCTACTTCCAAAAGTGAATAGTAGTAACGCAAGTCATCATTTTTATTAATCTCTTCCATCTCTTCAAAGACTTCATTAGCAACACTCATATAAGAATACAATGTTAAAAATTTATCAAATTCGCTAACATTGTTATCTTCATTAAAAAGTGCATTGCTGTGAGCATATTGCTTAATATGCGTTAATTCGTGAAAAAAGACATCGAGCAAAAATGCAGGTTCTGCATAATGTAAATACTCTAAACTTGGGCTATCATAATCAAGTTTGCCCTTATTCTTACATTTGAGCAAATAATCCGCAAGTATAGGAGATGGCAAGCAAAACGATATTTCATTTTCACACATTGCCAATCCTACAATATTTAAATGTTTAGTTTTAGAAACATATTTAAAAGTAATTTTTGGCATTTTTATTCCAAATAATTTGCTAATATTTGATATGTTATCCAAACAAATGGATTCAAATTGTCTTCTACTAGCTTTAACATAATCAAGTGCTAATAATCTCTTAATATCTTTTATAAACTTTTCATTATTAAAATTAGTGTTTGTTTCCGCACAATTATTATCCATAACGATACATTCATAAGATTCTTCTAAAACTTCTGCTTTATCTAAATAAGAATCTAAACAAGGCAACAACTCAAATTCATCATTAAAATTGTATTTCTTCTTCATAAGTTTCATAAGTTCACCTTTTTAGAAGTTTAAAAATATGATTAATATTTTAATAATTGCAATTATATTTGTAATACTTGCATATTTGCAAATTTACATAATTAAAATTGATTAATTTAATTTTAAACTCTTTGCCTTTTTTACTTTACTTTTTTCATCATTTTAATTTGCATTAAATACAAATAATTTTTCAAACTTTAAATTTGATTTAGGCGTAGTTTTTTGTCAAATACAAAAACAAGTTTTGTGCTTGCATAAACTTCCCATATAAGCAAATGTACACTTTTAAACATATGCTATATTTGCTTTTGCAGTCAAGTTTAAATCAGCCAAACCTTCGCCAGCCATTAAACTATAATAACCACAAGATGCTATCATTGCACCATTATCAGTACACAAAATACTATTAGGTGCTAGCACTTGTAAACCATCTTTTTCCGCTTCTTCCTTAATGTAGTTATACAAAAATCTATTTGCTGAAACACCACCTGCAAGCACTATTTTATCAAGTCCATTTTCCTTTGTTGCCTTTATAACCTTGCTAGCAAGTTCCTTTGCCACTAAATGCTGAAAACTGCAACAAATATCCGCATTGTTTACTTCTTCACCCCTAGATTTTGCATTGCTAACATAATTGATAACCGCTGTTTTAATTCCGCTAAAACTGAAATTCAAACTATCCTTTGTGCTGTTTTGCCTTTTAAAGATAATGTTATTCTTGCCTTCAAGTGCAAGTTTTTCTACCTTTGGACCACCGGGATAACCTAAACCAATTACTCTTGCGACTTTATCAAACGCTTCACCAATTGCATCATCAAGAGTTTGCCCTAATAGTTTAAATTCAGTATAACTTTCCGCTTTGAATATTGATGTATGCGCTCCGCTTATAACCAAACACATAAACGGCGGTTCTAACTCTTTATCCGCAATATAATTTGCACTAATATGCCCTTTAATATGATTAACTGCAATTAGTGGTACATCTAGTGCATAAGCAAGCGATTTAGCAAAACTAACCCCCACAAATAACGCACCAATAAGCCCTGCACCATAAGTAACCGCCACCGCATCAATATCTTGTGCCTTTATGCCCGCTTCCTTTAATGCAAGTTCATAAACATTTGTAATTGCTTGAATATGATTTCTACTTGCAACTTCTGGGACAACACCACCAAATCTTGTATGAATATCAATTTGACTAGCCACAATATTGGATAAAACTTCTCTGCCATTTACGACAACGGAAATTGAAGTTTCATCACAAGAACTTTCAATTCCTAAAACAATTACTTTATCCTTTTTTTGCAGTTCTTTAACCCTTTCTCTCATTCTTTCTAAATATTCCATTATATCTCAATCCCTTTAATCAAATTGCAAATAATTAATTTTGATTATTGATTTTTTAATTCGCAGTGTAGTTTCTTTAAAATTATTCATTTTTAAGTAATGCCTTTTAAAATTTTATTGTAAAACAATTATTCATTTTAAAATTTTATTTAATTAATCCTTTTAACAAAGAACATTGCAAATTTTTCATTTTTGAATAATGCAAATTAATTCGCCATTTGTTTTGTAGCAATTATTCATTTTTGAATAATGCTTATTTATCTTTATATAAGAATCATTCTACAATGTTACTCTTTAACAACAATGCTTGACTTCTTTAAGTAGTCATCAATAAATGATTGAATGTCGCCAGCCATAACCGCATTAACATTAGCATTTTCAAAATTTGTCCTGTGGTCTTTAACTAGCGTATAAGGGCAGAAAACATAACTTCTTATTTGACTACCCCATTCAATCTTTTTAATTTCGCCCTTTATCTCGTTAAGTTTCGCTTGTTCCGCTTCTTCTTTAAGTTGAAGTAATTTACTTTTTAATATTCGCATTGCCATTTCACGATTTTGTATTTGACTTCTCTCGTTTTGACAAGTTACCACAATTCCAGTTGCATAATGCGTTAACCTTACCGCACTATCCGTTTTGTTAATGTGTTGCCCACCTGCTCCGCTTGCACGATAAGTATCAACCCTTATTTCATCTGGGCGAACGACTATTTCTTCATTATCACTTTCAATTTGTGGCATAACTTCCACGCTTGCGAAACTTGTATGTCGTCTTGCACCACTATCAAAAGGAGATATTCTAACAAGCCTATGCACTCCCTTTTCCGCTTTTAAATAACCATAAGCATATTCGCCATCAATGCTAAATGTTATGCTCTTTATTCCTGCAACATCTCCATCAATAATATCAATGACTTCAATTTTAAAACCGTTCTTCTCCGCATACATTTGGTACATTCTAAATAGCATATTCGCCCAATCTTGTGCTTCTGTACCGCCTGCTCCTGCGTGAATAGTAATTATTGCAGTGCTATTATCGTACTTACCATTAAGAAGAGAACGCAACTTCAATTTCTCAATTTTTTCGCCTAAACTATCAATGCTTGCCTTTGCGTCAAGAAGTAGTGAAATATCTTCTTCGCTTAATTCTATCATTAATGTAATATCATCTAAATTTGATTGCACGCCATTAATTTCATTTGCCTTATTTTCAAGTTGACTAATCTTTTTAGAAATTGCTGTTGCTTTTTCAGTATCTTGCCAAAAATCTTCCTTTTCTTGCTCCGCCTTTAAACTGTCAAGTTCGTTTGTAAGTTGTTCTAGGTCAAAGACACTCCTTAATATAAGCAAAAGTTTCTTGTGCTTCTTTTAATTTTTCATTTATTTCATCTTTTAATAACAATAAGTCTTGATTTTCCATTTCATTTTCCTTTTTATTTGCAATTATTTAATTTCAATAAAATTATATCACAACGACTTAAAATTTACAATAGTAAATTTGATTTTTACCATAATTTTTTTTGAAAAATAATTTGATAAAATTTACTCTAATTTATTATCATTTAAATTCATAAATCCAACGAAAATACTATAACAAATTTTTTGATTTAATAAAAATATTTAAAAGCGAGCATTTGAGAAAATAAAAATTTTGTCATAAAGATAGAACTAATTAAAATTTTTATAGTATACTATAACTAGGCTTTAAAATTTATTCACAAAAAATATTTTTAAACAAGCATAAAAACAAAAGATAAAAAAATCAAATGCAAGAAATTTTGTTAACATTTTGCAATAAAAAAATCATTAACGTTAAGTAATGATTTTTATTTATTTAAAAAGCACTTTATTATTTCCAAAATTAATAAGGTGCTTATTTAATATGGTTTAAAGTTCGTACCTTGCAATAACAACATTAATGCAAGAATGTTTAATTAAACTAGCAAAATTACTATCTAGCATTAAAGGGTCAACTAAAATATCTAGTTCGCTACTTACAATGTCAAGTTTTCTAATTAGATTAATAATGTTTTCATCTTTTGTATTTGAAAAGGTAGTTAAAAAAGCAGAATAATCTCTTTCAAATTGTTTCTGCACTTCAACAAGTTCTAGTCTTGAAGCGGAAAGCGTAGTTATTTTGTTATCATAATCATTACTGATTTCATATAGCCTTTCATAAACTTGGTCAAATGATTTTAATGCAGTTGAAAAGATGCTAATATCTTCACTTGATAAATTGTACTTGTAAACCTTTTCTTTGCAATCAAAGGAAATAATATTTGTTGTAAATCCTTGTTCTGTTACTTTCTGCGAAACTGTTATTGCATCATCTTGCAACTTGTAAACATAAAGCAAAACATTATATTCGCCATTATGATTATAAACATAACCCGCACCGCCGAGTTCTTTTATTCTGCCAGCGACATCAGTTGCAAGTTCCACGCTAGAAAATGAACCAGTATTAACGGCATAATAATTTTTGCTTGTAAGTTTTAGTGATTCGCTTGAAGTGCCATTTGTAACGCTAACTATTCCACTAACTACCCCACTAGTAGTTGCACAGATAAGGGCAAACATTATGACAAAGATTAAAGGAAAGGCAACCCTTCTTTTCTTTCCTACTGGAATTTTAGATTTTTTAAATTTGTATGCAGTGCCATAAACTTCTGCATCACCTTCAAATATTTGTTCCTTGCTCCATTTATCTTCGCTCATAAAACCTGCCTTTTAAAACGATTAGATAGCATTTAAAAAATGATTACAATTTAAATAAATATTGCTTTCATTTATTTATGCTTGATTTGAAATAAAATGCAAAATAGAAAAAATAAATTGCATCATAATATTTTATGAATAAATTGATAAATAAATAACTTTAAATAATAAATTTAGATTAAAAATGATAAAAGCCGACAATAATTACAAAAGCCAAAACCTTTAATTTATGATAAGTTAAAAATGTAAAGAAAAACCTTATGCTAAAATAAAAGCAAAGTTTAACCTTTACAAAGGAAAAACACAAAAGAAAATTGCAACCAGTTAAGCGAAAAGAAGAAAAAACTTTTTCGCTTAAATAGAAGTAAAAATGCGTTAAAAATAGAAAATAAAAGGAGTAATTATAAAATGAAGTTAGTACCATTATTTGATAAAATCATAGTAAAAGAAACAAACAAGAAAAAAGAAAGCAAAACAAAAAGCGGAATAATTCTGCCAACATCAGTAAAAGAACAGCCAACCGAAGCAAAAGTAGTCGCAATAGGAAATGGCGGAATATTAGATGGTAATGAAATAGAAATGCAAATAGCAAAAGGCGACATAGTATTATTTCATAAATATAGTGCATCTGAATTTTATTTTGAAGATGAAGAATATTTAGTTTTAAGGCAAGTTGATGTATTATGCAAATTAGAAAAGGACAAAAACAATTAAAACTAAAAAAGCAACTTTAATGATTTAAGGAAAAATAACGCAATTTATAAGTAACCTTAAAGCATAGTAACAAGCAATAGAAAAAAGCAAATATTAAAAATAAATTAAGCAATTTAACAATAAAAAAATTAAATTTAAAGGAGTACAAAGAAAATGGCAAAAGAAATTATTAGCGGAAGTAAAGCGAGAGAAAAAATAGAAAAAGGCATTGACACATTATGCAACACAGTAAAAATAACGTTAGGACCAAAAGGCAGAAATGTAATATTAGAGAGAAACGGCAACCCAATAATAACAAATGATGGAGTTACAATAGCAAAGGAAATAACGTTAAAAGACCCACACGAAAATCTAGGAGCGAAGATAATATGCGAAGCAAGCACTAAAACAAATGAAATGGCAGGAGATGGCACAACTACTGCGTGCGTACTAGCACAAGCATTATATAAGGAAGGGATAAAGAACACGACAGCGGGAGCAAATCCCCTACTACTTGGCAAAGGCATAAAGAAAGCAACAAAGGTAGTAATTGATGAATTAGAAAAACAAAGTCAAAAAATCAAAACAAACAAGGACATTGAACAAGTTGCGACAATCTCTTGCCAAGATGAAGAAATAGGAAAACTTATAGCAAGTGCATTTGAAAAAGTTGGCAACGATGGAGTGATTACACTTGAAGAAGGCAACAAAAGCACAACAACGCTAGAAGTTGTGCAAGGACTACAATTTGATAAAGGTTTCAGCAGTCCTTATATGTCAACGAACACACAAAAGCAAATATGCGAAATGGAAAACCCATACATTTTAATAACAGACCAAAAAATAGATACAATAAATCAAGTTTTGCCAATTTTAGAAAAGGTTGCACAACAAGGTGGCAAACTTGCGATAATAGCACCAGATTTCAGCGAAGAAGTTGTAGCAACATTAGTCGTGAATAAGTTAAGGGGAAGCCTAAACATAGTAACAATTAAGTCGCCAGCCTTTGGAGAACAACGCCACGAAATATTAAGCGACCTTTGCATTTTATGCGGAGCAAATTATATTTCATTAGAACTAAACAAGGCAATAGAAGATACAGACATAAACGACCTTGGCAGTTGCAAACAATTACTTGTAACAAAAGACACAACAACAATAGTTGAAGGCAAAGGCGAAGAAGAACTAATAGAAAACAGAATTGAACTTATAAAAGCATTAAGAAATGATTGCGAAGATAGTTACGACATTTCAATTTACACAGATAGACTAAACAAGTTAAGTGGCGGAGTTGCAGTAATAAAGGTTGGTGCAATTACAGAAGTAGAAATGAACGAAAAGAAATTAAGACTAGAAGATGCACTATCAGCAACAAAATCTGCAATAGAAGAAGGCACAGTTATAGGTGGTGGTTGTGCATATATTAAAACAACCCCTAGTGTAGAAAAACTTATTGAAACACTAGATAGCGATGAAAAGACAGGAGCAAAAATATTGCTTAACGCCCTATTTGCACCAATAAATCAAATTGCAGAAAATAGCGGATTTAATGGTGGCATTGTAATTGAAAATGTTAAAAAAGGAAATGCTGACTTTGGATTTGATGCATTTAATGGAACTTACTGCTCTTTAAGAGAAAAAGGCATAATAGACCCTAAAAAAGTAACTCGTAGTGCATTAGAAAACGCAGTTTCAGTAGTAACTACTCTACTTACAACAGAAAGCATAGTTTGCGAAGAAGTTGTTGATTATTTAAGCAAAACTTAACCCTTTTAAAATTTGAAGTTAAGACAGCAAATTGAAATAATTATAAAACTTTTAAATGCAAATATTGCTCATAAAAAAAATTAAAACCAAAACAAGTAAAAAATCAAAACAAACTAAATTTGATTTTATTTTGAAAATCTAAATTAGTTAAACATTAAACAAAAAAGAAAATGCCTTTGAATTGCATTTTCTTTTTTTTATTCTTAAAAAACAACTATTCCAAATAATTTCAATATTTAGATTAATGCTTGTTTTTATTTTTTTACTTTTTTCTAAAAATATTCAACCTTATCCTAAACAAATAACCATAAAATTTTGTTTTTTAAAATTGCAAGAATAAATTTGTTTTCAAATATTTACTCAAATGTTGCACCACAATTAGGACATTCAAATTCTTCTACACTTGCTTTTGTCCCACAATATTGACATTTGTTAGTTTTCTTATTTATAGTATGTTGCACTGGCTGATGATTTATATCAGTTAAATTTCCCCTATTTATCTTATGCCCATTTTTTACTATTTTAATCATATTTATTACGATAATCACAAAAGCACCCACAAACACAAGACTAAAAAATATTATGTAAATCACAGGAAATATTCCACCATCAAATTCAAGCATTAAATCAAACATTATAAAATCCTTTTTAAATATGAAAGTTAGCAGAAAGCGAACTCTTCCATTTTCTAAACTCTAATTATTGCAAACGAAAATCAAAGAAATTATAACTTTCCTTTGAAAATCATTTATTTTTGTTGTAATAATTTTTTTATTGCAACAACTTCCTATAATTGCTTTTTGTAAAAAGTACTTATAAATCCATATATAAATACTTTTAGCATCTTCTACTACTATGGAAAACAACTGCAACAGTTCCAGGTCCACAATGAGTTCCAATTACTGGGCCTACTGGTTGACGCCAAATTTCCACATCAATACCAAATTCTTTTCTAATTTGTTCTTCCAAGAAATTTTCAAACTTTTCATTATCAGCAGATAAAACTACAATAGGATATTTTGCAACATCTTCGCCAATTTCTTTCATAGTTTTAATAAGGTCGCCAATACCATTTGAAAAACCTTTTGAAGTTCCAACTTTTTCAAGCGTACCATCTTCGCCAATAGCAAGTTTAGGTTTTATGCCTAATAGATTTCCAACAATTTTAGTTGTTGCTGATATTCTACCGCCTCTATGCAAGTAGTCAAGTTTTTCAACTAGGAAAACACCAGCAAATTTACCCCTATTTTCTTCAACCCACTTGATAATCTCCGCATTTGTCGCACCATCTTTCCACATACGACCAGCAAAATAAACTATGATGCCAGCGCCCATAGAAATTGATAATGTATCTACAACATCAATTTTACGTTCTGGATAAGTCTTTTTTAACTCATCAATAGCAGTATTCAAATTGTTAAACGTTCCACTCAATTTTGAAGAGAAATGCACATAAATAATGTCTTCCCCAGCCTTTAAATGTGGCTCAAAATAGTTTATGTAATCTTGTGCATTTAATGCACTTGTTTTAGGAACTGAACCAGCACGCATTTTATCATAGAATGCTTTAAAATCAGTATTTTCGCCCAAATCATAAAAATACTCTTCACCATCAACAATATAGTCCATTTTAATTACATTAAGCCCTAACTCTTTCGCCTTTGTATGCCATAATTCGCAATTAGAATCACAAAAAAATACGCTCATATTAACCCCCAATAAACCTAAAATTTACTTTTATATAATAGAAATAGAATTTATCAATTTTATTTTAAATTTGCATAGATGCAAATAAGTTGATAATTAAAACTAAACATATTTGATTATCTACACATTAAATTTTATTTAATTTTATCATCACATAGTTAATGCTATTTCAAACGAGAAGCAAAGAAAAATTTATTTTTTCTTTGAACCACAAACAAAAATTACAACTTTCTTTCTATCTATATATTATATCACTAGATAAAAATAATGTCAAAGATATTTTAAAATAAACTTAAATAAACTCAACCCTTTTAAATTGATATAATAATTTAAAACTTCAACTATCAACGAATATTTATTTAACAAACATTAAGTTTAATTATATATAAATGAAAAATTATAAAATGCTTAACAATTAAAGTATGAATAATACTATTGCAACATCAATTAAAAAAGATTTATTGCATTAATTTACAACAAATCTTTTTATTTATATGTGATGACTTATACACTAATACATATTTAGTTTCATTCACATTTTATCATTTTGTTATTTCAAATTTTAAATAATCACCAACAAGTCCAATATATGAATAACTATAATTAGTAGGGTTTAGGTTCTTTGAAGCAATTGTATTATGATAATAAACTGTCCAAGGACCTTCACCAAAAGCATTATCTAAACTAGTACCATAGTATTCTGTCATACCACTAGCGGTAAGAAGAAAATCTTTACTATCAATATAAATTTCTAACCCATCTTTTGAGTAAATGTTATATTCTGGTGCATTAACATTACTAGGAATATGAATACTTGTAATGCCACTGCAATTTTCAAAAGCATCTTCTTCAAGTGTAGTTACAGGAATGCCATTAATTTCATTTAAAATAACAACTTCGCCTGTAACGCTACTATCTTTTGCCTTTACAGAATAATAAGTTCCATCATCACTTAAAGTGTAAGCAAGACCATCCTCATAAACTGGAAAAGTCATCCACGCAGATAAATTAGAAATTGCAGTTGCCTTTTCTGCATAAGTAGAATAAGAAGATAAATCAAGCCCTAATCCACTAGATTGTATTGCTTGAATTGTAAAACTAATTGTTACAGTTGCCCCTTGCCACGCATCATTAAAAGCATAAGATGCTAAATTGATTGATTTGCCTGCAAAATTATATGCAGTATTTTCTGTAAAATCTCCTGCATAATAAACATAGTTCCCAACCTTTTGCATTATTCCTGTGCTATCCGCATCCGCTAGTCCAGTTAAAAGCAATGTTTTAAATTCGCTTACTGCACTTGCATCAACTGCTGTACCATCTTCATATACCATTGAAACATTTGGCATTATTCTAATAAAAGCATTTGAAGAACCATCTTCAAGCCCTATCGTACCACTTAATGCAATTACGCTTGTGTCGCTCATTTCTGCATCACTTGTAATTGAAATAATATTATAGGAAGTTTATGCAAGCACAAAAACTTGTTTTTGTATTTGATATAAACGACGCCTAATTCAAATTTGTGTCGCTAGAACGGTAGTTCTAGAATAAAATCTTGGATTTTATTAGAAATTTTAGTTTCTTAAAATT
>JAFTVC010000023.1 GCA_017465925.1 Clostridia bacterium | reverse complement strand
TTTTAGATATCTAAAATTTAAAGTAACCTAACGGTTACACAATGGAAAACCTTTGTTTTCCATTGATTACAATTTGAATTATGTTCAGTTACTGCACAATGACCGCAAGCGGTCGCTCTGCGATAACTTCGCATAATATAGCAAAATGCAATAATGTTTTAACACAATTAACGCAAATTGCTAATAAAATGCTAATTTACAATTATCATTAAATCATAATACTATAAAAATGTCAAGATTAAACAAGAAAATTGTCATAAAAGTTGCAAATATCATTTAAATTACTCTTTTTATTAAAATATTTTTCCCTTACATAATTTTAAATCTCTAAAATTTAAATTGCAGGATTAATTGAAAAAGAAATTATTTTTTGATTAACAAATTTTCTTTTATAATGAATTCAATTAATATTATGTGAAGTTGGGATAGCGAGAAAGTTTATTTTCTCATTTGACCAACAAACATAATTCAAACTGTGATGCACAACTTGTTGTGGTGGTTGCGGTACGCAACACAAAATTAAATTTTATTTAATTTTATCATCACATAGTTTCTATTTTGTTATCTCATCAATAAAGATTTGTTTTTTAATTTTTTCATTATATAGGCACGCCTGCCCTTCTTCTCTCATTGCATCTCCTTGATAAAGAGCAATTCTGCTAATATCATATTTAGCATAATTTACTGAAACTAACATTTCATTATCTTTATCATTTTGCAAAAGCGGTGCTAAATCATTTAAATGCAAACCAACATTAACCTTTTTAAGCGTTTGCTTTGGATTCTCTTGATTATATTTATCAATGAATGCTTGCACGCCCCTTTTATAACACTTTAAAAGGTCAGCCTTTTGCTTTTCGTTTACTAAAACATTATTTACTTCAATATTGTTAAACACGCCATAACATTTTTCCTTATTGATATAAAGCGTTGATTTAGCAACAATTTTGCCATCTTTTAAAATTACAAGATTTTGAATATCAGGTGCAATAATAGCACCACGCATAATGCCATAGCCCATTCCTTCCAAATGTGAGCAACAGTTACAATACTTGCCCAGTGTTAAATTTTTGACATCATCTTTTTTAAGCCATTTATAAGTGAATTCTTCGCCTGCATTATCTTCTATGCTCTCTAAATCACAAATTATACTTTTATTGCCTTGCATTGCATCAATAGTCCTCATAATTGCACAAGCATCATTAAAGCATTTTTCACTAGTAAAAAACTGTGAGATTTCAATACTGATTTCTTTTTCCCTTTCATTTTTGTAGTCAAATTTATTCGCTTGTAGTTCAACAATCAACTTTTTAAAAACATCAATACTAGGTTTTAATTGCCTTTGCTCTCCACGATTTGAAGTATTTAATCTTTGTAATAAATCATAATCATTAAAGCATCTGCAAATAAATTCGCCACCTTCTTTTTTTAATGATAAAAAGTTTTTCATATAAAAAGCAGTAAATGCTTTATTAACTCCCTTATATTGCATACCATTATAATCTTGATGCATCTCGCTTAAATTAATCTCACCACGAATTAATTTATCCTTTAAAAAGTTGCAAACAGTTGTCCTTAACTCTTCATCTTCGCTAAATGCACCCAAATTATACGCTAAAATATAAAAATCTTCAACATCTTCAAGCGTTACTTTGCTTTTTGCATTAAAATATTCTTTCTCAATTATGTTGTAAACTCTTTTAAATTTGGAAAAATTGAAACCCTCTTTTGTTTGCTTGTGAATATCATTGCATTTGCGAATAACATAATGTGGCATTGCAATTTCATAGTCTTTAAGCATATCAATTATGTAATGATAATTACTTTTAGTTAGCAATTTATTGTAATTTATAATAGGATTAAATTCATAAGGCAATTTACTAATTAAATTAGAACTATTATTTGTAATAATTAATTCATCACCATTGTGCTGTGTAAAAAGAAAATCATTTAAATCAATTTTCGCAACTTCATCCGCATTTGCCTTTACATTTATCTTTCCAAAAGAATTAGATAATGCAAAATGATAAGTTTCAGTATTTGCAAAAATAACATTATCCAGAATGATTTGATTTATTTTTGCATTATTAAAAATATACGACCCTAAACTGCAATTTGTTATTGTAATTTTATCTAATTTACTGCACCCACTAAAAACCCAAGCCCCCATACTTAAATTGTTAAGCCCAGTTACCACTTTTAGTTTACTACAATTAGAAAAACATTGATTATCAATTATGTTAACTGAATCAGGAAAATCAACTCTTTCTAATTCCCTACAATTACTAAACGCATTAGAACCTAAAAATTGCAAAGAATCAGCAAATTCAATATTTTTTAAAGAACTGCACCCAGCAAAAGCATTAGAGTTAATAACCTGCAAATCAGTAGGCAACTTAACAAACTCTAAATTTTGACAATGATAAAAAACCTTATTTTCAATTTTTTGTAAACCATCTTGAAATTCTACCCTTGTAAGTCCGCTAAAACTAAACGACTCTGCACCCAAAAATTTTAAAGATTGTGGCATTACAGCATTTGTTAAACTCTCGCAACCATAAAAGGCATTTTCTCCTATTAATTCAAGCCCAATATTAAAATTTATTTCTATTAGCGATTTACAATAATGAAATGCATTATTTTTTATTTCTTTTAAAGTAGTAGGCAATTTAACCTTTTCTAAAAACTCACAACCATTAAAAGCATCACTTTCAATACAAGATAACCCCTCTGGCAAATCAACCACTTTTAAAGAACTACCCCCAAAAGCAAACTTCCCAATTTGCCTTAAACCATTATTAAAATAAATCTCTTCTAAATTATGTGCATTGTTAAATGCGTAATCACCAATAATTTCCACGCTTTTAGGCAAAATAACTTTTGAAATTTTGCTTTTAATATCAGTAGTAATTATGCTTTTTGTAATTTCCCTTACTCCATCTAATACTACAAAAGTTCCATTCTCATAAAGAATAAAATCATCAGTTTTTTTAATTACTTTGCCATTATTTGATTGTTTATTAATTTGTTTAACCTTTTCATCAATCAGTTTCATTTACTACCACCACTACTCAATCCGCTTTAAATCTTTTGTTTTCCATAACGCAATCCCCATAAAAATTACCATAATCATCTATTCCAGAAAAGTCAACTAAAACATAATCGCCAACAATGTTTTCATTAACAAATAAAATCTTAATTTTATTGCCCACTTCCAAAACTAAACCACAAGCCCCAATTTCTAATTTTTTTGTTTCTTCTGTTTATTTTTTTAATCTAACAAATTTATACAACTAAATTGTCCTTTCTATTTCTTCATTTTTAACTTTTGTTTGCTCTTCATAAAGGCACGCTTGCCCTTCTTCTCTCATAGCATCACCCGCATAAGAGCGCCCAGCACTAAACGTTGAATAATCTATTGATTGCAACATTTTACTATCTTTACTTTCAATTAAAAGCGAAGCAACATCATTTAAATGCAAACCAACATTAACCTTTTTAAGTGTTTGAGTAGGATTTTCTTCATTGTACTTTTGAATAAATGCTTGAACTCCTCTTTTATAAGTAGATAAAAGTTTTGCTTGCTCATTTGGTTGAATCGCATAACTTACTTCAATATTGTTAAAAACGCCATAACATTTCTCTTTGTTGACATAAAGAGTAGATTTAGCAACAATCTTACCATCTTTCATAATAACAAGATTTTGAATTGATGGACTTATAATGCTACCAACCATAATCCCAAAACCAGCACCTTGTAAATGGGCACAACAATTACAATATTTGCCTAATGTTAAATTTCTTACATCATCTTTTTCAAGCCATTTATAAGTAAAGTGTCCGCCAGTCTTATCTTCTAACGCATCTAAATCTTGAACTAATCCCTTTGGCACATTAGATTTTTCAAACTCTTGCATAATTTCGCACGCTTTATTGAAAGTGTCTTGACTTGTAAAAAACTTTGAAACCTCAATGCTGATTTGCTTTTCCTTTTCAGTTGAGAAAGCAAACCTATTAGCCCTAAATTCTTTAATAATTTTCTTGAAAGCCTCTATGCTAGGTTTTAATTGCCTTTGACTTCCGCGATTAGAAGTATTTTTATTTTGTAACTGCTCAAATTCATTGTAACATTCACAAATAAAGTCAGCCCCTTCTTCTTGTAATGCAAGAAAATTCTTAATGTAAAACTCTGTAAATTCTCTCTTTACCCCTTTAAGTTTAAGAGAATCATATTGTGCGTGCATTCTGTGTAATTTAAGTTCGCCACGCACTAATTTATCTTTTAAAAAGTTGCAAACCTTTGTCCTTAACTCTTCATCTTCACTAAATGCCCCTAAATTATATGCTAAACAATAAAAATCATTTAAATCTTCAAAAGTTACATTGCTATCACTTTCGTTCCATTCTTTTTCAATTATATTGAAAACCCTTTTGAATTTTGAAAAATCTAGTTTTTGTTTAACTGCATTTTCATTCCAAAAATATTTTGATAAGAAACCAGTAGGAACTGCAATTTCATAAAATTTAAGTTGCTTTGTTATCTCTTCATCTTCATTTAAAAAATCTTCAAAGTAAGCCCAACAATTAATAAAAGGATTCAATTCATAAGGTATTTTTTTATTTATATTATTTTTGCTGTTGGTAAGTATAATGTAAGCACCATCAACTTGCCCATATAAATAATTAAATTCATCTAGATAATCACCTAAATTAGTACCATCAAATTCTGCGGTATCAATTTTTACTTTTTTAACTTGATTATTAGCAAAGATTCTACTAAAAGGCATTTCAAAATCAATATTGATAAGTTTTAATTCATCTAATTTGATTTGACTCATAAAATAAGTTGTTAATGATAAATTACTTAATTCCAATTTTTTAACGCCTGCACAATCATAAATAAAAGTAGAAGCAAATTTCAAATCATCTAAACCATTGATTGTTTTTAATTTCTCACAATGAGCAAAACAAAAACTTTTAATTTCCTTACAAGATGCAGGCAAATTTACTATTTCCAAATCTGTATGAGAAAAACAATATTCGCCCAAGTCCTTAACCCCATTACCCAAATCAACATTTTTTAAAGCATGACAATTTGAAAAAGATTCTTCTTCTAAAATTTGCAAACTATCAGGAAACTTAACACTTTCTAAATTTTCACACCAAGCAAAAGAACTTTTCCCAATAATTTTTAAGTTATTAGAGAACTGAATTTTTTCCAATTTAGAACAATGCTTAAACACATTTGCACCAACTACTTCAACGCTATCAGGCATACTAACGCTTTTTACTTTATCTTTAAGCAAAATTGGAATATTAAAATTTTTTATTTCAGTAACGCCATCTTTAACAACGAGAGAGCCATTAGCATAAATAATATAATCATTAGCCTTATAAATAGGAATTTTTGAATTTATTTTATCTGCAATTTTTTCAAACTTTTTAATAATTAACTTACCCATAAAAATTAATCCCCTTTTTTAAATGAAACAAAGAAGTTGAATAATTAATTTTTGCAATTTAATCAATAAAATCACATTTAGATATTAAAGCATTAAACAAAAGCAAAAATTAAAAACCAAACTATCAATATATAGTTAATTATAGCATAAAAACAAAAAAAGTCAATAATGCAAAAAGCAAACTTAACAAGAACAAATACAAAAAAATAAAAACATAAATTATTTATAAATGAATAATTTTATAAGATTGATAATTTTAAGCACAACACAAAACCTAAATTTTTAAGTGCATTATTCATATATGAATATTTATCCCTTTTAATAGTCCTTTTATAAATAATCATAAATTGCATTATTCATTTATGAATAATTCCATATTTAAGCATAGTTTTGCCACCGTATTAAAAGTATTATTCATAAAAAAATAATTTCATTTTAACTTACCTTAAATTTAATAAAGCAACTAGTTTTAATTTTTACATTAAACGCATTATTCATTTATGAATAATTATATAATAGACCCTTTCTACAAACTGCATTATTCATAAATGAATAATCACTACTGCAAACTAACTTATTTAGCCAATTATTCACTAATAAAAATTTTATTTTTATAATTATTATTTTAGTTTCATTATTCATTTATGAATATTTTATCTTTTAATAGCATTTTAGAAATAATAGTAATTTGCATTATTCATTTATGAATAATTCTACAACAAGACAACATTTTGAAAGTGCATTATTTATTTTTGAATATTTGTCCCCTATGCGAACCAAAGAGAGAAACAAAGTCGTTTAATTGTTCTAACTTTTGTAACCACAAGTAAAAAAACAAACCTAGGGACATTAGGTTTGTTCTTTAATATGCATATTTAATTTTTTATGTAAGTTAAAGCAAGAAAATAATTTCAATTTTCAACAAACATAATTCTAGTTGTAATCAATAGAAAACAAATGCTTTCCATTGTGTAACCGCTAGGTTACTTTAAATTTATAACACTAATTTTAGCATTATACTTTTCTAATAAAATTTTATTTCTATAATTTTATTTAAAAATTATTGAAAATATTATATTGCATCACCATTTATTTTATTTAGTCAAGAATGTAAAGCCCAAATTTACAATACACGACTAAACAACTAAATTTTAATAGTTGCTATTAAACCAATTTATTTATCAATAAATTTTTACTTACTAATTACACTTTAATTAAAACTGGTTATGCAACAAACATTTGGACATAAATGTTTCTTTTTAAATATAAAAGCATCTAATTATGGGACATTAATTTTGTGGATAGCATTTTAAATTGGGACAAAATAAATATTTAAAAATGCTCTTATTCATAATGCTTTTATATTATATAAATCTTGAATTATTCAGCAATTAATTCAAGTCTAGCCATATCGGCATTATCACCACGACGCTTACCTAGTTTGAAACTAGTAATGTAACCACCACCTTGTCCAAGTTTTTCTGCTCTTTCAGCATATCTTGGAGCGTAAACATTGAAAATCTTTTCAATTAGAGGGTGCTTAATATCTTTTGTTCTTTCAATAAAAGCATCTTTTGATTCTTTATCCTTGCGTTGTTCTTGTAAATCATAACACATAGTCATAATTTTTCTTCTAGCAGCAAGTTTTTTAGGACCATCATTAATAACTTCCATTTTCACTTTTTCGCCATTATCGCCAACTCTAGTTTTAGTTACCTTAACAACATCTTGATAAGTTCTTACAGCAAGAGTAATAATCTTTTCAGCATAAGCCTTAACTTCTTTTGCTTTTGTTTCAGTTGTTTCAATGTAACCATTCCAAAGCAAATAAGACGCTTGGTTACGTAGAAGTGCAATTCTTTCTTTGCTAGGTCTTGCTAATTTTGAATGTGCCATTGTTCTCTCCTTTTATTATTCTTCTTCATCACGAAGATTTAAACCATAACTTTGTAATTTCTTAATAATTTCATCTAATGACTTGCTACCAAGATTTTTAACTTTAAGCATATCATCTTTAGATTTCTTAACTAAATCGTCAATTGTTAGAATGCCTGCACGACGAAGGCAGTTGTTAGACCTAACAGAAAGGTCCATATCTTCAATACTCATTTCAAGTACCTTAGATTGTTCAGTTTGCTCATCATCTTTAAGGATATTCAAACTACCCATAGTTTCATCAAGACTTACAAACATCATAACATATTCATCTATAATTTTGCCTGCAAGACTTACAACTTCCTTTGCACCCAAAGTACCATTAGTTTCAACTTCAAGTACTAATTTATCAAAGTCAATTCTTTGTCCTACACGAGTATTTTCTACTGAATAATTAACTCTTTTAACTGGCGTAAAAATTGAATCCACCGCTATTAAGCCGATAGGGTCATCATCACTCTTGTTAGAAACAGCAGGAACATAACCTCTACCACGTCCAACGATAATTTCCATATCAAAGTCTGCACCTCTATCAAGAGTACAAATGTGCAAATCTGGATTTAAAATCTCAATTTGGTCATTAGTTTGAATATCACCTGCTTTTAATTCGCCCGGTGTATTAGACTTTAAGTAAATTGAGCCACGAAAATCTGGATTTAAATCAAGTGTTTTAATAGCAATGTTTTTAACATTAAGAACAATGTCAGTAACATCTTCTTTTACACCTTTAATTGAAGAAAATTCATGATTAACTCCTGCAATTCTAATGCCAACAGCAGCAGCACCAGGAAGTGCTGAAAGAATAGTTCTTCTTAAACAGTTTCCCAAAGTGATACCATAACCTCTTTCAAGTGGTTCAACAGTAAACTTCGCAAAAGTTCCATCCTCGTTTTCTTCTACTAAAATTTTTGGTTTTTCAATTTCCAACATTATTGTATTATCCTCCAAATTAATCTTCACGAAAACAATTTGAAATCAATTATTTAATTATAATGAAAATATATTTTTTAATTGTTGCTACCCTAGACAAACTAATATAGCAAGCAATTTTTAATTGTTTAAAGTACAATTATAAACTTGCCATAAAGTGCTAAAATCAAATTCAAAAACTTGTGATTTTCCTGCATTTTTAAGGACTTTTTTGTGTAGAATAAATTATTTATCTAATTAGTTTTAGATTTGCGTTTTGCGCTATTGCAAACTGATAAAACTAATTAAGATTTAATGCAAATTTAAGTTTAATTTGCAAAATAGAATTTACAAAATATTTGTTTCATTAACTTTAAATAATCAATTTAAACTGCAATATTCGCATTTATCTTTAAGCAAATTATGCTTTTAATAAATTGCTTTAATGATAATTTTTGGTAATCTTAACGAGAGTACAACTCTACGATTAAATGTTCTTGAATTGGTAAATCAATATCATCTCTTTCAGGAAGTGCATTAATTTTACCTTGTAAAGATTCAGCATCAAATTCAAGCCATTTAGGAGTAACAATTTTAGCACCCTTTAAAGCCTTAAACATTTCTAAATCTTTCTTGTTTTCTTTAACAGCAATAACATCACCAACTTTAACTTGGAATGATGGAATATTTACCTTTCTACCGTTTACAGTAATATGTCCGTGATTAACAATTTGTCTACATTCTGCTCTTGAAGCACCAATACCCATTCTGTAAACAACATTGTCTAATCTTCTTTCAAGTAATGAAAGCATATTAGAACCAGTAACACCCTTCATTCTTTCTGCTCTTTCATAATAACTATGGAATTGCTTTTCAAGAAGTCCGTATGCTCTCTTAACCTTTTGCTTTTCACGAAGTTGGATACCATAACCAGTAATCTTCTTCTTTGCAGCACCATGTTGACCAGGAACTATAGGGTATCTGTCCATTGCACACTTTTTAGTAGTACAACGTTCGCCTTTCAAATATAGTTTACAGCCTTCACGTCTACATAATCTGCATTTTGCATCTACATATTTAGCCATTTATTTATAATCTCCTTTCTATACTCTTCTACGCTTAGGTGGACGACATCCATTATGCGGAATTGGAGAAACATCTTTAATCATTGTAACTTCAATTTCAGCAGTTCCTAATGCTCTAATTGCAGCTTCTCTACCGTTACCAGGACCTTTAACGAAAACGTCAACTGATTTAATACCAGCATCTTTGGCAACCTTAGCAGCAGTTTCACAAATTTGTTGTGCAGCAAATGGTGTACTCTTTTTAGCACCCTTGTGTCCTAAAACACCAGCACTACACCAAGAAATAACATTACCAGCAACATCAGTAAAAGTAACAATAGTGTTATTGAAAGAAGCCTGAATGTGTACTTGACCTTTGTCTATGTTTTTGGTAACTCTTCTTTTCTTTTTAGTGCTAGATTTAGCACCTTTATTTTTCATATTAGCCATTGTATACTCCTTTATTTATTTCCACCTTTATTTCTCTTGTAACTACTACGCCTAGTTTTAGCGTTGTTTCTTGTGTTTTGACCTCTAACAGGTAGGTTCTTACGGTGACGGATACCACGATAACAACCAATTTCACCTAGTCTTTTAATGTTAAGTTGAATTTCTCTTCTTAAATCACCTTCAACAACGTGGTTGTTTTCAATGTTATCTTTAAGAAGTGCAACTTGTTCTTCTGTTAAATCTTTAACACGAATGTTAGGGTCAATATTAGTTTCTTTTAAAATTTTGTTAGATTGAAATCTACCAATACCATAAATGTAAGTAAGACCGATTTCCAATCTTTTATCTCTTGGCAAATCTACGCCTGCGATACGAGCCATATTTTCCTCCTATGGTTTTAGTGTTAAACTAAATTGAATAAGTTTTATTTTAAATTAATTGAATGTTATTAACTTATTTTTTAAGCAAATATTAAATACGCAAATTGTTTATAGATTGCAACTGCTAACAGATTAGCAACTTTTATTTATTTGCCGAAATTTAATTTGCAAATTTATTTAATAAGTTAAAGTTTAATTGTAACTACAAAAACAAAATGTTTTAATAGTTTGATTTAAATGCATATTGCATCTTTAATTAAATACTATTTCATTACTTGAAATAATTAGATTGAAATGAAAATAACAAGTGAAATTACTTTCATTTATTAGCAAAATTAATTGCTTTTTATCCTAGCGGATAAATTAATTTTATTTAAAGTTGATAATTGAAAGTTTAATTATTTCTTTTCATTAAATTATAAACTTAATTTTTGCTATTTAGTAGATGGAAACAACCCACCTTGCTAAACTTCAAAATCAAAACTCAACCTTAATAAAATGATACAAATATATTTTATGTCGCTAATGGTAATTTTAGATTTTATAAGAAATTATAAGAATTTAAAATTACCACGACACATATTTATAACGCATAAAAGTAATAAACGAAAGCGAACGCTTTACATTTACCAGCCGCCTTTTATTCGGTATTTTCTATTTTGAATGTAAAGTTCCTAGGGTTACCAAAGTAAAATAATTAACCTTGAGTTTGCTTATGACTCTTATCAGACTTGCAAATAACCATCACTTTTCCATTTCTTTTGATGATTTTGCAATCTTTACATCTTTTCTTAACAGATGCACTAACTACCATATCTCTCTCCTTTTCCAAATGAAAATCATTTGTATAGTTTTTTGCAAGACTTAAATTAAAAGTCTTTAATGCTATTAAAACACTTCAACCATTGTTTAAACAACGGATTTAAAATTTAAGCAAATAGCAATTAAATGCAAAAATTTAATTTACTAAATTACTCAAATCAAATGTTTTAAATATTTGCCCAATTTAAATGAATTAAGGCATTATTTAATTATACCATTTTTTAAAAAGTTTTTCAATAGTAATTTGAAAATTTTTTAAATATTTTAGCGTTTTAAACGATATGTTATACGACCTTTTGTTAAATCGTATGGGCTTATCTCCACTCTAACCATATCACCTAACAAGATTTTAATAAGGCTTTTTCTAACCTTTCCTGATAGATAAGCAGTTATGATGTGGTTATTTGGTAGTTTTACTTTAAATGTAGCATTTCTTTGTACTTCTACCACTTCGCCTTCCATTTCAATAAAATCTTCCTTTGGCATATAACCTCCCAACTTTACTACTACTCAAATGATTTGATTGATTTTCTAATATCAGCATCTTGAAGTCGTTTAGTACTTACAAGAGTAGCAATATTTTCATCAACAAACCCTAAAAATTTTAAATGCTTTAATTTTTTCTTTTTTGGTTTTTTAATTGTACGATTTTCACCGTTAGCAATAAGCACATATTCGTGGTCAATAACATTAATGATGATGAATAACCCATCTTCATCTCTACCAGCAGTTGCTCTAACAATAGCACCTATGCTTGCTTTAATATCAGTCATCAATTTCTTCTCCATCCATTAAAGTCAAAATTTCTACTCCATCTTTTGTAACTAGAATAGTGTTTTCATAGTGAGCAGATGGCTTACCATCAGCAGTAACTATTGTCCAATTATCATTTTTCAAAAATATCTTTGCCTTGCCCATATTAATCATAGGCTCAATAGCAAGAGTGCAATTTACAGGTATAAAATCGCCACTATTTGCACTTCCATAGTTTGGAATTTGTGGGTCTTCGTGCAAGTTTTGCCCTACACCATGTCCAACAAGTTCCCTAACTATGCCATAACCAAACTTTTTAGCATGAGTTTCAACCGCATTTGAAATCTTGCCAACTCTATCACCCGCTTTCAAACCCTCAATGCCCTTGAAAAAGCATCTTTTAGTTTCTCTAACAAGTTGTGCAGTCTTTTCATCAACATTACCAATCATAAATGTTCTTGCAGCATCTCCATGATAACCCTTATAACAAGCACCAATATCAATGCCAATAATGTCGCCTTCCTTTAACGCATAGTCGTTTGGAATACCATGCACAACTACGCTGTTTACAGATGCACAAATAGATGCAGGGAAACCCTCATAGTTTAAAAATGATGGAGTTGCACCTTGCGATGTAATGTAATCAAATGCAATTTTATCTAATTCGCGAGTGGTAATACCTACCCTAACTGAATCTCGCATAAGAGTTAGAGTTTTACCGACAATAGAGCCAGCCTTACGCATTAGTTCTATTTGTTTTTCATTTTTTTGACCAATCATTTTAATTCCTTCAATTTTGATAATGATTTTATAATTTCATTAAATGTTTCTTCTATGCTATGGTTATTTTCTATTTTAACAAGTAAACCTAAATCTCCATAGTACTTAATTAAAGGTGCAGATTGCATCTTATAAATTTCATAGCGTTTCTCAAAAACTTCCGCAGTATCATCAATTCTAGTCCCAACAGAACCAGAACAATAAGGACAATGCTTGTTTTTAAGTTCATCTACCTTTAATGAGGCTTTACAATTCAAGCAAACACGCCTACTTTTAACTCGTGAAAGTGCAAGATTTTTATCAGTTTCAAGTAAAATTACAATGTCTGGCTTGTCAAATTCACTATATAAATTTGCTTGCATCATTGTTCTAGGAAAACCATCAAGTAAATATCCATCTTTTTGACAAGTTGAAATCTTTTCCTTGACAAGTTCGCAAATAATGTTATCTGCAACTAAATTCCCTGATGAAATTGTTTCTTTTAACTTCTCACTTAAAGCAGTATTTTGCTTTATTTTATCCCGTAGTAACTCCCCTGTTGAAATATGGACAAGATTATACTTTTCGCAAATCTTTTTTGCTTGTACTCCCTTACCGCACGCAGGTCCGCCTAATAAGATTATTTTCATAAAACCCCTAAATTGCTTAACGCAATAGTTTTTTGTATTTAGCAATTATCAGTTTTCTAAAATGCAAATAGAAAATTATTTAACCCCATCAAACATTACTAGTTCAAAATCCAATCAAAACTAAAACATTATTTTTTTGTGGAAACAAGTTTAGCTATAAATAAATATTAAACCAAATTAAATTCTTTTTCTTTAAGCATTTAGAAAACAATTATTGCCACTTTTTTGTGGGACAAATTTATTTTAAAGACAGAAAATTTGCAAGATAATTTTTTTCTATTTTGCAAATTTCTATTCTTTAAAGTTTGCCGTTTATTTCTAATAAACGCATATTCAAAATTGTTTAAATTTTAAACTTTTATTGCAACATTAAAGTTGCTATTAATTTTTTTAGTATTTCTACTTTTTATTTTCGCATTTCAAATGCAACTATTTTTAATTTTTCTGTATTTAAATAAATGAAAATTCATTTTTTTATTAATCAAATTTAGTGGAACAATAAATTTAATTAACTAACTAATAAACTAGAACAAAGCAAACCTTAGGTTTATTTTGCAATATGCAACGCAGTTCCAAGGGCTTTGAGTTTGATAATTCATATTATCAAACCACTTTATTTCAAAAAGCCGTTATAACTAGGAAAGCAGAAGAAAGCGACCGCTTGCGGACATTTTCTAATGCTTGACGCCGTTTCAAAGTTTCTATTTAAGAAACCGTTATAATGCCCAGATTGTAGCGGAGCGACTGCTTGCAGTCATTGCGCATCAATCGCAGGCATTTCAAAGGATTTATTGAAGTGCAAATGCTAGCATTTGCTGTCGCCTACAGCGACTGAATTTTTATGTTATAAAAATTCTACTTCAAAAATCCGTTATAACTAGGAAAGCAGAACAAAGCAAACCGCAAGTTTATTTTGTAATGCTTGACGCCGTTTCAAAGGCTTTGAGTTTGATAATTCGCATTATCAAACCGCTTTATTTCAAAAAGCCGTTATAACTAGGAAACTAGAACAAAGCAAACCGTAGGTTTATTTTGTAATAGTTGACGCCGTTTCAAAGTTTCTTAAACTTGACTTTTGTCAAGTTGCTTGCAGTAAACTGCAAGCGTAAAATTTAACAGCGGTTAAATTTTACTTTAAGAAACCTTTATAATTTCTAACTATCATTTGTTCTTCAAGTTGTTTATTAAATTCAAGAGCAACAGAAACGATGATTAACATTCCAATTCCAGTGAATGCAGTTACAAGCGAACTACCGCTATCAATCGCCTTAAACAGAATTGTAGGGATTAGATAAACAATAGTTAAGTAAATAGCACCGAATAGAACTAATCTGTTGTTTACTCTCTTCAAGTATTCAGCAGTAGGTCTACCTGGACGGAAGTTAGCAACCATACCGCCCCTTTCTTGAATTACTCTTGCAACTTCTTCTGGTTGGAAAACGATTTCAGACCAGAAGTAAGAGAAAAGTAAAATAAGAACAGCAAGAGCAACTACGAATATCCAAGAATCCATACCCAAATAAGTATTATACCAAACGTACGCTTCTGAATTAGGCCAGAAAGTTTGTAATAAGATTTGAGGGAAAGCAAGGATAGAAGTTGCGAAGATGATAGGCATAACACCACCAGCATTTAGTTTTAAATCTAAATCAGTAGAAGCGCCACCCATCATTCTTCTACCTTTAATTTGTTTAGCGTAATTAACAGGAATTTTTCTTCTTGCTAAATCCACGAAAACAATTAAAGCGAAAACAATGATAACAGCAACAAGTAGGATTAAGATATTCCAAAGTTGGTCTAAATTTGCAGTTGAACTGAACGCATTAGTAATAGTATCAACCAAAGCAGTAGCGATAGATGAAAGGATACCGATAAACACTAATAATGAAAGTCCATTACCAATACCTAAATCAGTTATTTTTTCACCAATCCAAACTGTAAACATAGCACCAGCGATAAGAACAAGACCTACTAAAATACTAGTTAAAGTAGTACTGTTAAATAGCATAGGCTCAATAGAAGTATTGAACGCTAAAACAATACCAATAGCATAAGCAATAGCGAAACCAAGAGAAACTAATCTTGTATAGAAATTAATTTTCTTTCTACCTTCTTCGCCACCCTCTTGCATTAATCTTCTTAATGAAGGGAACGCAGCCGAAGCAGTTCTCACAACAATAGAAGCAAAGATGTATGGAGATACACCTAGTGCCAAAATAGCACCCTTACTTAAAGCACCACCACTCACAGAACTTAAAAGTCCCAAAATAGTATTGCTTTCAATATCACCTTTAAATACAGAAATGTCAATACCCGGAGTAGGTATCCAAGTACCGATAATAAAGACAAACATTAGGGCAAAAGTAATAAGCAACTTTTTCCTAATTTCACTGTCCTTAAATGCGTTTATTAAGTTTTTGAACATTATAGCACCTCAACTTTTCCACCAATTTTTTCAATCTTCTCTTTGGCAGATTCAGTGATTTTAGCACATTTAATTGTTACCTTTTTAGTAATTTCGCCATTACCAAGAACTTTAAGACCGTCCTTGCAGATGTCGCCAATAACTCTGTTTTCATAAAGGAAAACTTCATCAATAACAGCACCATCTTCAACGAAATTCAAATCGCCAACATTCACAATAGAATATTCTTTTTTAAATACATTAGTAAAGCCACGTTTAGGTAGTCTTCTATGAAGTGGCATTTGACCGCCTTCAAAACCAAGTCTAACGCCACCGCCAGTTCTTGAATTTTGACCTTTTTGACCTCTACCGCTAGTTTTACCTAAACCGCTACCTGTACCTCTACCTTTACGCACATATTTAGTTCTAGAACCTTCCATCGGAGATAAACTGTGTAAATTCATTATTGCTAACCTCCTACTTAACTTCTTCTACTCTAACTAAATGTTTTACCTTGAAAATATTTCCACGCACAGATTCGTTGTCAGGTAAAATATTGCTAGAATTTAATTTCTTTAAACCAAGAGCCTCTAAAATTGCTCTTTGCTTTTTATCATAACCAATGCAACTTTTAACATAAGTTACTTTAATCTTTTTATCAGCCATTTTAACCTCCTTTAATCACTTTAAAACTTAAATTTCCTCAACAGATTTACCACGCAATTCGGCAATTTGTTCTCTAGTTCTTAAAGAAAGTAATCCTTTAAATGTAGCCTTCACGCCATTAATTTTGTTAGTAGAACCGTGATTTTTAGCAGTGATATCCTTAATGCCAGAAAGTTCAAGCACAGCACGTGCAGCACCACCAGCAATGATACCAGTACCTTGTTTAGATGGAAGCATAATGATGCTTGTAGAACTAAACTTTCCAACAACTTCGTGAGGAATAGTACCATTAACAATAGGCACAGTTATAAGATTTTTCTTGGCACTTTGAGTTGCCTTTTCAACAGCAACAGAAACTTCTGCTGCCTTGCCGATACCATAGCCAACTTGACCATTTTTGTTACCAACAACAACTAATGCACTAAATCTTAAAGTTCTACCACCCTTAACAACTTTAACAACTCTTCTAACTTCAACTAGTTTTTTGTCAAAACCATCACTAACTTCAACGCGTGGTTTTCTTTCTTCTCTTTTAGCCATTATATTCCTCCCTTAAAATTCCAAGCCTGCTTCTCTTGCACCATCAGCAACTTTTTGCACAGCACCAGTATATAGGTAACCTGCTCTGTCAAACACTACTTTTGTAATGCCTTTTGCTTTTGCTCTATCTGCAACCGCTTTACCAATTTCAAAAGCCTTTTCTGACTTAGTCTTGCCAGCAAGAACTTTTTCAAGTGATTTATCCATAGTATTAGCACTAACTAGTGTAATGCCTTGCTCGTCATCAATTATTTGAACAGCAATATGCTTTAAACTACGGAAAACGCAAAGTCTTGGTCTTTCAGAAGTGCCAGATACTTTTCTTCTAACACTTTTACGGCGGATATTTCTTTTTTGCTTTTTATCTTCTTTACTTACCATATCTGTTACTCCTTATTACTTCTTACCAGTTTTGCTAACCTTACGGATAACTACTTCATCACCATATCTAATACCATAAGCGTGATATGGCTCAACTTTTCTTAAATCACGAATTTTAGCGGCAACTTGACCAACTAATTCCTTATCAGCACCAATAACCTTAACTTCGTTGTTTCCTACTACTTCAAGAGTAATACCTTCAACTTCTTCAACAGTAACACTGTGAGATAAACCAAGATTCATAACAACCTTATTACCAGTTTTTTGAAGTTTATAACCAACGCCATTGAAGATTAGGCTCTTTACAAAACCTTCGTGTACACCAGTAACCATATTAGCAACTAATGCTCTATATAGACCGTGTTTAGCCTTAACATCTTTATCTTCACTTGAACGAGTTAGGACAATTTCGTTACCTTCAAGTTTCATATTAATGCAAGCATCAATTTCACGAGTTAGTGTACCTTTCGGACCTTTAACTGTAACCTTATTGTCATTAATTTCCGCTGTAACGCCAGCAGGTAATGCAATAGGCATTCTTCCTATTCTTGACATTTTTCACTCTCCTTACCAGACATAGCATAGAACTTCGCCACCGACATTAAGTTCTCTTGCCTTTTTATCTGTAATAATTCCCTTATTAGTAGAAACAATCGCAATACCAAGACCGTTGATAACTCTTGGAAGTTTATCTGCATTAACATAAACTCTTAAACCCGGTTTAGAGATTCTCTTTAAACCTTGAATAACCTTTTCGCCATTAGGACCATATTTAAGCCCAATTTTGATAACCTTGTGAGTACCTTCTTCAACTACTTCATAAGATTTAATGTAGCCTTCATTTAAAAGTATTTCAGCAATCGCTTTCTTTTCATTGCTTGCAGGAATTTCAACCGTTTCACCTTTAATCATAAGAATATTTCTGATACGAGTTAACATATCAGCAATTGTATCTGTTAAAACCATTCTTCGCCTCCCTTACCAACTAGCCTTTTTAACGCCAGGGATTTCACCTTTGTACGCTAGTTCTCTGAAACAAATACGGCAGATACCATACTTTTTAAGTATTGCATGTGGTCTTCCACAAATGCTACAACGAGTATATTCTCTAGTCGCATATTTTTGAACTTTTTTGTGTTTCTCTTTTATCGCTTTTCTTGCCATAATTATCTCTCCTTAACCTCTAAAAGGTAATCCCATTTTTGTAAGCATAGATAATGCCTCTGCATCAGTTTTTGCTGTTGTAACAATTATAACATCAAAACCTCTGATTCTTTCAACTTTTTCATAAGCAATTTCAGGGAAAATAATTTGTTCCTTGATGCCTAGTGCATAGTTGCCTCTACCATCAAATGACTTTTTAGAAATTCCTCTAAAATCTCTTACTCTTGGTAACGCAACACTGATTAATCTATCTAGGAAATCATACATTGCTTTACCTCTTAAAGTTACTTTCGCACCAATCTTTTGACCTTCTCTAAGCTTAAAGTTTGCAACCGACTTTTTAGCAGAAGTTACTAGTGGCTTTTGACCAGCAATAAGTCCTAGTTCTTCAACTGCCAAATTGAAACTTTTTGAATTGTCTTTTTCTTGACCAAGTCCCATATTTAGAACAATTTTATCAATTTTTGGAACTTGATTTATATTTTTATAACCTTGTTCTTGAAGCATAGCAGGTACTACAACATCAGTGTAATGTACTTGCAATCTGCTTTTATTTTCATTACTCATTTATTTGTTTACCTCCTATTACTTTTCGCTTTTTTCGTCAGCTTTTTTTGCTGAACTCTTCTTTGATTCTTTTGCTTTTTTAGCACTTGCTGTGCCTTTTGTAGCCTTTTTAGCAACTTTCTTTTCAGTGTCTAAAACAGCACCACATTTTTTACAAACACGAACGCTCTTGCCATCTTCTATTTTTCTAGCAACTCTTGTTGCCTTATTGCATGTAGGACAAACTACCATAACATTAGAAGCGTCAATAAAGCCTTCTTTTTTGATTATTTCGCTCTTCTCGTTTGCTCTTCTTGCTTTTTGGTGTTTAGTTTGAATGTTTACACCTTCAACGCAAACTTTATTAGTCTTTGGAGAAGTAGCAGAAACAACTGATATTTTACCTTTATCTTCTCTTGAACCAGAAATAATTAAAACATTATCGCCAGTTTTAACATTCATTTTAGCCATTAAACTACTCTCCTTTTTATAGTACCTCTGGGGCAAGAGATGAAATCTTTAAGTATCCTCTATCTCTTAATTCTCTGGCAACAGGCCCGAAAATACGAGAACCCCTAGGTTGTTTATCTTTATCAATAATAACAGCAGCATTATCATCAAAACGAATAGATGAACCATCTTTTCTTATGATAGGTTTTACAGTTCTAACGATTACCGCTTTAACTACATCACCCTTTTTAACAACACCGCCTGGTGTAGCAGTCTTAACACTGGCAACAATAATATCACCAACACTGCCAAATCTTCTAACTGAACCGCCAAGCACACGAATACACATAATGGTCTTTGCGCCTGTATTGTCGGCTACTTTTAATCTTGTTTGTGGTTGTACCATAACTATATTCTCCTTTACTCAGCCTTCTTAATAATTTTAACTAATCTAAAATATTTGTTTTTGCTATAATGTCTAGTTTCAGCAATTTCAACTGTATCGCCAATACCACATTCATTGTTTTCATCGTGAACAAGGAATTTAGTACTTAATGTAACAACTTTTTTGTAAAGTTTGTGAGGAACATTACGCTCAACTAGAACTACAACAGTTTTATCCATCTTTGTGCTTACGACAACGCCAACTTTATGTCTACGGTCATTACGCTTAATAGTTTCTTCCATACTTCCTCCTAATTACCTTTTTTATCCTTGATTTCTTTTAATTCTCTTTCACGAATGATTGTCTTAATTTTAGCAATATCTTTTTTGACAACATTTAATTGCATAGGATTCTTTAATGAACCTGTTGCGTGAGCAAATCTTAAATTGAATAATTCTTGTTTGCTATCATTTAACTTGATTAGCAATTCTTCGTTTGTCATTTGTCTAATATCACTAGTTTTCATTATTCATTTCCTCCTTGCTCAACATTTTGCGTACTTTCAGTTTCGTTAATCTCAACCGCTTGTACTTCTTTATCACAAGTAGCATCTGCTACTGGTGTTTCTCTTTTAACAAATTTTACCTTGCAAGGTAGTTTGTGGCTAGCAAGTCTTAATGCTTCTTTTGCTTTCGCTTCATCAACACCAGCTAGTTCAAATAATACTCTACCAGGTTTAACAACTGCTACCCAATATTCAGGTGCACCTTTACCCTTACCCATACGAGTACCAATAGGTTTTTGACTCACAGGTTTATCAGGGAATACTTTAATCCAAACCTTACCACCACGTTTGATATAACGAGTCATAGCAATACGAGCCGCTTCAATTTGGTTTGAAGTTATCCAGCAAGGTTCTTGTGCTTGTAAGCCATAATCACCGTAAGCAACAGTGTTACCACGAGTTGCTTTACCAGTCATACGACCTCTAAACACCTTTCTCCTTTTTACTCTTTTAGGCATTAACATAATTAGTTATTACCTCCTTCTTCTGTTTTTACAGTCTTGCCAAGTTTGCCATAAATATCACCTTTATTAATCCAAACTTTAACACCTACCGCACCAAATGTAGTGTGCGCAGTCGCAGTACCATAATCAATGTTTGCCTTGATAGTGTGAAGTGGTAAACTACCTTCTCTGTAATATTCACTTCTTGCAATTTCAGCACCATCTAAACGACCACTAACCATTATCTTAACACCCTTAACGCCCATTTTAGTTGCCTTTTGAAGAACTTGCTTCATTGCTCTTCTCCAACCAACACGTTTTTCAAGTTGAGTAGCGATTGCTTCTGCCATAAGTGTAGCATCAGTATCAGGCTTCTTAACTTCTTTAATGTTGATAACGATTGTTTTACATTCAGTTAATTTTGAAATTTGTTTTTTAAGTGTTTCAATACCCGCACCCTTGTTTCCAATAATCATACCAGGTCTTGCAGTTAAAATGTTCACTACAAGTTTCTTTTCAGTACGCTCTAAGGTAATGCTAGAAATTGAACAACTGTAATAATTTTTCTTGATAAATTCTCTAATGGTGTTATCTTCTTTCAAATACTTTGCAAAAGTTTTCTTGTCTGCAAACCAAGTACTTGACCAATCTCTGTTTACACCAACTCTAAGTCCTATTGGACTAACTTTTTGTCCCATATTCTTAACCTCTCCTTTATGCTTCTACCTGGTCTAAAATTATTCTAATATGGCTTGACCTTCTAATGATAACATCAGCCCTACCACGACCACGGACATTTAACTTTTTATTGTAGATAGGACCTTGTGTTGCATAAGTTTCAACAACTTTAAGGTTGCTTCTATCCATACCTTTATTTTCAGCATTTGCCATAGCAGATAATAGCAATTTTTTAACAATAGGCGCAGATGCGTTAGGCATATTGTCAAGCATTGCAACTGCAAGTTCTGCATTCTTACCACGAATAACATCTAAAACTAATCCAACCTTGCTTGAACTAATCTTAACATTAGGAAGATATGCAGAAGGTCTTTTATCAGCATTTTCTTTTCTTTTTAATGCTTTTTCTCTAATTCTCTTTGACATCTTTTACTCTCCTTCCTAATTATCTTATAGCCGTTTTAGTTGCACGGTGTCCTTTAAATGTTCTAGTTGGTGCAAATTCACCTAACTTATGGCCAATCATATCTGTTGTACAATAAACAGGTATGTGTTTTCTTCCATTATGAACCGCAATAGTGTGACCTACAAATTCAGGGTAAATAACAGAAGCACGAGACCAAGTTTTGATTACTTTTTTCTCGCCACTTTCATTCATAGCGACAATTCTTTTCATAAGTCTTTCTTCAACGAAAGGCTTTTTCTTTAATGACCTACTCATAATTTTTGTTTACTCCTTACTTTTTAGATGCACGCTTAATTATAAAGCGATTACTATATTTCTTTTTATTTCTTGTTTTAGCGCCAAGTGCTGGTTTACCCCAAGGACTTTCAGGTCTAGCACGACCTACTGGTGATTTACCTTCACCGCCTCCGTGTGGGTGGTCAACTGGGTTCATTACTGAACCACGAACTGTTGGACGAACACCAAAGTGGCGTTTTCTACCAGCCTTACCTATTGAGATAAGTTCGTGTTCTTGATTGCCGACTTTTCCTAATGTTGCCCTACACATAACAGGGACATATCTCATTTCACCAGATGGCATACGTAATGTTGCGTACTTACCTTCTCTCGCCATAACAACTGCTTCCATACCAGCAGAACGAGCAATAGCACCGCCCTTTTTAGGTTGGAATTCAATGTTGTGTACAGTTGAACCAACTGGAATATTTGCAAGTGGTAAACAGTTACCAACTTTAATTTCTGCGTTTTCGCCACTTTCAACAGTGTCGCCAACGTTTAAGCCTAGTGGTGCAAGAATGTATCTCTTTTCACCATCTGCATAATTTAATAATGCAATATAGGCACTACGATTTGGGTCGTATTCAATAGATGCAACCTTAGCAGGAATACCATCTTTATTTCTTTTGAAATCAATTATACGATATTTAACTCTATTTCCGCCACCAATGTGTCTAACAGTGATTCTACCAGTATTGTTACGACCGCCTGATTTATTGATAGTAGCAAGCAATGATTTTTCAGGTTTAACTTTGCTTAATTCTTCAAAACTTGCAACAGAGACAAATCTTTGAGCAGCAGAAGTAGGTTTTCTTTTCTTAATAGCCATTTTTTATCTCCTTAAAATTAATTTAAGCTTTCAAAGAATTCTATTGGCTTGCTATCACTTGTAAGTGTAACGATTGCTTTTTTATAAGCACTAGTCTTGCCAACAACTCTTCCTGCTTTTGTATTTTGACTTTTTTTAGTAGGCTTAACATTGATTGTATTAACCTTTGCCACATCTACTTTAAATATTTCTTTAACCGCATTTTTAACGTCAATTTTAGTTGCATTAACATTTACAATGAAAGTATATCTTTTTCTTGAAATGTCTGCATAACTCTTTTCAGTTAAAACAGGCTTAACAATTACATCATACGCGTTCATTATTTAAAAGCCTCCTCTAATTCTTTCAAGCAAGACTCAGTCATAATTAACTTTTTGTTGCTTACTACATCATAAGTACTTAATAATTCAACATCAACAACTGATAAGTTTTGAATGTTTGATGCAGACCTTAAAACAGTTTCGTTAGCATCATTTAAAACGATTGCATTTCTTCCGCTGATTTTAAAGTTGTTTAGTACTTCTTGCATTAATTTAGTTTTAGGTTCTTTCAAATCCCAATCTTTAACAACGATAATTTCGTTATCTTTAATTTTAGTAGTGAATGCACTTAAAAATGCTACTACTTTTGCTTTCTTGTTTACTTTCTTTGAGTAATCTCTTGGTTTTAAAGCAAACGCCATTCCACCGCCTGTCCAAATAGGAGATTTAGTTGAACTATGTCTTGCTCTACCAGTACCTTTTTGTCTCCAAGGCTTTTTAGCGTGCCCTCTAACTTCTGCACGAGTTAAAGTTGCCTTTGTTCCTTGTCTTTTATTTGCCAAATGCGCAACAACCACTTCGTGAATTAATGCTTCGTTATATTCAACATTAAATACTTCATCATCAAGTGCGATTTCGCCAACTTCTTTGGCAGTTAAATCATAAACTTTTAATTTAGGCATATTATTTTATTCTCCTTATTTAGTTTCCTTAACAGCACTCTTAATTACTACAAGTCCGCCCTTACTTCCAGGAACAGCACCCTTAACTAATAGCACATTTCTAACTTCATCGACTTTTACAACTTCCAAGTTTTGAATAGTAACTTTGTCGTTACCATATTGTCCAGGCATCTTCTTGCCCTTTAATACTTTTGATGGTGTAGAACTTGCACCTAGCGAACCTGTGAAACGAACACATGGACCACTACCGTGAGTTTCCTTTAATCTACCAGCACCATAACGCTTAATTGTACCGCTGAATCCGTGTCCTTTACTTACACCAGTAACGTCCACCTTTTCACCTTCTACAAATATGTTAGCACTAATAACCGCACCAACTTCTAGTTCACTTGCATTGTCTAGTTTGAATTCTCTAACATATTTCTTTGGTTCAATTCCAGCCTTCTTAAACATTCCAAGTTCAGGCTTGTTTAATCTGCTTTCCTTAACTTCGCCAAACGCAAGTGCAACTGCTTCATAACCATCTTTTTCAACAGTCTTCTTTCTAGCAACCACGCAAGGACCCGCTTCAATAACTGTTACAGGAATTACTGTACCGTTAGCAGTGAATACTTGTGTCATTCCTAGTTTCTTACCTAATAACGCTTTTTTCATCTCTCCACCTCTTATAATTTAATGTTGATATCTACGCCAGCAGGTAATTCTAGTTTCATAAGTGTTTCTACTGATTTAGCAGATGGACTATAAATATCAATTATTCTTTTATGTGTGCGAATTTCAAATTGTTCGCGACTATCCTTGTTTACGTGTGGTGAACGAAGAATAGTTATAATTTCCTTATCTGTTGGAAGTGGAATAGGTCCAGAAATTTTACATCCAACTTTTGTAGCAGTGTCAATTATTCTTGCAACTGCGGTATCAAGCAATGAATGGTCATACGCTTTTAATTTAATTCTAATTTTTTGTGTAGCCATAGGTTTTCTTGTTTCCTCCTTAAATCTAACCTTTCCAAAATTGACATTTAACAAGTAACTTATTGTTTAACTAGCAGAAGCAAATATTTTAACAAATAAAATGTTATTGTTTCTTCTAGTTTGATTATGTTTAAAATTCTTAAACTCAATTTACAAACACAAATAAACCAATTCAAGCCCAATTAATATTTAAACCTAATTGCTATTTGCTTGCATCTTTTCCACAATTTTCATATTTTTGTGGATAACTTACCATTGTTTTACATTACAATTTTTAAATTTGCCGTTTAATTATTAAGTGCTTTATTTAATCAAACTAAAATTGTTATTTAATTTCTCACTTTAACCAAACCAATTTTTAAAACCTGCAAACTCCTTTCAAAATAGCGTACAATATTTTTAATGTTTGACATTATGCGAACTAAAATACAAAAGGATAGTCAACCATTAAACGAAGTCAATTTTAAAATGATTACTCACATTTAAATTTTAAAGCCAAATTAATAAAATTCAACTCAAATAACTTCTTTAATATATATATATATATATATTGAAAAGGAAAATTGCAAAATTTTGAAAAATTGAAAGCGGATAAAACGCAAAAAAATGAATAACAATTTTAGTTTTCCATCTAAATTGCAAGCCATTTTAATATTTTATCGTTATTTTACCACAAATTCAAGAAAATTGCAAGTAAATCGGTACACAAGTTACCGTGTGTTTGCTGTTATACTCCAAAAAAAATTTTTTGAGTATTGCCAATTTTGTCGCCCGAATCGGCATCGGACACTTGTCATTGAAAGTTCTCTCTCCATACTTTGACTATAAGCAGGTAGTAACCTTTCAAATCATCCCATTTGTACAGCAATATAGACATTATACATAATTGAAAGGCACTTGTCAATACTTTTCAAGAAAAAAGTTACAAAAAAATAAATATTTTTTAAGATGCAAAACCATCCCCAAAACTCCCCCATTTTTTAAGAGTTAAAACCAACTTAAAAAGCAAACCATTACCCATCAACCCCCATAAATTGAAAACTATTTTTAAAGAGAACTATTAACAAATAACCCCCATAAACTAAAAACTTTTATAAAGAGAACTGTTAACAAGCAACCCCCATAAACTAAAAACTTTTATAAAGAGAACTGTTAACAAGCAACCCTTGTATTTTATTAAACTCAACCACTCTCAAACCAACCATTCCTTAACCAACTCCCTTAATTAGTAAACATTTACAAATAGAACTGTTAACAAGCAACCCCCATAAACTAAAAATACTGCAATGATTAATTTTTATTTTTATAAAACTCTATTTAATGTGTCATTATTCATTTATGAATAATCTCTAATTTATGCTGTTTTTTACAAAGTGCATTATTCATTTTTGAATAATCCATTTTTTTAATGTCTTTTACAAACTTGCATTATTCATTTTTGAATAATTCCTACTAAACCATCTTTTTAAAACCGCATTATTCATTTATGAATAATTATAACAAAATAAAATTTAACCTAGGCAAAAAGCAAATTGGGACTAAAAAAGCATTTAACAAAAGTTAAATGCTTGAATTAAATAGTGCTTGAAGTTCTAATGCTTTTATAAGCATATAAACATTTATAGAGGAATTACACTCGCAAAATGGATAATTTTTGAATTATTCTTTTTCTAATGTATATTCATTTTCTAGCCTTGAATTAAAATCTTTAACATCAACGCAAACATTATCATTTAAATTAACTAATTTAGTGTAAGTACCACATTTACTACAATTAGATTGCCCTAATAACTGCGTATAAGTTTTAATAAACAACTTGCCGTCATTTAGTGAAACTTCGCTTTTTAAGGTAGAAAACTTGCAAGTATTAGCACATTGATTATTATTTCTATTGCAAATAGTAGCAACAAGTTTAGAATTATTAAAAATTTGAAAATTATTATTCCAGCACAACGCAGAAAAAGTTTTATTGACATTTAATTTAGAATTTTCAAAATAAACATTATTGCTAATTTCTTCAACATTTAAAGTAACCGGGAAAGGAAAGACAAAAGCAAAACCGCTTTCACTTACAACCACCAAAGACTTCCCCACTATTTCAAAGTCACAAGAGTCATTAAAAACATTATCAAAATTTAAACTTTTGCAGACCTTTAAAAACCTAGTTTTATCAAAATCTTGTTTCTTTTCAACAGAATAAAACATACCGCCACCCCTTAATATCATTTTTAAATATTTTACCACAAAACACAAGAAAAGTCAATATCACAACACAACCCCTACATTAATAAAGCAAATACAACTAAAATAAAAGACATTATAATACACTATTTAGCCAACCGCATTATTCATAAATGAATCATTTCCCACCATAGCCACTTTTATATTTAGCATTATTCATTTATGAATAATGACAACACAAGAAAAAAAAGACAAACAACATTTCAAAAACATTATTTGTCTTTTTATTCATTAATTAAACATTGTAATAATTACTGAATTATTATAATCGCATTTTTGATTACTTAAATTACACAGCATTATTTTTTCTAGCAGTAAGAGTTGTGCCAGAGATTGCAGTTACTGTATACTCTTCGCCATCACTATAAGTGAAAGTACTACCAACCTTTAAAGCACCATAAGTTGCATTCCAGTAATAACCTGTTACATAAGAATCTGTTGAATAAATTGCAGTTTCACCAGTACCATATTGTTTTGTATACTTATAGCCTACTAATGAACGACTATGATAGCATCCAGTTCCACTATCACTTGTTGACATTGTAGAACATTCACTACATTTGTATGCTCTTATTGTTGCAAAATCTTTACTTGATGCTATATCTCCATCTCCACCGCAAGTATCACAAACTAAACCACCTGCTCCATCGCAACTAGTACATAATCCAGCACCGCCACATGAACTACAATCTTCATAAATCATACCATCACCAGCACAAGCACTACAAGTACTATTACCAATATTACCAGTACCGGCACAAGTTGTACAAGATAGATAAATTTGACCTGCACCATCACAATCTAAACAATCGCCATTTCCAGCGCATTCTATGCAATCAATAGTCCCAGAACCGCCACATGAACTACAATCTTGATATTCAGTATGATAGCACGTACTACTTACATAACTATCGCAATAAGTACACTTATAGCCATATGCCGAATATGAGTGAGAATGAGATGAACAACCTGTACTATTTGATGATGAAGTAGAATATCCATTACAATAAGAACATTTATAATATTGTGTACTACCCTTACTATACAAACTTCCGCTTATATAGTAATAACTTGTTGTATTAGATACAATTAAAGAAATTTCGTCATCATCAATGCTTAATGAATCTATTACAATAGTAATTGAACCAATCTTTTCGCTGTGATTAGAAGCAGTTGCCTTATAGTAAATTGTATATGTTCCAGCATTTGTAAATGATGGAATAGTAGAACTATAAGTTCCATTTTCACTTGCACTATAAGTAACTGTTATTGTTTGATTGCCAACCGCTACAAGAGTATTTGTAAGAGTTGGAGTTTGTGCAGTACCATTATATGTTAAATTTCCACTTTGAGTAATTGAACCAGTAATAGTAGCATTAGAGATTGCAAATGTTGCAGTCTTTGTTCCAGTATAGTTACCCTTACCTGTAATTGTAAGAGTTGCAGTACCTACATTTGTATTATTTGTAAATACACCTGTGTAATCTGTTCCACTTACAAGCACACTATTAGCACTTGGTACGCTATCTGTTACTGAATAGCTTTGTGTTATTGCACTTCCAGTATAAACCTTGCTTGATAATGCACTAATAACCGCATTACTAATATTTCTTGCATTTATAGTCCAATTAATAGATAAATCAGTTGTTGTGCCATCAGCCCAAGCAGTAGTTTCTTTATCTACTAAACTAACAGTTGCCATATAAGAACCTGCATTTGTCGCCTTATTACCTGTTATTGTATAAGCACTATTTTCCACAATATTAGCAGTTTGTTCTGTTCCATTGTAAGTTAAACTTCCGCTAACAGTTGGTTTTGCTATTGATTGAATATTAGCAACAATATTAACAGAAATTGTACCACATTTTTCGCTATGATTTTCCGCTATTGCCCTATAATATAACGTAAATTCCCCTGCATTTTCAAAAGTTGGAACAATGGTAGTATAAGTACCATTTTCAGTTAGCGAATATGTAACCATAACAACCTCATTAGCAACAGTAGTCAAAGTGCTTTGAAGAACTGGCATTTTACCCGTTTCACTAACACTAATTTCTCCAATTTGAGTAATCTCACCCAAAATTGTCGCTTTATTTATTTCAAAAGATGCAGTTTTAGTTCCTGTATAATTACCTATACCGCTTATTGTAAGAGTACAAGTACCAGCATTTCTATTATTAGCAAATACCCCTGTAAAATCAGTTCCGCTTACAAGGCCAACACTACCCAAAATGCTAGATTTAACATCGCTTACAGAATACGCCGGATTAAATACGCTACCATTAAAAACACAATCATTAAGACCACTAATTGTAGCACTTGAAATATCCTTTGCCTTAACTTTTATATCAATAGAACCACTCTTTTCCTTACTATTAGACATTAAAGCCTTATAGTAAATTTTGTAGTCCCCAGCATCAACAAAAGTAGGAATAGTAGCACTATATTCCCCATCTAAACTAGTGCTATAAGTAACCACAACGGCTTGCTCGCCCGTTTCAACAAAAGTACTTTGAAGAGTTGGCGTTTGTGGCAAACCATTATAGGTTAAACTCCCCGTTTGAATAATCGTGTTTACTTTGCTAGTTAAGTCGTCATCATCTGTTTCCCCATTACAAGCAGACAATATCCCAACCGAAACAAAACACATAATAAGCACAATTAAATATCTTGTAAAATTAGTAAATGTTTTACTCATATTATACCCCCTTAAATTTTTAATTTAATTATATTGCTAAAAAATGGAAAAGTCAAGGAAAAATGTTGATTTTTAAAAAAATATGTTTGAAATTTTTAACCAGCATTATTTATGAATAATTCTTACCTAAAACCAACCCTTTTATTTGCATTATTCATTTATAAATAATTTCTATTTTAAATTGTTTTATTTACTTTTTGTTTTTAGTTTTACTATTAACTAGCAAATATTTTATTTACTGCAAGTCGGCACTAGTAATTCCCAACCGCATTATTCATTTATGAATAAATGTTTTTTATTTTCCTTTCCCCACAAACAAAAGGATACTAAATGCAATGATTAATTTTTATTTTTATAAAACATTATTTAATGTGTCATTATTCATTTATGAATAATTTAATTTTAGTAATGATTTATTTTAGTTGCATTATTCAATTTTGAATAATTTTTACCTAAAAACAATTTTTGTTAATTTTGCATTATTCATAAATGAATAATCCCCACCATAAGTAACTTTTCTATTCAACATTATTCACAAATGAATAATTTATTTAGTGATTTTTACAAAGTGCATTATTCATAAATGAATAATTGTAAATTTAATGCAATTAAAGAAACAAAAAAGCACTTGCTTAAAATGCAAATGCTAAATTGAAAGATACATTATTTTATCATTATACTTCTTAAACTACCATTACTTATAAATAACCAGTCTTAATTTGCAAACCTATTTAATGTGATTAATTTGCAAATCTATTTAATATATTATGTTTTCCATATATTAATATATTAGAAATGCTTTCTATCTAAAACATCGCCCAGCAAAATTGCTTTCATTTTAGGACTCATTCTGTGAATTTCATTAACAATATCACTTCGCTTTTTGTCATCTTCTTGACTTTCAAATTCGCCAAAATCAAAATCGCTTGAATAATCACCATATTCAGCATCATAATCATTAAACATTTGATTAAAATCAATATTAGGTTCATCATCAAATTTTTTATTAACTTGCAAAGGGTCGTCAAAGTTGAAATCTTCTTCTTTTAAAGTCATTCCACTATCAGTTTCTTCATTTAATTCAATAGAACTAGTTGTTTGTTCTTCTTCTGCATTTTCTTCTTGCACTTTGTAATCTGCAATTTTACCATTTTTGCCCTTAAATGAAAATATGCAAATAATAGCAAATATGATAACAGCACCAATAATAACATACAACATAAAACTTTACCCCCCTTTCCATTTTTTAATTTTAATTTAAATAACATAATATTCTTAATTAATTGAAACACAACCGACAATTAAGAATAATAAATCAATGTAAAATAATCAAATTTGAATTCGCCTTTAATCAACCTAACCTTAAACCTTTCACTATTAACGAACTGCTTACGCTTAACTATAATTTTATTTAATTAATTGAAAGATTATTTAATATGTAAAACCAAATAAAATCATTAAACAAATTAACCATTTTGAAAGTTTAAATCAATATAAGTTACAATTTTCTTATTTTAATTTTTAAGCCCAAATTAAAATTGACTTATTAATGCAAATTAATTTTATTTAACAATTAACACAAAATTTTAACTATTAATAATTGTCGTTATCATCACTTTCGCTACCTGCAATAGAATTTCTCATTGCAGTATCAGCAACAACATTTTGCATACGATAGTAATCCATTATGCCTAGTTTTCCATTTTTGAATGCTTCCGCCATAGCCTTTGGAACTTCCGCTTCCGCAGCAAGAACTACCGCTCTCATTTCTTGCGTCTTTGCCTTCATTTCTTGCTCAACAGCAATAGCCATAGCCTTACGTTCTTCCGCCTTTGCTTGTGCAATGCTCTTGTCCGCTTCCGCTTGTGCGCTACGTAGTTCAGCACCCACATTTCTACCAACGTCAATGTCGCCAATATCTACTGATAAAATCTCATACGCAGTACCGCTGTCAAGCCCCTTTTCAAGAACATTCTTTGAAATCTCACTAGGATTTTGTAAAACTTCCTTATGGTCAAGTGCAGCACCAACCGTTGCTACAATTCCTTCACCAATACGCGCAATAACAGTTTCTTCACCAGCACCACCAATAAGCCTGCTAATGTTCACCCTAACAGTTGCACGAGAACTAACCTTTAATTCAACACCATCACAAGCAATAGCACTAATAGGCGGAATATCAATAATGTGTGGGTCAACTGAATATCTAACCGCTTCTAAAATATCACGCCCAGCAAGGTCAATACCTTTCGCAACATCAATAGGAAGAGCAATGTTAGCACTGTGTGCAGCAATTAAAGCATCACAAACCTTGTCAACATTACCACTCGCCATATAGTGAGTTTCCATTTCATCAATGCTGAAATTTAACCCAGCCTTTTTAGCCTTAATATAAGTGTAAACTAAACCTTTAACATCAACTTTACGCAACTTCATTCCCGCAAGCCTAGCCATAGAAATATGCGCCCCAGAAACTAATGCTTGAAACCATAATTTAATAGGCACAAGACAGAAAAGAACCGCTAAAAATACGACTAAAACGCCTAAAACAATAAATAATGCAATAGAAACGCCATCAGTTGCAAATAATAAATTAGCCATCATTTTTTTTATTTTCTCCTTAATTTTTTTTATTAAATTTTGATTAATTTTTAAAATCAATTTTTAATAGTATTATTTTAATTTTTAATTTGTAAATTATTTTATTCTAATAATGAAATAAGTTTTATTTATCAAATTAATTCTATATTTTTTATTGTAAAGTAACTTTCTTTTTAATTGAGTTATTAATATTTCAAGTTAGAAATGCAAGATTTTTTTATTTACTTTCTTCAATTTCTTTTATGTAAAGATAATCAATTTCAACCTTTGTAACTTGAACGCTTTTGCCAGATTCAATATAACCGCCATTAGTAATAGCATCATAAATTTTGCCATCTATTTCAACCTTTCCAGTTGGCCTACAAATTGATTTAGTAACCCCAACTTTATTAAGTAGTTCTTTATTAGCAACTTCGCCATAACCACTTGAAATAGCAGTGCCATTTTCAATAATAGCAGTCTTACTCAAAAGTCCTTTTTGTGCGGAGCGAATAAACACCATAAACAAAACGCAAACCACTACAACAATTAATATTAAAAGTAGCAAAGTTTGTACTAGTGTAGCCCCTTCAATAATTCTAGCCACAACGCCTAGCACCAAACAAATAATGCCAGTAATGCCTGCAACTCCAAAACCAGATGTAAAACACTCTGCAATAAATAATAATAAACCTAAAAATAATAAAACCGCAGATGCCCAACCCATTTCAGCAAAGATATTAATAAATTCCTGCATTTTTAAAATCTCCTTTTGTAGCCAGATTAACAAGTACAAGCCCTAGCAAATTTAAAATCTAAATTAAAAATAAATAAACTTTATTCATAACAACAAATTTTTTTCAGTAAACCACAAATTATTTAACATTATAATTTTAAATTTTTGCCTTAAATTAAAATTATAAATTAAATTTTGTCAACAGACTTTCCCTTGCTAATAAAATTATACACTAGGCAAAAGCAAAAGTCAATATGCAAATTTCATAAATTTGGAAAAAACAATACAAAAAATGCCCCAGCAAATCCGCAACTATTCAATAACAGAATCTTACACAGTGCATTATTCATAAATGAATAATTGCTACAATGAACTTTTATTTTATGATATTTAATTGATGCACTCTATTTAATCTTTCCTTTTTCTTATTCAATATTTAAAAAATGCTTGCATTATTCATAAATGAATAATTGCCTTTTTTATTTGTCCATAATCTAAACTATAATAAATAGAAAGAATAACTTTTTATTTTTATCTAGTTTGTTTAATATATCATTATTCATAAATGAATAATTTAGTTTTTTGATTTATTTAATCTTATTTAACTGCATTAGTATTATCATTTTATTTAAGAAAAAAGCATTTAAGTAAATTATTCTTAAAATGCTTTATAATTTGGAAATCTTGTTTTTTTATTTAAGTAAAAAGATGCAAATTAACATTTATGATTATTAAGCCAATTAAGCAAATCCAAATATTTGTATTTACCGCTTGCAAGCCCTAACCCTAAATCAATTAATTCATCATCAGTAAATTGCAAATTAATTCCATTAACAGATAAAAAAGTAAGCATAATTAAAAGACCAATTCTTTTATTACCATCAACAAATGCGTGATTTGAAACAAGCGAAAACCCAAGCCAAGCCCCTTTTTCTTCAATGCTAGGATACAATTCAACCCCACCAAAAGTTTGAAAAGTACTTTGCAGGGCAGACTCTAACAAATTGTAATCTCTAACCCCATTACTACCGCCAGAAACTTCAATAACTAACTTTTGCAAAAATAAAACCCTATCTTGTGTAAAACTAATCATTGTCCTAGCACCTCAAACGCTCGCTTGTGCTTATTCAAAATGCGTTTTGCAATTATTTCTATTTTTTCATCATCAGTCAAATTTAAAAACTGTTGATTATCAACACTTGTAATAATGTATTTAGAGTCGCCATTTTCATCTAAAATAATAACATCGCCATTATTTTTAAGCCTTTTCACTAAATCACGCAAATTAATATTTTCATCATTAATTGAAACGCTATTTTTACTTTTACTCATTTAGCCCACCTTTCCTATTTATTATACAGCAAACGCAAATTTATTACAATCTATTGCAACCTTTTAATTACAAATTTTTCAAAAACATTTAAGTAATTTTTACTTGTAAATTTTATCTAAAAACAATAAACAACATTAAAAAACTGCATTAATTATTTCTTAACGCAATTTTACTTGTAAATTTTATTGTAAAGTTCTTGTTTCTGCTCTTTTGTATCTACTTCCAAAAGTTCATCTAATGAAATTTTAAAAATAATGCTTAACTTTCTTAATGTTTCTATGCTAGGTTCACTTCTGCCCCTTTCATAATCTCCAACAGAATATTCCTTAACGCTTAACAAATCCGCCAACTGCCTTTGAGATAAATTATTATGTTTCCTTAAATTTTTTAATTTGCCACCTATATCCATAGCAAAATTTTAACAAAAATCAGTTATAATTACTTGACATCAGTAAATTTTACTGATATATTTATTTAAAAGGAGCAAAAAATAATGAAAGAAAAGGAAATAATGGAAATAGCGGACAAGATAATTCAAAAATACCTAAACAAGTTCAAGGCAAAAGAGATTCCAGAACTGAAAGAACTTAAAGATTTAGTTTTTGAAGATTTTGAAAAATTAGCACCAAACCAAAATTATATAATTAAAAACTCAATTCTTGAATTAGTAGAACTACTACAACAACATTATGTTTTAAAGGAAATATTTGAGCAAGACCTTCCAAACCTACTAAAAGAAGATTTTTTTCAATAACTCAAATTAGTTGCTTAAAAATATTTTATTCTTTGGAATTAGAATTCAATATTATCTAAATCAGTAAACATTCTTTCGTAGTCTTTAAGAGAATATTTATGAGATATTTTTGTATCTTTAACAAAACTGGCGGTTTCAACAATTTCGCCATTTTTTTCTCGCCATTTTTGCCATTTAATATTAGTAACTTCGTCGTAGTAGTCTTCAATTTCTTCGGCACTTCTTGAAAGCGGAACATTTATGCTATGGACAAAGTCAAAAGATTCTTTATAAAAAGATAAAATGTAATTAATATCAAAATAAGTATTGCTATCTTTACTTCTAGCAATGGCATAACTTTTTATTGCTCGCTTGCACATTTCTGCAAGTGTTTGACTGTCAATATCAGCAATAACAAGTTCAATGCCCGCTAGTTCCATTTTTAAAGATTCACTAGTAAGCCCACGATAAAATTTAGGAGTAACAGCACTAAACACTTTTAAAATCATTTTCGCTACTTCTTGCTTACTTGCAAAAGCAATATCATTTGTAATTTTCATTAAATCATTATTCATATCAACCCCAACCATCACATTTAAAAATTTCCAAACAAACACAAAAACAAAATTGCAAATAAATAAATTGAATTATTTTTTATTAAAATTAAACCACTTACTTAACCGCCACCAAATCTAACCGCAACCTTTACAGCAAATCAATATCATTAAACAAATCTTTATTATTGCTTTTTTCATAATCTTTATAAAAGCCACTAACAACATCTTCATAATTCTTAATAAGCCATTTAAAATTTAAGTTGCTTGCAGACCGCAAAAAAGTACTTTCTTTAACTGACTTCAAAAATAAATCTACATCAAAAAAATTAGGCACTAGTAAATGCTTAACTATTCGCTTATCTGGTAATTGCTCGTTTAATCTTTCAAATTCATTTTGTTGTAAATTCCGTTTAATAACTTCTTCAATCACAACTTCATCATCAGCAATAATATAATTTTGATTTGCATTGTTGTTATTTAACGTCTCTTCGTGAGAGAGAGAAAAAGCACAGCAGTTTTCCTGTTCTCTCTCTCTCGTGTACTCTTCTCTTGTATTGTCTTGTATTCTCTCTTCTTCTATTCTCTTCTCTCCTCTGTTGAAAAATTCCGTCATTTTTTCAGCTGAAAGTGCATTTTGATGAAAAAATTCCTCCTTTTTTTCACTTGAAACATCGTTTTGGCAAAAAAATTCCTCCTTTTTTTCGTTTAAATGCATTTTGTCATAAAAATTAGTTGCATATTCAAGGAGATAATTTTTAATTAATTTTACTGATTTTCGTTTCTTAACAGCAATTAAATAATCTTGTTGAATATCATTGCTTGTTAAAATGTTGTAATCTTCATACATTTTTTTATCAAACAAATCTCTTTCAATGCAAGATTTTATAACCCTGTCTACTATATCATCATTGATATCAATGCCCAATTCTTGTTTTACAATTAAAACTGCATCTTTATCTGCTACAAGATAATAACCTTCATAACTAAAAATTTGTTGCAAAAGTTTAACATAAATTGCAAGCCCAACTGCTTTAAACTCTGCTTCAATCATTTTAACCGCTCCTTTGCTAACTGCTGAAAAAGGGAAAAACTCAATTCCATTCATTTTCATAAAAACTTTACTCCTTTAAATTATTTAATTATTAAAATGCTTACTTCTTATTTTTTGATATAAAAACTGCTACTTTTATTCCTTTTAAAACGAATTCATTTTATTGTTAAATTGCATTATTTAGTTCTAAAAGGCAATCAAAAAAGCAAAACTTAATCAAAAGCATTGTGCCTTTTGAAAAAATTTCGCTTAATTTTCTTTATTACTAATATTAGTAAACATTTATTGCTATTTTCAACTACTACTGCTAATATAATAGCATTTCTCATAGTTTCTATTAAGGCAAGCATTATATGCCCACCTTACAATTCCATTATATCATAAAACTTTAATTTAAAAACAAAGTTATGACAATTATTTTGCTAAATTGCAGAAATAATATTTCTTTTTGCCCCTACGGATAATAACAATAGATTCATCTATTGCAACGCTTTTATTAATTTCAAATTCTGCATCTTTTATTGTTTCGCCATTCACAGAAATAGCACCGCTATTAACAAACTCGTTTGCTTCTCTTTTTGACTTACAAATTTGACTATCAACTAAAACATTAACAATATTATCAGCCTTAATATCGCAGTGTGGCACATTTTTAAATGCGACTATTAAATCTTTAACCGCAAGTTTTTTAATATCGCCATTAAACAAGTTTTGACTTACTTGTTCCGCTTCAACAAAAGCATCTTCACCGTGCAAATCAACAATAATTTCCCTTGCTAATCTCTTTTGAGCAATTCTCAACTCTGGTGCTTGCAAATGTTCTTTTTCAATTTGTTCAATTTCTTCCCTAGATAAGAAAGTAAGCCTTTTTAAATAAGTGATTACCATTTCATCTTCGCAATTAAACAAAAATTGATATAATTCATAAGGACTAGTTTTTTCTCTATCCAACCAAATAGCATTGCCTTCACTCTTACCAAACTTCTTACCCTTTGAATCAGTTACAAGTGGCATAGTAAAAACATAAACTTCATCGCCTGTTGTCTTTCTTATAAGTTCAATTCCAGTTGTCGCATTTCCCCATTGGTCAGAACCCGCAACTTGTAAATCAACGCCCATATTCTCGTGCAAGTACTTAAAGTCCAAACCTTGAATAAGCATATAAGAAAATTCAGCATAAGAAATTCCGCTATTTTCCATTTGCCTACGCACTAAATCTTTGCCCAGCATATAGCCAACATTAATAAACTTGCCATAATCACGCAAAAAGTCAATTACAGAAATGTCTTTAACCCAATCGTAGTTATTTACAACTGGATAAGGAAAAATCTTTTGCACTTGCTCTTTTAAGCAGTTGAAATTATGGAAAATTATTTCCTTATCGCTCAACTTTCTCTCTTCCGTTCCCCTAGGGTCGCCAATAAGCCCAGTAGCACCGCCAACTAAAATAATTGGATTATGCCCAGCCTTTGCAAGCCTTTTTGTAATCAAAAATGAAGAATAATGCCCCAAATGCAAACTGTCTGCTGTTGGGTCAGTTCCAATATAAAAAGTTAGTCCGCCCTTATTAAGTTTGTCTATTAAATCTGGACTTGAAATATCTTGAATAAGTCCACGCCATTGTAAATCTTCATAAATTGTCATTGTAAAAACTCCTATTTGTAAACTAAATTAAAGTTTATCACAACAACAAATTAAAGTCAACAAAATTACAGTTTAAAATCATAAAAGTTGCAAGCATAGCAATTAATCAATATGCTAGTTTTTAGGTGAAATAGTTTTTAAAAACAAAAGTTGCAAAATTAAATTTAATATCAACTTTTTAATAAAATTTTCAAACAACCACTAAAACCATTTAAAACAAAAGAATAAAAACTTTTCCATTTGTAAATTATCTTTTTATGATTAAGTTACAAATAGAAAAAATAATAAAAATGATGCAAAATTAAAAAAAAATTTGATTTGATTAATCAAAACCAAATCAATTAATTGTTTTCATCATAAAAATCAAAGCCTTTCATAATTTCTTCCAAACTTTCTGTTGGATTAACCGCTTCTTTTAAATCAAAACCGTTATTTTTGTAGTCATCATTGCCAAGTAATATTTGTTTAGCAAAAGCATTTGCTTCTTCATCTCCCACTTCCAAGAATTTATCTACAATATTTTCAAAATTTTCATTTGAATCAAGTTCCACATTAGTAATAGGTTTAATATTGCTCTTTTCGTGAACGTGATTACTTTCTTCAATTTGATAGTCATCTTCGGCATAATCGCCACCAATAACTTTATTTGCTTCAATGTTTCTTTTTGCAATGTAATTACTCATTTTGCTAATTAATGTGTGCATAGGGTCATAAGCGGAAATAGTTTTAATATTTTTATTAAAATTATTCGCAAGAGTTGTATTAATTGACTTCCTAAAATCTTCAATTAATGCCTTTGTAGTCTTAATGCTAGTGCTTGCTGAATGACTACTAACTAAATCATCTAAAAATTGCTTATATTTATTGAATAATAATCTCAATTTTTGAATTTCAAGTTCGTAAATCTTCTTGCTTCCATCTTCAATTTGCTTCGCCTTATCTACCGCAACAAGCAACGCATTTGAAATGCTCTCTTCTTTTGCTATGTACTCCGCAAGTTTTTGCTTTAACATTTCATTCTCGTTCATTAGTTGCCTAACTCTGTCCCTTTGCTTGTCCCCTTGCAAATTGTTGCTCATCTCTTGATTTTTTATGTATTTATTGACTTCATTTACATCATATCCATTTTTAACAATCTTAAATTGCATATTTGCCTTTCCTTCATTTTAGTTTTGCTTATTTATCTTTGTTTTGCTTGTTTTAGCCTTAACTTCTTTTATAGTCTTATTGCTATTTTTATTTATAATTTCATTTTTGTTTTGTTGATTTATTTTATTTTCTTCTTCAACTTTTATTTGCTCTAACTCTGCTTGCTTTTTATTATCTGGTTTAAACTCTTCTTTATTTTCATTTTCAGTTTTTTTAAGTTGATTATCATCATTTAGAATAGTTGACTCATTACTTGTATTTTCTATTTTTAAATCACTTTCAGTTGTCCCTTGCGGAACTTGTTGCAAATTATTAGCATCAATATTTTTTAATGCGTTTGCATTATCATTAATGCCTGCAATCGCCTTTTGTTTAAAATTGAAAATCGGTTCATTATTCTTTTTAGCCCTTACAATTAAATAAATAGCAAGACCCAAGAATACTAAAATTAATAGTAGACTTAACCATTGTGAAACCCTTAAACCTAAAAAGTACAAACTATCCATTCGTAGCCCTTCTATCCATAGCCTGCCTAGTCCATAAAGCACAAAATAACCGCAAGTTGTAAGTCCACGAACATTAGTCTTAAAGAAAATGAATAGTAAAGCCCCCAACACTAAAAAGTTCCACATACTTTCATAAAAGAAAGTAGCCATAAACCACGCTGAATCAGGAATGTAACCGTAAAAATTTAAAACCGCATCAGTTGCAACATCAGTAAAATTATTGCTAGGAATTAGCACGCCAAAAGGAAACCATTGCAAACTAGGGTCTGTAATTAGAGAACCGTACGCTTCTTTGTTTGTAAAGTTGCCCCACCTGCCTATTGCTTGCCCTAAAATTAATGCAGGAACAATACAGTCTGCAAGTTTAAAGAAATTAATCTTTTTAATAAGGCAATAAATTATGACGCCAATAGCACCGCCAATTACTCCGCCATAAATCGCAAGCCCACCTTCCCAAATTTTGAAAAATTCCCAAAAAGTGTAATCGTGTTCGTAAAATATACAATAGTAAAGCCTAGCCCCAATAATTGCAGATGGAATACAAATAAGTGCTAAATCTATTATGTTATCTGTTGAAACGCCCTTTTTCTTTGCTAGATTATAAGCAAGAACAACGCCTAATGCCATTCCAAAAGCAATAATCACTCCGTACCAGTTGACAAAATGACCAAAAATTTCAAAACCTCTACTGTCTATGTACATAAACTCGTCCTTTGTTTTAGTTAATTTTAGTTTGTTAGTTTTAACTTCTTTGTTTTAGTTTGTTAGTTTTAAATTTAAATTAATAAAATTGAGATAAATTGCAAATTTTCATTTATTTCTTGCAAATTATTATTTTTATTAAAGTTTATTGTTGTTTTTATTAAAGTTGATTTATATTAATAAAATTTGCAACTTATAATTAAAAATTATTTGACTTGTTAAACTCGCAATTATTTTTTTATTAAATGCAAAGCAAGCATAATTGCATTAATACTCTAATAGTATATAATAGTAACAAATAAATGTCAAATATTATTTTGACTAAAATTATCTAAATAAAGGCAACTAAAAACTAAAATTAATTAATTTGCCCCCTTTTGCAATTATTTCATTCAACCCACCGCTATTAAGATTTGCTAATTAGTTGTACTTGCATTATTTAACCACCGCTTTCAATTACTGCAAAACAAAAATGCTATTGAATATTAATCTAGTGCATTTGAAACTAACATAACAATTAAGCATTTAATAGTAAATTTAAGAATGCAACTTTTTGCGAAATAAAAACGCATAAAACTTCCGTTAGCGGAAATAAACCCTTAATAAACAGTTGACAAATTTCCGCTAATGGAATATAATATTAAAAAAATTAGAGGTTATGTAAATGAAATTTGTATCAGTTGCTGAAATTGCAAAAAAATGGAATGTGTCAGATAGAATGGTTAGAAATTATTGTGCTAGTGGCAAAATAGCAGGTGCTTTTTTAATGGGTAAAACTTGGAATATACCTGCGGATGCAATAAAGCCTAAAAGAGAAAACAAAAAACAATTTAGTAATAATTCATTATTAAATATTTTGAAAGAACAAAAAGATATGAAACTTAAAGGCGGTATTTATCATAAAACACAAATTGAACTAACATACAACTCAAACCACATTGAAGGTAGCACTTTGACCCACGAGCAAACAAGATACATTTTTGAAACAAATACTATTGGAGTAGAAAAAGGAACAATTAATGTTGATGATATTGTTGAAACTGCCAACCACTTTAAATGTGTTGATTATATAATTGACAATGCTTTAAAGCCAATTTCAGAATATATGATTAAAGAATTACATTTTATTCTTAAAAATGGAACAAGCGATAGCAGAAAACTTTGGTTTAATGTTGGAGATTACAAGAAACTTCCAAATGAAGTTGCAGGTGAAGAAACTTGCCAACCTGAAAATGTAAAAGAAGAAATGAAAAAACTTTTATCTTATTATAATGAAATTGAACAAAAGAGTTTTGAACAAATTTTAGAATTTCATAAAAATTTTGAATCTATCCACCCTTTTCAAGATGGAAATGGTCGTGTTGGCAGACTTCTAATGTTTAAAGAATGTTTAGCAAATAATATTGTTCCATTTATCATTGATGAAGACCATAAATTGTTTTACTATCGTGGACTTAAAGAATGGAAAAACGAAAAAGGTTATTTAACCGACACGTGCCTATCTTGTCAAGATAAATATAAAGCGTGGTTAGATTATTTTAAGATTGAATATTAAGGAGAAAGATTTTCCCGTTTTCAAATTACTATTAGATTATTATTTTTAGCGAAACATAAAAAATTTTAACTTAAATTTATTGCAATGCTTTTTACAATTATTTCATTCAACCTACTGCTATTTTTATTTGCTAAACAACTTGTTTTACTTGCTTATTTTAACCGCTACTTCCAATTACTAAATAAGATTTACTCGCATTATTTTAACTTCAACTTTCTATTACAACAAAATTAAACTATTACTTTCTATTACAACAAAATTAAACTATTACTTCCAATTACAGCAAACAAAAAATCTTGGATATTTAACCCAAGATTTTTTAAAGTGTCGCAGAAATTTTAAACCATTAAAATTTCTCATAAAATCTGCGATTTTATCCTAAAACTAACGTTTTAGCGACACTTGCGGAAAATTTATTTGTTTTATAATTCAATTTATCTATTGCAAATGAATTTAATTTGCAATTACTAATTTTTATTTTCTATTTAATTTTCCTTTAACTTCTTTTTAATTGATTAAAAATTAATGATAACTTTATTTTTAATTAACTAGGCAAGAGCATTATTAACTGCTTCTTCAATAAAGTCTTTTGCTATCATATCTTTAATTAGCGGATATTTAGCAGAAGTAGTATCAACATTTAAAATGCCGGCATCAACTAAATCGCCAATAGTATTAGTTGAAAAATAATCATCAACATAATCATCAATAGCGCCTTCAATAGCAGAATTTAATTCAGTAAGTTTAGGGTCTTTTCCGTTTTCAGTATCAATTAAGAAAGACAAGAACCCAGTATAACTATCATTGTAGCCGTCATTATCACTATCATAATTGAAGTCAACAACATCACTAACCTTTAAGTTGTTGATTGTAGAAGAAATAGCACCAATTTCACTTTCAGCAATAATGTTCCAAATCTTGTTATCACTACCGCTTCCAGTATTTTCAATAATTTCTTTAACCTTTAAAGTGCTAATAGCATTAATTATATTAGCATCATTTAGATTTTGAAGTTCAATATCTTTGATTTTGTCAAATATAGTACTTTCGCCAGTAATTGTAATAATGTCGCTAATCTTCAAGCCCTTAATAGCATTTTGCACACTTTCTTCACTGTTTAGGTCGCCAATAGATAATTCCTTAATAGCACCTAAAATTCCTGTTGCATTTTCATCAATATCAAGAGCAGTGCCTACTTTAATAGTTTTAATGTTGCTTTCAGTTAATTGACTTAATTTCCAGCCATTTATAGCCCCCATAATGCCAGTAGTAGCATCACTGCCTAGTGCAGTACCAACCGTAATATTTTCCATAATGTAAGCAGAAGTCAAATTTTGAATTTGCACATCTTTAAGTTCGTACATAATGCCACTAGTTTCAGTAATTTCCATAACTTCGCCTAGTGTTAAAGTCTTGATAGCATCTTCAATTTCACCGTTTTTAATTTGATTAATAGTTAAATCCTTAACTTCCCCTATTATGCCAGTTGCTGTACTTTCAATTTTTAAAACTTCTTCTAATGTAAGTTCGCCTATTGCAGTAATTAAATTGTTGTCATTCAATTCGCCAACCTTTAATGTACTAATAGCCCCCATTACTCCGCCAGCAGTGCTATCAATACCTAAAATTTCCCCAATTTCCATATTATTAATTGCATCATCTAGCCCATTTTCAGTCGCAAGGTCAACAAGACGCATATCCTTAATATACTTCAATAAACCACTATTAAGGTCAGCACTAGTTTCCATTAAATCAGCAATAGTGAATTCATCAAGCATAGATGCAATTTCCATTATAGGCCTGTCTTTGTAATCATCATCGTGCAAAAAGTTAAAGTCTGGCAAATCATTTGCTTGTGCTAAAAGTTCAAAAGTTTTTGAAATTGTAAAATAATCAATAACTTCATTAATTTTGCCAAACGCATCAACAACTTTTGCATTAAGCATAGGTTGCAAAGGTTCAGTAATGTCAATTTGTAACTTATTGCCTAAATCATCATAACCAACATCAATTTTAGTCGGCAAACTAATGTCATATTTTTCGCAGAATTCATCAAGTGGCATTTGCCCAACTTCATTCACCATAGGAATAAGTTTTTGAATAGTAATGCTCTTTAAATCATCAGGAACATCACTTAAATCAATGCCAAAAGTTTGCTCAACAGTTTTTAAGTTAGCACTAGAATAAACCCAGTAACCCGCCCCAAAAATAGCACCAAAAACAAGCACAACGCCAACAATGATGCCCAAAAAGAAAAACAGAAAACGAGAACAACCGCCTCTACCCTTACCATCACTCATAATAAACTCCTTAAAATGTGAATTATGTGATGACAAAATTAAATGAAATTTAATTTTGTGTTGCGTACCGCAACCACCACAACAAGTTGTGCATCACAGTTTGAATTATGCTTGTCGGTCAAATGAGAAAGTAAACTTTCTCGCTATCCCAACTTCGCATAATAGAAATTATGTAATGTTAAATTTTAGATATCTAAAATTTAAAGTAACCTAACGGTTACACAATGGAAAACCTTTGTTTTCCATTGATTACAATTTGAATTATGTTCAGTTACTGCACAATGACCGCAAGCGGTCGC
>JAFTVC010000022.1 GCA_017465925.1 Clostridia bacterium | reverse complement strand
TCTTCATATAGTACAGGCTATTATTGGAACACTACTTATGGAGCATTAAAAGTAGGTAGTACATTTACATATAGTGATGGCTACACTTATACTGTAACAACTGCGGGAACTACGACAACCGCAAGAAAAAGTTCTGCATAAAACACATAATCATATCAGAATAATAATGATAAAATTAGTAATGATTAAAATTTAAGCATTGATTTAACAACATTTTGTTAAGGAAGGTGCAAATTATTTAAAAACAACAATAATAAAAAAGGCAAGTCAACTTAAATGACTTGCCTTTTTTATGCGAAAGTTATTTAATTTTATATTTAGTATTTTGTATTGTTTTTAGTTGTTTATGTTATCTTATTCATTTTTGCATTTTTACTTTTAGGTGATTTAGGAATAGTGTTTGTTTTCTTTTGGTTAGATTTATATTCCTTTATTAAGCAATGTTTAGCATTACCTATTAAATCAGTTCTATTTGCTTTTGTTAGTGCTAGTTTTACTAATTCAAAGTTTTGTGGTAATTTGTATTGAAGTAAGGCTCTTTGCATTGCTTTATCCTCTTTTGATTTTGCAACAAAAATAGGTTGTAATGTGTTTGGGTCAAGTTCAGTATAGTAGGCGGTTGTTGAAAGGGTTGAAGGGGTTGGGTAAAAGTCTTGAACTTGTTCCGGAATATGATTAATAGACTTTAAGTATTGTGCTAATTCTATTGCGTTTTCAAGAGTGCATGCTGGATGCGAAGAAATGAAGTAAGGTACTAAAAATTGTCTTTTGCCTATTTTTTTGTTGTAGTCTTCATACATTTTTACAAAATCAAGGTAAGATTTTTTATGTGGTTTATTCATAAAGTCTAATACATTGTTGCATATATGTTCTGGTGCGATTTTAAGTTGTCCAGAAATATGGTGTTTACATAGTTCTTCAAAAAATGTTTTGTCATTGTCATATAATATATAATCAAATCTAATACCGCTACGAATAAAGACTTTCTTCACATTAGGTATTTTGCGTGCTTCTCTTAATACTTCTAAATATTTTTCGTGTGAGATTTTAAGGTTTGGACATTTATCTTTGCCTATACATTGCCTATTTTTGCAAACTCCATATTTTAATTGCTTTTCACACGCAGGTTCAAAAAAGTTTGCACTTGGTCCGCCTAGGTCGTGAATGTAGCCTTTAAAGTTTGGTTTATGCGTTAATGCTTCTACTTCCTTTAAAATGCTTTCTTTGCTTCTTCTTTGCACTGCTCTTCCTTGGTGATAGGTAATGGCACAAAATGAGCAATTACCATAGCAACCCCTGTGGCTGTTTACTGAAAATTCTACTTCAAGAATTGCTGGAACTCCTTTTGTGTATATAGGGTGGTAAGTCTTTTCATAAGGCAGACTATAAGCAAAGTCAAGTTCCTCTGTTGTCATTCTTCTTGATGGTTTATTTTGAACAATAAATATTTCATTGTGTTTTTGAAGAAGAATATTTGAATTTAAATTGTCAGTATTTTCGTATGCTATTTTAAAGGCTTTTATGTAATCAAGTTTGTTCGTTTGTACATTTTCGTAAGATGGTAAAAATTGTATGTTTTCATAGGTTTCTACCGCTTGTTTTAGTCGTTTTGGCATATTTTCAAGCGTTGTTTTAAACGCTGTACCTTCAATGCCAGTAAGATGCTTTAATGGTATACCTTTTTTTGCATATTCTAAAATGTTAAATAATGCAACTTCACCCATACCATACATAAGCAAATCTGCGTCAGTATCAAGTAAGATGCTGGGCATTACTTTATCTGCCCAATAATCGTAGTGGGCAAATCTTCTTAAACTTGCTTCTATTCCGCCTATAATAATAGGCGTATCACCAAATAATCTACGTAAGTTCTTGCAATATACTGTTAAGGCTCTATCTGGGCGTTTGCCTGCTTGTCCGCCTTCGCTGTAAACATCTGTTGTGCGTTTCTTTTTTGCCACAGTATAATTATTTACCATACTGTCAACAACACCGCTTCCAACTAAAAATGCAAACTTTGGAGTGCCTAGTTCAAGGTAATCATCATCTGTAACTGGTTGCGGTATTATGCCTATTGTAAAACCTTGACTTTCTACAATTCTTGAAATTATAGCGTGTCCAAAAGATGGGTGGTCAACATAGGCATCGCCACTTACATATATAAAATCTAATTGTTCAATATTAAGTTCTTCTATTTCTTTTCTACTAATTGGTAAAAATGACATTTCTTTTCCTTTGTAATTTACTTACTTCATGTTTCTTGCTTTATTGTTATGAAAACTTTTGTGTTTTACATAAACTTTCTATATTATTATAGCAAAATTTAAAAATTTGTCCATACAATTTTAAATACTTTTAACATGTATATTTTGTGAAATAGATTTGTTTGCACTTAATAACAGAAAGAAAAACGTGTAAGTACCAAATTATAGCTTACACTGCTGGGGCATAATTAAAAAATATAATGTGCTTGGTTCCATGACTTCTGCTTTATCAATTCTCAAATTATCGCCAAACAAAATTTAAACTCAAAGCACAGAAAGTCCTTATATTTCATGTGCTTTTGTTTCTTCAACAACTCCCAAGTGTTGTCAATTGTTAAATTTTTGGCAACAGTTGATAATAAAAGTGCCATTTAACTGACGAAACACCCGCATTTTCCACCTTAACATTTAAACTCCCCTGAAAACAATGCGTTGTATGGTATCAAACCAAATCCAGCTAGGTTCTCGCATATGCCTATATCATAGAAAAGAAAAAACACATATTAAATATATTTAATAACAGCAAAAAGCCTAGTAAGCCTTTATTTACTGGTTTTCTTGTTTTTTTTAAACAAATTTTAAAAATATATGTTATAATCTAATAATTAAAAGAAGAAAGGAGATGTATTTTAGTGGATTGGTTAAACTTTTTAGGTAGTGTTTTAAGTGGTATTATTAGTGGTTTGTTTACATTTTTAGGTGTAAAAGTAACAATTGAAACTGATAATAAAAAAATAAAAATAGATGAAATGAATAAGGTAATTGAAAAAAGACCGAGACTTGAAATTATTGATTATAAGGGTTTTGAAACTGAAAAAGATAAAATGGAAAATTGTTTTGAAATAGCCTTGTTGCATATAAAAGAATTTTATTGTGAAGGTAATCGTGCATGCTTTAATTACGATGAAAAATCAGATAAAAATAATAGTTATAATTGTGTAGAGTATCAGTTAAAGAATACGGGAATGACAGAAATTGTAGAATGGTGTGCAACTAGCAATTTGCCTAAAAATATGTCAGTTTTTCCATATGAAAAGAAAAATTTTTATATTGAAAACAAGCTGATTAATTATGAAGTGTGGTCTGATCAAAAATATATTAAACCTGGGCAGATAATTAGTATTAGAGTATATTATTTAAACGACCAAGTTATTTATTCTAATCTAGGAAACCCAACAATAACACTTTGGTTAATGGATATAAATGGAAGACTATGGTCACAAAGTTTTAGTTGCCCAAATAATGAACTTGGGGTACCGATGTTAAACAATATTAATAATTTTAGGGAACAAACAAGTATAGAAACAGCAGTAAAATGTTTCGAAAATCCAATGTTATGGTAAATGTGTGTATAAGGGAGAAGAATAGATAATTGAATAATTGTTGTGGATAAAATCAAAAAGTAAGGGAAACTGGTATGAAGATAAAATAAAAAATCTCAACTTAATGGGCATGGTGTAGATATTAAATTGATTGAAGACAAATATTTTGTTGCTTATAAAGTGAAATCATATTTAAAATCTGCAAAATCAAATGGGTACACAATAAAAAAGGGATGGTAAGAGCTTTTAAAATTTCCTCCTATTTTTTAAGAGTAATTAACCTTTACATGCGTTATCTCTTAAGATAAATTTTTTGTAATTTGTGCAAAAATTTTTTAATAAGAGGTCATCATATGAAAAAACATACATGGTTTAGCACGTACGATTTGGAATTGTATGTAGTATATTGTATTTACTCCAAAATTTATAAGGGAAATAATCTAATGTTAAATAAAAAAACACCATAAAGATACTTTTTCGTTTACAATTCGTTTACAATTTTAATGTGTAGCTTTAATATGCTTTTGATATAATAAGTAAAAACACTAGGAAAAACCTAGTGTTTGAATGGTAGGAATGATTGGAATCGAACCAACGACCCCCACTTAAAACTGCACTGCGTTTCGTTGGCGTTCGCAGTTTAGCAACTGCTCGGCACCAGGGTAACCCTGATATTTTGTTAAACACAAAATACATTGTTGCACAATGTAAAGGTGGGTTAGAAAATAAAAAAAACGGTTTACATAATATCAACCGCTAATGGTAGGAATGATTGGAATCGAACCAACGACCCCCACCTTATCAGCAATAACTACCATAATTTGCTTTTAAAAATTAGTAAATATAAAACATATTTACTAAAATTTTAATCTATATTTTAAGGTTGTGCTCTTTAAATCGCTTGTCTGGTTTTAATACACTAGTTTGATTTAATTTTGTTTACAATTTCATTTACAATTTTTTATTAACAATGCTATCAACACAGCAAAGTGCATCAGCAATTAATGGTAATGAGTTGTGTGTATAAATAGTATCCGTTGTTTTTGTGTTGCTGTGTCCTAGAACTTGTGCTCTGGTAGTTGTGTCAATTCCACATTCAAACATCATTTGGTTTAATGAATGCCTTAAATCGTGAAGTCTTATTTCTATTCCAAATTCTGATTTCATAAAGTCGTGAAATTTATGTGTTAAATTGCTAGGCTTTAATATTTCACCCATAAAAATGTTTGCACATACAAAGTCGCTTTGTAATTCTGCATTCATTTTTTTATGTTCCAATAATTCAGTCTTTAACATTCTAGGTATAAACAATACTCTTTTACTTGATTTTGTTTTTAAACTATTTTTTTCAAAAACTTTACCTTTGACTTGGACTACACTTTTATTAATGGTGATTGTGTTTTTTTCAAAATCAATATTTTCCCACTTTAATCCCAACGCTTCGCCTCTTCTTAACCCTGTCATAGAGCAAAGCAGTACTGGTATATAAAGGTTATAGTAATATTGCTTTAATTTTGTTAAAACATTAGAAACCATATTAGCATTTAATAGAGTAGGTTCAAAATCTTCATCATCTTCATTAAATTCAACCCTAATAACTCTGTTGTGTTGTAAAAAATCATTTGCCACTGCCCAGTTAAGAACCGCCCTTATGTATGAGTACTCTCGTTTAATTGTAGACTTCTTTAAATGCTCATCTTTATTTTTTGCTTTTGTTTTTTGTCGCAAATCAATGTATTGCTGTACTAATCGGTTATTTATCTTGTCAATTTTGACTGCACCAAAATAATCAAGAATAGGTACAGTCAAGTATTTATTGTTTTGAGTAGTGGTTATTGACATTTTACCACTTCTTGATTTTTCATAAAGTTGGTGCAACTCACTAAAAGTCAAATCGTCGTTAATAAAACTATCTAACTTATCTTGAAATTCATCTGCCAACAATTTAGCAGTAGTTAAATTTTTAACATTAGCTTTAAATTTAGATTTTCTTTTTCCAAATTCGTCTTTATGCGTTGAGAAAACTCTAACATCATAAAGCCCTTTTTTATTTTTTGTGATATGTACTGACATTTTTATCCTTTATGTTTTTCTGCTATTTGAGTTGCCGTTTGCTTCATCGCTATTTTCAAAACTTGTTTTAATCTGGTTTAAAGTTGGTGGCTTTGGCGGTATTTCTAAACTGCTTAATCTTTTTCTTTCTTTAAACCTTATTCTTTCTTCGTGTCTTATTTTATCGTTTTTTAATGCTGTTTCATAAAGTTCTCTATATGGAGCAACTATATTGCTTATAACTAGTAGTGCCATAGCATAAATAAAAACAGGTATAAGAAGCATAAATGGATTGATTAATGCAAATATCAAAATGGCAACTACAAAAGCAATATTACAAATTCCATAATATTTATTTGACTTTTCTCTAAACAATTTAAATGCTTGTGCACTTTCAACTTTTTCAAAAAGTGTTATTTCTCCATAATCCAAATCTTTACTTAATGATTTATCGCTTTTTGTCATTTTGTAAATACTTCTTACAACTAGAAAAATTAAAAAAAGAACGCCAATAATTATAAGAGATAAAATAAAAGAATATTCCGGTGTAAGTATAGCACATAAATTTAGCATAATAGTTCTCCTTTAAATTTTTTTATAAGTTCTTCTTACTTCAACCACTATACCCAAAATTGTTATGGGCATACTTTTGACTTCTTCATTTGTGTAAAATTTCGGTTCATAAACTGGGTTTAATGGCTGTAATGTAATACCGTTGTTGTGTTTTATTATTTTTTTAAAGGTACATTCTGTGTGATTAATTGAAACAGCACAATAATCTCCATTTTCGCAATTCTCTTGTTTTCTTAAAATTAAAGTATCTCCGTTTCTAAATTCTGGGTACATAGAATCTCCCTTGACCTTTAAACCAAAATATTCAAAATTAGGATTAAAATCATTAAGATTTATGTCTTCATAATCTTCAATAAATGAGTTGTCTATCATCTCGGTAGGTATTCCAGCAGGTATAGTTCCATATACCGCTATTTTTTTTATAATAATCTTTTCTTCTCTACCTAACAAATAATCAACAGTTACTCCAAAAAACTTTGCAAGTCTATCAACTGTTTCTAAATCTGGACTTCGTTTACTTGTTTCCCACATAGCAATTGTACCATTAGAAACATTTAGTTTGATACTCAAATCATTTTGCGTTAACTTAAACTTTCTTCTTAATTCACGAATTTTATCGCCTATCATAATTCCACCTTTTGTTAATATAATAACGAAATGTTATAAAAATCGCAATATAATAAAAAAAATTTAAAAAAAATTTTAGAAATCGTTAGAATTTACTTGACAAATAATTTATTAAGTGTTAGCATACTAACAATTAGTGAGGATTTAGTAAAAATGAAAATAAAAGAAATTGAGCAAAAGCATTCGGAAAAATTATACCTTGACCTTGTAGAGATTAGGCACAAGCAAGGATTGTACAAAATTGAAGAGTTAGCAGATATGTTTAGCATAGGGCGTGAGCAAATATCGTATGCAATCAATACTGGTAGGCTTCGGTATATGTCGCCAAACAACAAAACAAGATTCGTGTACTTAAATGATTTTATTGAGTATCTCAACAAAAAAGATACTTATGTTTAAAGGAGGAGGTAATTATGGTTGTTTTAGAATTGTGCAAAAAAATTGGCATCAAAGATTTCTGGGGATTGAAAAGATTTCTCCAGGAAGAAAGGCAAGGCAATGAAAGTGTTAGCGACTGCTTAATGAGATATTATTTATCACTAGGCGGAACCAAATTTAAAATTAGAGGGTAAATATGAAAGTAAATGTTGAAAAAATAAAAAGTATACCAAAGAGAAAAAAGAAAAAAAATTGTACACGCATATATGGCGTTGAATATCAATACAATCCGTATGATGCTGAATTTAGGGCATCTACAAAATTTAAGGAAATGAAAGAAATGTATGACAGGTGTAAGGGAAGAATGACAAAAGGTGATTCTTTAGTATTGGGCTATACAGATGTTGACAATGCTAAAATCACAAGTGAAGATGATTTGGGACAATTGTACCATGATTGTGGTTACAATCCTATCTACAGCAATTTTAAAAAGTAAAAGGTTAGGTGTTATGGAAAAAGAAGAAATACAAAATGAAGATTTATCATTATTACTAGAAATGAGTGAAAGTTTAGATTGTTCTACTTATTTGTCTAAACTTTCAAAAGAGGGATTGATTGCACTATTGTTTTGTGCAATTTCGGAAATTGATAGTTTAAATGTTAAGTTGTTAAATGGTGATGATTGCCTTGATGAACGAGATGCTTTTGACCAGTTAGACGATAAACAGATTATTTTATCCAAGTTGGCGACTGACTTAATTAATAATTTAAAAATTACTATTGAAATTGAAGAATAACAAAAAAATGAAAGTGTTAGCGACTGCTTAATGCGTTACTACCTTTCAATTGGTGGTAGCAAATTTAAAATTATTGCTTAATGGGGGTTGGTTATGGCTAAAAGTAATGTTGAAAAAATAAAAAATATTAAAAGTACCAGTAAAAAAAATAATTCTACTAAGGCTAAGGCTAAAGCGTTAAAACTGCTTAGCGAACTTAATAATTATAATAATCAAGAAAGACAGCTTGTTATTCAACTTGAGAAAGGTTTAGATTTTAAAACGTTTGAAAAGCAGATGAAGATAGTAGAAAAGAAAGAAAGGAGTGCGTACAAAAAATACTACGACTTTATGAATTCAAATTTTGACATCAACAACAATGAAGTTTCATTTACCGTTTATAAAAATGGTTTTATTGACAAAAAATTTGTAAACGATATTTTCAAGAAACAATAAAAGGAGTAGTAACTATGGGTTATCCTTTAAAAATCCCTTGAGCAAGGGGTAATTAATTAAACTAAACAAAGGGGTGAGGAAAAGTGTTTGCTAAAATTATAGGTGGACTAGCAATGCTGTTATTAGTTGTATATATTGCAATTATACCAATACCTACAAATAGTATAAACGCAGTTAAAAATTGGACTACCACTGCTTATGAGCAAGTAGTTGATTTTGTAACACCAGATGAAAACGAGCAAGAAACAACAACAGACAATAACAATGAAGAAGGAAAAGAAGAAGAAAACAATAGTGGCGGTGATGAATGGATTGAACCACCACATTTAGGCAATGATGATATTATTGTTTAAAAGGAGAACGAGAAGTAATGGCAAAAAAGAAAAAAAGTAGTTTAGGTGTAAGAGTTCTTAATTTTGCTTTAATTGCCCTCGTTCTTCTTTCATTATTGATTGATGCGTTATATATTTATTACAAACATATCAACAAAGATATTACCATAGGCGTTAACTATATAACAACGCAACTAGCAATAAAAGATGCGGAATCAATGAGTGAAGAGGAACGAGAACAGCACGAGCGAAGAACGTTGCTAATTGCTAACTTATACAGCAATGATAAAGGCAATGGAATTCAGTTGCAAGAACTGAAAATAAATTATTTTACAGATTATACGCTGGATGAAACAACATACCGTTCAAGTGGTATGCAATATGTGGGAGATGTGTCAATAGAAGATTTCAAACTAACTGGAGGTCATGCTTTTGGTATCACTACTGATTTTATAGATGAAAATCAAGTAAGTAGTCGTTTTGATTACTATGATACCACTAATGGTATTGCTTGGAGTGGATTTGAAGGAGTAAGAGGTGTTTCAACCAAATTTAATAGAGAAGAAAATTTTATAATCTCTATTAATGGTGAAGCATATTCAATTCAATTAAACAAAACAAAAGAATATGATTATACTGTTCTTTTTGAAATCAGTAGATATACAGATTATGCAAACTGGGGAGAACTATTTCAATTTGTGATGAATGCTATAAAAAACAATAATCAAGGGTATGGGGACTACTATATTACCCTTGATTTGTCAGACTTCTTTACAATAAGAAAGTTTGATAAAGAAACTGGAAAATTTGTCAAAGACGATGTTACTGATATTATTAAAAATTATGCAGTGCTAAAATTTCATTATGATGAAAATGGTGCTGTCAAGGCTAATCAATCATTATTTGGTGCTATTGAATGTAACAATTCTTACGGATACACAGCAGAAGATATAAGCCAATATTGGCAAGAGAGATTTGTTTTTGACTTAACAAACGAAAATTTGCAAAGTAGATACAGTGAAGTACATGGTGGTCAATTATTAAGTTTAAAAACAGTAGATAAAATTAAATTTAGTCAAATGAAGAGGGTTAAAATTTATATAACTATCAGTAAAGAAGAAGGAATAATAGGGCTGGATTATAATGCCTTTCAAGGCGTTCCAATAACTGAATTAGTTATTATAGGTGATGGCTATTTTGTGTTACTAGAAAATTCTTTAATTGATACAAATATTAAAACTATTAAGTATAGTAGCACTATTGATTTAGTCATTAAAGATGGAGCAATAAATAGTGATTATGAGGAGGTGGTAGTTTGAACAAATTGAAATTAATAGCAAAAGTTATAAAACCTCTATTAAAACCACTTCTATATGCTCTAGCAGTCATTATCATAATAACAGGACTTTTTAGTGCTATTGGTATTTATAAAGAAATTACTAGCAAAAGTTATATTAATGGCGATTTATTGGGGTTTGAAAACGCTTTTAAACAAGAAAATTTTAGTTTTAAAACAAATAGTCTTTCCTTTTATACTGACCCAGTGGAAGAAAATAGTTTCATTTACGAAATAACTCTATTACCAGTAGAAGAGTTTGATGGATTAAATAAAAAATATGAAGTTATTTTCAATGATTATGAAATAATAAATGCCAGCATCAATGCTGGTATGGTGGAGTTTAACCAAATCATAGAATTTTTAAATGTGGACAACTCCACAATCAATTCTACAACAATTAATATTAGTTTGGAATTTTATGCAGATAAAACAAATTTAAAAGTCGGAACTAGGACTGAAAATATTGCTTATTTGGAGCAGTATTTGAATTTAAACAGTTTTAGTTTGAGAGTAAATGAAATCAAATAATGAGAGGAATTATGGCGAAGAAAACGAAAAGAACTAGGGCAGGATTAATAATTTTAACCATAACACTAATTGCTATATTATCATTTTGCTTGTTTTGGGTAGTAAATAATTTTAATACTATCAAATCAACTTTTGATGGCACTAAACTTTATACTCAACAAGAAGTAAATGATGCTTACAACAAAGGTTTGGAAGACAAATCAACTTTTGAAAATCAAATAGTTGAGTGGATGAACAAGTATGAAGAAGGTGAAATTGCTAAAAGTGAGTTACAAGTGCAAATTAATGAAAAACAAGAATTGATTAATCAAAAGCAAGAAGAGTTAGAGTTGAAGCAAGTTGAGTTAAATAATTTGCAAAATAGCAATGAAACTCTACAAGAAGAGTTAGAGTTGAAACAAAGTGAAGTTGATGCTTTAACTAACGAATTAGACTTATTGCAGGCTGATTATGAAGTTCTTGAGGAAGAATATGAAGTATTGGATTATAATTCTGCAATCAATTCTAAATTGATAAAAGCAATAAATGATAGTGGTAAATACTTAATTGCCTATCAGTATAATGGTAATAATTTTGCCATCATCAATCAAGGTGAAACATTAAGCGAAGTATTGCCAGAACTTGGAGCAACTTATGCTGGCTGGAAATTTAAAACTAGCAAAACAACTTATGAATATGTGTTTAAAGAATCAGTTGATACATATATCCCAGATAAAAATATGGTGTTAGAACTATATGCTCAATCTGGAAGTACAACAATAATGTAAAGGAGAAAGATATGATAAAAAAGAAAAAGAAGAAATCAACTAAAAAGGTGTTAGCAACTGCTGGAGTTGTTTTAGGAGTTGGCGCAGTGGCAGTGGGTGGCTATGTGGGAGTTGACAACTACACAAAACAAAATAAAAAAATAGAAACAATGGAAGTTTCTATTAATGAAAAAACAACACTACTTGCTACTGCTGACAATAAGTTAAACGAAACAACATTATTGCTTACGGCAACTCAAACAGCGTTAGCAGAAGTACAGACAGATAATGAAGAATTAGAAACAGAACTAACAGAGGCACAAGCACTAGTGGCTAATTATATTGCCGATATTGGCAAATTAAGAGAGTTAGTGCAAAATACAAATGGCAATCCGGAACTTTCAACAACAGAGGCTCAAAGTTTATATGAAGACCTAATTGCCTTTGTAGATAGTGTAAATGCACAAATTGAAGAGTTAAATTCAACTATTGAGGCAAAGGAAAATAAAATAACAACTCTAAACGAGGCAAATAAAGAATTACAAACTCAAATTGAAGAGTTAGGAGCGTTAAATGCAGAACTAAATGAACAATTACAGGCAGTTGGCGGTTATTCAATAAAATCAGCGTTTGACAGCGTTACAGTAACATTAATTAATGTTGAAAATGAAGTGTTTACAATATCTGCTTTTGACTCAATGACAGGTACAGATATTAAAAAATGCTTAACTGGTAATAGTGTTGAAAGTTATTTGGTAGATAAATGTTTAGATATTAGAAAGGATAAAGTAGGGTATGAAGTCTGTTTAGAATCAATGAAGTATTTTAGTACTGATGATGCCGATAATTATCCAACAGAAATTACTATTGAGTTTATAGGCGATTATATAGATGTGAGCGAACTTTTGGATGATGTAAATTACAAGATATATATTGAAATTTCAAAACCAGAAATATATGAGGGAACTCAAATAGTAAAAACAGCAACTATTCAATTTAAATTTACTGAAACAAATAAATAACAAAAAAGAGCAGTCGGCAAACCACTCTAAACGCACTTAAAAGTGCCACCTTTTAATAAAGGACAATTACATTATACCATAGTAAAAAAATCTTGTCAAATAAAATTACAAGATTTTAACAAAGGAGAATTTTAAATTGGGTAAAAAAAGAAAAGAAAACAAAAAGAACTACGAAAAGGTAGGCACTGCAAAGAAAAAATCTAAAAGCCCATTATTTACTTTTAGAAAATATAAAAAAATAGAAAATGGGAAAAGACATCCAAAGTTGATTGTTGGTGAAATTGTTGAAAATAAGCAAAGTAAATTTGAATATATGAGTTTAACAAGTAAAAAAAAGAAATAGTCCGCGCCAAGGGGACGAACCCCTAGCCTCTCTAGCATTTACAGCTAGTGAACTATTTCTCATAAATGAGTATATCATAATGAAATTAAAAAGTCAATAGGTTTTTCAAAAAAAATTAAAATAAAAATTACAAAAATTAATTATTAAAAATTAATTATATATACTAAAGTATATATAAATTCGGGCGTCTTGCATAATCTTTGACAATATTATGCAGGTGCTATTGCACCTATTTGAACATATCAAATCTACGCCCTAATTTGAAACTTTGTCAGTCGGTCAAATGAGAATGCAAGCATTCTCGCTCTCCCGCCTTTCGTGTTATAACTTTAGGCGGTGTGGGGTGTGTTGAGCAAATATTTTAGGGGTGAGTATGGGTGATGTTTTTAATTACATAAGAGATAATAAAATAGTCTTATATATATTAATTGGAATTGCTTTTTACTTTGTTTTAAAAATCATATTTAGTATTATAGCATTTTACTGGAAAGCAGGTTATGAAAGCAGAAAGAAAAAGCGAGAGGAGCGGAAGAAAGAACGTTTAAAATGGAAATATGCAAAGGTTAATGTAAATAATCCTTTGCTTAAACGAATAGCAAGTAATAGATTTATAATTTGTATGGGTAGTTTGGGTAAGGGTAAGTCCATAACAATGAATTTAATAACTCATTTTCTTGTTAAGTTGAGAGAGAAAGAAAATAAAAAGAATAAAAGATATAACAAAGTGATGAAACCAGAATATTTTACAAACGAACAAGAGTTGCAAAAAAATGAACTATTGCCAGTGTACTCTAATCTGGATTTTAAAGACCGAGAAACAGACTTTAAAAGTCAAGAGTTATTAAAGTATATAACACTGTCAAAAAAGGCAGTACAAAAATGCGTATTCGCTATTGATGAAGTAAGTAGTTTGTTTGGTAAAGATTTGTACTACGACACTGAAACAAGAAATAGTGCAGTAGTTGGAGAAATGGAGGAACTTTTCAAAAAAGGCAGGCACTACCTTGATTGCCATTTTATAGGAACAGAACAAGATGGTGCAGATATTTACATAGGTTTTCGTAAAAATGGCTATGCACTTATAACCTGTATGGGTACGGTTGTGAAAATCAGTAAAAAAGGCAAATTTGTTAGGCGATTAAAAAATATCTGCAACTTAATTATGCCTGGCATAGTTACAGTAAATTATGCCAGGGTAATGCGACAACAATTGTTTACAGGAGACAAAATAAGAACAATTTTTAAAATGTTATTGCCTTCGTATTTTCTACTAGCAAAGGAATATTATACACGCAAGCAATTAATTAGTAATGGTATTAAGGAAAAGTATCAGCAGTACCAAACAAGGTTCCAGTTTGACACAGGCGAATATTATATTCGCTATACGAATGCAGATATTTATGCTTATGATACAAGGGCGTTTCAGTATGAGTATGAAAGATTATTTACAAATAACGGAGAAAGGAAAAGGATAAATGGATAAATTTCAAAAAAAGAAAGTCAAGCAAATAATTAAAGAAGTTAGAAATTTTTATGTTGGTAAATATAATAATGTAGTTAGTTATTTGCTAGCTAATGAAGAAGAAGTAGATGAGCGAGTTAATGATGTTATATTGTTAATTACGAAAGAAAAACACTGCCGTAATGAGATTGAAGAAATTAAATTGCAATTAGAACTTCAAGAACAAGAAGAGCGGTTTAGAGCAATGGTAGACAATGAAGTAACTGCTCAAGAATATATGCTGGCTTATTTAGAAGAACAAACAACACTACTTGAAGAAGAATTACAGCGAGTTGAAAGTAAGAAAGAAACAAGGGCGGTAGAAATAAGGCGGAAGCAAAAGAGAATAGATAAATTAAATAGTAGGCTATCTAATTTAGCTAGATGCAAAGAAAAGGTGCAAGAACTGATAGCAGAACTTGCACCGCAAAAACGAAAGGTTGGCAGACCAAAGAAAATAAAAGTAGAAGAAAATAAAAAGGTAGGTTAAAAGATGAAAAAAATATTATGGTTAAGCAGACATCAAATGACAGAAGAGCAAATTGGAAGTCTTAAAGAAAAATATGGGGAAGTGGAAGTTGTGCAACACGATGAGCAAGTGAATAGTGCAAGTGAAATATTGCCACTTATAAATGAAGTGGATATTCTCGCAGTTGTATTACCTATTGATATGGTTGGCAACTTATTAAAACTAACAGACAAGCCTATAATTTACGCTAAAAATGGCAGAGAATTTACTGCCGATGGCAAAGTTGCCTTTTCATTTAATGGTTGGCATCAATATCTCAAAGTAGATATTGAAACAAAACCTTTATAGAAAAAAAGAAACAGCATAGGTTGTTTCGTTCTGGTGTGTTACCTCCAATTTCCTTTTATATCCTTTTATATCAGAGATTTTTGATTTATTTTCATTTTAAGTAATATAATTTTATTTATAAAAACACACCAGAACGAAGCAATCTAATTTGTTTCAATAAAATACACAAGATAAGGAGGAACGAGCAAAAATACACTAAATTTTAACGAAAAAAGCAACCATAAACAAAGGAGTAAGAATGAAGAACAAAACAAATATAGAAAAAGTAAAAGAGATTAATAAAAAAAGGCGTAAGCCAGTAAAAAGAAAAACTAATGAAATAAGAATAAATTTATTGAAAGAAGCAAATTTGCATCCTGCTTATCTGATAAGCATAAAAGGCGACAAGGGAACTATAATAGGCTTAACACACGCAGAAATAACACAAGGCAATAAAAATATAGCATTAAAAGACAATCCTAATCCAAAAGATAAAAAGAAAGCCTATTTAAAGCCACCTATTAAAGATGTGCCTATGGCAAAACTTTCACAAAAGCCTTATAAGGGATGGAAGATGTCAAGGGAAAATAAAAAAATAGCAAAAAAATTAAAAAAGGAATAAAAAAAGAAATAGACCCACTCGAAACCTAATTCGCACATCATCTATTTCTACTATATAGTATACAATATTAGATTAAATATGTCAACATTTTAAGAAAAAAACTTAAAAAAATATTGTCTAAAATGAAATTTGAGCGATTTTTTATTTTCAACTTGAATAATTACTCATATAAAAAAAGGATAATAAAATGCTAGATGAAAAATTTAAGAAAACAAAAAATAAAATTAATGCTATTTTCAAAGTGAATTTAATATTAAAAATAATTAGCGGTGTGTGTATGTTTTTGGTATTGCTAATAAATGACACAATAACAAAAGCTATACTTACGGCAATAGTGTTTTTAGGAGTTGTTATATTTGTTGTAAATATAATTTATGTTGAAAAATTATTAAAAAATTTACAGGAGAAAATAAGTGAATAATAACAATAATGAAATATATAAATCCGCTGTTGAAGAAATAAAAAGGCGAAGAAATAATGCAATACAGCAAGCAGAATGTTATAAATATAATATATTAAAAGATAATGAATATTTACAAATTGCAAATGAAATAGGATGCCTTATTTTAGATATAGCAAAAGCTAATTTCAAAAATGAAAGCACAACAGACCTGCAAAATAGGCTTAAAATAGCACAGAAGCAGGAAGATAAGGTATTAAGTCAACACCATTTAAAAAGGGAAGATTTAATACCAAATTATACTTGCAAATTGTGCAACGACACTGGAGTTTGCAACGATAAAAGATGTCGTTGTCTTGAAAGTTTAATAGCAAGTAAAATAAGCACAGAAGATTTCACTATTACTTATAGTGATTTAAAATTAATAGATAAAAAATACATAACGCTACTGCAAAAGATAGCAGAACAATATAATAAAAATAAAAAAATAATAAATATTGTCATATCAGGAAGTGTTGGAGTTGGCAAAACACAACTTACAAAAGCATTATACAATGATTTAAAATCAAAAAATAATTATTGTATATTTACAACTGCAACAAGGATAAATCAAGCATTATTATGCTATCACACTTGCTTTGATGAAGATAAAAACAATCATATCAATTGCTACATAGATTGTGATGCTTTATTTATTGATGATTTAGGCATAGAACCTATGCTTAACAATGTTACCAAAGAATATTTGTTGATGCTAATTAGCGAACGAATAATGCTCAATAAAATGACTGTAATTAGCACTAATTTAACAGTGAAAGAAATGCTTGACAGATATGGAGAAAGGATAATAAGTCGCTTATTTGATAAATCCAACTCTATAGCACTAGATATTCAAGGCAAAGATTTAAGATTAAATAAAGGAGAATAAGGATGAAAATACCAGCTTATATACTGAAAAAACTGAAAGCGAGATGTGAATATGCACGTAAGGTCAATGTTTTGGATGTAGAAATTCATGAGTGGCTTTCTAAAAAAGGTATATCAATTAATGGTGATGATGTTAACGAATCATTATTGCTAATAAACACTATTGGGTTGATATGTGAACCAACTAGGCTGATGGTTGAAACTATTAAATATATTGAAAGTAAAGGAGAAGATAGAAAAAATGATAAAAATACGCTTGCACGGAACGCCAGAAGAAATTGACAATGCAAGAACATATTTTTCCAAACTTGAAAAATTGGGAGAAATTGAAATACTAAACTTAAGTGGAATATATGCAGACAGGGGGGCAAGTAAATATGCTCGCTTGTATATGGATGCAGAAGTCAACGAAGAAACTAATAGCATATTAGACGAAATGTTTTTATAAATTGAAGCAATAAGAAGAAAACTTAAATAAAATAGAAATAAGAATATTTAAGGAAGAAATTTATGAAAAGAAACGGAATAGATTTCTTTCCTTTTCCTACAATCAATTCAACAGCACTACAATTTGTAGAGGCTAAATATAAATTAAGAGGAGTAGCAATCTATGTAAAAATACTGCAAAAGATATTTAGAGAAGAAGGCTATTACTTTGAAATATCTGATGATATAATCTTACTCTTCAAACAAGAAATAGGAGTAAACGACAATATCATACCAGAAGTTATAAATGAATGTATTACAAGAGGACTTTTTGATAAATCAATGTACGATAAATATAGCATACTGACTAGTGATGAGATACAAAAAGAGTATTTAAATGCGGTGAGAAAGCGAAAAGATATTGAACTCAAAAAAGAATATCTCTTGCCTTTTGCTATAAATTTTTTAAAAAAGGCGGAAGAAAGCAAGAAAACGGCGGAAGAAATCAAAAAAACGGCGGAAGAATTGAATAAAGGAAAGGAAAGTAAAACAAATAAAATGAAATCAACTCTCATAAATGAGAGTGATAATACGGCGGTAGAACCGCCTTGCCACTCACAATTAATAAATGAATTTAAAATTGCTACGAATAAATATGTGGGTGATGTAACAACAATACCGTTAGGTGTTGATATGAAACTCTTAACTGATAAGGTTAAAAATAGTAGCTTTTTAATGAAAGCTAAAAATATGAAGCTTAAACAATGTTTAAATTACTATGACAAAATAATTGCTGGCGTTTATGATAATGATGAAAAAACAACTAATACTAATAAGGCAAATAATGTTGTTATAACACATACTTATTCAAAAGATGAAATGAACTCATTTTATACAAATTTAGATGAAATTAATTTTGACGAATAAAAAAGGCACCGCAAAGGTGCTTTTTCGTTTACAATTCGTTTACAATTTTAATGTGTAGCTTTAATATGCTTTTGATATAATAAGTAAAAACACTAGGAAAAACCTAGTGTTTGAATGGTAGGAATGATTGGAATCGAACCAACGACCCCCACCTTATCAGGGTGGTGCTCTAACCGACTGAGCTACATTCCTATATTGCCTTTTATGGCATCTATTTATTGATTTAAAAAATAATGGTGGAGATAATCGGATTCGAACCGATGACCCCCTGCTTGCAAGGCAGGTGCTCTAGCCAACTGAGCTATACCCCCATATCCTATTTATCTATAATCACTCTATTATATTATCACTATTATATTTTTTTGTCAAGACTTTTCTTTAAGTTTTTTTAAAAATTTTCTCTCTATTAGTTTTTTATCATTTTTTCTTTTAAAATCTTGTTGACTTTTCAACAAGTCTATGCTATTATATACTTGTTGATTTTACAACAAGGAGCGTTTTATGGAAGAACGATTTCAAACTTTTACTGTTTTAATTGCTAAAATTAGTAGGAGTATTAGAAAGATAAAGAGTGAGGAAATGGAAGAGTATGAGTTGAAGAGTCCACATGTTTCCTGTCTTTACTATTTATTCAAAGAAGAATCACTGACTGCGAAAGAACTTTGCGATATTTGTCAAGAAGATAAGGCTTCTATCTCTCGTTCGTTAGAATATTTAGAAGAGCGTGGGTTTTTAATTTGTGAATCTAACTTAAAGAAAAGATATAAAAGTCTTTTAAAGTTAACAGAAAAAGGAAAAGATATTGCTAAAAAGATAGGGGATAAGATTGATGCTGTGTTAGAAATTGCTAGTAAAGGATTAAGTGATGAAAATAGGGCTATCTTATATCAAAGTCTAACGCTTATAAGTAATAATTTAGATTTATTTTGTAAAAAATATGGAGGATAAAAAATGGCTATAAAATTAATGATTGATTCAGCATCTGATATTAGTAGCAAAGAGGCTGAAAAATTAGGTATTGTAATGGTATCAATGCCTATTACATTTGGGGAAGAAGAATATCTTGATGGAGTAAATTTGTTGCCTAATCAATTTTATGAAAAATTGGCAAGTAGCAATGTTTTGCCAAAGACAAGTCAAGTGAGTTCATATAAATTTCAGGAAGAATTTGAGAAGTACACAAAAAATGGTGATGAAATAATTGTAATTACTATTTCCTCTAAATTATCAGGAACATATAACGGTGCTAAACAAGTGGCAAGTAAATATGATGGTAAAGTATTTGTTGTTGATAGTTTAAATGCGTGTGCTGGCGAAAGGCTTTTGGCTTTATATGCTTTGAAATTAATCAGTCAAGGAAAAAGCGCAAATGAAATTGTAGAAGAGTTAAATAGAGTTAAAAGCAAAATTAACTTCTTTGCTGTAATAGGGACATTGGAATATTTGAAAAAGGGCGGTAGAATATCTTCAACTGTTGCATTTGCTGGTAAGTTATTATCTATAAAACCTATTATATCTGTAACTGGTGGCGAAATTAAGTTAATAGGTAAGGCTATGGGTATTAAGAAAGGGACAGAGCAATTAAATAAAATTATTCAGGATAAGGGAAATATTGACTTTAATATGCCTTATGGTGTTGTTTGGTCTGGATTAGATGAAGAACCTCATCAAAGATACATAAAAGATAGTGCAAGTCTTATTGGTGATAATGCACCTGCTTATATTTTGGGCGGAACTATTGGTACTCATATTGGACCTGGTGCTATTGGGTTTGCATATTTTGAAAAGTAGATAAAATTTTAGTAGTAGTATATTACAATTAAAAAAAAACAATTTCATTTTAATTGAGATTGTCTTTTTTAATTTTTAATTATTAATAATTTATAGAGTTATCTTTTTTTAAATGCCCTTTAACATATATTGAATTAATAATTTAAAATAAAGTTTGTATTTATCAAAATTTTGTTGAATTATTTTACATTTTATGGTAAGATTAAAGTAAAAATTGTATGCAAACGAATTTTATATTAATCTTTACACATAATAATACTATTAATGTGGATAAGTAAATAAATAAATTATTATAAATAAAGGGAAAAAGAATGGAAAAAGTTTTAGAAGTAAAAGATTTAAAAAAGAAATATAAAGGCAATGACTATCATTCATTAAAATCTGCAACTTTTGACTGTTATTTAGGAGAAGTTGTTGGAATGGTTGGTAAGAATGGTGCTGGGAAATCAACAATTTTAAAATGTATAACAGGATTAATTCCTTATACAGAAGGTGAAATCAAGGTGTTGGGTATAGATAATAAGCAAAATCCAACAGAAGTTAAGAAAAATATAGGATTTGTTCCTGATGTTAGTTTTGCATTTGAAAAAATGACGGGAATGGAGTACATAAATTTTGTTGCGGATGTTTACAATGTAACAAAGGAAGAAAGGGAGTTGAGAATTAAGGAATTCCAAGATAAGTTTAATTTAGGTGATAAAATATTTAATCTTATTTCTTCGTATTCGCATGGTATGAAACAAAAAGTATCAGTTATGGCTTCTATTGTTTCAACTCCAAAGTTGTGGATATTAGATGAACCACATACTGGACTTGACCCGCAAACTACATTAGCGTTAAGAAATTTTATGAAAGAATACGCTATGAAAGGTAACTGTGTTATATTCTCTTCACATAATCTTGACATTGTTGAAAAAATCTGTGATAAGGTTGTCATTATTAATAATGGTGAATTGGTTGCTAATATTGATATGAAAGAATTTAAAAAGACTGGGCAATCTTTGGAAGAATATTTTATAGAAAAGTGCAGGGTTTAATTATGAATGAATTTAGCATATTATTTAAAAGGGAATGGAAAGAAAAATTAAATTCTTTTAAGAAAAACAAATTTAGTATAAGTAACTTTATTTTTAGTGTTTTACTTGTTGGAATTGTTTTATCTGCTGTTGTATTTGTTCTTTTTTATGTCTTTGATATTTATTTGGACCTTAAAATAGGTTATAATGCTGATATTGTTGCAAGAGAAAAAGAATTATTAACATTAATTTATTTTATTACATTTGCAATTTTAAGTTTAACTGCAACTTATAAAATTAATAAAAAAATTGCAAATGATAAAAATATGAATGCCTTACTAGTTTTGCCTATAAAATCACAATCTATATTTTTAGTTAAGTTTGCAAGCATTTTTTTAGAAACTTTATTAAGTGCTGTTGTAAGTCTAGTATGGGTAACTGTTATATTATGTATTAGTTGTAGTTTAAGTGTAGGATTAATTTTCTCATCTTTATATATTGCTTTAATTATTGCAATTAATGCGGTTTTTATCGGTTCTTTACTCGCTTTACCATTCCACTTTTTATCAAAACTATTAGCGAAGCATTTTGTAGGTTATACTATATTTTATGTTTGCGTTGTAGGGGGGCTGTTCTTTCTTTATTCAGGTTTTTTAAGTGTATTGAAAGATTTGCTAGAAAGTGGTCAAATACAATTTTTATTAAGTCAAGATTTTGTTTTATCAGTTCATAATTTTACAAATGCAGTATTTCCTTTTAATATATTTGCTGATTTAGTTTTAGGTATTGATGTTTGGAAAAATTTAGGCATAAGTTTTGCAGTTCTAATTGTAGTAAGTGTTTTGGCATTTTTAATTATCAAATATATATTTGGTCTTGTTAGTCAAAATAGACTAGCAACAATTACTCAATTTAAAAGAAAATTTGTTACATACAAGCCGAAGACTACAACTTCTAGTTTGATGGCTAGGGAGTTTATACATATTTTAAGAACACCTGCCTATTCATTACAATACTTTGCGATTGCAATTACATTACCGCTATTAGTTTATATAACAGCAACACTTCTGGTTAGTTTGGTTGAAAATTTAATTTTTGTAAAATGTGATTTTGTTATAGGGTTGTTCTGTGTAGTTATGTTTGCATTGCTTACTAATACTTTTTGTTCTAGTAATATTAGTAGAGAAGGCAAATATTTTAAGGCGTTAAAAGCTTTGCCAATTAATTCTAATCAAGTATTAGGTTCAAAAGTTATATTTAGTTTAATTGTATCTTTTGTTGCAATCTTATTAAGTTGTATTGTACTTATGATTGTTGGGATATTTAACTTTTGGCAAATGTTAGTTGTCTTTATTGTTTGTAGTTTATTTTCGGTTGCCGAAGTGCTATTTGCTACAAGGATGGATTTAAACAAGCCTGATTTTGATAAAAAAAGCGGAAGTGCTACTAATATATTATTATTTGGTGGTATCATCATTTCACTTGTTTTAGGTGGAGTTTCTTTGTTTACTTCATTATATTGCAGTATTAAATATACCGCAGGAATGGGGGATTTGATTGTTATTTTAATCTCATCAATTTTTGCAATTATAACATTAATTTTATCACTTTTATATTACAAAAAGGGTATAAATAAAAAATACGAGGAGGTAAGTGGTTATGAAATATAAAGTAATTACATTCCTTTTACTTATTCCATTAATCCTTATGATTTGCGTATTTTCAGCGGCAAAAGTTGTGTCTTTACAAGTTCCTATTGCAGTAACTGGTATTTCAATTACTAATTCAAATTTAGAAGTGATTGATTTGGCAGATTTTAAGTTGTTTAAAATAAATGCAAATATATCTCCAACGAATGCTTCTAATAAAGATGTTTACTATTCCACTGAAAGAGTTGAAGGCGAAAAATTTGCTAGCATTAGAATAAGTGAAGATGGTACAGTAACGCCACTTACTGTGGGCTATGTTAAAATAAAAGTTACTACTGCTGATGGGGCGTATTCTGATAGTTTCATTTTAAATATTACAAGTAAAACTGTAACAGAAATAGAAATTGATGACTTAACTTCTACTAATTTAGAAGTTGGGGATAACATTACGCTAACTGCAAAGGCTTATCCTGAAACAGCAGAAGATACAAATATTGTATGGGCAAGTAGTAACTCAAACATTATTGAGATAAATCAAAGTACAGGATTTGCAAAAGCAAAAAGTAGTGGCGATGCTATTATTACAGCAAGTATAACAGTAGGTAGTAATGTTGTAATGGATACAATCACGTTGCATGTTGATAGTAAAATAACTAATTCATTAATTACTGTTGAGGGTAAAGAAGAAAATGCGGAACTTTCTACAATAACTAACGAAGTAGAATTTGTTCTTGAAGTTAATGCTACTACTCTTAATCAATCTGGTACTAATTTTACTGGTTTTGATGATTTAATTTGGCAATTTGAAAATAGCGAAATAGATAGCGTAGAGTTAATAAATCAAGTAGTAAATAATAATATCTATACAATAAATGTAAGGGCAAATATTAATAGTGCATTTTCAGGTAATGCAAGTTTAAAGGTAAGAGTTGATAATGCAAATTATGTAGATGCATTTAATGAATTTACTGTGAAAAAGATTAGCGATATAGGAAATATTGACATTTCATTAAATAGTTTTAAAGATTATATAAAAATAAATGCTTCTAATATTGCTACAATAGATACTATCCCTAGTGATGCTATTAATAATTTAGAAATTACTTGTGAAACTAGTACTAATTTAGTGGCTCAATATAAGAACGGCAGGCTTGTTTATAAGGCAAACGAGGTAGGTCAATACACATTAAAAATAATTGTAAAAAGTGAAAATGTTACAATTAAAGAGTTTGACAAAACAGTTAATGTTTTATCTCCGCTTACAAGTCTTAACTTTTTAGATTTAACTAAAACTTTTGGAATAGAAAATGTTTTAACTATTGCAAATAAGAGTTTGGTAAATAATGAATATGTAGATTTTTCTTATAAATTAGAATTTGCGGAAACTGATATTGATTATAGTAAAGTAGTTTTTGAAACTAGTGATTCAAATATTGCGACAGTTGATGCTAATGGATATCTACATATTAGTGATGAAGGGTTAGTTACTATCAGTGCTTATTCAAGAGATGCACAACTTTTAGGTTATAATATTTCAACTTCACTTACACTTAGATGTGTTGATGGTGTCAATGTTTCTAATTATGAGCAAATTCGTAAGAGTGCAAAAGACAATAAGCAAATAGTTCTTTTAAATAGTGTAGATTTAGGTGAGAAATTAATAAAAACTGATTCTAATGGTGTAACTACTTTACTAAAAAGTAAGGAAGAATGTGCAAGCATTTTAAAGAGTGAAGTAGAAAAAATGCCAACTACTTATGAATGGAATTATTACAAAAATGCAAAAGGATATGAAACAGCACCAGAAATATATTATTGTATTAAATTTACAAATAATGTTTTTGGTAATGGATACAGTATTAATGCAAATAACATTACAAATATGGTAGATGGTAATGGTAACTTGTACGACTTTGCTTTGTTTAGAGGACCGCTTGATTTTGTTTCTATTAGTGGAGCATCAGTTAAGGGGCAAGACAACATTGCATTTGTTGTTGATGATAATGTTACATTAAATAATGTTGAATTAATAGGTGCTAATATTAGCGGAAATAACAGTACTGATTTGTCAAAATTGAATTATGTAGGCACAACTGTTGAAGTAATAGGTGATAATGTAAACATTATTAATAGTAGAATTAAAAACGGTAGAAACGTTTTACGTGTGTATGGTGATGAATTAGATGCAATGAAAAAAATCAATGTAAGAGTTGAAAGTTGTATTTTATCTTATGCAAGAGAGTTTTTAGTTAAACTTGGTACAAATGCAGTTCAAAAAGGCGATTTTGTAAATAGTGATAGTTACAATTTGGCAAATGGACTTTCTAATGATAGTGAAATTTGGGAACAATGTGCGCCTACTATTGAAAATTTAAAATATTTCAATAAGTTGGGAATGACTGAAACTGAATATAGAAATCTTGTAAATGAGTATTTAAATGACCAAACTTTTAATAGTTTAGTAAAAAGCGAACTAACTCTAAAAAATACTATTCTAAATACATCTGGATTATTTAGCGTGGGTATAGAATGTCGCTTTGCTGGACCAGCATTAGATGGTGGTAAGTGGAATGGTTGGAATTTTGAGTCTTATGGTTGGGTAGACATTGTTGGAACGTCTTATCCTACTAGATTAAATATTGAGGGTGATTTCAAAATTTATGATTGGAAAAATATTGCAAATATTGATAGTTCAACTTTAATTGATGGTTCGGTTGATTTCTTAAAATTTGACCTTAAAGAAATGGTTAAAAACATAGCATCTAATCAAGAATTTGCAGGACTTATTACTACTACTAATGGCAATGATTATGCACATGGCGGAATAGCAATGTTTGGTGGTGGAAAGAATTACTGTTTAATAGATACAACAAATAGTACTATGGAAGAATTACCAACTTACTCTGTTAGTTTTGATGATTTAAAAGCAACTTCAACTCATATGGATAAATTAAAAATGGCCGCTGGTAAAGAGGAATTTAGATTCTTAATGTATAATGATGAAAGTGAATTTAATTTAGAACAACAAGAGTTTGAATTAAGTCAAGATATTTCAAAATATATAGGCAAGATTTTATACGAGGAGTTAAACTGATTAAGTTAAAAACGCATTATATTAGCAAAAGATAAAGTGCTAAAAGATAATTAATTAGCAATAAATTATAATTAAAATTACATAAAATTAAAACTTTAAAATCTAATAAAAAAGTAAGGTAAAAATATGGAAAATAAAGAAAAAAGTAAATCCAAAGTGAAAAGTGTATTTAATATTTTACTTGATATATTTTTAGTGCTATTAATTATTTTGGCTGGGTTTTTCGCTTATTTTAAAATATGTTATGATGAAGCGTATGTAATAGGACCATCAATGTATCCTACATTAAATGCTAATGAAAATAAACAAGATATTGTGGCAATAAACACAAAAGCAGATTTTACTTATGGAGATATCGTAACTGCGACAACAGAAAAAAAAGATAGTAAAGGCAATGCTATTGTTATTATAAAAAGGGTAATTGCACTAGAAGGGGATTATATAGATTTGCAGTATAATGAAAATGATGAATTAATTGTGTTGTTAAATGGTGAAGAACTTGATGAACCATACATAATTGAAAAAGCAAAGAAAGAAGATTCACCAGTATGTTATCAAAATTGGCAAGAATACAAAGCAAGTGCAAGTGATAGAATTAATGCTGAAAAAGGTTTGCTACTTGGCAAGAATGAAGTATTTTTGATGGGTGATAACAGGCAAGTAAGTAATGATTCAACAATAATGGGGCCTTTTAAAAAAAGTGCTATTCAAGGTAAAGTGGATTTTGTTTTTCATAAAGGCGAAAATGATTTCTTTATGTTTATGAAAAAAGTAATATTTAAGTCCGAGTAAAAAATAAAAAGGTTGATACAAATGAATGATAAACTAAAAAAAATAAATGAATGTTTTGAAGTCTTTGATTATAAAACAACTTTTCAGTATTTATTAGAAATGTATAAGGCAGAGAAAATATTAAATAAAACTTTAATATTAGTCGTAGGTGCAAATGGCAGTGGTAAAAGTACATTAATTGCAAATCTATTTAGTAAGCAGGGCTTTATTGTGAATTATATAAATGCTGATATTGTTGCAAAAAATGTTTTTGCTCATATAGAAGATGAAGAAGAGCGTAATTATTCAAGTATGTACTTCACTATGGATATGGTAGATAGTTACATTAATGAAGGTTATATGTTTTGTTATGAAACAGTACTATCGCATATAAGTAAACTTGATATTGTTAAAAAGGCAAAAGAAAAAGGATATAAAATAATTACTATATATCTTTATACAAATTCGCCTGAAATTAATCTTCATAGGGTTAAAATGCGTGCAAATCAAGGCGGACACGATGTTCCAGCGGACAAAATTTTATCACGCTATGCAAGAGTTGTGGATAATGTGGAAAAATTAAAGAAATTATCAAATGAATTTTACATTTTTGATAATTCAAATGAATTGCAAATAGTGTCTTAAAGTAGAATCTTTGAATCTGGTTGTAAGTTAATATTTAAAGCACGAAAAAAATAAAAGTCGTCAAGGACTTTTATTTTTAATACAATTTGAAATTTTAGTGTTTTTATTCTAAATTTGGGTCTTGAATTTTAAAAAATATATGGTATAATAAAATCAAATATTATTTAGGTGGGATAAACAATGGATAATTTAAAATTAGCATACGATAAGGCTTTTGAATTGGAAGATTATATTACTTGCATTAAAATGGCAAGTAAGAATCAAAACTTTAAAATTGATTTAAATGCTCTATCTAATGCAGTTATAAAAAGTGAGAATCCATATTTCGCATTGAACTATGTAAGGATTTTAAAGCCAAAAGATAAAAGTGATTTTGAAAAAATAATTATTGATAGTAAAAATGCTCACATAGCAAGTATGTATGCTGTGGAAAACAAAGATGATTGCAATATCCAAAAATTAGAAGAAATTGTTTTAAATTATGGAGATGCTTTTGATAGTGCTGATTTTGTTTACAATATAGATGAGGCTAATATAGAAGCACATAAGGAACTAATCCTAAAAGAAGAAGAGGGTTATGCTTGCTTTTTGTATTGTAAAAAGGTTCAACCAGTAGGCAGACAATTAAAAGAATTTGAAAGAATTGTACTAGAAAGTGAAGATGCAGATTTAGCATATTTATTTGCAAGAGATATCTATGGGGCTAACCTTGCTAAATTAGGTGAAATAGTTATTGAATTTGGTAGTAATGAAGATGTAATAATGTTTGCAACTTTAATATCTACAAAAATGAATAAAGAATTGGGTGATGTAAGAGACAGTTTTAAAGAATGTGGACTACTTGGAGCAATTTTAAGTTCTCCACTTACAAATTTAGTTAGCATACAAAGCAAACTTGAAGACCATATTAAAATTTATGGAACTTATGAAGATGTTGCTAATTATTTATTGTCTGTTGATGGTGCAGATGTGTTTGAATTGCAAAGTATTATAGAGGAAACGAATAGAATGGATTTAAAATTGGATATTGCATTTGACCCAGACGTTGACCTAGAAAGTTTGACAACAAGCATTTGCAAAAATCAAAGGAAACCTCAATATAAAGTAGTATTAAATGACCTAGACATTGAAATGTAGGGAGTAAGTTTATCTTACTTCCTTTTAATTAAATATTTGACTTATAGTTTTCCACATAGACATCAAAATTGTGGAAAAGTTGAATATGAATATATTTAGGAATTTAATGTTTTATAATGGCAATTATTGTCAAGCATACATATTTTAATTTTTAATACTTACAATAAAAGTAACTAAATAAATTTTAATTTATAAGTGCTTAAATTTTATAGGCTTTTTCTATAAATATCTTGAAAATGATTGACTTTTATTTTTATTTAGTATACAATATTTTTGTTTTATAAGTTGCTATTCGTGAATATATGTATATATTAACTTTGCATAGCAATCTTAAAGATTAAAGATTTATTAAAAGTTTATAAATTAGATTTAGGAGACAATTATGAAAAAACTTAACAAATTAGGGACTGTTGCATTATCTGCTACTGTTATGGCTACTTCTGTTTTTGCAGGCCCTATGGCAATTAATACTGTATCAGCAAACACTGACACAACTGGCAAAATAATGACTATTGAAAAATTGCTTTCTACTTATAGTTGCGACGAAAATGGAAAGGTTACAATTCCAAAAGCAAGTGGTAGTGCTACTACTGAAATTTATCCACTTTATAGTAATGAAGCAGTTGCTGATACTATTGAAGTAGGTAATTCTATTCAATTCACTCCACAATTTTCAGCATATAGAGTTGTTTATGCAATTAATGGAATTGAAAAAGAGTTTGTTATCAATATTGAATTAACAAAACCAGTTCTATCTCTTCAATCAAATAGTGAAGTTTATTTGCCTAGCACAAGTGAAAAAGATTATGGTATTATTATTCCATATCCAGAAGTTGCTGATGAAGATGGTGATGCACTTAAAAATCTAAATGGTGAAGAATATACAAAAGCAGAACTTGCTAGTAAAACTTCAATAAAAGTTTATGCACCAAACGGAACATTATTATCTGCTACTGAACCAAATGCAGACAAGCCTATTGGTACTATTACTGAAAGTAATCAAACTTATGTGGATACAATAAAATATTTAACATTTACACCAAAGGCTTTTGGTACTTACACAATTAAATACACTTTCCAAGCAGATACTACAACACAAGCAGAGTTGACAAAGGAAGTAAATGTTGTAAATGCTTTTGAAAATGATAGAGATTTATCATTTACATTATCTAAATCTTTGGGAACACCAGTTATTGGTGAAGAATTTACTCTTCCAACTCCTATTGTTAATGATAATACAAATGATTTAGAAGATATTGAAGCATACACTGAAATTACAGTTAAATGTATTAAAGAAGATGGTACTAGTGTTCCAGTTACAGTAGATGGATTTAAATTTACTCCACTAGTTGAAGGTGATTATATTGTTACTTATAAAGTATCAGATTTATATGGAAATATTGCACCTATTGCAAGTTATCAAATTTCAAACGTTAAGGATACCAAAGCACCTTTCAATATCAAATTAGTTGATAGTTATGAATTTACTGATACTAATTTAGAAGATTTGGAAGATTATTCTTATGCGTTACAATCTAGAATGAAAACTAGTGTTGATGGTGATGAAGAAACTTATTTAATTATTCCAGCAGTTTATGCCAAGGATAATGACCCTAACAATACATTAGAAAATTTACAAGTTACTAGAACTATTAAGGCAAGTTATAGTTCATCTGCATCTGCGATAACTGTAAGCGAACCATTTAATGAAGTTGCAAAAATTAAGATTGATAGTGCTTCAACTTATACTGTAACTTATACAATTTATGATAAGGTAGAAGGTAATAAAGCAGAAGTATCATATCAAGTAGTTGTACAAGATAATTATGCAGATGAAATTGCGCCTGAAATTACTTTTGACACAGCAGTGCCAACAAGTGCGAAGGCGGGCGAAACTATAACATTTAAAAAACCAACTGCGGTTGATTATAGAGATGCCAATAAAAATACAGGTGATACAAGATTAGAACTTAAAACTTATTGGTATGCAGATAATAATGTAAATGATAAGCAATTAATTTCTGCAAATGAAAATGATGCAACTAAATTAAGTTTAACTATTGATAATGAAACTACTGCTTCTACAATTACTATTTTAACAATTTGCACTGATGATGCTGGTAATGTAAGTGAAGTTGAAAAGGTTGTAACAATAGTTAATGATACAACTGCACCAGAATTTGCACAAGTGGGCGATTTTGAGGCAAGTTATACACAAGGCAGTGTAATTACTATTCCTTCTGTTACAATTTCTGATAATTATGTAAATAGTGTTAGTGCAAATATTGAAGTTACAAATGAATTAGGCGAAAGAGTGCTAGTAAATGGTATTACTTATACTGCTGATGCAAATAATGTTGTAGTTAGCGGTGCTAGTTTCTACGCAGTACAAAGTGGAGAGTATCAAATCAAGTATGTATTAAGAGATGGTAGTGATAATGTTTCAATCTTCACTCATTCTATCAATGTAACTAGAACTTCTGCTCCTATTATTAAAGTTGATACTGATTTAATTACAGCAGAATTAGGGGATGAAGTAGATTTAAATATTTTCACAGCTTATGATGATGGTAGACAAGTAGACCCAAGTGAAATTGTGATAAGTGGAGTTTCTGTTGACAATAATAATAAATTTGTTGCACAAAGTATTGGCAACTATACAGTAACATTTACTTACAACTATGAAGAAGCGAGCGTTCAAAAGTCAGTTACAAAGACTATTAATGTAAATGTTCAAGATACAACTAAACCAACAATAAGTTTTGATACTGAAACATTTAATGATACTGCTTATAAACCAAATGTTGAGATTACATTACCAACACCAGTGGTTACAGATAATTCAAATCAATTAGCAGGTTATGAAGTTAAAGTTACAATAGATAGTGATGAAATTACTGTTACTGAAAATAAATTTACTCCTGTTAAGGAAGGAACTTATACTATAACTTATACTGCAACTGATGTACATGGAAATAGTGATGACAAAGTATTTACAATAGTTGTTGGAGATAAGACTGGTCCTGTTATAGATTTAGGGGATGAAAGTGTTAATGCACCTGCTACTATGAAGAAGGGAAGTACTTTAACTCTTGATACAAGCAAGATTACTATTTATGATGAATACGAAAATGAAAATATTACTGTTTCTAAAACAAATACTAACGTAACTATTACTTTAAGAGGTCCAGATGGTAATGCTGTTGACAATACAAGTCCAAATGGTTATAGTTGGAAATTGGATAAAGTTGGTACTTACACACTAACTTATGTTGCAAAAGATAGTAATGGAAATAGAACTACAATTACTAAAAATATAGAAGTAGCTGATGAAGTAATTGAAGAATCAAATGTAGGTGATACAGGAATGGTTCTAGCAATAATTGCTGCATTAGCAGTACTTGCTGGTGTTATTATATTCTTCTTTAAACCAGAAAAGAAAACAAAAGGTAATAAGAATAAAAAAGTAACTAAATAATAAATAAAAAATACTGAAATTATATTTCAGTATTTTTTATTGTTATGTTTAGAATTAAGTGCTTTAATTTTTATAAATTAAAAAACTGTAACTATTTTGTTACAGTTTTTTACTTCAATACTTGTTAAATGAATTGTGAAAGTATTTAATTCTAGCTAATTATGGTTTTTTCAAATTCATTTCAAGGTTGGTTTTAATATTTTGAAATTCATCTATTGTACTCATACTAAAATAGGAATCGTTAGATATAATGATGTGGTCTTTTAATTCTATATTAAAAGGTATTAATACTTTCATTAATTCAGCAGTGAATAATATATCACTATCAGAAGGAAAAACAGGACCTTTGGGGTGGTTATGTGATATATAAATATGGTGTGGGTTATGTATAAGTATTTGCTTCACAAGTTGTTGTGGAGTTATGCTAATAAAATCCACAGTGCCTGTTGCAACTTTTACAGAGTCAATAATTGTGTCATATTTATCTAAACAAATTGCATAGACTACTTCATTATTTAGAAAATTAAGAAGATTCCTACAATATTCGCCTGCTTCGGCTGTGTTTGTTATTTTAGAATATGCGGCACATCTACTTTTTGAATAAGCATTGCATAATTTAGGTATAAGTGTAAGTAAAGTTGCGCCAACTTCGCCTAAACCATCTACTTTGAGTAAAGATGATAAATCTGCATTCATTACATTTGATAAACTACCATATTTAAGTAATAAATTATGAGCAAGTGGATTTGTGTTTTTCCTAACAATACCGAAATTTAGCAATAGTTCAAGTATTTCGTGCTGTGCTAATGTATCAAAATCCTTTAATGCTCTTTCTCTTAATCTTTGCTTATGTCCATCGTGTATCATTATCGTTCCTCTTATTTTTTAGATATTATATTATATTCATATTTACTATACTTTTCGTTTTTATGTTTAACAACAAAATATTTAACAATAAAGTAAACATAAATAAATACTATTATAATAATTGCAATAATTAATAACAAATTAACTACGCCTTTGTCTAGTAAAACAAAATATTCTACTTCACTTGATTGTGTTACTATATCATAATCAGGGTCTAAATTTTCATTTACTCTTACTTCTACAACGTGTCCACCTGCAATATCAAATGGTAGAGTTGTTGTTGATGTAATTACAACGCTTGAATTTTCTAAATTACCATCCATTTTTGTTGTTTTACATAGCACACCATCTATGTACCAAAAGAATGTTGGGTCAGGGTCTCTTGTTATATCAGTTCTATAAACTGTAACTTCAAATGTTGAATCTCCAATATATAATAGTGCAGATGGTTTTGTTAGTCTTATTGTTTCATATCCGTTATAGTCTACTTTAACTTTTCTTATAATACTTTCTGATACATTACCAGAAGAGTCTGTTGCTGTGTATGTTATTATATAGGTTCCTGGTGTGTTTAATGGTACATATTCTTGATTATATACTAAACCTTCTATATTTCTAACTTCTGCTGTAATATAAATATCTTCTGGTTCATCATAGTTGTCTATTGCTTCTATATCTCTATCATAACTTCCACTTTCAAAGAAACTATAAGGGGTATTTATAAGTGTTCTTATAATTTCATATCCTTCTTGCATTGAAAGTACTGGTGCTTCTCTATCTTTTACAAGAATTGATTTTGAATAATTCATCATTTCGCCAGTCGCATTGTGGAAGATAGTATAATATTGTTCAAATTCTGTCAATTCATCTAAATGAATATTGTCTACAAGTGCACCTTTATGGAATAATTGGTAATTGTGTAAAAAGTCTTCGTTATCACAATTTTCATAAATTATAAAATCGTGTTCAACTGCTTTATTTATTTCTTCTTGTGAATTATTTTTATCATAATCAACAATATATGTGTTTTCTTTTACGTAGGCTTTACCATGATTAACAACGCCTTGATATCTAAAATTGAATTCTCCATAACTCATATTAAATGTGATAGTAAATTGACCTGCTTCTTTATAATAACGGAAGAAATTATAATGATAAGTAGGTAATTCTTCTAAATAATCATTGTATGTTCCATTCATTTCAATTTTATAAGTTACATCTGCTGAATTCAAATTAGCATCAACAAAGTAGAAACCTGCTGTTGAGCCATCTGCACTGATTACTTCCTCACTATAAGTTATAAAACTAGTATTGGTTGAAGTAATTCCTTGTATTCCTGTAAATACTGTTTTATTAGAATTGATGCCATATAAAAGCCATTCATTTTCACTAATGTCCAAAGTATATAAATTCATAGTTGCTAAAATATATAGATTAGACTCACTTGGGAAGTCCCTTAATTCGCTACTTACTTCTAGTAAATTATGTGAAATATCTAAATAAGAAAGGGCAGGGAATGTTGCATTGTGTAAACCAACACTTGTTAAATTATTGTGGCTTAAATTTAAATAATATAAGTTTTTAAATTGGAAATATGGGAATCCAGTTCCATTTAAATTTGGTAAACTTGAAATATTTGAATTTGATAAATCTAGTCTTGTTAGATTGTAAGTATCGTAAGAATATAATATATCGCCTTCATCTTTGTTAAGAATATCTCTCATTTTCGCATCTAATGCTTGGTCTTCTATTGTTATAGCAATATTCCTTATTACTGTTACATTATACATTAATGTTAATGGAGTATAACTTTTAATGGTTTCACCATTACTTATGCCTTCTGCAACTATTGAATATTTAACGCAAATCACATAAGGATTAGAAACTATATTATATGTTCTTTCATCATTTAAATCAACTTCTTCATAAAGTGGGTTAGAATGCGTGTTATCCCCAACATCATAGTAAACATAAGATACATTAAATCCATATTTATAGTTAAGACCAGAAACGCCTCTTAATTCAATGTCAGTATCCATAGGGTTCTTGATTCTTTCTGTAGATAAAATTGAATAGTTGTTTTCTGTTGTCCAAGAATCTTCCAAAACGAAATCTTTTCCGTTTATTGTTTTCAAGTTTTTAATTGATGCAGTTGAGAAATAGAATTTTCTATTGTATTTAGATGATAGTGATAATGCAAATGGATTAGTTCCATTATTGTCAAAATTTACAGTATATGTGTTGGGAATAGTAAAATAATCATTTGTATTTGTTGTTAGCCAATCATTCATTACATTTCTACTATTTACAAAAATTTCAAATCTATATGCTGTTACACCGTTTTTTAAATATGTGTTTGCTGATGTATGATAATATTCAAATGTTGTATAGTTTATATAAGATACATTATTTGGTAAATTTTGTATTAATACAATGAAAATTTCATCACCAGATTTATATCCAGGAATAACAGTCTTGTCTAATACAAAAGAGTTAAATTCATAATAATTTGCATCTTCTACAAATTCAAATATGTTTGTTTCAGTATTTTCAACCCAAGCGCCACTTGTACTAAAACTTAAATTGTTCATATTTAAATTTACTAGTTCTAGTTTTTGTGTTTTTCCTGCGTTTAGTAAAAGTTGAGGAATAACAAGTGGTTTTAACGCATCAACTCTTTGTAGTTTATTGAATGATAAGTCTAGTTTTTTCAAACTATACATTGTGCCAATATTTTCAGGTAATTGAAGAAGTCCCATATTTGCTAGATGTAAATTTTCTAGTTGTGGTAGGGCTTTGTTACCTTGTTCAAATAATGGAGATAAATCACTAATTGTATTTTGGTTAAGATTTATTGTTACAATTTTACCTAGGTTTAAAAGCAAGATTCCAGTTAAATCAGTAATGCCTTTATTAGCAAAATTTAAATCAGTAATTGTATCACCTTTTCCATTTATATCATAAAAATATAAATCTTGTGTGTAAAGTGAATTGTCTACATTAGTACCAATTACAGAAGTGCTACCTTCAATAGTTGCTGATTTGCCTACAAGTGTAAGTAATTGAATGTATAACTTTTCATCTTTTATACCATTTTCACCAAAGGCTATTCTTTCATCATCATAAATAATAACTTCTTTTGTTAAATTAAAGTTTGTATTATCATTTATTTTTACAAGGAAAGTAATAATATATTTACCTGTTGTAGATGTATCTACATATTCCACAGGAGCATCATTTAATGTAATAGTTGCTTCAAAACTATAAGATGTTTTCCATCCATTAAAACTTGCTGTTGTGTCATTTTCATAGTAGTCGCCTACTAAAAGTTCAACTATTGGTTCTTTTAAAGTTACAACTATAATATCAAAAGTAATAGTCTTATTAACTTCTTGTGCAATAGAGTTGTCCAAGAACGCGTAGTTTAATGTATATCTACCATCACTTAATATATTATTTCCTTCTTCTAGATTATAAACTATTGAATTATTTGTTAATGTTAGTGTTATTGCACTAGTTAATCCATTGGAATTAAAGTATACTGTCTTTGCACCAACACTTGAAGTTTGGCTTGGTAGGTTTTGAATACCTATTGCAAATTTATTATCATAACTGCCTGATAGTAAAAATGCGTTTTCCGTGTTTTCTAAATCTAAATTATTTAGAATAATATTAACAAAAATTAAATTAGTTTTTTGAGTAGGGTTTAATTGTGTAAAGTTTGTAATATTATTTATTGCAAAGTTTACATAATTAAGATTTGATAATGTTTCTATAAATGAAATGTCAGTTAGTCCACAGTCAGACATTTGTAGGTTTGTTATTGATGTAAAAGTTGAAATTTCATTTAGACCACTTGTTATTTTATTTCCATTTAAAATAAGAGTTCTTAAAGAAGGTAAGTGAAGGTTGCTAAAACCTGTTAAATCTGTGATGCCTTTGTTTGATAAGTTAAGTTCGCTTAAACTTTCAAGGTCTGTTATTGTAATGTCATTAGGGTTTGCATCATCTAAAACTTCACTTATTGCATTAAGTAAGTTTTCATCAACTAAAACATCTTTGATATAATCTGAAGAACTATCTGGTATTGAAGGGGTGCTAGGAGTTTCTGTATTTTCTGATAAACTTCCCCCTGAAATTGTAAAGTTTACGCCATCACTTGTAATTGAATTTATTGTTATTACTAAATTTGAATTAATATAATCTCCATCTTCATTTACAAACGAAATGTAATTAGTATTAATGTCATCTTGTACAGTTGGAGTTGATTCATTGCTACCAAATGATGAAGAGGCTTGAAATGATGCAACATCACTATCTAAAATAGTGCCATTTCTAAAATAAAATAAACCTGCTTTATTAGTTTTGTTTGAATCAATTATTTTATTAGTACTAGTGTAATTTTCATTTACCCTATAAATTGTAAGTCCGCTTACCAAATTAGATACTAAATTTAAGTTGTAACTAAATGAATTAGCATTGTTTAAATCTTTATATTCTAGGACTATATATTGATTAGGGTAATTAGGGTCTTCAATGTAGTAAGCAGTTGGAGTAGTTAAATCTGCTATTTGTCCTTGTCTAACCTTAACTTCATTGTAGTTAGATGGCTTTAAAGTATATGTCCCTGAACTTGTTAAATTTTTAAACGATTCATCACTAGACCAGCCTAGTTTGTATTTAAAATATTCATTAATAGGTTGCATATAATTTGCACCCATCAAATCCCATGCACCTACATATTCTGGTTCATCTTCTTCATTATTATCAACGAGATATAAATCAGGTAGGGCTAATGCGTGTCCCATCTCGTGAAAGTAAGTTGATTTTAAATATTTTTCATAAGCAGTTAAATTAGAATTAGAAATTGATATATCAATATATGTATTTGAAAATAATAGGTGTTGGTCTAGATTAATACTTATACTACCAACCTCATATTGTCTATTTGCACCGTAACTACTTCTATGTGGCCATAGAATATCACTATTTGAGAAACTATTAATTGTGTTTATAATAGTTGAACTGCTTGTTGCATTTTGTACTGCATCTCTTGTTTCAAAATCAAGATATAAGAAAGTAAAAACATCAATAACGCCATCAGAGTTAGCATCTGCTGAATCATCAAGCAATACACTTGTATTTGAATTGCCTATCTCTTCAAATATTGAAGTCAATATTTCTTGTTCTCTTAAAGTTTTTTGGTCAGAATTAGTATAACCAACTGAATTAGTTTGAGAATATGCTACAAAATAATCAAAAGGTCGGTCTAGAACGACAACAAAGGGCTTGTCATCACTTGTTATAGTTGTTCCATTAGTGTCTTTAACTAGATTACTTTGTATAGTAAATTTGCCATTGGACATTGCCTTATAATATGCTTGAAGAGAATTAGATGAGGTATTAGTATTGGAGTCAAAATTATCTACAAAACTTATAACATCACTTGTAAACTCTGTTCCTGTTTTAACTTGGTCGGCATAATCGCTAAATGTGAACAGCACTACATTGTTGATAATTTTTGATTGGTTGGAAAGCATATTGTTTTGGTCAAAAGTAGCATAAACATTACTTCTTTGTGGAGATATTGTAAGGATTGATGCTGTCATTATAAATATTACTGCCATAATAAGCGTTAGTACTATTTTTTTATTTACCCTAGTCATATTAAAACTCCTAATATAAAAATTTATTTTAGTTGCTAAACTATTAAGTATATTATATCATTATTATTTGCAATTTACAAACATTTATAGACAAAAATTTGCATTCAAAATGCAAGTTTTACATTTTTTTTAATTAATAATAAGGTATTTTTGTTTTAGAATTAAGTTGATTAATTAAAATTTATTTAAAATCAGTATTTTTGCGGTGAAAAATAGTGGTTTTATTAAAGTACGAGGTGTGTTATGGTAAACAAAAATTTAGTAATAAAATATGTTTTGTGTGTTGTTGTGGTTGCTATTTTATTATCTCTGTCAACAATGGCTAGTATGCAAAATATTGTATTTCCTTTTGCTATTCCAATCGCACTTGCATTAGTGTTTTGTAATGTTAAATCTTATATTGTCGCTCCCATATTCTTTTTAGCAAGTCTTATTAATGGTGTTGCTGAAAGTAATTTAATTATAAGTGGATATTCTTCTTGTGTAATATTGTTCGCAGGATTACTAACATACAAAAATAGGGAAATTAAATGGTGGATAGGTTGTATTTTTGTTCTTTTAAGTGAACTCGCTTATCTTTATTTTAATGCTTATTTAGGAACATTGTATTTGGAATGTGCTTTAACAGTTGTATTGTCTATGCTTTCTTTTATATGTGCCTATCACTTTTTTAAGTCATTTAGGTCTAAACCTTTGGTTTTTAGGTTTTCATTAGATGAAGCAATTTGTGCATTTTTTATTTTATTAGTTGCTTCAAGTGGAATTGCAAATATAAATATACCATATTTTAATTTGTATCATTTTTTAGGAATAACTTTAATTTTATTAAGTGCATATATTTTCAAAAAAAATCAAACAATCATTATAAGTTTGATTTATGGTTTAGGTTTTGCAATTAATACATTAGAAATAGGTTATATAGCATTATTCGCTAGTATTGCCCTTGCGGTTGTTTTGTTAAAAAGCGAGTTTAAAGTTTATTCTATTTTTATTGCATTAATAGTTGATGTTTTATTTGGGTTGTACTTTGAAACAAACATTGCCTACAACCTAACTTCCATTCTTGAAGCAGTTTTGGCATCGTTAATTTTTATATGTGTTCCTAATAAATTTATTCAAAATTTAAGTGGCTACATTAGTTCCGATGCAAAATCATTTGGAGTAAAAAGTATTTTAGATAGAAATAAAACTACAATGCAAAATAAATTAATTGAGTTATCAAATGTTTTTGAAGAAATGGATATTGTATTTAGGAAAATGATTAAAGGTGTATTACCAATTAATGATGCAAAAGATATGCTTGCAAGTGAAAGTTGTCAAAAAGTTTGTACAGATTGTAAAGATAGGGCAAAATGCTTTCGCTCAAAAAATAATATTCAAGGAATATATTATGATTTAGTAACGATAGGGTTTGAAAGAGGTAGAGTTACACTTTTGGATATTCCACCTAATATGACTAGTATTTGCGGAAAAACAAGTCAAATATTAATTGTAATTAATCAACTTATTAATCAATATAAACAATATGCTAATATGATTACAAATCTTGATTCATCGCGTATTTTAATCGCAGAACAATTAAGTGGTGTTGCACACATAATGAAAGATTTAAGTAGGCAAATAGATGAGGATATTGTATTTGATAATGTGAAAGAAAGCAAAATCATAGATGAACTCACATTTAATGATATTATATGTAATGATGCGGTAGTTTATCAAAAAGATAATTACACAACAAATGTGAATATTTTAGTAAGGAATCAAGATACTAATAGTCCACTAATAAAAGCAATAGTTAGTAAAGTTTGTGGTAATCTATTAGATGTTAAAGATGTTGCACCAAGTGAAATAAGCGGTTGGAGTATGGTTACTTTATCAACTGCATCAACTTATGATATTTTATTTGGCTATGCTGGTACAAGTAAAAGTGGTGAAGAAGTTAGTGGTGATAATTATAGTTTATTAAGAATAAATGATAGTAAGTTTATGATGGCAGTTTGTGATGGTATGGGTAGTGGTAGTAGAGCAGATAAAACAAGCGAACTTGCAATTAGTTTAGTTGAAAACTTTTATAAAGCGGGTTTTGACAATGACATAATTTTAAACTGCGTAAATAAACTATTAGCGCTAAATAATGAAGAAAATTTTACAGCACTTGATTTATGTGTGATAGATTTAAAAAATTGTTTTGCTGATTTTATTAAATTAGGTGCACCAGTAGGTTTTATAAAACACAAAGAAACAACTACTCAAATAAATGGAGGTGCATTACCGATAGGAATACTTGATGAAATGAAACCAGCGTATTATAAAACGGTATTAAATGACCAAGATTTAATAGTTTTATGTAGTGATGGTGTTACTGATGCTTTTCAAAAAAGTGAAAACTTAAAGAATTTTATAAATAACATTCAAACTTTACATCCGCAAAAGTTAGCCGATGAAATCCTTAAAAAAGCACTTTCCTTGAATTTGGGTGTGGCAAATGATGATATGACGATAATAGTTGGAAGAGTATTCCAAAAGTTTGCATAGACTTTAAAAATAAGAAAACTATAATAAATTAGTGATAAACTATGTTAAATTACTATTAAGGCAAAACAAAAAAGACAAAATTGATTTGTCTTTTTTAATATTTTAATTTTATTTTAGTCAAATTTGTATCGTTACAAGAATTTATTAATTCTTCAAATATCTCTTCTATTTTACCAGAATATTGAAATGCTGATGCGTTGGTATGCCCACCACCACCAAATTTATTAGCAATATTTGCAACATTAGATTTTTTACTTCTCAAACTAATATAAAATTCGTTTGTGTTTTGCTCAATTATTGCTATGGCAATGTCAATTTGGTAGCAGTTAAGTGCATAATCAACAACGCCTAGGGTATCATCAAAACTTGCACAACACTCTATAAAATCTGTTTTGCGAACACTAATTACAGCAATATTGTTGTTATAAAAAGATAATGAATTTAATGCTCGCCCTAAAATTTGTAGTTTTGCTTTGGAGTACGATTTAAAAAAGTAGTTTTTAATAATGTCAACATTTAAACCCGTACTTACTATATCGGCAATAATTTTATATGTTGGTGCGTTAATATTATTTGTCATTAGCCCGTTTGTATCTGTCATTATGCCAGCATAAGCAAACTTTGCAATTTCCAAGTCCATAATTGATTTATAATATTCATTACAAATGGAATATAAAATTTCTGCTGTACTTGATGCATCAGTGTCTACAATGTTTAACGTAGCAAATTTAGAATTAGTATAGTGATGGTCTATGTTTATTGTTTGTTTAGCCTTTTCAAAACTAATTTTTAAATCTCCAATTCTTGTTAAATCACTTGCATCTAAACAAATTACTAAATCATAAGTTTTGCTTGTATGCTTAATTGTGTTAATTTCTTGACAAAAAGGTCTTAATAAACGACCTATTTTACCAGCAACGCATATATCACAATCCTTGTCAAATTGCTTTTTTATTATTATTTTCATAAGTTGCGATGAGCAAATAGCATCTGCATCAGGATATGTATGTGCTGTAATTAAAATATTTTCAGCACTTTGTATGATGCTTTCAAACTCTTTAATATCTATCATAAATACTTGTCCTTAATTTTATTTTGTTTAGTAATAATTAAAATGTGAACTATATATTTTTGTATAATTTTAATTTTTACATCAAAATTAAAATTAAATTGTTTGAAGTTGTAATAATTTTTGGTTAAAGTTATATTTTTCTTTAAGCGTGTAAATGTCTTTTGTTATTTCTTTTGCCTTTGTTGTTTTTTCTGCTCTTATCATTATATTTTTTGGAGTGTGGCTAAAATCAACAAATTCAAGTATGTCAACTTTGTACCCTTTACATTCTAAAATGTTTGCACGAACTGTATCGGTTAACAGGGCAGAAAATCTTTCCTTAATTAATCCATAGTCTAGTAGACAATCAAAATCTCCGCCTTTTTTAATACTTAAATTAATTTCGTGTTGACAGCAAGGTACAGAAAAAATGTATTTTATATTGTTGTTAATAGCAAAATTTAGAGCGTAATCAGTGGCAATGTCGCAAGCGTGAAGAGTTATTAACATATCCACTGGATTTGTAATTTTAACATTTGCGACATCTTCATTGTAAAACTTTAAATTAGTATAGCTATACTTTTGTGCAAGTTTGTTGCAGTTTTCTACGACATCAGCCTTTAAATCGTATCCGCTTATAAATGCTGTAATGTTTTTAATATTCGTAAAGTAATAATAAAGAACAAAAGTAAGGTATGATTTGCCACAACCAAAGTCAATTATATTTATTTCTTTTTTATTATATTTCTTTAAATTGTCGTCTATTATTTCTATAAAACGGTTTATTTGTTTAAATTTATCATATTTTGCTGTTATGATTTTATTTTGATTATTGAATATCCCTAATTCTACTAGAAATGGGACATTATCGCCTTCATTTATAAAATATGATTTTTCTTTATTATGTGATAAATTGCACTTATTTGTTCTTAAAACTTTTTTAAATGCTATTTTGCCATTATTGTTAAATGCGTTAATAGTTGCATTTTCGTTTTGTATACAGCATTGCTTAAAATTTTGCATACTATTGATTAGTGTTATTGATATTTCATCTTCATTAAAGTTTTTGTGGATTACTTTATTTTCTATAAATTTTTCTTCTTGCCAATATATAGTATTTGCTTCTATTTTTCTGTAAATAATTTTCTTTGCATCGTTTTTGTTTAATGGGGAAGAGAATATATATTTAAAATTATCTTTATTTTGTATTTCTTTTTCAAATTTTTGCATACTTACCTTAAAAATATTTATCCACATTATTAAAATTTATGTGGATAACTTATTAAATGATTTTATTTATTGCTAACACACTAGCACTTTCAAGTGTGAATGTGAGTATTTCAGCAATACTATTTCACTAATTATAGTTCAAGGCAAATGAAATTGCGTCTTCTAAACTCATAAGTTCTTTTTCACCTGTTTTTCTATCTTCAATTTCTACTTTGCCAGTCTTTTTATAGTTGTTTCCAATTATAATTGCTTTTTGAATTCCTAACATATTTAAATCTTTCATTTTTTCGCCAATACTTGAATCAGTATCTTGCCATAATACTTCTATGTTATTATCGGTTAAATTATCATATATTTGCTTTGCTACACTGTTTAATTCTTCATCATTTAAATTTGCTATGCCTATTTTGAACGGACATATACAATTAGGGAAGTTTAAACCTTTATCATCGCAGTTATCTTCTAAAATGCTTGCAAGTAATCTATTTACGCCAATACCATAGCAGTTCATATAATAGTAATCTTGCTTACCATCTTTGTTTGTAAATTTTCCATCCATAGATATTGAATATGATTGACCTAGTCTAAAAATATGCCCAACTTCAATACATCTTGAAACTTCAAAGTCTTTTAAGTCTATATCACCATATTCTTTTTTTATTTCTTCAAATGCTTTTTCATCTTCTGCAACTTCCAAGTTAAGTGCTAAATTAAGTTCTTTATTGTATAAGCACTTATCTTCACCAATAGGAGAGAAGTGCATCATCTCTTCACTAAACTTTCCGCCTATTGCACCATTTAAAGCACGTACTGGCAATACTTGAATTCCTAATTCCTTAAATATTTCTGCATAACATTCTCTGTAATAATTGTAACCCTTTATCATTTCTTCTTCACTTGCGTGAAAACTGTATGCATCTTTCATCATAAATTCTTTTGACCTTAATAGTCCGCCACGAACTCTTAACTCATCTCTGCACTTTGTTGTGAATTGATAAAGACATACATTTAAATTTTTATAAGATACTAAATTGTTTTTAACAAAATTATGTACCATTTCTTCTGCGGTTGGGGCTAGGCAATATTCTCCATTTTTGCCTTCAAAGTGGAACATTTCACCAGCAGATACATATTTATCCCATCTGCCACTTTCTACCCAAAATTGCTTTAATTGAACAACTGGTAAACAGATTTCACAAGCATCATATTTATTTAACTTTTTTCTTATAACTTCCATTAATTTATTTCTAGCCATTACCAATATAGTGCCTAGTCCATAAATACCAGCACCATGTCTTTTTAGTATTGAACTTTGAAAACAAAACTCTGTTGAGCGACTTTCGTCATTGCCTCTTTTCTTTTCAATTCTCATTCCTGATTTACTAAATTTCATTTTTCTTTTCCTTCCATAGTTTAGATTTACTTAAAATTATATCATATTTAAACATTTATTGCAACATTTTATTTGATAATCGTTTTAAGTAGAGATTTTGCTTTGATTTAATTTTTCTAATTGCTCAAAAAACAAGTCAGTTTATTTACTGTTCAAAACTGACGTATTATCGTATTTTAATTAAGCATTACTATTAAGTAGTAAATTATTAAATTATAAATGCTAAACAAAACAAATGGAAAAAATAAAGCGTAGGCTGACAAATTTGTTTTTCTTAATTCATGCAAGCAAATAAACGAAAAATATAATAAAAAAGCACTTATAAACAAGGATATGATAAATAAATTTAGAATATGTGAAAAAATCAAATTAAATAGAGTCAATAATCCGCAAATTGAAAAATAAACAAATAATTTTTTATTTGCACCTTGATTTCGTACAAGTATTAAACTAATGGTGGTTGTGATTAATATGGCTGAAAAGATTATTACCCAAATTATGTTATTTAAATAAATTGGTGGCAATTCAACATTTATTAGTGGGAATAAAATGAAAGCAAATATTGACAAGATAATAGTGCTGATAGAAATTATTAGTGTATATATTTTTAAAGGTAGTTCTTTTGCTTCTTCTTTTTGTAATTGTTTTTTAGGACTTTTATATACTACTTTTTTCTTTTTCTTAAACATTTATGCCTCGCTTAAAAGTTATCAATATATTTTAAGCAAAGATATAATTAATTATGATAACAATAATAAAGATTATAAAAATAATTTTAATAGTAACTGAATTAAGGTATATAAAAAGCAAGTCATAAACTTGCTTTGTTTTAATGTTAAACTCGCTATCTTGTGTAGCTTAATTTTTATTATTTTTGTGTTTGTATGCTAATTGAGTTATGTTGTTTTGCATTTCTCCACCTTGACCAGTTATGTGTGCCCAGTCATATAATATATTTAGCGATATTTTTTTAAAATCTTCTGCTGATAATGCTTCAATATCTGCCCAAGATACGCATTGTAATTCTGCTGTTATTTTTTCGTTTACTTTATTTAAACCTTCAAATCCAATTTTGCTGTATTTGATTAGTATTTCTTTACTACTTAACTTTTTCATTATTTATCCTTTTATTTTTGATATGTTGATTATTTCTATTTATTCAAAAAATTGATAAATCTTCTATTTATATCTTCTTCACGAGTTAATGAATGTAGTAGAAGTCCATTTACAAATTCCTTATAAAACATTTCGTTAAAATTTAACAGCGGATGCTGTGTAAAAAATTTGTGTAGTTCTTTGTATGTTATAGAGTTGACTCCTACAATTTGTTTTATTAGTGAGTAGTTAGGCATAAATACAAATACAAGAATGTCTGCGTTTTGCAGATTGTTGTTAATTTTTAATTTTTCGGCATATTCTTTATATTTGTCAAGTTGTGAAAATGTAATTCCATTTTCTTCATAAATGCCATTTATATTTGAATTGATTTTGTTTTCAACAATAACAATATATTCTTTATTGTAAATTAATAAATCAAGTCTTCCTTTGCGTGATGTGTCAGTTGTGATTTTTTCTTTTGCAATAACAAAGTCTTGTAATGATGATAGTGAATAGTTTGTCCCATTTTCAAGATTATGATGGTTTATTAAAAATTTTACAAAGTTTCTTCTGTATTCAGTATTTCCATTTGTTAAAACATTATAAAACATATTAGTAAATGCCTGTTCACTAAATTCCTTGCCTATAAAATTTAAAAAACTATTATTATCAATATTGGTTAAAGTTTTAGATAATTGAATAGGTTTTAAATCATAATTTTCGTACTTGTATGCTTCATTTATAAATTCAAATAAGGAACTGTTATATTCTTCATTGCAGTTACAGTATGCACAAGAATGTTGTGGGTTTTCATTTTCTAAAACAATAACTTTACAATTTTTACTTTGCAATTCTTTTATTCTATTTTCTTGCATTTCTTTTGAAAATTTATTGTTTGTTGCAGGGATTATATACATTTGTTGCATTACTTGCTTAACTGTTCCATCCAATAAATTGTTTGGCAGTTTTTTCAAGTTTCCTTTTTTTACTTTATATGTAAAGTGGCTAACTAATAATGTTGTATCTTTTTGTTTTTTTGTAGATGTTGGAGTGAATTGGTCAAAATCTATTTCTTTTAGTGTTTTTCCGCCATATTTTAAGTTGTTTGCTTGTTCTTCGCATAAATTATGTTCTATTTTTTCAACGTCTAATGCAATCGCTAGTACTGGATAGGCGAACCTTTCTGGAATACCTAATAAAATAACATCATCTACTTTTTGTCCTTTCCCATATGGTGGGTTGTAAATAAAACTATCTTCACAATTATCTGGTAAATAAAAATTGATGACTTCGTGTCCAATACTATTTTCATTATATTCACCTACGAACATTTTACTTAACAATATTTTCTTCATTTATATAATTCTCCTTTATAAAAATTTTATATTATCAAAAAACATAGTCTATTAAGACTACATTTTTTAAAAAATTTCACTTTTTAATCGTCATCATATTCTTCTTCATCTTCATAAATGTTTTGATTTAAACATAAAAGTTTGCAAGGCTGTATTTCTGCAACTAATTTTTCACTTTGGAATAATTGACCATCAACATTTATTGTAAGTGGAGTACCATCTAAATTTTCAATGGTAACATTTTTACATTTGATATGAGTACACCATGGCTTGTTTAAATGCTTTCCACGTAGGAATGTTAAAAGTAAGAAAGGTATTTTCCACTTTTCAATCTTTTTAATTATAACTAAATCCATTAGGCTATCTTCTAAGTCCGCTTCTTCACAAATATTAATTTTAGCACCAAAGCGTTTTCCATTACAAAGTGATACAAGCATATATTCGCCTTCAATAGTTTGCAGATTATCAATATTGATTTTTAGATTATAATAATGTAAATGAGTAATTACTTTTAGTAGACTTTTAACATAATCAGATTTTTTCTTTGTTGGTTTATTGTTGTAATCTAGTAGAACATCTGTATCTAAACCTGTTCCACAAACATTAAGGCATCTAACTTCTTTATTTACGCTTATGTAATCAAGTTCAGTTGCCTCATTAAGTAGTATTCCTTCAAGTGCTTCAATAGGGTCATCTGGAATATTTAAAGAATATGCAAAGTCGTTGCCATTTCCTGCTGGAATGAAACCAATAGCAACATCATCTCTATCACCAACCGCGGTTGCGACTTCCATAAATGTACCATCGCCACCAATGGCAATAATTAAATTTGCACCTTCTGCAAGTGCTGTATGAGTTAGTTCAATAGTGTGTTCTTCATATTCACTTAAAAAGATTTTATATTTTTTATCTAAATCATTTAAGTGCATTGTAACTTCATTTAAAACATCAAGTCCTTTTTTGTTTCCAGAGTTTGGGTTTGCAATTATATAATACATAGTCGTAATTCCTTTTGTTTGAAGATATATAATATGTTACACTAAATTTTAGATTTTGTAAATTATATTTGAAAAATTTGCTAAATTTTGATAGAATATAATTATGAATAAAAAAATTAAGATTTCAAATGATTTAAAAGAGTTACAAAGATTATTAAATGTAGAACTATATGTTGTAGGTGGATATGTTAGAAATTCATTACTAAATTTACCTAATTATGATATTGATATTGCATCATCATTACCAGTTGAAGAGATTTTTAATAAACTTAATGGCACAAGATTTTTAGTTAAACTGCGAAGTGCTAAGATGGGGACGGTGGAAATTTTTACAGCAAATGAAGTTTATCAGCATACAACATTTAGAAGTGATGTTTATGGTGATAATGGCAAACATAATCCATTAACAACGCAATTCGTTTTAAGTTGGCAAGAAGATGCTAAAAGAAGAGATTTTACTATAAATGCTTTATATTTAAGTGTCAATAATGGAAAGGTTTATGATAATTTTACTGGACTTGCTGATTTGGAAAATAAAACAATAAAATGCGTAGGGCAAAGTGAAAAAGTTTTTAGTGAAGATGGATTAAGGCTATTAAGATTAGTAAGGTTTGCAAGTGAACTTAATTTTAGTATTAATGAAGAAACGAAAGAAAGTGCAATAAAATATTGTAAAAATTTAAAAGATATAAGTGGCGAAAGAAAGAAAAAAGAATTACAAGAAATATTAAATTGCAAAAATAAATATGGAATTGGTTTAAGGCCCCTTGATGCTGTGAAACTATTATTTGAATTGAAGTTAATTCAAAATATATTTTCAATTAAAGGAATAAAATGGGAGTTTGATGAAAGTTGTTTCAGTGCTTTAAATAATGTAAAAAGAAGTGATGAATACTTGTTTTGTTTCCTATTATGTTTATTTAATTTTGCAAGTAAGCAAGGAAATATATCTTTTGAAGACTTTGTTAGTGCTGTATCTAATAAAACTGCATTAAATTTTTCAAGGGCAGAAGTGCAGGAATTTAGTAAATTATTAAAAGCATTTCATTTTAGTACGCAAATATCTAATGTTAGAAAGTTCATTTTTAAAAATTATATGGTTTTTGAAAAATTGTGCAATATATTAGAGTGCTTTGAAAGGTGCGACTTAGTAAGTAGTTTAAAACAAGAGCAAATGTTAATGAAAAAGCAAAAAGTACCGCTAAAAATTAAAGATTTAGCAATAAATGGAAATGATTTATTAACTATTGACAAGATAAATAAAAAAAATATTGGTAAGTATTTAGAAAAATTATTGAGAATTTGCCTGTATAACCCAAGTTTAAATAATAAAAAGTCGTTACTATGTGAAGTTGATAAACTGATTGTTTTAAATAATGTGTAATAATAGAAACTATGTGATGATAAAATTAAATAAAATTTAATTTTGTGTTGCATAACGCAATCACCACAACAAGTTGTGCATCACAGTTTGAATTAGGCGTGGTTTATATCAAATACAAAAACAAGTTTTTGTGTTTGCATAAACATCTATAATATTGCATAAATTAAAAAGAAAGCAATTTATCCTGCTTAATAGTTGTTTAAAAGTGTTTTATTTTGTGTAAATATGTTGACAAAATAATGTAAATTGCTTATACTAGAAATAATAGGAAGTAACTTCTATGTTTTTTCCTATTAGTAACTAAATAAAATTAGTTTTGCTTATTATTAAAAAGGAGAGATGCGTTATGAAAGAATTTGTAAAGGCTATTGATGGTTTGCACATTATTTTAAAAATAATTTTGGCATTACCAGTTCTTGATGGTATCGTTTACGGTATTTATCGTATTTGTAATGGGCATGTTATTGCTGGTATCCTTTGGATTTTCCTTGGTGCCTCTATTCTTTGGATAGTTGACATTATTACAATCATTTTGTCAGGCAAACCAACATTATTTGCACAATAATTTGTGTAATTAGGTCGTATACTAAAATGTATACGACTTTTTTATTAACTAGCAAAAAAACATTCAAAGTATTTTGAATGTTTTTAATATTTTAAAATAGCGTTGAAATGTCTAGTGAATTGCTAAAATGTTCAGTTAAACTAGTAAGATAATCATCATCTATTCTTCTAAATAATGGTTTAGGTTCGCCAACTTTATGATTTTTTTCAACTGTTATCTTGCCTACATTTGAAATATTGCCTTTTTCATCTACTTTGCCAGCGAAACATAGTTGATTTGCCCAAACTTCTTGCATCTTGCTAGGCATAATAGGCGAACCTAATATTGCAAGTGATTTGCAAATATTTAAACAAATATAAAGTACTTTTTTTGCTTCTTCCATTTTTTCATTCTTAATAAGTGTCCATGGTGCTTTGTGTTCTAAATAAGTATTTGCTTCTATTGCTAAATTCATTAATTGCTTATATGCATCTCTAAATTTAATATTTTTGTAATTTTCAACAACATTAGTAGATATTGTTTCAAGGCTCTCTATAATGTGCTTATCTAAATCATCAAGTTCAGTTATAGAGTTAAAGTCAACATCTAAATTAGGGAAGTTTTTATAAAGTAAGTTGATTGTTCTATTAAAGAAATTGCCAAACTTTCCAATAAGTTCGCTGTTTGTGTTGTTTTTGAATTCTTCCCACTTCCAATCACTATCCTTTGTTTCAGGCATTATTGACATTAAATAACCACGAAGTGCATCTATTTCAATATCACTATCAAGTAAAGGCGTGCAGAAAACGCCTATTTTTTTACTCTTACTAAATTTTTGCCCTTCATAATTTAGAAAGTTTAATCCAGCAACATCATAAGGTAAGTTATATTCCCCATTAGCAAGTAACATAGAAGGGAAGAATACAGAGTGGAAAGGTATATTGTCTTTTCCTATAAAATGATATATTTTGCTTGACTTATCTTTCCAAAGTGTATTGTAAAGTTCTTCACCAAGTTCGTGCGTAAATGAAATGTAGCCAATAGGTGCTTCAAACCATACATAAAAAACTTTGTCAGTTTCGCCATTTTCTTCTACCGGTATTCCCCAACTCATATCCCTTGTTATACATCTTGGATTTAAACCTTCTTTAATCCATCTCTTTGCTTCACTATAAACATAAGGCTTGAATACATCTTTTTTGCTTTCTATCCATTCATCAAGTAGCGGACTTACCTTTGTAAGATTAAAATAATAATGCTCGCTTTCTTTTATTTCTGGTGTCGCTCCACATGTGTGGCAATGTGGATTTATTAGTTCATTACCATTAAAACTAGAATCACACTTTTCGCAACAATCTCCGTAAGCATCATCATAACCGCATTTTGGACATGTACCACGAACAAATCTGTCAGGCAAAAACATTTTACAAGTAGGGCAGTAGTACATGTTTACTTTGCCTTTTTCAATGTATCCATTTTCTTTTAGTTTTTCAAAAAATTCTCTTGAAATGCTAGCGTGCCTTTCTATACTAGTACCGCTAAAATTATCATAAGATATATTAAGTTTATTATATATTTGCTTATGAATTACTTTCAATTTGTCAACAAGTTCTCGTGGTGTTACGCCTAATGCTTTTGCGTTGATAACCGCAGGCGTGCCATGTTCATCTGCACCACCAATAAATGTTACATTGTTGCCATAAACTCTATGAAATCTTGCATAAACATCCGCTGGAAAATGCGAACCTATTACATTTCCAATATGTGGTACATTGTTAATGTAAGGTAATGCTGCTGTGATTAAAATATTTTCATTCATTTCAATTTCTCCTTTAAATTAATAGTCTAGTTTATTATTGCAAGACTTTAATTTGATTTTATTATTTTATCTTTGTAATGAAATAATCAAATTTGGTTTGCCATTTTTTATTAACTTTTGCTATTATATCATTTTAAATGGTAAAATGCAAGCAACTATAAAAAGTAAATATTGCAATATTTTCAACTAATTCTTTTTTTACTGTTCATTTCTTATAAAAAAATTGTTAAGTTTAAATATTTATTATTTTAAATATTAAGATAAAATAAATAGCGGTTAAAGAATAAAGCAAGTCGTTGGACTTGCTTTTTGTTTTATGGTTATTGTCTTTTTAAGTATCTAATTGTTATTGCTATTTAAAGTATTTAATTTAAAGTTGTGTTGTTTGTAGTTGTTTGAATAGTTTGTTCTTTTGTTTCAGTTGATGGTAAAGATTGTTGTAATTTCTTTTCATGTTTCATTTTGTTGCAATCTACAAACTTTAATACTGCTGTTGCAATAAGAAGTAATGCAACTAATATTGCAGGAATTATTGAAGCACTTTCTAATAGTGCTGTAAAAACAACTATAATAGCAAATATAATTTCAATTATAGATAAAATTATTAATGCTACACGTTTTGAAGTAATTTTACCAGTTTTACTTTTACGAGATAATAGCAAAATTATTATTCCATAAATTGTTATAATTAGACCAACAATACCACATAAAATAGAGAATATTAATAGTATTGCCATTGCTATGCCATAGCCTAGACCATCCATTCCTGTTATATTATCTGGTTGTGGTGCAGTTGCCTTAAAATAAAATACAACTGCAAGTACACAAAATGCAATGCCTAGTAAAGTATCTAATATTCCAGCAATAAAAGTTAAAGTTCTTGTATTTTTCATTGTTTTACCGCCTTTTTGGTTCATTATATATTTGAAATGCATTAATGTCAATTATTTTAATCTTATATAGTTTGTAAAATGAATATTCTAATTTTGTTTTAAACGCAAGTATTTAGGATAAAGGTTGTTAATCTTACCATTTTGTATTTTTCCACCGCCCAGTGCATAACCATTTACGCATACTGCACAATAGCCGTTTGAAGTAGTGTCATTTACTTCAATTTGTTCGCCTTTTAGGTAGTTAGTTATTTGCGTTTCGCATGTCAAATTTATGCAAATTTTAAAGTTAGTTCCTAAACTAGTAAAGAAGTTATGGTTTGGAATAAATCTATGCTTTTCAATTTTTCCTAAATTTATGCCGTATTTTAGTACAAAAATTCCTTTTGTATTTATTTCTTTTTCAGGTGGCAATAAAATGTTGCCTTCATAAGATTTTATATTTAAGTTCTTCAAATTTGTATATTTTGTTATAAACTCATTTACAATATTTTTTTCACTTGCTTTTAAATTTTCTAAATATGTATAATTTTTGTTATCAATAATTGCATTTTCAGTATTTTTTAGGCAGGCATAAAATTGACCTTCACCTTTATTTAAATGAGGTAATACTCTTCTTAAATTTTCATTTTCAATATAAGTTGAGTGTGGTTTTAAATTGTCGTTTATTTTTTCAAGTTTAAAATTATCAAATTTATTTAAAAACTTATTTACAACTTCTTCATTTTCAAGTTTTGAAAAAGTGCAAGTTGAATAAATAATTTTTCCATTTGGTTTTAGTAGTTTAGTTACAAGTTCTAAAAGTTCTAGTTGTCTTTCGTTATTCATTTTATTAATGCCACTGTTCCATTCGTTTATTGCGTTTGGTTCTTTTCTAAACAAACCTTCACCGCTACATGGAGCATCAACTAGAATTACATCAAACATTTTGCCCAGTCTTGTTAAATTTTGTGGAGTAGTGCTTGTAACAATTACATTTGAATAGCCCAATCTATCCATATTTTCCTTTAAAATCTTTGCTCTTGCAGTAATTATTTCATTTGAAACTAAAAGACCTTTATTGCTTAATTGTTCTGCAAGTTGTCCACTTTTTCCACCTGGGGAAGCACATAAATCAAGTACAACTGCATCTTCTGCTATTTCAGTACATAGGGCAGGTTGCATTGCTGATGGTTCTTGCACATAAAATAATCCTGCGTGATGGTAAGGGTTGTTACCAAGTTTGTCATCTGCATTTATATAAAAACCTTGTGTGAATGGGATTTTGTCATTTAAACTGGGGATAAGTTTTTGCAGTTCTTCTGTTGTAGTTTTTTTAGTATTTACCCTTATTGCTTTTGTGTAAGGGTTGTCATAAATAGCAAGAAACTTCTCAAATTCATCTTTGAGAAGTTCTTTCATATTTACTATAAATTCATTTGGTAAATTTTTCATTTTTTATCCTTTATAGTTTTATTCTTTTTTGATGGTTGTTGCATCATATAATAGTGTAAATTTATTTGACTAGTAAACTTTAAAAGTATATATTTGAATAAGTTTATTTATAAATATTTTCAAATCTTTATATCCATAATAAGATTTTTATGTGTGGTTGCTAGCAAGTGGGTAATATACTCAAACCTTGTTATCTTTCGCCAAAAAATTGTGCAAAAATTAGTAAAAATCTTAATAAATACAATATAGATACCGCTAATCCTGCAACATAAGTAAGTGCAGCCGCAGTTAGCATTTTTCTAGCACCATAAAGTTCTTCATCGGTTAAATTAAAGTTATCTCGTAATTGTGCCATTGCTCTTTTACTTGCATCAAATTCAACTGGTAGAGTTACTAGGTTTAATACTACTGATAATCCTAGCAAAATTAGTGAGCCATAAATAAACCAAACACCAAAGGCATTAGTTGTTGCTATTGCGCTTGCTATTAGTCCAAAAATTAATAATGGTAAAAACATTTTATTCGCAAAATTAGTTACTGGAATAACAATATTTCTTATTGTGATAAAGAAGTAACCTTGCTTATACTGCAATGCGTGTCCTGCTTCGTGTGCAGAAACTGCAAGTGCTGCTATACTTGTACCATCATAAATTCCATCACTTAAATTAAGTTGTTGTTTTTTGTGGTAGTAGTGGTCGGTAAGTTCTCCATTTATATGTCCGACTTCAATTTCTGTTATATCGTTATCACGCAAAATCTTTCTTGCTACATCTGCGCCTGTAAGTCCTGTGCTAGATGGCACTTGGCGATATTTTTTATAAGCACTTGTAACCATTCCTTGTGCAATACAAGTTATAATTACTGCTATTATATCAACTACTATATAAATTATAAATTAATCCATATTTGCTCCTTATTTATTATTCGGCTATTATTGTTTAATCGTTATTTATTAATTTACTTGTTCTGTAATTTTTAATCTTATTAATATTTATATGCAAAATTTGCAAATTTATTTTTTGAATCTTGGAACTAGGAATGTCCACGCAAGTATACGAGATAAAAATCCTGCTACATAAGTTAGTCCTGCACTTCTTAAAAATTTCTTTGCCATTTTAAATTCTTTTCCTGCTAGTGCATTATAATACTTGATTTTTTCTAATCCAATATTTGATGCTTCATATTCAATAGGAATAGTTAATAATTCACTCAATAGTGATAGAACAAAGATGACCGCACCAGTTATTAATAAAAAGTTTCCTAAACTGCTACTACTATCAACTAGCATTACTATTAAACCAGCAATCATTAAAGGGAATGAGAAGTTTCCAAATAGGGCAGAAATAACTTTTAGTATTCGCAAGCATTTATATCTTATATTACCGCTATTGTGTTGGACTGCGTGCCCAAATTCGTGTGCAACTGTTGCATATCCAGCAACTGAATAAGACTGCAAAGTTTGTTTTGATAAAATTATTGTGTTGTGTTTAGATGAAAAGGCATCATCTAATTCATTTTCTGTATATGCAATTTTTAGGTTTTTATAACCGCTATCTTCAACTAGTCTTACTGCAAAATCACCAGCACTATAAGTAGTGTTAAGCATCATATTGCTATATTTTTGATACTTTCTATTAAAACTATTGCCTGCTGTGTTCGCTATTGCTAAACATATCGCAAGAATTATTATTACTCCTATTAATATATATAAGGCATTATCCATTATTCTTGAACCACTTTAACTTTAAATTTGCAACTAACTTCACTGTGAACTTTTGCTACGCAAGTAAATGTACCTGTTGTTTTAATGTTTTCATCTAAAAATAGTTTTTTCTTCTCAACTTCAAGCCCTTGTTTTGCTAATTCATCTGCAATTTCTTTTGTTGTTATGCTTCCAAAAGCCTTTCCATTTTCGCCAAATTTTAAACTCATATTTAAAGTTACTTTTTCAATTTCTTTTGCAAGGGCCTTTGCCTTGTCTAGTTCCACTTGCTTATGAAAGTTTTGTGCATCTTTAAGTTGCTTGTTTTCATTAAGTTTTACGCTGTCTGCAAAAGTTGCTAATCCCTTTTTTATAAGGAAGTTTCTTGCGTATCCATCTGCTACTTCAACAACATCATTCTTTTTTCCTGTACCTTTTACATCTGTTAATAATATTACTTTCATTTTTTCACCTGCTTTTTATTATTTCAAGTAAAATACTTGTTTCTTGAAATTATTTTAGCATAAACGTGATGAAAAAGCAATAATTTAATTAAGATTGTAAATTTTAGTGTTTGCGTTGGTTATATTTTTAGTTTTTTAATATTAATCAAGTTTTTTATTTTAACAATTAATCAATGTAGAATAAAAGTAAATACAATGGATAAAATATTATAGATAACAAAATAGGAGATACTGCATAATGAATATAGTATGTAGAAAAACAAAGTGCAAATATAATAATAATCAAGTTTGTATGAGTCCAAAAATTTTTATTGATAGAGAGTTAAACTGTGAGCAATATGAACCTATTGAAAAAGGTAGTTTGCAAGATGTAAGCAGAAATATGATGGAAGTTGCCCCAGAGATAGCACCATTTAGGAATAGTAAAGATATTATAATTAGATGCAATGCAAATTGTGTTTTTAACAAAGAAAGTGAATGTATGGCAAACGGAATATTTGTTAATGGGCAAACAGTTAAGGCAAATAAAAAGGTTGACACAATAGTAAAAGATGATGAGGTAAAAAGCGACAAAACAAAGAAAAAGGGTGGCTTATTTAGATGGAAGAAAAATGCTAAAAATGCTAATTTAGGTGATGAGCGTGCTTTTGGCAAGCCTAGTACATTTAATGAAAATTTTGAAAACTACAAAATTAAGGAAGCCTGTGCTTGTAATGATTTAGTTAATGGTGATTTTAATGAAACATCAAGTAAAAGTGAAATAAAAATTGTTGATTTAGAAAATGATAATCCTAAAAAAAGTGAAAGTAAAGAAAAAGAAAGTGGTCAGGCAAAATGTTTTACTTTTGCTAATAAATAATTGCAATCAATATGGTTGCATTTTTTTCTATTACGAATAAAAAAGTTATCCACTTTTAAATGTTAATTGTGCAAATCTAAAATAAATTTATAAGCAAATAACTTACAAGTCATTCTATTTTTGAGTTCGCATATTTCTAAAATGTAAATGTTTTGTCTTAAAACAATTTTTTAAAAATTATTGTAAAAATTTTAAATACGTGGTAAAATACTTGTTAAGCAAAATTAAGATTTAAGTTTTATTAGGGGGCGTAAAATGGTAATAGATAATACAGTATTGGATACAAGAGTTGAAAAATTGACTGTGGTTGATAATTTAAGTGTAAGGCTTTTGGTTCTAGTTAGGAAAAATTTTAGTTTTGATGGTATTAAACCAGTGTGTGATATTAACTGTTATGGCAAGACAATAAAGGAATGGGCTGTTTCAAGTGCAGGCGAATTTGCTTGTAAAGTTTTGGAGTATGGGCTATCTGACAATGTTATTGATATAATTAAACCGCATTTAGCAAATGAGAAAATAACAATCGCACTTTTTTGCGAAACACCGCTTATTAGACATTCAACGCTTGTTGATTTGGTAAATGATTTCATTTATAAAAAGCAAAAAATTAGGAAGTTTAAAAGGGGTTATTTGTTTGATACTGAATTTGTGAAGCAAGCGGAAAGTGTTTATGCACCAGAGATAGGGCAAGAGAATGGCGAGGATTTTATGGCAATAACAAACACTGCTGACTTAAATAATGTACTTCAAATTATGAAAAGAAGAATAATGTCTTATCATATTTCAAATGGAGTCCAAATAGTTGATATTAATTCAACTTATATTGAGGCAGAAGTGGAATTACAGGCTGGGGTAATTATTTATCCAAACAATAACATTTTAGGAAAAACTTTTATTGAAAAGGGCGTAGTGCTTTATCCTAATAATGTTATTAAAGATAGTTATATTTGTGAAAAAGCAGTGCTTAAAGGTGCTTTTATTGAAAGTGCAAAAGTGCAAGCAAAAGCGGTTATAGAACCGTTTACAAAGGTTATGCCTTAACATACGTTTATACGTGTTTTTAGCGGATATTTTATGCGTTTTTAATGGTTTTTAGTTGCAGTTTTATTAAATGTAAATATTTAAAGATTTATATAAACTAGTTTTTCAAATTTAACACAAATTTCGCATCATATTAGTATTATACTTATATGAAAAAGATTTGTTTTAAAAAGGATAGCATCAAAGGTTATAACAAGCATAATATCTACATAGAAAAAGGCGTCAAGATTAGTAAAGGTACAATAGTTTGGAGTGGTAATATTGTTCTAGGGCAAAGCGAACTTATAGAATGCGAATTGTTGCCTAATAATCATATTGACAATGCTATAATTAGAAAGGGTTCTGTAATAGGTCCGTTTGCAAGAATAAGACCTAGAACTGAAATAAAAGAAAATTGCAAAATAGGAAATTTTGTAGAAATAAAAAATAGCGTTGTGGGAAGTTCTACTAAAATTTCGCATCTTACTTATGTTGGTGATGCTGATATTGGCAAAAATTGTAATCTTGGCTGTGGGAGTGTGTTTTGCAATTATGATGGGAATCAAAAACACAAATGCAAAGTTGGCGACAATGTTTTTATAGGTAGTAACGCTAATTTAATAGCACCGCTTGAAATTGGTAATAATTGTATGGTGGCATCTGGAACTGTTGTTACTGAAAATATGCAAGATAATACTTTTGCAATAGGAAGGGTAAAACAAGAGAATAGAAGAAATAAAAGGATATAAATTAAAATGTATGCAATAGTTGGATTAGGCAATATTGGAAATGGCTACAAAAACACATATCACAATATTGGTTTTATGGCTGTGGACAAATTGGCGGAAGAATTAAAAATTAAATTTGATACTGAAAAATGTAAATCATTACTTGGGTTTGGTTATATTGGAGATGAAGAAGTTGTGCTTGTAAAACCTACTACATATATGAATTTAAGTGGAAATGCAGTAGATGAAGTAATGAGAAAGTACAAAATCAAAAAGCATCATATTATTGTTGTTTTAGATGATATTGATTTGGACAGAGGGAAATTAAGGTACAGAGCAAGCGGTAGTGGCGGTACGCACAGGGGACTTAAAAATATTATTGAGGTAATTGGTAGTAATGATATTCCAAGGTTGAGAATAGGCGTTGGAAAAGATGAAAGAATGGATTTAAAGGACTATGTTGTAAGTAAAATTGACCCTTATGCAATGCAAGAAATTGAGCCAGCAATTTGTCAAGGCATAGAAATAATAAAGCAAAAAATTATTGAAGGAACTGTGCTTTCAAATGATATACAAATTAAAAAGCAATGAAATTAATATTTTAGATAAAGCAATAAAAAATAAAGAAAAAATCACTGTTCGCAACTTGCAAGATGCAGAGCGGGCTTTTTTGCTGTCAAATTATGATAAATCAATTTTATATATTGCATCTTCACTTGTAAAGGCAAGGATTATAGAAAAGCAACTATCAAGTCTTGGTAAAAAGGTTTTGATTTTAAGTCAATTACTTGATTTGATTTCTTATAAGGCAAATGTAAATGAAGTGATGGAAACTTATGCTTATGCTTTAAGTCAAGTTGCCTTAAATAAAATTGATGCAATTATTATAACTCCTGAATTATTACTCCAAAAATTACCAGATAGTAGTGTTTATATGGAAGAAATCATTTGTTTGGAAAAAGGCAATGATTACAATTTAAGCAGTTTAAAGAGTGGGCTTTTAAATTTAGGATACCATAGAGTTGAAAGGGTTGAAAATCAAAGCCAATTTTCAATTCGTGGGGATATTTTAGATGTTTATCCAGTTGGTTACGAAAGTCCATTTAGATTAGAGTTTTGGGGAGATAATATTGAAACAATAAAGGAAATTGATTTAACTTCCTATGCAAGCAAGCAAGATGTAGACGAAATTAAAATTTGTCCTTTTACTTTTAATTTGGGTGCTATTGATGATAAAAAATCTGCATTTTTAGATAATGAACCAAACATAAAGGAAAAAGCATTTAATCTTATTAAGGATAATTCATTAATTTATGCATTACCCGCTTATAAATTTTTCAATAGTAGTTTTGTTGAATGGTTTAAAAATGGAATAGTTGCATTTGAAGAACCTAAAAGAATTTATGATTTAGCAAATCAAGCAAGTTTAGCACTTATCAATGATTTATTAAGGCAAATTGAAGAGAATATTTTTGACAAAGTGCATTTATCTTTCTACTATGGAATGAAAGATATTGTAGTTAAAGATAGTCAAACTGCTATTGCATTTACTAACCTTGATGTTAAAAATCCGCTTTTTTTCAGTGAAAATGTAGTGAGTTTTCCTGTTATTAATTTAAGCAATTATTTAAGTAACGCAGAACTTTTAAAAAGTGATTTAACATATTTTAAAAATCAAAATTTTACTGTTCTTTTATCTTATGACAAGGAAGAACAAAAAGAAATTTTAAAAAATATTCTTAAAAACAACAATTTGCCATTTAATGAAAATGATGAAATTGAAGAAAATAAAATTAATTTAACTAAAAATAATATTGCATATAATGTTGGTTTTTTAAATGAAAAGTTTGTTTTTATAGGGCAAGATAGTTTATTTAGGGAATCTAAAACACAATCTTCAACTATTGCAAAATCTAGGGTCTTCTACCTGCCAAAAGTGGGCGAATATGTAGTCCATCAAACACAGGGCGTTGGTAAGTGTATTGATATTAAAAAAATGAATCTGGGTTTTTGCGAGAAGGATTATATTGTAATTCAATATGCAAAAGGCGATGTTCTTTATTTGCCAACTGAACACACAGATGAAATTTCTCAATATTTAGGAGCGGAAGAAGAACCGCGACTTAATGTTTTAGGTGGCGAACAATTCAAAAAGGCGAAAGAAAAAGCAAAAGCAAGCCTTAAAAAGATGGCATTTGACTTGCGTGAACTATACGCAAAAAGAAGTGCTTTAAAGGGTTTTAAGTATAGTGAAGACAATTACTTAATTGATGAATTTCAAAAGGCTCGCGGTTTTGAATTAACAAAAGACCAAGAAGATGCCATTGCTGACATTAAAAAGGATATGGAAAGCGGAAAAGTAATGGACAGGCTTATTTGTGGTGATGTTGGTTTTGGGAAAACAGAAGTTGCAATGTTTGCTGCATTCAAGACTATTTTAGACAATAAGCAGGTTGCGTTTTTAGCACCAACAACAATTTTATGTCATCAACATTTTGTGAATGTGCAAAACAGAATGAAAGACTTTTTAGTTAATGTTGGAATGTTGAGCAGATTTAATTATGCAAAAAAGAACAAAGATATAATAAATTTGGTCGCTAGTGGGGATATAAATATTGTTTGTGGCACTCATAGATTATTAAGTGATGATGTTAAATTTAAAGATTTAGGGCTTTTAATTTTAGATGAAGAGCAACGCTTTGGAGTAGCGGATAAAGAAAAAATTAAGAGATTGAAGCAAAATGTTAATGTTTTAACATTATCTGCGACTCCAATTCCTAGAACTTTGCACATGTCGCTTATAGGAGTGAGGGATACAAGTTTAATAACAACTCCGCCAAAGTCAAGGTTGCCTATTACTTCTATTGTTTGTGAATATTCGCCAACTATTTTAGTAGAAGCGTGCAGAAGAGAACTTTCAAGAGAAGGACAGGTTTTAATAGTGTACAATAGAGTTGAAACTATTTATAATTTTGCCAATGAAGTTAGAGCATTATTACCAGAAGTGGAAATTGATGTTGCACATGGGCAAATGGATAAAAATACTCTTGAAAATGTTGTCCTTAAACTATATGCAAAGGAAACGCAAATTTTAATTGCAACTACATTAATTGAAAATGGAATTGATTTACCAATGGCAAACACGTTAATAGTAATCAATGCTGATACAATGGGATTAAGTCAACTTTATCAGTTAAGGGGGAGAGTTGGCAGAAGTAATAGGGCTAGTTACGCATATTTTACCTTTGATAAAGACAAAATCATAAACGAAGTGGCTATGAAAAGGCTAGATGCGTTGCGAGAATTTAGTGAACTGGGTAGTGGATTTAAAATTGCGATGCGAGATTTAGAAATAAGGGGTGCAGGAACTCTTCTAGGAGCAGAACAACATGGTCATATTGAAAAAATAGGTTATGACTTATATTGCAAACTTTTAGAAGAGGCGGTAATGGAACTAGATGGCAAGCAAGATAGAATTCGTAGAGATGTTAAAATTGAAATTGCACTTCCTGCCTTTGCTCCTGATAGTTATATTCAAAGCGGTGCTGAAAGAATGAAACTTTATAATGATATTGCATTAATTACAAATGAAAATCAAATGCAAGATGTTAAAAAGCGAATTCGTGATATGTATGGAGAATTGCCTTATGAACTAGAACAATTAATAAAAGTTGGGTACATTAAAAATTTAGCAAAAGATTGTGGCGTTAAAAAGATTGCACTTAATGATTTTGCGTCAGTTATTGAATTTTATGATGATTTTGTGGATATAATTGAAAAGGCAAAAACAATGAGTTTAGAAATTAATTCTAATTTGAAAGTAGAAATAGGCAAAGCTAATAGATTTACGATAAATAAGGCGTTATCTATCAAAGATAGGCAAGAAAGTCTTATTAAATTTTTATTAAAACTATCAAAAGTAGTTGCTTAAATTAAAATTTTTTTGTATAATGTATAGCATAATGCGATATGGCAAGAATAATTCAAGGAGAAATAGATGAAAAAGAGAATAGCATGTTTAATGATTTGCTTTATAACAATGTGCACATGTCTTTCTGGTTGTGGGCTATTTGTGCTTGACCAAGAAAGGTATTTGAACGAAGTTGTTGCAAGCGTAGGCGATATAGAAATAACAAAGGAAAAGTTGCTTGTAATGTATAATAACTATGCTGATACACTTATAAATAGTTATGGTTATACAAGAAAGCAAGCAGTTAATTATTGCTTGGATAGTTTAATTAATAGCGCAATTTTAACAGAGAAAGGAAAAAATGAGTTAGTTTTAAGCGATGAACAAATGACTGCAATAGTTAGTGAAACATTAACTTATTTCAATGCCTTAGTGGCAGATTATGAAGCGGAAGTTAGGGCTGAATGGGATAGAATTTCAACAATTCCAGAAAGCACAGAAGAAGGTAAAACAGTTTATGAGCACTATCACAAAGTAGGTAAACTTGTAAATGTGGGAACAGATGATGCTCCAATTTATGAAATTCAAGCAACAAATGAGCATGACCACGAACACGCAATTAATCAAGATTATATTCAAATTGTGCAAGATTATATTGATGGAAAGAAGATTAACTTATTGACTGAATTCAAAAAACAATGGGTTCCAGAGTTTGAAGATGTAGGTGAAGAAGCATTAAAAAGAGTAGCGATTGAATATAGAGCACAATATGATGCATATAAAGATTTAACTTATGATGAAGTATTAGAAAAAGCCCTTCAAAAACATTTTGTAAATGTGGTAGATAATGCTTATATAACAGCGATTGATGAAGAGTATCAAGAAACAATAGTTACTACAATCAATACTCAAATGATTATGGAAGAATATTATAGAATAGTTAACGATAATAAGGCTAAATATGACTTGGATACTGTGGGTTATTCACAATATATTAAAGATATTTTGAGTAGTGCAGAAGGTATTTATTATCATCCTATTGAAAATGAATTCTTCTATGTTTCAAATGTTTTATTACAATTTAGTGAAGAACAGCAAGCAGAAATAGATGTAGAAAAGAAATTGCTAGAACAAGGCTTTATTACACAAGCAGATTATGATAAATTTGTTGAAGACTTGGCAAAAGAAATTAAAGTAAATGCAATAGATGAAAATGGTAATGTAACTGACAATGCTTACACAGCCGAAGAAATTTTGCTAGAAATACAAACAGCAGTTAATAGTGCTGTAACACCAGAGGAAAAAGCCAAAGCATATAATGAGTTTGTTTACAAGTACAATTCTGACCCTGGTATTCAAAATGCTAATAGGGATTATGTGATTGGTATTCCTAATGAAGAAGATGAAGACGAAGTTAGAAGCAATATGGTTGAATCTTTTACAGAAGCAAGTCGTGCATTGTACAATAACGGAGAAGGTGAAATTGGTTCAATTTCTGGACTAGTTGCAACTGAATATGGTTATCATATCATAATGTACACAGGTAAAATTGAAAATATTGAAACTAATCAAAATGCTGATGAAGTATGCTTAAAGTTAGATAGTATACGTACAACTCTTCATAGTGAAAAAACTATATTTGATGAAGTTTTAGAAAGTCTTTTAACTCAACAAAATAAGGGAGAAGATGTTAAAATGCTTTATATTAATGATTATAAAGCAAATAATAAAGTAATCAAGTATACAGATAGAGTAAAAGAACTTTATGAATAATATTAGACTACTTTGCTATAAGGCAAAGTAGTTTTTCTTTTTATTGTTTTTTACATTTTAATAAACTACAACAAAATTCATATATAGACAAAATATGTTAAGCGTGGCAATTATATTCATTATTTTTCTATCTAATGAATATATATATTTATGTTAAAGTATTTGTGGAGGGATAAATGTATATAAAAAGAACTTTGATTCTATCTAGGATAGGAATGGATAATAAAAAAGCATTAGTAACAATTCAAAAAAGCGAAAATGCACCTATTATTGTTGCTAAATTTCAAGAGAATATAGATAATGTGTTTGCGGTTGTAAGGTATTCAAATTCGCCAATAGATGTTGTGCCTTTAAATATACAAGATAATTACTTTGAAGGTAAGTTGCCTACTTACTTTGATTGTGGGCAAGAAATATATGTTGTAATTGTGGCTATAACAAATAATAGTGCATTGCCTATATATATTGGCGGTGGCAAAGATAAAAGACATTGCTTTTATGATGAAGTGCTTAAAAATTTAAAATTTTATCATAATAAATGTGTTGTATTAAGAAATGAAGTAATTGCGGATAATATAGATAAAGAAAGCGAAATGAATGTCGCAAATTTATCAAATAATAAAGAACCTATTAGGTTTGATAGTAATAGTTTAGAATCTAACGAGTTAAATATTAACAATGTTCAAAATGTAGAATCTAATGAAAAACTTTTTGAAGAACCTACTGAAAATGAGATAAATGACATAATTACAAATGAATTATTGAGTGAGTGTTTAAATAAAAAAGAAACTTGTGATAATTGTGTTTATAAAAAGGCTTTTTATGAAAATAGGCAAAATGAAAAAGTAGATAGTTTAAATGCAGAAAGTTGTGAAAATATGCAAATGGGTGAAGTGCAAAAAGATATTAACATATACGCTAAAAATGTGGAAAACTTACAGAATTTTGATTGCCCTTGCAGAGAAAAAGAGATTGCAAACAATGAAACCTGCCAAGAAATTGTTTATAGTTTAGAAGATGAAAAAAACAACGAAGATAAGAATGGAAATGAGCAAAATGAAGATGAAAATGACGATAAGAATAATAAGGAAAGTAATAATGATTTTGAGAAAGAAAAGAGTGAATCAGGGTTTTACAATCAAATAAAAGGTTCATTAAATTCGCTTTTTGCAGTTTATCCAAATGATGAAATTCTTGAAAGTATGATAGATGGTGGAAAATTTGTAAGGGTGGATTATGAAAATACAGGCGACTATTATAGTGTGGGTTACATAAGTGATGATGAGTTGCCTAAATATATTTGTTATGCTATTCCTTGCAAGGCGGGAAGTCCACCACCAAAGAATATGGAAGAATTTTCACAATATCTCCCTGTTGATGAACAAAAGGCTTATTATTTAATGTATCAAGATGCGACTAATGGCGAAACCATATACTTAAATAATGCAAGTGATTAAATAAATATTCTTTTATTGACTTGTTGTAAATAAAATCAAAAGAGTACTGCGATGTGAGTCGTTTTTTGATATTAAAAACATTAAACCTATGAAAAATACTTGACTAAAACATCAAATTTTGTTATCATAAAAAGGATATTCATTTGCAAATATTATTTTTGAAATAGAAAACTTTTATGTTTAAAAAATTGTTCTATTTGAAATAATTTAATAATAAAATTTGCAACAATAATTTGGAGATAGTATGAAGAAATTTAGAAAAATATTATTAAGTGTTTGTTTATGTTTCACTATGTTTGCTTTGGTATCTTGTGGTGAAACAGGTTTAGGTTCAATGCCTAAAACAGATGATATGGTAACAGGAAATGGTAATTTAGCAGTTACAAAAGGTGAGTATGTTTATTTTGTAGATAGTTATGTAACTTCAACAGATTTAGGAAAGAATGATAACAATCAAGGCGAAGTAAAGACTAGTGCGTTATATAGAACTAAACTAAAAGAAGATAAACTTGATGTAGATGAAAAAGGCAATTTAAAAACTTATGAATTGGTCGTTTCAAAAGTTGTAGGTACACAAAACACAGGACTATTTATATTTGATGACTATATTTATTATGGAACGCCAAATATGCAAAATGATAGAGAAGGAAAATTAAGAACTGATTTAATTGATTTTTGCAGGGCAAAATTAGATGGTACAAATATTGAAGTATTATATACAACAGAACAATATTCAGCAGGTGCAACTTATTCTTTCTATAAGATAGGTGGTTCAGTATATCTAGTTGTATTTGATGGAAAGGATATAAAGCAAATTGAAATTACTTCTTATGCTAAAAATGCTGTAACATTAGCAAGTAACGTAGCAAGTGTTATGATGCCAAAAATAACAGACTATGCTTACACTAAAAATTATCAAACAACTGGCACACAAGGTTATGTATATTATACAAGAAATGTAACTGAAAATGACTTTATTAACACATCTAATAAGGGTAATGTTTTAGGTAAGGTAAACATTACTAAAAAAGATGAAAAAGAAGAAAGAGTTGATGGAGTTACAACTTATGAATTAAAGAGTGTAGAAAGTAACTATGTTTATGCTTATAAAACTGTAAATAGCAATAAATGTTTGTATGCAATAAATAATGTCGCTAATACATCAACAGATATTCAAATAACTGCTACTGATGATTACACAAATGAATTTGTCTTGCCTAATGTTAATGGTGAAAATTTAGGTGTTATTGTAACTTATGGTGGTAAAACTATTTGGGTTAAAGATGGTTTAAATACAAGTACTAATTCAGTAGTAATTAGTGATGCCGAATACACAATTAATTATTGTGATGGTAGATACGCATATTACCTAAACGGAACTAAAATGTATAGAATAGATTTAACAAACACTAATTTAGATGAGAATGTGGAACTAGTATTTGATGAAACTAATATTGATACAACTTATTTAGATTTTGATGAAGAAGGTTATATTTACTACTTTAATACTTATACAGGGGATTCAGGTAAATCTCAAAAATATTTAAAGAGGGTTGATTTAAGTAGCAAGATTCAACCAGAAGAAAATGAAGAAGAAACTGACTTGGGTTATAAAACAGAGTTGGTGGGTGTGTTAAAGAATAAGCATACAAAAGTGGAAATATAAACTATAAAAAGTAAACATTTTAACAAGTAAAATGTTTGTTGCTAAACGCAAGTGCTAGTGCTAACACACTAGCCTTTTTATAGTTTGAAACATCGTCAGTCGGTCAAATGAGAAAATAAATATTCTCGCTCTCCCGACTTCCTTGTTATAAACTATGTTTTAACCAACAGAGTGTTCTTTTGATAGAATTAAGAAGTAAACATTTTAACAAGTAAAATGTTTGTTGCTAAACGCAAGTGCTAGTGCTAACACACTAGCCTTTTTATAGTTTGAAACATCGTCAGTCGGTCAAATGAGAAAATAAATATTCTCGCTCT
>JAFTVC010000021.1 GCA_017465925.1 Clostridia bacterium | reverse complement strand
GTAAACATTTTGCTGATAAAGTGCAATCATCTCATTCAGGAGATTTTAAACAATCCCCTGTGAGAGCGATAACACTTGGTGCCCAAAGGTGGAATCGAACCACCGACACAGGGATTTTCAGTCCCTTGCTCTACCGACTGAGCTATCGAGCCAAAATATAATTATGGCATAAAAATAAGTTTATTTGAAAATTTAATTGGCGACCCGAAAGGGGCTCGAACCCTCGACCTCTAGCGTGACAGGCTAGCGCTCTAACCAACTGAGCTACCGGGCCAAATAAAATTTAAGAAATGGTGGGCCTTCAGGGACTCGAACCCCGCACCAACCGGTTATGAGCCGGTTGCTCTAACCAACTGAGCTAAAGGCCCTAGTGGTCGGGGTGAAGAGACTCGAACTCCCAACCCTATGGTCCCAAACCATATGCGCTACCACTTGCGCTACACCCCGCTATATTTCTCAAACCATTTCTATTAAATGACTTTTTTATTGTACTATAAATTTTAACTATTGTCAACTGTTTTTTCAAACTTTTTTTAAAATTTATTTTAAAATCTTTAAGGTTTAAGAAATATATCTAACTTCTTTTAATCTTAACTCTTTTAGTTTACCATATTCTTAAATTTTTGTAAAGCAAATTTAATATATTTTTTAGAAAATTTTTCTTTTTTATATAAATATAAGATACTCTTTTATGCTTATTATTCTTTTACAAGTTCTTTAACACATTCTTTTAATGCATATTTAATATGCTCATAAGCAAGTCCACCTTGAATGTATAAAATATAAGGTTCTCGTATAGGAGCATCACAAGAAAGTTCAATAGATGCACCTTGCACAAAAGTTCCGGCTGCCATAATAACTTGACTTGTATATCCTGGCATATCCCAAGGTTCTGGGCAAACATAACTATCAACTGGCGAACAACTTTGAATTATTTGGCAAAGTTTAATTAACTTATCTTTATCATTTAATTCAATAGAAGTTACTACATCCTTAGGTAATACACCTTCACTTGGTAATACTTTATAGCCTAATTCTCTCATTACAGTTGACATTAACAAACAACCCTTTAATGCTTGGCATGTGATATGAGGACCCATAAACAATCCTTGATAAAAACTTTGATAACCATAAGCATAAGAACCAACTTCAAGTAATAATGATGGCGAAGTATATCTGTAAGAAATTTTTTCAATTACAGATGCTTTACCAGCAATATATGCTCCTGTTGGCGCTAATCCACCGCCCGCATTTTTAATTAAAGAACCAACTGCTAAATCAGCACCTACATCACAAGGTTCAAATTTATCAACAAATTCGCCGTAATTATTATCTACCATAATAACCGCATTATTATAATATGCTTTTATTTCCGTAATTGCATCCTTTATTTCTAAAATATCTAATGCATCACGCCAAGCATAACCTCTACTTCTTTGAATAAAAATCAAATCAGGCTTAAAATTATTTATTTTTTCCTTGATTGCTGGCATATCAAATTTGCCATTTGGACTTAATTCAACTTGTGCATATTCCACACCTAAATCTTTTAAACTTGCAATATCTTTTCCCTCCACACCAAAAATCACTTCATCTAGTGTATCATAAGGCTTGCCAGTAATTGCAAGCATTTTCATACCTGACTTATTTAGAACGCCAAATAATGCAAGTGCCAAAGCATGAGAACCGCAAGTTAGAAAAGGCGAAACAATAGCCCTTTCAGCACCAACAATTTGTGCCATAACTAAATTCAAAGTATCTCTTCCAATATCATCATATCCATAACCATTAGTTCCAGCAAAATGTCTTGCTGAAATTCTGTACTCCTTAAACGCATTAATAACTTTTTCTTGATTATACAAAGAAATCTCATCTAATTGCTTAAATTGTTTAGTGAGTTTTTCTTCGCTTTCTTCTATTAATTTATTTATATCTATCATTTATTTAACCATTCTCCTATTATTTTTATTAAATCATCAAATCCATTTTCAACATCATACATAATTATATTTTGACTATTTCTAAACCAAGTTAGTTGTCTTTTTGCATAATGCCTTGTATTTAATTTTATTAGTTCATTAACTTCTGCTAAATTTATCTTACCTTCATAAAATCCTTTAAATTCTTTGTAACCTATGCTTTGCATTGGTTGACAATCCCAAGGCACGCCTTTTTGAAGTAAATTATCTACTTCAATAGGCAAACCTTCCTTAAACATAGCATCTACTCTTTCATTTAATTTTTGATATAATTTATCACGATTTTGATTAAGGCAAATGTATAAAAAGTCATAATTAGAAATTTTTTCTTTTTCCTCATTACTATTGCCATTTGTTTCAATCAATCTAATTAATCGTTTTGTATCATTTAAATGAATTCCGCTAAAATCAATATTTCTGCCTTTTAATATATTGCACAAAACCATATTGCCATATTTGCTAGATAATTTTTCATAGTAAAATCTTAAATCACTATTTTTATTAGTTTTTCTAAACTCATAATCATACAAAATAGCATTAATATAAAGCCCAGTACCACCAACTAAAATAGGCAATTTATTAGACTTATTTAAATTATCAATAATTTTTTCTGCTTCTGTCTTATATTCGCTAACACTAAATTCTTCATCAAAGTTCTTAATATCAATTAAATGATGAACAACGCCATTTTTTTCGCTATCTTTAATTTTTGCTGTTCCAATATCAAAATCTTTATAGATTTGCATTGAATCGCAAGAGATGACTTCACCATTATATAACTTTGAAATAATTATAGATAATTTAGTCTTTCCAACACCTGATGGTCCACCAATGATGAGCAACTTTTTTCTCATTACACTATCCTCTTAAACCATTTTTCAATATCGGTTTTAGTAACTTTCAATACATAAGGCCTACCATGTGGACATAAAAGTGGAGATTTTGATTCTTTTATCATTTCAATAACTTTATCAATTTCACTTTGGTTTAAAGTCATACCTGCCTTAATTGCACTTTTACAAGCACGCATAGCAATTTTATCTCTTAATTGTTCATTAGTATTTGTAAGATAAACTTTGTTTTGATAAATATCTTGAATAAAATGCTCCAAATTAATATCGCTTAATATCATCGGTACTGATTCAACCTTAAAAACGTTAGTACCCCAACTACTAATTTCAAAACCAAGATTTTTTAAATCAAGCATATTTCTTTCAATAAAATTAGCCATATCATTATCAGCATTAATAACATGCGGAACTAACAAATCCTGTATAGTAACATCTCTATTTTCTATTTCTTGCATATACTTATCATATAAATGCCTTTCGTGTGCAGCATGTTGGTCAATAAAGAATAATTCGCTATCACTTTGCACTAAAATATAAGTCTGAAAAATAACGCCTAGCACTTTATTGTTATTTTTGACAAAAGTTTCTTGCGTAAACTCTTGCTTTGCTTGAATCTTATCTAGCCCTTTTACTTTTGCCATTATAGTAGAAGATGAACCCAATCCAAAACTTTCTTGCTCAAATTCTTGTGTCTTGCTTTCAAATTCTAAAATTTTTACTGTCTTATCACTACCTTCATTTTTCGCTTCTTGTTGAATTGCCAATTCTTCTTGTTCTTTTTGCCCTTTCCAAGCCTTTAAAAACTGCTCTGCTGTTACACTTTTTCCGCCAATAGAATCAACAACATTTTTCGCAATAACATAATCATTAAATGATGAATTTTTAGTTTCAGTATTATTTGACTCATTGCCTTCAATTTCTTTCTTTGGTAACACCATTTTTGTATTAGAATCTTTGTTATCACTTTAAAATGCTTGCATAGCCAATTCTTCACTTTTATAAAAATTTTCCCTTGCAACATGATTTAGTAACGAGTTTTTCACGCTTGTACAAACCCAAGAATAAATTTTATGGTCATCTTGGAATTTTACATCAGTTTTTTGTGGAGTTATGTTGACATCAACTTCATCAAAAGGCAATTCAAAAAACAAAATAAAAGTTGGAGTAATGCCTTTCATTGTATAGGTTACATAAGCCGCTTGCACAGCAGAAGCAATGCAATGATTTATGGTAACTCTCCCATTAACAAAACACCTTGTAAATTTTGAATTATGTTCTTCAGATGGTAAAATACCATAACCTTTTAATTTATATTTTCCCTCTTGCACATCTATTTTAAATGATTTCTCTATAAATTCTGGACCTTCTATTTGCACAATAGTATCCTTTAAACCAGTACCTGCTGTATGGACATTCAAATTCCCATCTACATAAAACATAAATTCAATATTAGGATTGCAAAGCATTAAATTTTCCAAAGTTTTAGCAATTTCCCTTTGTTCCATTTTCTTTGTCCCTAAAAATTTTAATCTTGCAGGAGTGTTATAAAACAAGTTTGAAACTGTTATTTCAGTTCCAACGTTAGATGCCTTTTCACTTTCTACTACAATATTTCCAGCATCAATTTCAAGATAACTTCCTATTTCCTCTTCTTCTACCCTAGTCAAAATGCTTAATTTGGATACATTGCAAATACTTGCTAATGCTTCACCCCTAAAACCCAACGTACCTATTTTGTAAATATCTTCAACAGTTGTTATTTTGCTAGTTGCATGTGGCAAAAATGCATTTTTAACTTGACTTTTAGCAATACCATAACCATTATCTGTAACTTTAATTTTTTCTATGCCACCGCCCCAAATTTCAACTATGATTTTGGTCGCTTGTGCATCAAGACTGTTTTCAACCAATTCTTTTACAACTCCTGCTGGATTAACTGCAACTTCACCAGCAGAAATCAAATTATAAATTGATGGTTCAAGCACATTAATTGTCTTCATACTTAATCTTCCTTCATTATCTCTTCTTTTAATTTAAGTAATAAATCTAACGCCATAAATGGAGTAATATTATTTAAATCTAAATTGCTAATCTCATCACTAATTTTATAATATTTATCTACAATATTTCTATCTTTGTCATTTGCAATTTCTATTTTACTTATATCTTTTAAGTTGGAAGTTTCATTCAATTCAAGTTTTGCTAAAATTTCTTTTGCTCTTTTCGTTACACCATTTGGAATGCCCGCAAGTTTAGCAACTTCAATACCAAAACTCTTATTCGCACCACCCCTTACTATTTTACGCAAGAAAACAATTCCATCTTCGCTTTCCTTTACTGAAATTCTGTAATTCTTAACTCCATCTAACATACCTTCCAGTTCTGTAAGTTCGTGATAATGAGTGGCAAATAGAGTCCTTGCCTTTAAGTTGTTGGAAAGATATTCCATTATAGACCAAGCAATACTCAACCCATCGTAAGTTGATGTACCACGCCCTACTTCATCTAATATAATTAAACTTCTATCTGTCGCATTATTTAATATTGTAGCAACTTCACTCATTTCAACCATAAATGTACTTTGTCCAAACGCCAAATCATCACTAGCACCAACACGAGTAAAAATCCTATCAAAAGTAGGCATACTTGCTTTTTTACAAGGGACAAAACTTCCAATATGAGCCATAAGGACAATGATTGCGATTTGTCGCATATAAGTACTTTTCCCCGCCATATTAGGACCAGTTAAAATCATAACTCTATCAGTTGTACTATTTAATAATATATCATTAGGAATAAATTGATTACTTTGTAATAAACTTTCAACAACAGGATGTCTACCTTCAACAATAGTCAAATCTTCCAAACTATCTGACACAGTAGGTTTTGTATAATTATTTTTCACTGCCACATAAGCAAGACTTGTTAAAAAGTCAAGTTCAGCAATTACAGTTGAAGCATCAAGTAATAGTTTTAAATTTTTGTTTAGCATTTCTTTTATGTAGTCAAAAATTTCATTTTCAAGTTTAAGTGCATTTTCTTCACTATTTAGAATTTTATTCTCAATCTCTTTCAATTCCTCTGTTATATATCTTTCATTATTTGAAATAGTTTGCTTTCTTATATACCTACTTGGAACTTTGTCTATATTAGATTTTGAAACTTCTATTAAATATCCAAATACTCTATTGTATTTTATTTTTAAGTTTTTGATTCCTGTTTGCTCTATTTCAACTCTTTCCAAATTTGCTAGCCAATTAGTGCCTTCTGTTTTTGCTTTCCTATACTCATCAAGTGTATTATTAAAGCCATCTTTAATGAAATTACCATCTCTTACAAGAGCGCCTGCATCTTCTTTGATGGTTTTTTCAAGAAGTTCAGTTAAAGTAGAAAAATCAACAATATCATTATTAATTTGCGTTAACTTTTTAGTCTTAAATTTACCCAACAATGCCTTAATCTTTGGTAGCATCATTAAACTATTTTTAAGAGTTAAACAATCTTTTGGCGAAACAGAACCATAAACAACTTTACTACATATTCTTTCAATATCACCAATTCCTTCTAGCGAACCTAAAAGTGCTTCTCTTGTAATTAGATTCTTTGTAATCTCTTCAACAGCATCTAACCTTTCTTTGATAAATTTTTGATTTTGAAAAGGTTGCTCAATCGCATTTTTAAAAAACCTTGCACCCATTGGAGTTTTACTATAATCAAGTACACTTAATAAAGTACCTTGCTTTCTGCCATCCTTCATACTGGCTGTAAGTTCTAGATTCTTTCTAGCATTATTATCCAAGTGCATAAATAAATCATTTCTAATGAATTTTATAGGTTTTAAATGAGTTAATTGCCTTTTTTGTGTTTGTTTACAGTATTCAATTAACGCACCACACGCACAAACACATTCTTCTTTATCTTTAATGTCAAAACTATTTAAATTTGAAATATTATATTGTCTAGTTATTGCTTCATACGCAGAATTATAAGTATATGCCCATTCGTAAAAATTGTTAAATCTAGGAAGTTGACCAATAGCAATACTCGCTAGATTACCAGCAAAATCTTTTGCCATACTATTGCAAATAATTTCTGATGGACAAATTCTTAACAACTCATCATTAATAAGTTGCAATAAATTTTCATCTTTTATTAAAGTTGAATAGAATTCACCTGTACTTATATCAAGATATGAAATAGAACAAGAACCCCTTTTAATGTAAACACTTGCTAAAAAATTGTTCTTTTTTGCATCTAGAATATCAGTTTCAATAACTGTACCAGGCGTTACAATTCTTACAACAGCCCTATCAACAATTTTCCCTTTCTCTGGTGCAGATAATTGCTCGCAAATTGCGACCTTATAACCCTTGCTAACTAGTTTAGCAAGATATGTATCTAACGCATGAAATGGAACACCACACATTGGCGCTCTATTTCCATTACCGCATTCTCTACCTGTTAAGGCTATATCTAATTCCTTTGCTACTATCTCTGCATCATCAAAAAAGCATTCATAAAAATCTCCAAGCCTATATAAAAGAATACATTCAGGATTTTGACTTTTTTTCAATAAATAATCATCCATCATTGGTGTCATAATCATTACTTCCTTTTTTCTATTTTACCACTTATTTTATTACCCTTAACACTAGTAACTGCAACTTTATAATATTTACTAAATTCAATGCCATCATAACTTTCTAAACTAATGCTTAAACCAGATTCAGAAACCATAATTTTCTTATCTTTCTTTTCTTGCAGTAGACAATCAAAAACAAAGCCAACAAGTTTTTCATTCTTTTTAGCAGTGATTTCTTTTTGCAGTGCAAGCAATTCATTTACACGCCTACGCTTCACTTGCAAATCAACCTGATTTTCCATTTTTTCAGCAACTGTCCCAGAACGCTTTGAATACATAAATGCAAAAATAGAATTATATTGCACTTTTTCAACTAAATCTTTTGTTTGCTCAAAATCTTCTTCCTCTTCATAAGGAAAACCAACAATAAAATCCGAAGTTAAACTCACATAAGGAATTTTGCTTTTTAATTCTTCTATTCTTTGCAAATAATTTTCTCTTGTATAACTTCTATTCATTAGTTTTAAAATTTTGTTACTTCCAGATTGACAAGGCAAATGCACAACTTTACTCATTTTCTCTTCACTAGCAATAACATCAATTAATTCACTACTAAAATCTTTTGGATGAGAAGTCATAAATTTAAGTCTAAAATCACCTTCAATTTGACATATCTTTTTGCAAAGCATAGGAAAAGAAATTTCATCTTCCCTATCGTTCCCATAAGAATTCACATTTTGACCAAGAAGAGTAATTTGCTTGTAACCTTCTTTTACAAGGTTTTCACATTCCTTAATGATATTCTCACTTCTTCTACTTCTTTCTCTCCCCCTTACATAAGGCACAATACAATAAGTACAGAAGTTGTTACAACCATAGGTAATGTTTACCCAAGCATTATCACCGCTAGTTCTAAAAAATTTTGTATTCTCTACTATGTCAAATTCCTTATCAAAAACTTCAAAACTCTTTTGCTTTTCTTCAAATGATTTTTTAAAATATTTTTCAAATTCATCGCTGTTGAAAGTACCAATTATTATATCAATCCAAGGAAACTTCTTTTTTAAATTTTCCGCAGTTTTCTTTTGTTGAGTCATACAACCTAAAACAGCAACAATTAAATTTTTATTTTTCTTCTTTAAAGGCTTGACCGCTCCAATATTACTAAATATTTTAGTTTCTGCCCCTTCTCTTATGCAACAAGTATTAAAAACTATAACATCAGCATCATTTACTTCTGTTGTTTCTTCAAATCCATAATCTTGTAAAATTCCAGCCACCTTTTCACTCTCGTGAATATTCATTTGGCAACCATAAGTATTAATTAAATATTTACCCATAAATTCCTTCTTTTAATTTTATCATATTATTATACAAAAAAAATTTTGATTTTTCAAGTCAATTTTAGTAATAATAAATTAAAATTTGTCAAAAATATTTGTATGGAAAAGCAAAAAAAAGTAGATAGCAAAAAAAGCAAAATATTTAAACGAATTTTATTTATTGTATTAATAATATTTCTATTGTTAATTGTTTTTTTTAGTCTTACTTTTTTCTATCTATATAGAACTACAAATTTAAATACTGAACTACTAACTGAAATCAGTACTCCTGCAATAATATATGATAATAACAACACATTACTAAATGAAAATGTACAAGGGTTACCTTATGTCAAATTAGAAAATCTACAAACACATACAATAAATGCGTTTACAAGCATAGAAGACAAAGAATTTTATAATCATAACGGCATAAATGTTAAGAGAATAATAAGTGCACTGTTAACAAATATTAAAAGCGGTAGTATACAAGAAGGCGCATCTACAATCACTCAACAATTAATAAAAAACACACATTTAACTACTGACAAAACTTATGAAAGAAAGATTAAAGAAATTATTTTAGCACTTAAATTAGAGCAAGAATATACAAAAGATGAAATAATGGAAATGTATTTAAACGCTATCTACTTTGGCAACGGTTGCTACGGTATTGAAAGTGCTTCAAATTTTTATTTTAACAAAAGTGCAAGCGAACTTACAATAAACGAATCCGCAATTTTGGCAGGAATAATTAAATCACCAGCATACTATTCTCCAATAGAAAACGCAGACAATATTGAAAAAAGAAAAAATATAGTCCTTGACCAAATGTTAGAAGACAAAGCCATAACTTTAAGCGAATATACTCAAAACGAAGCAAGGGAGTTAGATTTAAATGTCAAAAATGGAACATTTGAAAGTCAATCATCTTACATAAATAGCGCAATTACAGAAGCAGGAAATATAGTTAATATGACTCCAAATCAATTAATTGCAAATAAATATAAAATTTACACATATTATGATGAATCAGTTTCAAAGTCGCTTTCGCAAAGTATTGAACACAATACAAATGCAATGCATAATGCAATAGTGATTGATAATAAAACGGGAGGAATACAAGGTTTTAATTCAAGTTACACATTTGGAGCAACCACAATTCAAAGAACGCCTGCATCTACTATAAAACCAATTCTAGTTTATGGTGCAGGCATAGAATATGGCAATATTTATAAATGTTCACTATTAAAAGATGAGCCAACAATCTATGAAAATAATTATTCTCCAAAAAATATTTCAAACAAGTACTATGGCATCATAAGTGTGGAAGATGCACTTGCAAAATCGTTAAACATTCCAGCTGTAAATTTATTTAAAGATATAGGAATAGAAAAATGTAAATCTTTTGCAAAGAAGTGCGGTATAAAATTTGATGAAAGCGACAATGGACTTTCACTTGCACTAGGAGCAATGAAATATGGCGTTACAATTCAAGAGTTGAATAATGCTTATTTAACATTTGCTAACAATGGAAACTATAAACCTTCAACATTCATAAAAAGAATAGAAGATGCGGAAGGCAACCCTATTTATGTACATAATGCAACCAATAAAAAAGTGATGAGCGAAGAAACAGCGTATTTAGTTGGTCAAATGATGAAGAAAACAACAACAAACGGAACGTGTACATCTCTTGGTTCTTTTGATTTTGAAATTCACGCAAAATCTGGCACTAACGGAACGAAAGATGACAACTATAACACTGATGCAATATGCGTTGCACAAACGACAAAACATACTGCTTGCATTTGGTATTTTAGCAAAGATAATACACAAGAAAATTTACTTGAAAATGTAAGTGCTTCACAATTAAGCCCAACACTTAAAATGAAAAATCTATTTGAAAATTTATATAAAGAAGAAAAACCTGAAAATTTCAAAAAGCCTAAAAATATAGTTGATTTAAAATTAGATTCAATATCTTATGAAAATGGCGAAGTAGAACTAGCAACTATTGACACCCCAGAAAGATATACAATAGAATGTGAATTTAATAAAAAATTTACACCAAAAACAATAAGTAAAAATTTTACAAGTATAGTAAAACCTACTCTAACATCAGTCAAAAATGCTACTAATATAGAATTATCTTTTATCACATTGAAGCATCAAAAATATGAACTTATAAAAGAGTATGAGAAAAAAGGCAAAAGAATAAAAGAAACTTTACAAGTCATAAAAGGAAAATCAGATTTAATATCCTATAAAGATGATGATATTGATGAAAATATTGCTTATACTTACTACATAAAAGTTAGTAATGATATTAAAGATGATTATGAAATAAGTAATTTAATAAACTATCAAAAGAAATCAAATATAATGGAAAAGAAACGAAATTACAACTTTTATAGTTACTTTAATTAAAAGCAAGCAAACTAAAAAGATAGCAAAATAATGCTATCTTTTTTATATTAACCATTATAAGTTGTCTACTTAACTAATCTATTAACAATCTTGTTGAATTCATGTGTAATTATGTTTTCATCTTCACCTAAATAATAATGCCCTTCGCGATATAAAAATTTACCATTTACCATTGTCATAACAACATCTTTACTATTAGCACAATATATTAGTCCATTATTTAATTTACTTAAAGGCTGATAATTTGGTTCGTTTATATCTAAAACAATTAAATCAGCAAAATTTCCAACTTTTAATTCTCCAATTTTATCCATACCTAGTGCCTTACTTGCATTTTTTGAAGCCATATCTAATACTTCATTGTTTGTTATTGCACAAGGGTCGTGCATTATACCTTTACTTAATGTAGAAGTCAAAAACATTTCCTTAAACATATCAATATGATTGTTACTACCAGCACCATCTGTACCAATGCAAACATTAATGCCTCTTTTCATTATTGTGTATGCAGGAGCAACACCACTACCTAGTTTTAAGTTCGCACTATTATTTATTACAGCAGTTGCACCTTTTGATGACAATATTTCATAATCTTTATCTTCTAAATGTACGCAATGTGCACAAATACAAGGTTCATCAAAAACTCCAAAAGAATCTAAATATTGCGTTGGAGTACAACTATTTTTAGCAAAACATTCGCCCATCTCACTTAATGATTCACTTAAATGCATATTTATTTTTAACTTATATTTCCTTGCTAATTTAATAGCATCTACTATATCAGTTTCAGTTACATTATAAACAGAATGAATTTGCATACAGAAACTTATTAAATCATTCTTATTTTGTTCTATTAAATCAATTTCCTTTGGGAAAATTGAAAGCATTGCCCTGTAATTTGCCTTTGAAAAAGCACGATAAGTGTTTCTATTGTCAATGTACATATCAAGACAAGTAGTTATTCCATTTCTTACTAACTCTTTAATTCCTTGTAAGGTTGTCCAATAAAAATCATCAGGTTCCATATTTTCTTCCACTGGAAAAATATTGTTGTAAAGCCAATCTTCTAAATTAGTGTCATTAGATAAATTTCTTGCCCAACTCATAGAAGTATGTGAATGCATATTAATAAGACCAGACATAATAAGTTTACCTTTAAGGTCAATTTCTTCATCAAACTTTATGTTACTTACCTTACTTTGCCCAATATAAGAAATTTTTGAATTTTCAACACAAAGTTCCCCATCAACAATTTCATTACGCAATAAAATTTTTGCATTATAAAATCTATAATTCATTTACGACACTCCTTAAATATTTTTTAAGTTTTATGCTTACATTCTTATCTTTTAACCCATATTCAATATTTGCTTTTATAAAACCAAACTTATCCCCTGTATCATATCGTTTGCCTATAATTTCACAGCCTATTGCATTACCTTGCCTTGCTAGTTCAAGCAAGCAATTAGTAAATAAAAGTTCACCTGCAATTTGATTTTTTTGATTTTCAATAATTTCAAATATATCACTTTGCATTAAATATTTTCCATTAATAGCAAAGTTACTAGGTGCATTTATAAAAGGTTTCTCTACAATATCTTTAATTTGAAAATATTTACCCACTCTTTCAAAGTCAACAATACCATAATTATGTAATTCATCATCAGGAGTAAAAGATACGCCAACAATAGATTTGTTAGTTCTTTCATAGGCATCAATTAATTGCTTAATGCAATTTTTGTTTTCATTAACAACAAGTTCATCACCAGTACAAAGAATAAACGGTTCACCGCAGACAAAATCTTTTGAAAAAGAAATAGCATCAGCAAATCCTAATGGTTGACTTTGTTTAATTAGAGTTATTTTACTTGCTAAATTTGAAGAATTAATTTTTTCTAAAAGTTCAAACTTTGAAAATTCCTTTAAATTTTCTTGCAATTCATAGTTAATGTCAAAATGTTGAGATATTATTTCTTTTCCCCTGCGAATTACTAGCAAGATTTTTTCAATTCCACTATCAATAAGTTCATCTATGATTATTTCTAATATTGGCTTATCAACTATTGGAAAAAGTTCCTTTGGTACAACCTTTGATGCTGGCAAAAACCTAGTTCCCAATCCAGCAACAGGCAAAACTGCTTTTCTTACTCTCATCATACCCCTTTTGTAAAAGCCAATAATAAAAACAAACACAAATAAAGTCAAATTGCCAAGACATTAACAAATAGTCTTGTAGAAAGTAATAACCAACGGTCATTTAAAACATTTTGAAAACCACACAAAAAGATTTTATTCTAGAAACTAATAAAACAAAACAGATTGATTTTAGCACTTTTTAGCGGATATTTTATCCATTTTAATTTTGCTTAAAATTTACATAGAACAAAAGATATCATTGCAAAAAAATTAAAATGACAATGTATAATTATGTACTAAACTACAATTTTAAAATATCTAAATTAAAATATTTCCAAGGCACATTTTCAGTTGGTGGATAACAAGAAAATTGCATCACTTGTTTAGTTACTGGATGATTAAATACAATTTTATAAGCCCACAAACTTAAATCTTTACAAATTCTTTGCTTTGCGCCATATTTAATATCAGATACAATAGGATTACCAATCGTACTCATTTGCACTCTTATTTGATGACTTCTACCTGTAAATAGTTGGACTTTTACTAATGACAACAAGTCTTCATATTTACTTAAAGTAGTATATTCAAGTTCTGCTTCTTTTGCGCCTGTTTCCAGTTTTGGAACTACACTAACCTTATTATTTTTTTCATCTTTTTTTAGATAATGTACAAGCCTTGTAAATTTTTCTTTTGGAGAACCCTCAACAACTGCTAAATAGTATTTTTGAAGTTCCCTATCTGCAATTTGTTTTGATAATCTTTCAGCCGCTTTTGAAGTTCTAGCAAAAACCATAAGACCACCAGTTGGTCTATCTAATCTATGGACTAGTCCAATATAAACATTATTAGGTTTATTGTATTTTTCTTTAACATACTCTTTTACCATAGTAAGCATATCTTTATCTTGTGATTCATCTGCTTGACTAGGAATATTTTGAGGTTTAACCACTACAATAATATGATTATCCTCATATAAAACATTTAACATATTTTTCCTTTTTTCTTCTTAAAATTTAAATTTACCAAGTTTTCATATATTGCAATAATCAATTAACTAAATTAAAAAGTAGAAAGTGATATATCACATAAAAATATTAGTTCTTAAAAACGCAATAAAAATTTTTCTAAAAATGCCTTAATACTTTAAGGCACTAATAGATTCAAATTTTCTATAATTTAGTATTTTTAATTTTGATTAAAACAATAGAATGATACTAAACTTAATAAAAATTAAAAATCTAAAACACAATAAAAAGTTTATACTTTGGGACAAGTACATAACTTTTTATTACACATAATTATTTAAATTAAAGACTATATCTCTTACAATTTATCTTTGGAACAATAAAGCAAATCTTTATTCATAGTCTTAAAATTATTTATGTATTGATTACATATCTCCCCTAATTCTTCTTAAAAAAGGTGGAATTGAATCATCTTCTTCAACTTCTACTCTTGAACCTTGAATAGAATTTTGTTGTGGTTGCTCATAAGTTGGTTGTTGATATTGAGGTTGAACAGTTTGTTGTACAGGTTCTGCATATTGTTGTTCTGCTCTCACTTGATTAACAAGGTTAGCACCATTAGCACTTTGATTTATTGTATTATTTACAGTTGTGTTATTGTTTGCATTATTCATTTTTTGTTCAAATTGATTAAACGCATTCATATTTTCTCTATAATTTGCAAAACCGCTTTGTTGTGTTTGACGACTTGGTTCTTCTATTATTTTTTCTTTTGGTTGACCTTCAAATCCTGTTGCAATAATAGTTATTTCAACTTCATCTTGTAAATTTTCATCAATAGCCGCACCAAAAATAATATTACAAGATGGGTCAACTACTTGTTGTACTAATTTCGCAGCATTAGACACTTCATCAATAGGCAAATCCAAACCACCCTTAACATTTAAAAGAATTCCTGTTGCACCTTCTATTGTAGTTTCAAGAAGTGGAGAACTAACTGCTTGTTTAACAGCCTCAACAGTCTTATTATCACCCTTGGCATAACCAATACCCATGTGAGCAAGTCCTTTATTCTTCATTATTGCTTCAACATCGGCAAAGTCAAGATTAATAAGACTTGGAGATACAATAAGGTCAGAAATACCTTGGATACCTTGTCTTAAAACATCATCAGCAACCTTAAATGCTTCAACCATAGGAGTACCCTTGGCTACTTCTAGCAATTTATTGTTAGGAATTATAATTAAAGTATCAACATGCTTCTTTAAGTTTTCAATACCTTGTTCAGCATTTTCTAAACGCTTTCTACCTTCAAAATCAAATGGTTTAGTAACTACTGCAATAGTTAAAATACCCATTTCCTTTGCAATTTGAGCAACAACTGGTGCAGCACCTGTACCAGTACCACCACCCATACCTGCTGTAATAAATACAAGATTTGCATCTTTAATTTGGTCAGCGATAGCATCTTTTGATTCTTCCGCAGCCTTTTTACCAACTTCTGGATTAGCACCTGCGCCCAATCCACTTGTTAATTTTTCACCAATTGCAATTCTAACAGGTGCTTTATTCATAAGTAACGCTTGTTTATCTGTATTAATAGAGATAAATTGAGCGCTCTTAATACCCGCAGAAATCATTCTATTAGCGGCATTGTTACCGCCCCCACCAACACCTACAACTTTAATCGTTGCCACAGGTGGCATTGCAATACTAACTTCTTCCATATCCATATCCATCATAATTGTTTCTCCTTAAAAATTAAAAAATATATATTTTCTTTTTACGTAGTTATTTTTACAAGCCACATACAACAAACTTAAAACTGCTGAATAATGAGGTCTTGCTAATTGAGGTATGTTTGGACAAATAATATCTAGATTATACCCAAGCATTCTCCCTAATATTTCCTTAGCACCTTTTATGTAACTTAAACCACCGCCACAAAGATAAAACTTTGTATTATCGTTTATTAAATTTTTGTATTTTTCAACACATTTAATTGTTGTGTTTGCAATCTTTTCAACTCTATGCCCCACAATACCATTTGCATTGTAAGCAGACAAAGTTATTACATCACTACCACTTTTAACCTCGTAAACATCTTGTTCACTTGGAATTATTGAAAGCACAACCTTTCTTTTCAGCATATCGCTTGCTGGATAATCAAGTTTTAACCATCTCATTAAATCGCTTGTAATAAATCCGCCACCTAATGAAAACTCGGCCAACGCTTCTAAACCATTCCCACGACAAATTGCCAAACTTGTTGATAAATGCCCACAATCAATTATTGCACTTGAATCAAGTGAATTCTCTACTAAATACTTATACTCAGCAAGTGCCGTACAAACAAACCTGTCAATATTAAGTCCTAGTATCTTTGTTATTTGAGTTATAAGATTAACAAATTTTTTCTCTGCCAAAATATAACTTACTTTTGCTTTTAGTTTACTAGTTGCTTGTCCTAAACATTCAAGCCTAGGTATACCATCATCAAGACTAAACTCTAACGCATCAGTTGATATTAAAGTATAGTTTGAATACTTTGCAAAGTCATTACCCATATCATATAGACTTTGAATAACTTTATCAGACACTCTAATCTTCTTATTGTAGTTTTGTACGACATCTTTACATATAACAGTTGCAAATGCAGATGGGACACCTACGGTTATACTATTAATCTCTATACCCGTATTATTTTCTGCTATGGCTATTGCGTTTTGAATTGACTCACCTAGTTTATCCACTTGCAAGAATTCTCCATCCAAATACCCGCCATATTCTGCTTCACCGCTACCTACAATGATTAACCCATTTCGGTTTAAGTAACCTACTGCTACTGTAATCTTTTGAGTTCCAAAATCTACAACTGCTGTATATTCTTTACTCATTTTATATTATCCTTTTTGTAAAATTAAATCGTTTGGTTTAACTTTATAACAATTTACTAAATCTAACGTATTTAGTAGCATAGTTATATTATACCGCTAAATAAAAATCTTGTCAAATTTAATAGCATAATTTTTTAAAAATTTAACTAATTATTTGGTCATCACTTATATTATCATTTGATATTATATTTACAAGTATATTTACCTTTTTGTCAACTTCTTGACTTATGTTATACATTTCTATCGTGTAGCCTACTTTTGTGTAAAATTTCAAACTTATGTAACTTTGATTTTGCGAATGTCTATTATACACTTCTATATCAGTAAAAGTATTAAGTAGTACTGATTCAGTTAGTGAGAACTCTTTTAGTGTAGTAAAGAACGACTTTAATAAATTTGCACTTTCAACTATAACCTTATCGCCTTTCTGTAAATCATCAAAGGTCATATCTTCAACATCTTGTTTGAAAGTTAAATTTATGTATTCATTATTCGCTGATAATGTATCTAGCACTTTTAACTCATCATCTATTACTGCATAATTAAAAGTTGAGTTATTTAGCCTTACAGCAAATACAGGTATTCTCTCTTCACAATTAATACTAATAACATTTGGAAACAACACTTCTAAATTGATAACCTTTATATTTGGCACAGCCTTTTCTATTTTCTCCGTTGCCTTATCTCTGTCAAAGAAAAACACGCTTTGCCCCATAGGTGCTACATTAGTTTCGCTTACTATGCTCTCTATTTGTTCATTAGACAAGCTATTGGAAGTTTTTAGTAAGTTCACTTCTACATCTTTAACCACAAAAACCAAACTTAACAAAAGCACTAAACCCACAACAAGCACTCCCACACCTAAAATTGTGTATTTAAGCCAATTACTCATTCTATTCTTTTTTTCCATATTTGTTCCCCTTTATTAGAACCTTGTATTTAGTATATCATAAAAAAAATAGTAGTGCTATTAAATTTTGCAAATTTTTAAATAAAAATTTAGCGCTACTATTAAATACTTTTTTATAAATAAAATTTCCAATAGAATTAAAATTTTTTTGATTATTAACTTATTATTTCATAGGGCTAATCAATTCTTTTTATGTCAGCACCCAATTTAGACAAGTCTTCTTCAATCTTTAAATAACCCCTGTCTATATACTCTACATTATTTACAGTCGTATAACCATTTGCAACAAGTCCAGCAATGACAAGCGAAGCACCTGCACGCAAATCAGTTGCATAAACTTCTGCACCATATAAACATTCAACACCGCTAATATATGCAACATTATTTTTAACCAATATAACAGCACCCATCTTTTTTAACTCTGGAACAACTTTAAACCTTGACTCAAATATATTCTCGCTTATAACGCTATTCCCATTACTAATTGCTTGCATAACTAATATTTGAGATTGCAAATCAGTTGGAAAACAAGGATAAGGCATTGTGCTTATATGTGGAACACTAACAAGTCTTTTATCCGCACTAATATGCAAACTCTTTTTATTTTCAACAATATTAACTCCTGCATTTTTTAAAACATTTGTAAGTGCAATTAAATGCTGTGAATTAGCATCTTTTAATTTAACACTGCCACCAGTGCAGGCTGTCGCTATTGCATAAGTACCAGCAATTATTCTATCACTAATACACGTATATTCAGTACTATGAAGCAAATGACCCACACCAACTATTGTAATAGTATCAGTACCAGCACCGCTTATATTAGCACCACATGAATTAAGGAAATTTTGCAAGTCTTCAATTTCAGGTTCTTTTGCACAATTACTAATAATCGTTGTTCCGTTTATAACGCAAGATGCCATCATAATATTTTCAGTTGCACCAACACTTGGAAAATCCAAATGAATAGTATTTGCCTTTATTCCATCTGCATTACAATAAATGTAGCCATGCCTTTCAATTATTGACACACCTAAATCTCGCAACGCTTTTAAATGAATATTGACGGGCCTTGCTCCTATATTACAACCACCAGGATACGCAACCTTTGCTAATCCTATTCGCCCTAGTACAGCACCCAAAGTGAAGAAACTTGACCTTAATTCTTTGGCAAGTTCGGTTGTAATTGTCCATTCGTTTATATTGCGACAATCAATTATAACAGCACTACCTTCGTATTTAATTTTCGCACCTAAACTAGATAATATATTTGTCATTATAATGCAATCACGATAATTTGTAAAATTATTTATTTTAACTTCGCCATCAACAAGAATACAGGATGCAAGAATAGGCAGTAAAGTATTTTTAGCAGATGGAATAGTTATCTCCCCATTTAATTTGTTACCGCCAATAATATATAACTTTGACATAATTCACCCCTTATGCTAAAAACAAGCCAAAGCCTTCAACATTTCTGCCATAACCCATACTTTTGCCATGTTTTAAAATATAACTTTTAACTTGTTCAGGTCTAATGTTTGGAAATTTTTGACAAAGCAAAGCACAAACCCCAGCAATCATAGGCGTAGCAACCGAAGTTCCACTCATTCTTGTATATCCCTTACCATCAACTATTGCGTTATTATTAGAAATTATGTCAACAGCAGGCGCTACAATATCAGGTTTAAAAAATCCCTTAACTGGACCTCTTGAAGAAAATGCAGGAACTTCAAAATTATTATATTCATAAGTTTCAGCACCGCCGACAGTTATTGCCTTTGGATTTATTCCAGGCGATTTGATTGTCCCTTGCTTTGGTCCACTGTTTCCACCCGCTACAACGACAACTATTCCACTACGCCAAAGTGCTTCCACACCAGCACTCAACGGGTCATTTCTTTCTAACGGTTCACTTCCAAAACTCATACAAACAACTTTTATATTATATTTGCCCTTATTATCATAAACCCATTGCATTGCATCTAATACTTTAAATGTGCTTGCTTCGCCACTTTTATCAAGTGCTTTAATTGCTATTAACTCACTAAAAGGTGCTACCCCAGAATATTTGCCATTACTTACAAGTCCATTACCCAACAAAACACCACTAACAAATGTGCCATGACCATTATCATCATAAGCACTTTCCTTGCCATTTACAAAGTCTTTAAAAAGAATGATTCTATTTTTAGGTACTACAAAATCAAGCATCGGCTCAATGCCTGTATCTATTATGGCAACCCTTATCCCTTGACCATAAATGTTTTCAGCATAAAATCTATCTATATTTAAAATCTTCTTACTTTCTTCTATCTGTGTTTTAACTATGTTTTGACTACTTATGTACTTTACATTATCATCTTTACTTAAAATAAGCATATCTCTTACTTTTATCCTAATTCCAACCGCTTTTATAAAAGGATATTCTCTTATTATCTCAATATCTCTATATCGCTTTTTTAGTAGATACATATCATTCATATACACAATACATTCTACACATCGCTCTTCATTATCAGCACAATATGCCTTTATTAAATTTCTATCTATTTTGTAATTCATACGCTTACAACTTCATTATAACTTGTCTTAATTGTTCGTATTGAGATGGATTTGGTAACATTCCTTTTATTGCTTCTAGCATTTGCAAAAGTTGTTCTCTATTAAAAGTTCCATTGGCTTTTTGTTTGGCAACTTCATTAAGTAGAGTACTCATAAGTTCATCATTGCTCATATTTTGATATTTGCCTATCATTTCCTTTGCTTTCTTTTCCATATTTACTTTATCTTGACTATTATAAGAACTACTACCGCTATTTGTTGTATTTGAATAGTTTGCAGAAAAATCTCTTAAATTATATGACATATCTACTCCTTGTTCTATTATTGAGAAATTATTTACAACATTTTTATTTTTGTTTTAAATAATTTAACTTTATTAATATATGCAGGCATATATATAAATGACATCATTTAAAAATTTGATTTAATTTTTAAAACTAATATTTTTAATAACCAACAACTTCAAAACTTGTAAAGGAGCATTTATGAATATTAATGATTTAATCAGCACTATTCAAAATTTTAACAATAAACCAAACAATATAAATCCGCAAAGCAATATTAATGAAAATAATAATCAATCAAATATTTCAAATAATCAAAACTACTACGATAACAATTACTTTAAAACTCAATATCCAACACAACCAACTAACATAAATAATCAATTTCTTGACCCTACAAGCAATGAGTACATACAAACAAGCAGTAATATCAGCGGAAGTATTAATCAAAGTTATATAAGCCCTAATGTAAATAATTATAATAGACAAAGCAATTTTAACGCAAATAATAATGTTAATACTTTTAACTATCAAAACAACAATCAACACAATCCACAACAAAACTTAACATCTAATAATTTTGACAATTCTACAAACCAAATTAGTAACAATCAAAATAACAACTTTAATAATAACAATAGTAATTCAAATAATTTAGGAATGTTATCAAATCTTTTAAATTTAGGTGGCAACAATAGCAACAGCGGTGGCAATAATTTACAATCAATGTTGCCATTAATTCAAAATTTAATGCCATTATTTTCAAATAACAATAACGGAAATAATGACAACAACTTACTAAAAAACCTACTTGGCGGACTAGGAGGAAACAAAAAAAACACCACAACACTTCAAAGTTGTGATGAACAAATAGAAGATGAAGAAGATATTGATATCAATAGTCTAATAAAAATTGATGACGCATAAATACCCCCATTTGATTATTATAATTTTAAACATTAATAATAAATTCTATGGAATGCTAAATAAAGCATTATAAAATAACAAAGATTAATTTTCTTTAACAATAAACCCTGCTTTCATATTAATAATTTGAAAATCAAAATTTGCAAATTTCTCATTTGCCTTTGAAGTTATTAAAATTGATTTAAAATTAAGCAAATTTATCTTTTTAAATAAATAACTAATTTCTTCTTTTGTTAAACACTCAAAAATTTCATCTAATATTAAAAATGTAAACTTTCTTAAAGATAGCCTTGCAAGAGCAACCTTAATCCTTTCAAACCTGCATAAATCTTTAAGCCTTTTTTCTTTAATTTCAAGCAAATCAAACTTTTCCAAAACATCATTAAAATTGCAAGTTGTCCTTTTATCATTTCTAATATAAAAAGCATAACTTAAATTATCAAGCACTGATTTGCTTTCTAAAAAAACACCCTTATCATTTATAAAACCTATTTCATTTTTAAAAAATTCATTATTTAAATCTATCACTTGCCCATCAAGCAATATTTCGCCACTATACTTTTTTTCAAGTCCAGCAATAAGCCTTACAAGAGTAGATTTTCCACACTCTCTCTCGCCAACTATCATATAATGTTTTCCAATTTCAAATTGCAAATTAATATTTAATAGCGCATAATAATTTTTAACAAAATTAATATTGATATTTTTAAGTTCAAATAAATCCATATCAATATTATAATCTTTAATTTATGTTAAGTCAAACATTTAAAGAAATATCTATAAATTAACCCCAGCAAATGAAATATTTGCATTTTTTATAATATAACTTTGACAAATACAAAGAAATATGCTAAAATAAGTAAGGTTATATTTATTTAATCGTAAATTAAACAATCTTATTAGGAGTTAAAAATGGATTTATTTGACAAATGTAAAAAATATACAATTGCAAGAGATGCAATAGAAGCAGGAATTTATCCCTACTTCCACTATTTAGAAACAAAACAAGATACTGAAATTATAATGGAAGGTAGACACGAGTATATGTTCGGTTCTAACAACTATTTAGGACTTACATCTCACCCCGAAGTTATACAAGCAGGTAAAGAAGCGTTAGACAAATATGGTTCTGGTTGTTCTGGTTCAAGATTATTAAATGGTACACTTGACATTCACTTGGAACTTGAAAAGAAATTAGCAAACTTTTTAGGAAAAGAAGCGTGTATGACATTTAGCACTGGTTTCCAAAGCAATTTAGGAATTATAAGTGCTATATGCGGTCGTGGCGACGTTATTATTGGGGACAAGGAAAACCACGCAAGTATTTACGATGCTTGTAGATTAAGTTTCGCTAAATTGTTAAGATACGAACATAGCGATATGGAAGATTTAGAAAGAGTACTACAAACTATTCCACTAGATGCAGGCAAGTTAATTGTAACTGATGGCGTATTCTCTATGGGTGGCGATATTTGTAAATTACCTGAAATAGTTAAACTTGCTAAAAAGTATAATGCTAGAATAATGATTGATGATGCTCATGGTTTAGGTGTTATAGGTGAAGGCGGTCGTGGTACTGCTTCTCACTTTGGTTTAACTGATGAAGTTGATATCTTAATGAGCACATTTAGTAAATCACTAGCAAGTCTAGGCGGTTATATGTGTGCATCACAAGAAGTTATTGATTATATGAAGCACAATTCAAGACCATTTATTTTTAGTGCCTCTATTCCACCTGCAAATGTAGCGTGTGCATCAAAGGCTCTTGACATTTTGATTAGAGAACCTGAAAGACCTAAAAAATTGATGGCTATTGCAGATTATGTTAGAAAAGGCTTAAAGGCAAGAGGCATTGATATTAGAGATAGTGAAGCACCTATCATCCCTATCAATACATATAACGATTACGATACATTCGCATTATGTAAGGCCTTATTTGAAAATGGCGTTTATGTAAACCCAGTTATTTCTCCTGCTGTTCCAGAAGGTGATGCACTTATTAGAACAAGTTACATTGCAACTCTTACAGAAGAACAAGCAGACAAGGCTATGGATATTATCAAGGCAACTTTTGATGCGTACTATGCTCAAAAAAAGGAAAATGAAAATAACTAAAAAATACCCTACGGGGTATTTTTATTAGTTAATTTTCTTTACCTTAACTAGTCTAACTTTTAAAATTTGGAATATAGCATATATCAGCACTTTCCATTTCTTGAATAAATCCGTTCAAATCCAGACTTAAAAATTTGTCAACAACTTTTTCGTATTCTTTTTTAGTTGTTTTTCTGTTTAAGTCTTTCATTCCCTTTGCTTTCCCCATTGGTACATATTGTGCCATTAAACTAATCAGTCTATTACAAAATTTTTCCTTTATGCAATTAAGCACTTGAAAACTATTGTAAATATGATTAGGCAAAATTAAATGCCTTATAATTACACCTTGTTTTAAAATATCATTTTCAAAAACATCAACTTTTGAATTGCACATAAATTCTATTGCTGAAATAGCAACTTCTCTATAATCTTTCGCCTTTGACAAGTCAAATGCAAGTTCATTATCATAATACTTAAAATCAACTAAATACACATCAATATATTTATCAATCAATTTTAAACTTTTAACACTTTCATAACCACTACTATTGTAAACAATAGGAATATTTGGTTTATAAACTTCAAAGGCATCAATTAATTGTTTTATAAAATGAGTGGGAGTAACTAAATTAATATTAGTTGCTCCGCTTTTTTCTATTTCTTTAAATAATTCAACAAGTTGTTGTGTATCATAAACTTTACCATTACTACAACTTGAAATTTCATAATTTTGACAATAACAACATTTTAAGTTACACCCACTAAAAAATATTGTTCCGCTACCATTACTGCCAACAATGCAAGGTTCTTCCCATTTATGCAAACATGATAAAGATATTACCACTTTATCTTTAACCCTGCAAAAACCTTCTTTAATCGCCCTATCTACGCCACATTTTCTAGGACATAAATTACAAGTAGACATCATTATTCCTTTTTTTTAAATCTTTTACTTACTAATTATTTTGCGAACTCTCAACATTAAGCCCATCATTTAATTCTCTTCACTTTCTTCTACTTTTAAAAGTATACCATTTATTTCTTTGTATTGCCTTGCTTTATTAATTGCCATTTTCTTCACTATCTCATCTTGTAAGGAAAAACCCAGCATTTCACTAATTCCTAACAAATATATTGCAATATCAGCAAGTTCAGCACCTAAATCTTCTTTTTTCTTTGAGTAAGCATCAAACGCCTCGCCCACTTCTCCATATAGTAAACAAAATTCTTGGCAAATGTTTGTTGTATCAAAACCTTTTTCCTTTTTATTTTGCATTACTTCTTTTTGCAATTTATCAAAATCCATTTTATTTCTCCTTTACTTTTTAACTTTTAAATCTTTTTCAAATAAAATATTATGAAATGTTTTACCATCTAATAAATCATCCCTTTTCTTTTCAGTTGGAACATAGCCATTATTAACATAAAAATGCCACGCTCTTTTATTTTCCTTGGAACACCAAAAGAATACTTTTTTGTAACCTTTATCAATTAAATCATTTTCTGCATATTCAAGAGCCTTTTGTGCAAACCCTTGTCCATAAAAATCTTTTTTAAAATAAATTGAATCTAATAAGGCATCATCGCTTTTAGCATTTTCTATTGTTGACTTGCCATATATAACAACTCCAATAGATTTATTGTCTAGATAGCAAATTAATTTTTCATTAGTTTCATCAGCCATTAATTCTTCTATATACTTGTCAAACTCACTATCAAATTTACTTATCCATTTATAAGGAACGAAATCAACAAAGCCTTCCGTTAATGCAGAAATATATGTTTTATGAAAATCATCTTTGTTTTTGTTATTTAATTTTCTTAACTCCATATTTACACTCCTATTTTAGACTTCATATTTTTAGGCAAAGAAAAAGCCACAAAAGTGGCATTTGCTATTTGGAATAATTATTATTTGCCTTGTTTTATTCTTCAACATCTTTTATAGATAATGAAATTCTTTGCTTGTCTAAATCTATTCCTATTACTTTAACTTTTACTTGGTCGCTTACCTTTAATGCTTCGCTAGGATGTTTAATATAATCTTTTGATATTTGACTGATATGAACTAATCCATCTTGATGCACTCCAATATCAATAAACGCACCAAAATCTATTACATTTCTAACTACACCATTTAAAATCATACCAACTTGTAAGTCTTCCATTGATAATATATCACTTCTTAATTCAACTGGTGGCAAACTATCTCTAATATCTCTACCAGGTTTTTGTAGTTCGCTAATAATATCTAATAAAGTTGGTTCTCCTACTCCGCAAATTTCTGCTACTTTTGAAGCACCTTCCTTTTCAACTAAACTTTCTAAATTTGCTAAATTATTATTTTTAACATCATCATAAGATAGATTATAATGCTCTAATAACTTTTTGCAAGCCTCATAAGATTCAGGATGCACTGCTGTATTATCTAAAATATTTTTACCATCTACAATACGTAAGAATCCCGCACATTGTTCATAAGCCTTATTACCCAATTTAGGAACGTTTAATAATTGTTCACGACTTGTAAAAGCACCATTTTCTGTTCTATAAGTTACTATGTTTTTTGCAATAGCCTTGTTAAGCCCACTGACATAAGATAGCAAACTATAAGATGCTGTATTTAAGTCAACCCCAACACTATTAACGCAATCTTCTACAACCCAACCTAATACTTCGCTTAATCTTGCTTGTGGCATATCGTGCTGATATTGTCCAACACCAATACTCTTAACATCAATTTTAATTAGTTCTGCAAGTGGGTCTTGTAATCTCCTTGCAATACTTACAGCACTTCTTTGAGCAACGTCAAAATCAGGAAACTCTTCTGCACCTAATTTAGAAGCACTGTAAACTGATGCTCCCGCTTCACTTACAACTATGTAAGATACTTTTCTTTTTTGATGCTTAATTAGTTCAGCAACAAAAATTTCACTTTCCTTTGATGCAGTACCATTACCAATAGAAATAACATCTACATCATATCTATCAATAAATTGTGTAAGTTTATCCATCGCTTCTGCTGTCTTATTTTGTGGTGGTGTTGGATAGATTACACAAGTATCAAGCACTTTACCTGTTTCATCTACTACTGCTATCTTACAACCTGTCCTGTAAGCAGGGTCAAGTCCTAATACTACTTTATTTTTTAGTGGTGGTTGAAGAAGTAGCGGTCTTAAATTGCTATCAAACATTTTAATTGCTTGTTCATTAGCCTTATCAGTTAAACTCGCTCTTATTTCTCTTTCCATACTTGGAGCAAGTAATCTATCATAACCATCAATTATCGCTTCTTCTACATATAAGTTGCATTCGTTGTAGTTTGCTTTATCTTCGCTAACGCCACCCTTAACTTTCAAATATGATTTAGCAATAATTTGTATAACTTGTTCTTCTTCAATTAAGATTTTAACCTTTAAGCAATCTTCTTTTTCGCCACGATTAATTGCAAGTATTCTATGTGATGGAATCTTGCCAACTTCTTGACTAAATGCAGAGTAAGTTTCATAAGTCTTGCTGTTTTCATTTTCAACAAGTTCGCAAGTGATTTTCGCCCTTCTTTCATAAAATTCACGCAATGTTTTTCTTAAATTAGCATCATCACTTACCATTTCTGCAATAATGTCTTTTGCGCCATTTATAGCATCTTCTACTGTTAAAACTTCTTCTGTTATAAATTCATTAGCCTTTGCTTTTACATCTACATCTTTTTGCTCTAAAATTAGTTCAGCAAGAGGTTGAAGTCCTTTTCTTATTGCCTCGCTTGCCCTTGTTTTTCTCTTTTGCTTGTAAGGTCTATAAATATCTTCAACTTCTGTTTGAGTATATGCTTCTTCAATAGCTTTCATAAGTTCATCAGTCATTTTGCCTTGCTCGGTAATGCTATTGATAACTTCTTCTTTTCTTTTTTCTAAATTTCTTAAATATTGTAATCTATCTGCAAATTCACGCAAAATTTGGTCATCACAACTACCAGTCCATTCCTTTCTATATCTAGCAATAAACGGAACTGTGCAACCCTCATCTAAAAATTTGATGATATTGCTTGAATGTTCTTGTTTCATATTAAATTCTGTTGATAAAACTTGTGCAAAATCCATAAATAAATGTACCTCTTAATTTTTAGTTAAATATTAGGAAAACTTCCTAAAATATTTTATCTAGGTCATTATATCAAAAATTAAAAAAATAATCAAGTAAATATGACATTTTGTTATAATTTGATTTTAATCTAAAAATTTAAATAAATAATAACTATGTTAAATAAATTTTAATGCAAAAAAGTTAGTTCTAATAATATGCAGTTTAAACACATCAATAACTAACCTTTTAAAAATTCTTATGAGAAATACAGTTGCAATTAGTAATTTTTATTCAAATGCAAGTGCTTCAATATTCTTATAGTTGGAATATCCTTTTTCATTTAAATAAAATTACAATCACTACCCCCTACTTTTCACAAATTAAATCTTATCTTCAATGTCCTTATTAATCATAGCAACTAAATCATCAAGGACAATATCATTAATTTGAACATTGCCACGCTTTCTTATAGACAACTTTCCACTTTCCGCTTCATTATCACCTAGAACTACTAAATAAGGAATTTTTTGTGCAACCGCTTCTCTTATCTTGTAGCCAATTTTTTCATTTCTTGTGTCAAGTTCCACTTTAAAGCCTTGACTATAAAGTTTATTGTAAACTTCTCTTGCATAATCTTCACTATTTGCAGACACATTCATTACTACAACCTGAGTTGGACAAAGCCAAACAGGGAACGCACCAGCATATTTTTCAATTAGAAGTGCAAGAGTTCTTTCATAACAGCCTATTGAAGACCTATGCACAACATAAGGATTTTTCTTCTCTCCGTCCTTATCTGTATATTCCATACCAAAGCGCTTTGCTGATTGGAAGTCAATTTGTACAGTAATTAAAGTATCTTCCTTACCATAAACATTTTTAATTTGAATATCAAGTTTAGGTCCATAGAAAGCCGCTTCACCATCTGCCTCAAAATAATCAATGCCCATATCGTTTAAAATATCACGCATTGTTCCTTGTACTTCTTCCCATTCTTCTTCGCTACCAATGTACTTATCTTTATTGTTCTTATCCCATTTAGAAAAACGATAACTAACATCTTCATAAAGCCCTAGTGTCTTTAACATATATCTTGCAAGGTCAACACATTCTTCAAATATATCTTCAAGTTGTTCAGGAGTACACATTATATGTCCTTCACTTAAAGTAAATTGACTAAGTCTTATAAGCCCATGCATTTCACCACTTGCTTCTTTTCTAAATAGTTTTGAAGTTTCATTATATCTTAATGGCAAATCTTTATAACTTCTTGTCTTGTTTAAATATGCTTGATATTGAAAAGGACAAGTCATAGGACGCAAACAAACACAATTTTCATCTTCTTGATTACCTAAAAGGAACATATCATCTTTGTAATGGTCCCAATGCCCTGAAACAATAAACAAATCTTTTTTAGTCATATATGGAGTCATTGTTAATAAATAACCCCTTTTTCTTTCTTCATCTTCCACAAATCTTTGTAAAGTTTGAAGTATTGTAGCGCCCTTTGGCAAAATAATAGGCAACCCTTGTCCAATCATTGGAGAAGTTGTAAATAGTTCAAGTTCTCTACCCAATTTGTTATGGTCTCTTTTTAACGCTTCTTCAACTTTTTGAATATGCTCATTTAATTCTGCTTTTGACTTAAACGCATAAACATAAATTCTTTGAAGCATCTTGTTTTTTTCATCACCTTTAAAATATGCACCATTAATTTTTGAAATTTTATATGCAAAATTTTGAATATTCCTAGCACTTTCAACGTGTGGACCAGCACAAAGGTCGTAGAAATCATCACCTAAATAGTAAACAGAAATTTCACCATCTAAATCTTTTAAAATTTCTAGTTTATAAGGTTCATCAGCGAATAATTTTTCAGCCTCTTCCCTTGAAACTACTTTTTTGATAAAGTCTTCGCCCTTATTTAATATCTCTTTCATTTTCTTTTCTATTTCTTCTATATTTTCTTTTGAAAAGCCTTCATCATAATCAAAATCATAATAAAAACCATCATCAATAGCAGGACCCATTGCTATTTTAGCACTTGGATAAAGTTGTTTAACTGCTTTTGCAAGTATATGAGCAAGTGAATGTCTTGCAATTTGTAATTTTTCATCTAACATAATATTTACCTCTCTTATTTATTTTAGTTCTTCTTTTTAAAATTTAAAGCGAATTGCAAATTTTTTATTCTAATACACCTCATAAAATTTCCCTAAACAGAACCTGATTATAAATTTTATTTTTGTCATTAGTAAATTTTTATCAAAACAAAAAGTCCCTATGCTTACGCATAAGGACGACTTAATCAATCGTGGTTCCACCTTACTTCGTGCAATCTAAAACAGACTGCACCTTATTCATAAGTTTTGCAAAACTTAAAAAACGCTCATTATTGAAAAGTAGTTTCACACTTACAAATTTGTGTTTGCTCTCAGCCACGACAAAACATCTCTCATTTTCCAAATTATCTAGTAAGTATTACTTGAATTTCAACCTTTAAAAAGAAAGCACTTATTTTCGTTTATATATTAACCTTAACAAATAAATTTGTCAAGTATTTTTTATCAATTTGCATAATTTTATTTTTATCTACTTAAATATTTTAAAGTACTAATTTACTTTTCATATATACAAATAACTATTTAGCACCAACATCATCAAAATTAACAATATTTACAAATGTTCACTTTTTCCTATGTAAATATCTAACCTTGTTCAATTCTCTTTCCAAAAATTTGTGAAATAAAATACAAAGTTTCTTCATCTATGCTTTTAATTATAATCTTTTTAGGATTTGACTTTATTAAAAAATTCATAAGATTTTTTTGAGTATCTATTTTGCATAGCAAATTTGTCTTATCCATCGTCGTAACATAAATATTATTGATTTTTTCAATGGTCGCATTTTCGCCCATATCAATTCCATCAATTAAGTATTTTATAACTTCAAGATAAATTTCATCATTTTTTAAAAATGTACTACTTTGATTCGTTACAGTTATAAGTTGTTCCCATTTCTTTTTAAGTTCAGTAAGCCTAAACATATAGAAAGAATAAATATGAAATTCACTTACAAGTTTTATTCTACTCTTTATATATTCATCATCACTAACTCTATCAAAGTTTACAAGTGCTTCAATTAAAGTTTCTTTTTTTAAATCATCTTTACAATTTACATTTAATCTTTTAGAAATGAAATCCTTTTTCAAATCTTCACGAATACAATCACAAATAAAACCTACAATTAATGCCTTTATTTTTTCCTCTTCATTCTCGCCAGCAATTAAAAAATAAACATTTTGTAAATTCCTGTGAATGTTAAATATAGCACCTAAACTTAAAATGCGTTCTCTAAAATGAGGCAGTTTTTTTTCTAAATAGTCAATATTCAATTCATTTACGCATATAGCAAGTTCAAACATAAATTATCACCTTTTTAAATTGTGTCAAATTATCTAATGCTAGTTTATTCAATACAAACAAAAATATTTAAATGATTTAAAAATTTTTTAATTATTTTTAATTTAACAAAATAGCATTTTAACCTTAATAAATATATATTACTATAAGTTGTAAAAAAATGCAATAAAAACTAAAAATATGTAAAAAAAATTAAGATTGATAATCTATATCAATCTTATTATTATTTGATTTAATACTAAAATGCCTTTGTCTGTTACTTTTAAATGATTATCATTAATTTCTATTAGTTCTAGTTGTTTTAAAAGTGCTATTTCATTTTTCTTTTGCTTGATTAAGTCAATTTGAAAATCATTTTTAAACTTTTCTAAATTCAAACCCTCACTTTCCCGCAAATTTAGCATAATAGTTTCTTCCATTAGTTCCTTTTTAGATAACTTTTCTTTTACAAATGCAGGCTTAAAGTGTTTTAAATTGTTTAAATAAACATCTAAATCTTCTGTATTTGCGATTCTTTCATTACCAATAAAACTATGACTTGCAAGTCCTATTCCTAAATAATCCTGCATTTCCCAATAAGTTTTATTGTGTTTTGACTTGTAGCCATCTAATGCGAAATTAGAAACCTCATATCTTTCAAAACCCAATTTCTTCAAAGCCGTTACAGCCATTAAATAAAACTTTGCACTTTTCTTTTCATTTGGCAATTTTAATTCGCCCTTGTTGAACATATCATAAAATGGCGTATTTTCTTCTATACTTAAACTATATATGGAAAAGTGAGTTGCATATTTACTCAATTTTTTTATTGCTCTTTTAATTTCAAAAATAGTTTGATTAGGTAATCCTATTATTAAGTCAACACTAATATTAGTAAATCCACAACTTTTGATTAATTCTAATTTTTCTATTACTTGACTGCTTGTGTGTAATCTGCCTAGTTGTTGTAGCCTTTTATTATTTAAACTTTGCACCCCTACGCTTATCCTATTAATCCCTAACATTTTATAAGCAATTAATTTTTCTTTGGTAATACTATTTGGATTTACTTCAATAGTAATTTCCGCATCTTTCAGCACTTCATAATTTTGATAAATTGCAGTCAACAATTTTTCCATTTGTTTATCACTTAATAAACTAGGAGTTCCGCCACCTATATAAATAGTTCTTAATACAGCATTATTTTCTTTTCTAATTTGCAATTCATATATAACGCAAGAAATATATTCATCAAATTTTTCCGCTTTACCACAAAAAGAAACAAAACTACAATAGTTGCATTTCTTTTCACAAAAAGGAATGTGCAGATAAAGTGCAAGTTCTTTTTTAGCGTCTAAAATTTCTGTACAATCTTCACTTTTTATTTCCTTTAAGTTATCATAAATCTTTTTGCTATTTTCTTTATTTTCATTATTCATTGATTTTGTTTCTCTTTATTTATAATTTGAGTTACCTTTTACCTTAATTGTATTTTAAAAATAATTTTTCATTAACCGCTATAATCTTGCTTTCAGTTTTTGTTAAAATCTAATTTAACTCATTAGTTATCTAATTTTAAAATGCTTACAAATGCTTCTGCTGGTAATTCTACACTACCTACTTGACGCATTCTCTTCTTACCCTCTTTTTGCTTATCTAATAGTTTACGCTTTCTTGTAATATCTCCACCATAGCATTTTGCAATAACATCCTTTCTATATGCTTTAACTGTTTCTCTGGCAATTACCTTATGTCCAATGCACGCTTGAATAGGTACTTCAAATAATTGTCTAGGAACAATCTCTTTCAACTTCTCTGTAATACCTCTGCCTCTTGCGTATGCTTTATCCTTGTGTACAATCAAACTTAAAGCATCACATATTTCACCATTTAGCATAATGTCAAGCCTTACTAAATCGCTATCCTTATAACCATACATTTCATAATCTAAACTAGCATAACCACGAGTTCTTGATTTTAACGCATCAAAGAAATCATAAACTATTTCATTTAGCGGTATTACATAAGTCATTTTAACTCTTGTCTTATCTAAATATTGCATATCAATATAATCGCCACGCTTTTCTTGACATAGATTCATAACAGCACCAATGTAATCTGGCGGAGTAAATATTTCCATCTTAACTATTGGCTCTTCCCACTTAACTATATCTTGTGCAGATGGCATATTGCATGGATTTGATATTTCAAGATTTTCTCCATGCACAGTAGTAACCTTATAACTAACCCCTGGTGCAGTTGTTATAATTTCAAGATTAAATTCTCTTTCTAATCTCTCTGTTATTATTTCAAGATGCAACAACCCTAAAAATCCGCACCTAAACCCATAACCTAACGCAGCACTTACCTCTTGCTGATAAGTTAATGATGCATCATTTAATTTTAATTTTTCAAGAGCATCTTTCAAATCATTGAATCTTCCACCATCTACTAAATAAATACCACAGAAAACTACTGGTTGTACTTGCTTATACCCAGCAAGTGGTTCAATGTCCTTTGTTTCTGCAAGTGTAACAGTATCGCCAACTTTACATTCAGATACATTTTTTATACTTGCCGCAATGTAACCAACATCGCCTGCACGCAGTTCGCTTATCGCCTTTGGTTTAGGCTCAAATACTCCAACTTCTGTAACTTCAAATTCCTTTTTAGAACCACACATATAAATTTTAGTGCCTGTACTTACCTTACCATCCATTATTCTTACCATACAAATTGCACCTTTATAGTTATCATAATAACTATCAAATATAAGTGCCTTTAATGGTTTACTACTATCGCCTTTTGGTGCTGGAATCTTTTCAATTACTTGTGCTAGTACATCTTCAATATTTATTCCTTCCTTTGCTGAAATAAGAGGTGCATCATCTGCTGGAATACCAATAATGTCCTCAATTTCTTTCTTCGCCTCATCTGGCATAGCACTAGGCAAATCTATTTTATTTATCACTGGCAAAATTTCTAGGTCATTATCAAGTGCTAAATAAACGTTTGCAAGAGTTTGTGCTTCTACACCTTGTGTCGCATCAACAATTAAAATAGCACCTTCACACGCAACTAGCGAACGAGATACTTCATAAGTAAAGTCAACATGTCCCGGAGTATCAATAAGATTTAATGTATAATCAACACCCTTGTAATTATATTTCATTTTAGTTGGAGTTAACTTGATTGTAATGCCACGTTCTCTTTCTATGTCCATACTATCCAGTAACTGCTCTTCCATATCTCTCTTTTGAACCGTTCCTGTCTTTTCTATTAATCTATCCGCTAATGTACTTTTACCATGGTCAATATGGGCTACAATACAAAAATTTCTAATGTGGCTTAAATATTCATTATCTTGCATAAATCACCTTTAATTTACATATATTTTTAATAAAATATTGGCTTTATTATTTTATAAAAGCCTGTTCTTTTAATTCAACTGAAATAGTATACATTAATTTAATTAAAATGACAACAATTTATTTAAAATTTAATAAAATCCTTTCACCAATTTTAAAACATATTTTTTATTTAAGGTTTTTTACCGTTAATTTATTAGTATAATTAATCTTATTTGCAAAAATCAATTTAAAAAAATTGACTTTATTTTAAAATTTGATATAATGATATAGAATAACTTTTTTTACTACTTTAATGTTTATAGGAGTTTTATATGGACAATCAATTTTGGTTTAACGATTATTTAATTGCACATAGAGGTTTTCATAATGAAGAAAACCCTGAAAATACATTACCTGCTTTTAAAAGAGCGATTGAAAATGGATATGCAATAAAACTTGATGTACAACAAATTAGTGATGGCACTATAATAGTATTTCATGATAAAAAATTAAACCGTTTAACTGGTAAAGATGGCTATACGAAAAACTTAAATAAGGAAGATTTAGCAGATTGCCATATTTTAGGAACTGAAAATACCATTCCCCTATTAACAGATGTATTAGAACTTGTAAATGGTCAAGTTCCACTTTTGATTGAAATTAAAAACGATTATAAAGTAGGAGAACCTGAAAAGGAAATTATAAATCAGTTAAAAGATTATAACGGACAATTTGCAATTCAATCATTTAACCCTTATGTAGTACAATATATTAAGCAAAAAGCACCAGAAATGATAGTTGGACAATTATCTTCATTCTTCAAGGGTGAAAAAATGAGTTTTATTAAAAGATATGTACTTAAACGCCTTAAATTTGTTAAAACATTTAATGCTGATTTTATTTCTTATAATGCAGAAAACTTACCTAATAAATATGTAAATAGATATAAAGAATTACCACTTCTAGCGTGGACAATACGAAGTCAAGAAGAGTACGACCGAGTAGCGCCAATTTGTACTACAATTATTTTTGAAGGCTTTGAACCTAAAAAATATCAAAATTAATAAAATTTTATAAGTAAGTATTCAAAGCAAACACAAAGTATTTTTGTGTTTGCTTTTTTTGACAAACTTTACAATAATCACTACACTTTATTTTACATACAATTTTATTTATTAAACTCTTTTAATTTTTATCTTATTATGATATAATAAACTTGTAAAATGTAATATTTATTAGTAAGTTAAATACTTTCTAATTTAATTTTATTGTCATTTAACTTATTATAAATATTAAAACTTGCATTACTATCTATTTTCTAAATTATTATTCTAAAATATTTTAAAAGGATTCCAAATGAAAGATAAAAAACATATTGTTATAGGAATACTAGGAGCAATTATTTGCCTTGTATTATTTTCAAGCACATTTTTGATTGAAACATCTCAACCAACAATAGAACTTGCAATAAAATTTGCCACTTGCCTTTTTGCCTCTTTAACAGTAGGCTTTATTCTTGTAATATTTTTTAACTGGAAAGCATTTACTTATGGCTTTACATTAACATTTATACTTGTAATAATAGAACTTTTACAATATTTGCAAAATGTGTTTTTATTGGTTGTCGTTGGATTTCCTTTTTATTGCATTCTATTGATTAGAGAATTTAATAAAAATAGACAACACATCACATCTTCTATAAATAGCAATGCATCAAATAGTACTAATAATATTTTAGAATATAATGATAAAGAAAACAATATTTCGTACAAATCCCTTTTTGTAATTCAAAATGGTATTTTGTATCAAATTATAAAAAGCCATAACACTTACTATTTCCACAAAGTTGGAAATACAATAGTTGGCTTTGAAGAACATTTAATAATTCGCAACTTTGAAAACTTGGAAAATCAATTAAATAAACGTGATTTTAAATTTGATATCTTTGACATAAACGAAATTATTATCACTTTAAAAGAAGAACCCGTAGAGTTAAATTATGGGTCTTTAAAGTTTGTTACTGCTACAAATAAGAAAACATTTAACTTACTAAATGAAATAGATGAAGCGGAATTAAATTATTTCTTTGATAATCAAGCAACTATAATAAATAAAAGATGCAATAATAACATAGAATATGATTTATCAAATGATTTAAGCGAAGAAAAAGCAAGCATTTTAAATAAAATTAATATTGCACTACTTATTTTTTCACTTTTCTCAACCATAATCCTTACAATAAATTTGATAATTTCAAACATTGCCTTAAAGATTATTTCAATTATTTGCGTATTGATTCCATATCTTGCTTATTTGGTTTTTAGCGAATATTTAACACTTGCAGAACAAGAAGAGATAACTTTTAAAACCAGTAAAAAATTAACATTTATTTCAACTATTACAGTTTCAACAATTCTATTTACTGTTGGTGCATGTTTTGATGTTGTAAATATCATAGATTATGATTTTCAAAATTTATTAATTATATCACTAATTGTTTTTATTGGATTATTACTTCTATTTTTATTAGCACACAGAAATCAACACAAGTCAAAACAAACCATCCTTGTACTTATAATGCTTTTAATTTTCTTCTCTCCCGCATGTGTTATTACTTTAAACAATACATTTGCTACATTTGAAAAAGATATAGTTTGTGAAATAAAGCAAACCTACTTTGAAAAAGCAAATAATAACGAAATAACTTACATTATTGAATTTAATTATAATAACCAAACTTGTAAAAAAGAAGTAAGCCATGAAGACTATTTAATTTATAAAGAAGAAAAGTTAATTACAATATCTAAATACAACGGATTATTAGGAATTGACTTTACAATTCAAAAATCATAAAAAACGAACTCAAATTAATGAGTTCGTTTTTTACATAAATTTGAATTTTATAATAACTTATTCATCTACACTTTCTAGTAAAATTTTATCTTTAAAAGCACCCCTTTTTTGCACTTTCAATTTTCTAATATTTTCAAAATTTGAATAAGATATATTTTTAGCATCTAAAATTGCTCTTATAACTTCTTCCAAATCAGCTAGTTCTTCTACATTTCCGCTATCCAAATACTCTTGTAACTCTTCTTGCAACTTTTGATTAAATGAATCTAAAAATTCAGCATCATCTAAAATTCTAGTTTTACAAGTTCTTCCTTCGCTATTGATTATTTCAGGAATTTTATCTCTAACAAGTTTATTATGAATTTGCATTCCTACTCTTCCCTCTTTGTCTATTGATTTCATACAAGAATATACTAGTTGCACAAGCAACATTTAACGAATCAATGTTTTCACTTATTTCAATTTTTGTTAAAACATCTGCTTTTTCATTTAAATATTTAGAAAGCCCATTTGCTTCATTTCCAACAAGTAGCAAGGTTGGCTTTGTAAAATCACATTCCTCAATTTGTTTGCTTCCTTGCAAAGAAGTACCAACTATTTGAAAATCTTTATATTCTTTTCTTATTCTTTCCATTATATTTTCAAACTCTTCATTTGAAGAGATAAACTTGAAAGGCACTTTAAAAAATGAACCCATTGATGAAGTAATAACATTATGGTCATAAATATCAACTCCATGCCCACAATAGAAAATCTGATTTACAAATAAAGCATCCGCGCTTCTTAAAATAGTTCCTAAATTACCCTTTTTAGATGGTCTATCAATAAGAACAAACAAAGGATTTTTTAAGTTTTTAATATTTAAATCTTGCTCTTTCATTTTAACAATAGCAAGTAATTCGCTAGTATCTTCCTTATCACTTAATTTGCTCATAAGATTAGGACTTAATTCAAAAGTGCGTTTAGCATACCCAAGTACACCCTTTGCCCAATTTGATAGTTTATCATAAGATTCAAAAATAAAAGCATCAATTTCCCAATTATTAGAGATAGCATCCTTTATATTTTGAACACCTTCAACAAAAAATTTTTTTGAAGAAAATCTTTTTGTTCTATTTTCCTTTAAAGCGACAATCTCCTGATATGTCGCATTTTCCTTTCCAACTTTTATAATATTCATTAAATTTTAACCCCTATTTAATATTTTCTTCTCCAAATTGCCTTTTCATAATTTCTAATGCATTTTTATGAATACTATTATTACTAGATGAAGATGCACACAAATTTGATAGAATTATAGGCTTAATATTATTGTCAAATAAATTAAAAGCAATGGCTAGACAACAAGCATCAGTATCTGTTCCACAAATTTCAATTTCTGTTATACCTAAACTTTTGAACATTTTAATATCATTACTTGAAATTCCATAACAATTTTTAACTATTAATTTTGATTGTTTAGGAATATCAATAACAATTCTTGCTCATCTGCATTTAACATACCGTTCCAATTTAAAATTGATTGAAATGGGCTTTTATTGTCGTTCACGCATTTTGTAAAAAATATATTATCAAAATTATTTTCTCTTAAATATTTATTAATTTTTTCAATTAAATGACTATTATTTTCTTTCATAAATCCTTTTTGCATATCTACTACAATAATATTTTTCATAACTATTACCCCTTACATAACACTTTTTTCTATTTCACCGATTAAGCATTCTTAAATTTTATTTAATTTTATCATCACATAGTTTCTATTATGCGAAGTTAGGATTACAGAAATGCCTGCATTATAGGAAGTTTATGCAAGCACGAAAACTTGTTTTTGTATTTGATATAAACGACGCATAATTCAAATTGTGTCGCTAAAACGGTAGTTTTAGAATAACATCTTGTATTTTATAAGAAATTTTAATTTTTAAAATTTCTACGACACATAATTTATATTTCTTTATAAAACAATTCTCCTGTTCCACCTTCATTTTTTTCAATTTGTTTCAAATATGTAAAGCCTATTTTTTTATAAAAATCTGGTGCTTGGTCTGTCCAAACATATATTTTAGTATAGCCTAAATCCTTCAATATTTTTGCCCCATATTCCAATAGTTTTCTACCAAAACCTTTACCTCTAAATTCTTCTAAAATCATAACATCTGAAAACCAAGGGTAATATTCGGGATACTTTTTTAAATTTTCTATTTTAAACACACAAAATCCTACAATCTTATCATTATCTTCAAGCACAATACCAAAAGGAAGTGTATCTTTTGTGTAAAGTTTTTTAAATTTATATTCTGTATTGACTTTTTCCATTTTAGGATTAAATTTAACCCAATGATTAAAGTGTAAGTCTATTATATATTCCAATTGTTCATCATTTAATTCACTAAATTTTTTTACTTTCACAATTCTCTCCTTTATATTTTTTAAGTATACCATAAAATAATAAAATTGGAACACTTTTTGAAAAATTTTAGCAAAATTTATTATTTTACCATCGCATGAACATTTTAGCTAAATGTAAAATTGAAACTTTTTTCATAAATAGCATATTATGTAATAAAAAAGGAGATTTTATGAGAAAAATATACGATGACGATTTTTGTAATATGAATTGTGATAATTGTTGTTATGAAAAAAGAAAAAAAAGTTATAACAATTGTTGTTATCCAATTTATATTGATAATCAAGTTATAGTGCGTGGACCAACTGGACCTACTGGTATGCAAGGCCCTAGGGGACCGCAAGGTTTTATTGGCCCCACAGGTCCACAAGGATTACAAGGATTAACTGGTGCAACTGGACCAACCGGTGCTCAAGGTCCACAAGGAATTATAGGTCCTATCGGTCCTACTGGTGCTACAGGAAATGTTGGAGCAACAGGTCCAACTGGGCCACAAGGATTACAAGGATTAACTGGAGATACAGGACCTACTGGTCCAACCGGTGCGACTGGCCCTACTGGACCGCAAGGTATTCAAGGCTTAATAGGTCCAACAGGTCCTACTGGTGCTACAGGCTTAATAGGTCCAACAGGCCCTACTGGTGCTCAAGGCTTGCAAGGTATAGCTGGAGCAACCGGTCCACAAGGTATAGCTGGAGAAATAGGAGCTACCGGACCAACAGGTCCTCAAGGAACTCAGGGATTGATAGGGCCAACTGGTTTAGCTGGCGAAACAGGTCCAACAGGACCTACTGGACCACAAGGAATAACTGGTGAAACTGGTCCGACAGGTCCAATAGGGCCTACTGGTCCCACAGGACCGACGGGGTTAACAGGTGGTATTGGTCCAACTGGACCAACAGGAGCAACTGGCACTGGTGGTGTATTAAATTTTGCAGATTTCTATGCCTTAATGCCACCTGATAACTCCGCAACAGTCGCACCAGGAACAGATGTGAGCTTCCCACAAGACGGTCCAACTAGTGGAAGTGATATAACAAGAACTGGACCAAGTTCATTTAATTTGGCACAGATTGGTTCATATCAAGTGTTATTTAATGTTGGAGTTACCGAAGCTGGTCAATTAATTTTGACTTTAAATGGTGCAGATTTGGATTATACAGTAGTTGGTCGTGCAACTGGAACTTCGGATATTATTGGAATGAGTATCATTGTAACAACATCAGTAAATTCAATCTTAACCGTTAGAAATCCCGCAGGAAATTCAACAGCTCTTACAATTACGCCACTTGCAGGTGGAACAAGACCAGTATCTGCACATTTGGTTATCACTCAAATACAATAAACATTGACTTGTAATAATGATATTGATAAGAAAGAAGAAAAACAATTATAAAAAAATTTACCGAAAGCATAAAAACCCTCGGTATTTTTTTTGTTTTCAATACAAAAGATTATTTCGTTAGAAAACTGTTAGAAAAATATAAAAAAGTATTTGAGCAATAAAAGTCCCTAAATCGCTTAAATTTAGGGACTTTTGATGGTGCCAGAGGTGGGACTTGAACCCACACGAAGTTGCCTTCAACGGATTTTGAGTCCGTCGCGTCTGCCATTCCACCACTCTGGCTTATTTCAATACTATTTAAGTATAACATAAAATTTCGCTTTTGACAAGTGTTTTTATAAAATTATCCAATAATAACACTTAAATATTTTATTATCTATAAACAATAACAATTGCAATAAATATCTTTTATGCAATTAAACTTACAAAATGTACTTTTTATATAAAACCATAAAGAAAAAAATACAACTTGCGTTGTATTTTTAAATTATCTTTTTCTATTACGCTTTCTAGCTAACTCTGCTTTCTTTTTGCGTTTAACACTTGGCTTTTCGTATGCTTCTCTTTTTCTTAAATCGCCAATGATGCCATCTTTTTGGCATTTTCTTTTAAAACGCTTTAAAGCACTGTCAAGAGTTTCATTATCTCCAACTTTAACAGTTGTCATTTCCAATTCACCACCTTTTCATCAAAAGTTATTTAATTATTATACTTTAATTTTGTACTATTGTCAAGTAGTTTTAACTATTTTTCTAATTTATGAAGTCCTGATTGCAGAAATAATTATATTTTAAATTATCTTTAATATTTATTGTAAAGTCAACTTTAATTAGTAAAAAATGGCAATACTAAAATACAAACATTTTATTCATTTTAGCACAAAAAGCAAGGCGTTGCCTTGCTTTTGTTTTGTAAATAAAATTATCTCTTTACAAATGGTTGGTCCTTTCTTGCCTTTAATAGACCGTACTTCTTTCTTTCCTTGATTCTTGCATCTCTTGTTAAGTAACCTGCTTTCTTTAATGCTGGTTTTAAGTTTTCATCAAACTTAACTAATGCTCTTGCAAGACCCATACGGATAGCACCACTTTGACCTGTGAAACCACCACCATAAATATTTACATAAACATCAAATTTATCAGTTGTTTCAGTTAATGTTAATGGTTGTCTAGCAACAACTTTTAAGTTTTCAAGACCAAAGTATTCTTCAATATCTCTACCATTGATTAAGAACTTGCCGTTACCTTGCATAATTCTTACTCTTGCTACTGATTTCTTTCTTCTACCAGTTCCCCAGAATTGAATAGTTTTATCCTTTGGAACTTTTTTAGTAGTTGCTTTTTTAGTAGTCTTAACTTCATTATTTTCTACTTTATCTTCTGCTTTTTTAGCAGTTGTCTTTTTAGTTGTAGTCTTTTTAGCAGTTTCATCTTTTTCAGCAGTTACTTTTTTAGTAACAGTCTTTTTAACAGGTTTAACTGCAACTTCTTCTACTACTTCTTCTTTAACTTCTTTTTTAGTAGCCATTACTTATTGTCTCCTTCTTTCAAGTCTAAAACTTCTGGTTTTTGTGCTTCATGACCGTGGTTGGCATCAGCATAAACCTTTAATTTCTTAATCATATTTCTACCTAATGCATTTTTAGGCATCATACCTTTAACTGCTTGATAAAAAGCAAATTCAGGTTTCTTTTCCATTAAGTGTTTGTATTGAACTTCTTTAAGTCCACCTGGGAAACCACTATGATGACGATAATATTTATCAGTCAACTTCTTTCCTGTCAATACTAAATCTTTACAATTAATTACGATAACAAAATCTCCCGTATCAACATGTGGAGTATAACTTGGTTTGTGTTTACCTACAAGTACACTTGCTACTTTACTTGCAAGTCTACCAAGTGTTAAGCCTGTAGCATCTACAATATACCATTTTCTTTCCACAGTTTGGGGATTAGCCATATAAGTTTTCATTTTATTCTCTCCAAACAATATTATTAAATTTTAGTGCTTTGTGCTACATAAATACCTTTTTGTTAAGGGGCTAAATTAATAAAAAAGATTTACATACTGTAAAGCAAATGATAGTATACCAAAAATTGTTTTATATGTCAAGGGTTTTTAAAGTTTTTTACAACTTTTTGCAGTTTTTAAGTCTAGTACTTGCTCATAACTTACATATCAAAAAAATATATAAATTAAATTCAGCAATCTATAAGATAATATTTAAATACTAATAAATTCTTGTACCCTGACTTAAAATCAAAAAAAGTGCTACTCACAGCACCACTATTTTGAATGTTAGTTGTTTAGAACTAACAATTTGAAAACAAATTTTTCTATATATAAAATATAGTAAAAAATCAAACAACGCCTAATTATAGCACAAGAATTTTCATTTGTAAATACCCTTTTGTCAAAAAATTTGCAATATTTTTTCTACTTTTGTAAATTTTAGTAAAAATATACTAGTTATAGTAGAACTAAAATAAATTCATACTAAAAAAATATAAGTCAAATTTTCAATTAATTACGGATAAGATAGGATTTTGGAATACTCATATTTACTTTTAACCCACTTACATAATTTTTAGTTTAAATGTACTAGTGCTGTAACAGTAGTGTTTAAGTTTAGTAGCATACATTTTACATACTAAAATGTTTACTTCTTATTGTTCCTATTTGTTAAAATTAATCCTTAAATAGAATCAAATAATTTTTTACCCAAAAATTTATAAAGCAATAGATAAATTACCCCTGAAACAATTACTGCCATTGTAACATCACTTAAAAAATGTACGCCATAAACTAAACGGCTTATTGCCACAAGAACAACAAATGCAAATATTACACAATGCAAAGCAACCATTTTATTCTTTTGTAATTTAAATAATCTTGCAAGTGGAATTAAACAAAGTAAAGCCATTGCAGATGTTGCATGTCCTGAATAAAATGACCTATTTCCATTAAACCCTTGCACTTCCCACCAATTTGAAAAATATTCAAAACTTCCTAATTCCAACATTGTACTATAACGGTATCTACCCCAAATCATTTTTACAAACTGATTAATAAATAATATTAAAGCACAATAAACTAATGCAAATATTGCAAATTTATATAGTTTATTTAAAGTTTCTTCTTTTAATTTAGACAAACTAACAAAAATTAAAAAGATAACTAATATAGATAATAGAAAGATTACATAAGTAGGCACAAGTGCACCAAAGAATCTATTAAAGCATATACAAGCAGTACAAAATGAAACAACAAGACAAGTAGCACTCACAATTAAATGCCATAACTTATCTCCCCTTTTAAGTTTAACTGACATTATACATAAAGAAAAAGGAAATAGAGCATACAATGGAAATTCGCCAAATATATCAAAAAAGCGTGCATAAAAATTACTACTATCACAAAGCATACTAGTTATTTGTAAATCATAAAAACTTGCAATGATTAGTAAGCAAAGGCAAACAAAAAAACCTGTGCCAATTAACCAACTTTTTTTCATATCCTACCCTTTTTTTATTTTATAAATTAAGATTTGAAAGTACAGAAATTCCCAAATATAGAATATACAAAGCAATAATAATTAATGTAGATATTATAAAAACATATTTATAATTTGTAAGTCTATAACTTCTCAAATAATTTTTTTTGTAATCTTTTAATATTGCTTCTGCCTCTTGTGATAGCGGTCCATATTCATTATAAAGTGAAAGCCTTTTTTCTTTAACGCTCACCTTATAAAGTTGATAAGTTACCAAAAATGTTCTAAACAATTTTATAACTACACAGACTACTCCAACTAAAAGGCACAAGACTGCTAAAAGAAAAAACACTACTACCGCATCTTTTAACTTTCCACTTAAAATATAAAAAACAATTGCAAGAGTAAAGCTTATTGCAATCAATATATTTAAAACATCAATGTTAAACTTTTTATTTTCCATATTACCATAATAGCACTTTTTTTTATTTTTGCCAATTATATAAGCAAATATTTTCAAATAAAAAGAAAATTAATAACATTAAACCAGTTTTACATATTTAAATATTACCATATTAATCTTACAATTTTGCTTAATAGTAACAATAGAACAAAAAAATGATGCCATTAAAGCATCATCTTTAATTGTCAAAATAATTTATTTTAAATATATTTTCAATTTGTTGTTGTTTCAAATAGAAATTAACAACATTTAATTGAAATTCTAACAATTCATCATCACTTGTATTTCCAACTAATTCAATAACATCAATAACATTTGTTGTGTAGTACTTTTCGCTAAAAATACCGTTTAAAAATGATATGAAAACTGAATTTTTTATTTCTTCGCTAAATACGCTATAACCTTGTGCAAGCATTGAATTGTATTCAAAGCCCATCATATCGCAAATTGTTGGATAAATATCATAAGTATTACAGAATGTGTAATTTTGCTCTGGCGTAATTCCATCATTGTAAATAATAAATGGAATATTATATAATTCTATATTATAGTACTCACTCTTTTCAATACCTTTCACATGATTAGTTGTGTCGTGATAGTAGCAATTATGGTCAGAAAATAGAACTATTGTTGTTTCATCTAATTTTCCAAGTTCCTCTAATCTATCCATTATTATTTTCACTGTTCTATCAGTATCCATAGCAGTTGACTTATAATTTCTCAAATGTTTTAAATCATTATCATTTTCTGGCAATACATAATCAGTAGTTTTTAAATACTCTTTGTATTCATCAAACCTATCGTCAAAAATGTCATAATATTCTTCATAAGCATCTAATTCATTGTCATAAGAGCCATGAGTGCCTATTGTTGTATAAAAACTAAAAAACTTTTCATCAGTTTCTGGCACAATAGTTCCTAGATTTGCAGTTACAAAATCACTATCTTTAACCCATTCACCAAAAACTTCACTCTTATTTTTGATTTTTGTTTCTTCCAAACCAATAACATCGTCAAATCCAAGTGCCTTGTTTACTACATTTCTATTATAAAATGTTTCTATATAACTATGGTAATAATTCACACTAGCATTTTCATTGTTTGATTTATATAAATTAGGCAAACTATAAGGAACGGTTATTCCTACTTGCTCATAGTAATCAATCATCATTGAATTTTTAGGCATTGAACCCAAAATTGAAATATCTTCACTGACATTAGTTTTATTTCTACCATAAAAGTTTTCAAGACTATAACCTGTTTCAGTCCTTAAACTATAAAGTGTTGGCGTATAAATTGGGTCAATAGCAAACCACTCAAAACTTTCTAACATTATAACAATTAAATTATCATCTTGTGCAATTGATGAATAATTTGAATTTGCTTTATATCCTTCACCTTGACTAACAAACGCATCTAAATCTTTTCTATTAATATCATCTTCGTTTACAAAAACAAGATTTTCTAAACTTTTTAAGTAAAAACCATACGTACCAAATTTTTTAAATGCTTCTGTTTTCAAAAACAAACTATCGTATAAATAAACATCACTTTCAACAATATAAAGGTCTGTTGATGCTTCAACTTCTTGCAAACTTTCTCTACCTAAAAAGAAGAAAGAACCACAACAACCCCAAATAACTAATATACCGCACATTAACAATGCATATTTTCTTTTCTTGTTAAATACTGCCTTTAAATCAATCTTTTTATCAATCCCTTTGATTAGTAAGATTGATACTACTAAAAGTAGAATATTGATAGCAATGTTAACAAAATCTAAAAATTCAAACGAAAATGCAGAAACCGCTTCACCACCTAATTTTAACATATCAAATGACAATATATCACCAAATATGTTATTCATAGTTACATTTACACAATTTAAAACTATTTGCAATACAAAAAACACATAAAATATTGTAAGTTTCATCCACTTTTTTGGCACAAGATAAATAAGTCCAGCACCAAACAAGAAAAAAGCAAGGTCAAATATAATATATTTAGGTAATAACCCATAACCTAAATAAACAAAATTAACCATTTCTGCTAGCAAACTTACTAGCACAAATATAACTGGATAAAATAGTGCAGATATTGGAATTTCTTTATATTTCTTTTCCTTTTGTCCATCTACAACTACTAGTTCATTATTAACCGACATAAAATAGCCTCAATTTATTAGTTTTTGTTGACTTGATTTTTTACATTATTTTAAGCATTTTAAAATTGTTGAATACTCTTTTTATTGTACTACTTTTAATTTGATTTTGTCAAAACATTTATGTAGTCTTTATAAACTTTTATTTCAAAATCTTGTACTCCACCATTTTCGCCATCAATGTTTACTATTGTTTCATCTTTAAAAGATGCTGTACAAGAATCAAATTGAAAATATTTAACACTTTTATACTTTTTAACAGAATCTAAACCAAACAGGAACATTTTGAATACAATTAAAAGTGATTTTAAAGTAAGTTTTTTCTTATCTTCCTTTTGAGTAATAGCAACAAAGTCCATTAATCCATCATTAACATTTGACTTCTTATTAAATTTGTAACCAGCAACCGAACAGGAATTAATGAATAATGTTAATACTGAATTCAATTTTATTTCTTCTCCATTTACATTCACCACAACTTCATTTGCTCTTGTCCTAAATATTTCCCCTGCTGAATGAAAATAATAAGCAATCTTACCTAGTTTCTTTTTAAACTTTTGCTTTGTGTCATAACTTGCTGATGTAAATATTCCGTTAGCACAAACATAAACACCATAACGCTCGTTCACTTTAAAAATATCGTAACTCTTAACTTCCCCATTAATTATAAGGTCTAATGCCTTATCAATGTTATTAGGAATTTTTAATGACCTGGCAAAATCATTACAAGTACCGCTTGGAATGTAGCCCAGTGCAATCTTATGCTCACAATCTGCAACCGCATTTACAATATCATTAACAGTACCATCACCACCAGAAAAAATTAGTGCATCATAATAACCACAAGCATTTTTAGCAAGTTCCATTGCTTCTTCCCTTGACTTTGTTTCATAATAATCCACTACTTCAAATTTTTCATGTAACCTATTAACTATGTAATCTTTTTTATTTTTATATTTACTCTTCCCACTATTTGGGTTATATAGATAAATGCAATTCATAATAGATTATTTTAAATTAAAGATTTTAATTTGTCAATAATTTTAATAACTTAATGCTAAAATAATGTAATTTTTTGTTGAATATAGTTTTAGTTTAGAATTTACAGCTCTACATTTAAAACTTAAACCAATAAACTATCAAAACAAAAAAGACTTTAATTCACATTAAAGCCTTCTTTTATAAAAATGTTTAAATAATATAAGAAATTACTATTAACACGATTGAAACAAAGTAAATTACCCATAGCCAAACATTCTTCCTATTTGCTATGTAGAACCAACCACCAATAGCAACAATAACATAGGCAATCACATTACCAATAAGTGCCAAAGCACTAATAATACCGCCACCTATTTCTAATTTCCCTAAAAGCAAACAAACGCCAATTAGTGCTATTGCTATAAATGCAAATAGGTTTAAAAAACTACGCCAATCTTTTGATGAGCCACCGCCTTTTTTAGACATAATTTCACTCCTTTTATTTTATTAAATATGCTTAACTTTTATCATTTAATAATTAAATCACAATTAATTAAGCATAACTTGACACCTTTATTATTAAAAGATAATCAAAAATAGTATATACAAAAATTTTAAAATTTGCAATTATTTGCATTATATTTTATAATTATTTTTCAGTATTTCTAATACATTTTCAAAATAATTTGGTAATGCTACTTCAAAAGATAATTGCTTGTTAGTTGTTGGTTGTGTAAATTCAAGTTTATACGCATGCAAAAGTTGCCCATTTAGTTTAAAATTATTTTTTTGATTTGGAGCATAAACAAAATCTCCTAAAATGGGTGCTTTTAAATATGCACTATGAACTCTAATTTGATGCGTTCTTCCAGTTTTTAACTCGTACTCAACAAAAGTATAACCTTTAAACCTTTCAATTACTTGATAATTTGTTATTGCAAGTTTGCCCTTTGTTTCATCAACCACTGCCATTTTCTTTCTATCTTTACTACTTCTTCCAATGTAAGTTTGAACAGTGCCACTATCATCTTTCAAATTACCTATTACTATCGCTTTATAATGTCGCTTACATTCTTTTGTTTGAATTTGCTTTGATAAATTTAAATGTGCCTTATCATTTTTTGCTACAACTAAAAGCCCTGATGTATCCTTATCAAGCCTATGAACTATACCGGGTCTAATTTCTCCGTTAATACCACTTAAATCCTTTATATTGAAAAGCAGAGCATTTACAAGAGTGCCACTTAAATTACCAACCGCTGGATGCACTACCATTCCTTGCTTTTTATTAATTACAGCCAAGTCTTCATCTTGATAAACAATGTCAATATCAATATCTTCTTTTTCAATGCTAACTTCTTTCGTTTTAGGAATTGAAACTTTTATTTCTTGTTTCGCTTTTAACTTTTCCCCAGCCTTTTTAATTTTGCCATTAATTAATACTAACCCACTTTCTATTAAATGCTTAATTTGACTTCTTGTAAATCCTTGCAATTTTTCAAGTAGATAGTTATCAAGCCTAATATTAATATATTCATCTTCTACAAAAAATATTTCTTCTTTTTCAATTTCCAAATCGGATTTATCTATATTGTTTTTATCCATAAATCGCCTTCTATTTTACTTGATTTTTACGCATTTTTAGCGGTTTTTATACCATACTTGTCAATAAATCAACTACTAGCATAAACACACCAAAAAGCAGACCTACAAGCATAATAATTTTGCCTGTTTTATTATCTTTCTCTTTTACAAATTTTTCAACATTTTTATTTTGTGAATATTGTGCAACTTGATTTTCATCTAAACTATTATTTATCTCTTCAACTTCCACTTCATCTATTTTCTTCTCTTCCACTAAAAATGGTGATTTATTTTTCATTATATATTTAATTAACAATATTGCACTAAATGCAAGTGCCAATGCAATAATTAAAAGTGCTAATGCCCCTAACACATAAGATAAATTATATGTAACTTCTACTGCTGTAATTCCTTTTATGTAATTGTAATAATTTGCTACAACTACAAAGCCATTTCCTACAAAATGTAAAATCATTCCATAAAGTAAGTTGTTAGTGTACAAGTAAATAAAACCAAATACAAGTCCCATTATAAACGGATAAAATAATTGTAACGCACTTTGATGTACTAGCGCGAATAAAAGAGCAGAAAGTACTACACAAATAATTTTTGCTTTATTTGTCTTTGCAACGCTCAACATTCCGCCAAGAACAACTCCTCTAAAAAGGAACTCTTCACATATTGCAGGAACTAATGCCATAACAACAAGTCCCAAAAGCATATTGCCCACACTATCTATTGCAAAAGGCAACGAACTTTCTCTAACATAGCCAATAGATGCTAACGCATGATTTATAACAGAAATAAATTGTGAAGTAAGTACTGACATTGCAATAGCAAGAATAATAACTACAACACAAATTAGCCAGTCAAATTTTTTAAATGAAAATCCTAATCTAGACTTGAAACGATTTTTTCTTTTACTAAAAAACAACGTATAAAGGAAATATGCAATGAATCCAATTTCCGCACCTAACAAGATTATAATATCAAAAGGCCTTGTTTCTAGTAATGTATCATAGTCAATTCCTGAAACTGCTGAAATAAATGAAATAACAACCAATATAACTAAAATTGCTATAACTGGCGATAAAAATCCACCTACCAAATATCCAAGTGAAGCATCTTTTAAACTGTAACCATTTTTTCTATATTCATACGCTCTTTTTATTATATCTTTATCTTCATTATTTATTGTATTCATATTTTCCATAAACATTCTTCTCTACTTTAAATTTATATTCACATTCTAAAAAACTACAAAACGCAAAATTTAGTGTAGCAAAAAATCTGCTTACAATTATTTTAAAATGCAAAAATAATCTTAAATATTTTACCTTAAAATTAAGATAATTGCAAGAAAAACAGCACAATAAAATATTTTTTTACATATATAAATGGGAATATAAGCAAAGGGAGTTTTATATGTGTGGAATATATGGAATAATAGGAAAATGCAAAAACATTGATAAGGTTGCTATTAATGCACTTTATGAACTTGAATATAGGGGCTATGATTCTAGTGGAATTGCATTTTTAAATACTAACAAAGAAATTAAAGTTATTAAAAGCACAGGAAAGATTGAAAATTTAGAAAAAAATATTAATAACCACGAAGTTAGCACTGAATGTTTGATTGCACATACAAGATGGGCAACTCATGGTAAGATTTCAACTTCTAATGCCCACCCCCATACAAGTGAAAATGTAGCAATAGTACATAATGGAATAATAACAAATTATGAAGAACTTAAAAACAAATTAAACTCGTACAAATTTTATGGAGAATGTGATAGTGAAGTTATTGCAAAACTTATGGATTATAACTTACAACGCAGTAAAACTGCCCTTGAAGCATTTTGCAAAACTATTAAGGAATTAAAAGGCAGTTACGCAATAGAATGTATTGTTAAGGGTGAATATAACACTATATTTATTGCAAGAAAGGAAAGCCCTATTTATGTATGTAAATATAAAGATACTGTAATTGCAAGCAGTGATTTAATAACATTCCCTAAACAAACAAGCACATATTTTGAAGTTAGTGAAAATCAAATTTGCGAACTCAAAAAATCTAAAATAAAGTTTTTTGATTTAGAGTTGAACGAAATAAAGGGCACTTCAAAAAAATATGATATTAATGAAAATAAAGTTAGCCTAAATAATTATTCACATTTTATGCTTAAAGAAATTTTTGACATTCCAAAAGCATTAAATGATACTATGAAAAAACTTGAATCAAGTGATAAATTAAATATAGATTTATCTCGCTTTGAGAAAGTACATTTTATTGCTTGCGGAACAGCATATCATTCTGCTTGCGTGGGTGCTTTTATGGTGCAATCATTATGCGGAATTGATGCACAATCACATATTGCAAGTGAATGGATAGATAGCCCTACTCTTTGCAATAAAAATCATTTATTTGTAATGATTAGCCAAAGTGGAGAAACTTTTGACACAATTTTAGCACTTAAAAAAGCAAAACAAAATGGTTGTATTTGTTTAAGTATTACAAATACAAGTTATAGCACATTAGCAAATTTGAGCGATTATGTTTTGCCTATTGTTGCTGGTAAAGAAGTTGCTGTCGCTTCAACAAAGGTTTATAATGCTTGTAATCTTGCGTGCCTTTATTTAGCGAATAAAATTAAAGCGGAAAGACAAAATCTTGAATTAAATTTAAACGATATAAAGATAGACTATAATGAAATTACAAAATTGCTCAATGCAGAATTTGAAAAAGAATTCGCGAACACATTAATCAATTATAAAACAATTTTCTTTTTGGGTAAATGCGAAGACTACATAACCGCAATGGAAGCGAGTTTAAAATTAAAAGAGATAACTTATATTAATTCCTCTGCCTACCCTTCTGGTGAACTTAAACATGGAACACTTGCCCTTGTTGACAATGAAACATTAATAATTGCTTATTTAACAAATGCTAATTATACTGACAAAATGATTAGTGCATTAAGCGAAGTAAAAGCAAGGGGTGGTAAAGTATTATTGTTAAGTAATCAAACTTTGCCAAAAGCACTTGTAGATTATAGCATTAAACTATCTAGCGGTAATTCATCAATCAATATGCTACTCTACTCAATTATACCTATGCAAAAATTAGCATATTACACTGCAATAAAATTAAATAAAAATCCTGACAAACCAAGAAATCTAGCCAAAAGTGTAACTGTTGCATAATTGAAAAAAATTTAATTTCATAAAAATACAAACTTATAACAATAAGTTTGTATTTTTATTTCTATAATGGCTCTCCACCAATAACCTTCTCAATATATTTATCATAGCCAGTTACTGCATTTGAAGTCTTTGTAACATCAGAACTACTAAACCAAGTTACAGTTGTAGGTATGTTTGAGCCTTTTATGATATATATATTATTAGTTGTATCATACCCACCAATTGCTATGGTATATCTACCAAAGACATTACTAGCCACTAGTCCAGGGTCTTCCATACAATCAATAAAGATATTAACCCTTTTATCTGTATAATCAACACTTATGCCTTTAAAAGCATTAGCCCCTATTGTCGTAATTGAACTAGGGATACGAATAGTTGTAAGCGCTGTACAGCCTTCAAATCCATTTGCTTCTATTGTTGTTACTGGAACGCCACTTATTTCACTTAATATATTTAACTCACCACTAACACTTGTACTATTTGCCTTAACTGAATAATAACTTTCGTCATTACTTAAAGTATATGTTGCAATACTGTCAATGTAAATAGGCTCTACAAAACTTTCTCCCCATGAAGATAAATTAGAAATAGCAGTTGCTTTTGCAGAATTTGTTCCATAAGAAGATAAATCAAGTCCCAATCCGCTAGATTGAATTGCTTGAATAGTAAAGCTTATTGTTACGCTAGCCCCTTGCCAAGCATCATTGAAAGCATAAGATGCTAAATTAATTGACTTGCCTGAAAAATTATAAGTTGTACTTTCAGTAAAATCTCCTGCATAATAAACATAATTGCCAACCTTTTGCATTATACCTGTGCTATCTGCATCACTTAATCCAGTAAGTAGCAAAGATTTAAATTCACTAACTGCATCTGCATCAACTTCTGCATCATCACTATATTCCATTGTAACATTTGGTTTAATCCTTAAATAAGCATTTGAAGAACCATCTTCAAGCCCTATTGTACCACTTAATGCAATAACACTTGTATCGCTCATTTCAGCATCACTTGTAATTGAAATAACATCACTTGCTCCATCGTTTACTGTAATTACTAGTTTACCAAATTTTAATATTTGGTCTGTACTAGTTTTTATCGCAGAAAAATATGCAAAACTTATTCCTGCTGACATTGAAAATATTACTAGCATTGCAACCATAATTGCTATGGCTAAATTTTGTCTTTTTGTCCCTTTCATATTATTTACTCCTTTAATTAATCTTTTGTTAGAAACTATGTGATGATAAAATTAAATAAAATTTAATTTTGTGTTGCGTTCCGCAACCACCACAACAAGTTGTGCATCACAGTTTGAATTATGCTTGTTGGTCAAATGAGAAAGTAAACTTTCTCGCTATCCCAACTTCGCATAATATTGTTGGTTTCTTTTTTGCACTTTAACCCTTTTGCCAAAGTTAAAAATACATTATTCATTTATGCATATTCCACCTAAACACTTATTAATTTTAAACAGCATTATTCATAAATGAATAATCTTTTTTTTGCATTGTTTAAAGTCGCACTATTAAATAATCAAATTCAATTAACCATTATTCATAAATGAATAATTATTTTTTTATCTTTCTTTAATCAAATATTGATACTTATCACGCTTTTACAAGAAGATGGCATATTGTATTTCCATTTTTAATTAAGCATTATTCATAAATGAATAATTCCTTTTAAATCAATTTTTAGCAATGTTATATAAATGAATATTAAAATTAAAAACCTTAAATAACTTCATTATTCATAAATGTATGCAATATTTCCCAATTTTCCTATTTGTAAACTCCTTTTCACCCCCCTTTAATTTAAACAAAGCGTTTAATTTATAAATTAGATTATAAACATTATGTTTAATTTGTCAAGCAAAAAGGCATAATATTTGAAATAATTTAAACAAATCGTGTATTCTAACAATTAAGGAGTTAAAAATGAAGACATTAATTAAGTTAAGAAAGGCTGAAAATTTAAGTCAAAGAGAAGTTGCTGAAAATTTAGGACTAACAACACAAGCGATACACAACTATGAAAAAGGCACAAGAGAACCTAACATAGAAGTATTAAAGCGAATGTCAAACTTTTTTAATGTTTCAATAGATTATTTATTAGAAAACGAGATTGAGAACAAGACTATTTACACAGAAGAACAAAAGACAGCAATTAAATATTTAATTGAACTTAACAAAACAAGCCTAGCACAAGCGACTGGCTATCTAAAAGCACTAATAGATGACCAAGAAAGGTTTAAACGAATTAATGAAAAGAATAGCGAAAATTAAATTACTTCTTAATCTACTAAACTAGCCACTTAAACACAAGAAACTATTTCAAATTAACAACATTCTTCCATTTCACCTATGAATAAGTATTGAAAAATATTTAATATTTTCATTTCAAAAAAATTTTTCAAAAAAATTTAAAAAAAGTTGAAAAAAGTGTTGACAAATTATTTTTTATTGTATATAATAATGAAGTCAATAGTGATAAAGCGATAGCGAATAACACTTATGATATGAAAATTTAATATTCCTCAATAGCTCAGCCGGTAGAGCGCTTGACTGTTAATCAAGATGTCGTAGGTTCAAGTCCTACTTGAGGAGCCAATTAGTAAACAACTTATGCTATTGCATAAGTTTTTTGTTTATTAAGCAATGTCATATTAAACATTAGAGATGCTTAAATTGCAAGTAATCTAGTGGTTAAGCAAAAAATCATTTTTATATTAGAATTTTTTAAATTTAAATCGTATTACATAAGGAAGAATAATGAACAAACATAGATTAATGTCATTAGTTGAACATTTAAAAAAGGGTGAAAGTGAATATTTTGATGAATTTTATGATTTAACAAAAGTATCAGTTTATTACACAATCAAAAAAATAATAAACGACCAGAGCACTATTCAAGACATAATGCAAGATAGTTACATTAAATTTATTAACTCACTGCATAAAATTGAATCAAATTACAACCCTTTTTCGTATCTTCTAATCATTGCAAGAAATACTGCACTGGATGAAAAAAAGAAAACAAACAAAATAGATTACATAGATTTTGCAGAAGAATTTGACAATCAGTCCCCTATTGGCGTAAATATTGCTACAAATCATTCTTACGAGATGGTAACAAAATTTGATGCTCCACTACTGGACTACTGCAAAGAGAATCTAACAGAAGAAGAATACAAGATTTTAGAACTCACAGTTATATTAGGTTACAGGCGAGTTGAAGTTGCAAAGATATTAAACGAGCCTAAATCTACACTAAACTGGAAATATAATCAAATACTAAAAAAAGTAAAACACTTTTATAAGGAGGTTTACAATGAGAAAATATAGCAAGAAAATTAAGCAAGAAGTTGAAAACAATATCCCAAATTTAAAAGCGTCAATAAAAGAAAAAATAGACTGGAATTTAATTAAGCAAAACAATATGCAAAACTTGCAAGCACAAGTTAAAAGCGACAACAGCAAAACAAAGACAAAAACATTTAATTTTAGATTTGCATTTATATCATTTGCGTGCGTGGTAGTACTATGCCTAGCAATTATGTTACCAATAGCACTTTCAAATGGCAACTCCACGCCTAGCACATATTATGTTACTATTGATGTCAACCCCAGCATTAGACTAGAAATAGATAAAAATGACAAAGTTACAAATCAATATGGATTAAATAAAGATGGCGTTATTCTATTATATAAAGAAAATTTAGTTGGGAAGACAGCACAAGAAGCAACTGAAATCATAGTAAACAAACTAAACACAGCGGGATTTTTAGATGCAAACAATGAAATTAAATTATATGTAAAAGATAATTATGGCAAAGAAAGCAAATCAAAGGAAAAATCATATAAAGACACAATACAACAACATTTGGAAACTACCCACAAGCAAATAGATTTACGCATTTTGGAAAAAAATGAACTTGAAGAGATAGAAAATTTTTATAACAATAATCATATAAGCGAATATCAAAACGAACTTGTAAATGCTTTCAAAGAAAAACTAATTGAACAAGCAAATATTAAATTGCAATTTATTTCAAATCTATCAACAATGCTAGAATATTTTGTAATTAATGAAGATACACAAATTGAAGACTTTGACATTATTTTAAATATGATGCTTGAATTTTGCAATAAATATTATATAAGCATAGGTGCTGATTTTACAACGTATGAAAACATAAACGAATTTTACCAAGAACTACTTAATAGCAAGCAAGATTTAGAACAAATCATAGCAGGCATTAATCAAGGTGAAAATGAAAATACTTATGCCGACTCTTTGAAAGATTTATTTGAACTTGTAGAAGAAGATTTATATAAAGAAAATTAAAAAAACAAAGCATTGAGCAATATAAAATTTATTCTGCTAAAACAACCCCCACTACCAAACTATCATTTACTCATTATAAATAAATGCAAATAAATTTACTAATATTTCTAGCCATTTAACAATAAGCAATTTGATATAATCAAGTTGCTTTTTTAGTACTATAAAAAAAGATTTGTTGCCTAATTTACAACAAATTTTTTTATTTCTATCATATTTAATTTGATGACTTAAACACTAAAATATGCAATTATTCACATTTTAATTTTTTGTTACTTCAATTTTGTGATAATCTCCAACAAGTCCAATATATGAATGACTATAACTAGAACCAGACATTAGGTCACCAGGAATGATTGATGTATGCAAATAAACTGTCCAAGGACTTTCGCCAAAAGCATTATCCATATTAACACCACAACTTTCTATCCCTACACTATTATTAAAAGAAATAAAATCTTCACTATCAATATAAATTTCCAACCCATCTTTTGAGTAAACATTATATTCTGGTGCATTTACATTACTAGGAATATGAATACTTGTAATGCCACTGCAATTTTCAAAAGCATCTTCTTCAAGCGTAGTTACTGGAATGCCATCAATTTCATTTAAAATAACAACATCGCCCGTAACGCTACTATCTTTTGCTCTTACTGAATAATAAGTTCCATCATCACTTAAAGTGTAAGCAAGACCATCCTCATAAACTGTAATACCAAAAGTATCCCACGCAGATAAATTAGAAATAGCAGTTGCTTTATCTGCATAAGTTGAATATGATGACAAATCAAGCCCTAATCCAGTTGATTGAATTGCTTGAATTGTAAAACTTATTGTTACAGTTGCCCCTTGCCACGCATCATTGAAAGCATAAGATGCTAAATTGATTGATTTACTTGCAAAATTATATGCTGTATTTTCTGTAAAATCTCCTGCATAATAAACATATTTCCCAACCTTTTGCATTATTCCTGTGCTATCCGCATCCGCTAGTCCAGTTAAAAGCAATGTTTTAAACGCACTTACCGCTGTTGTATCTACTGCTGTACCATTACTATATTCCATAGCAACATTGGGCATTATTCTAATAAAAGCATTTGAAGAACTCTCTTCAAGCCCCAATGTACCACTTAATGCAATTACACTTGTGTCGCTCATTTCTGCATCACTTGTAATTGAAATAATATCACTTGCCCCATCATTTACAGTAACAACAAGTTTACCAAACTTTAATGTTTGGTCAGCACTTGTTTTTGTAGCAGAAAAATAAGCAAAACTTATTCCTGCTGACATTGAAAATATTAGTAGCATTGCAACCATAATTGCAAGTGCTAAATTTTGTCTTTTTGTCCCTTTCATATTTTTTTACTCCTTTAATTAATCTTTTGTTCTCGTTGTTTCTTTTTTGTACTTTAACCCTTTTTACAAAAGTTAAAAATGCATTATTCATTT